>JAEXZS010000039.1 GCA_023451375.1 Pseudomonadota bacterium
GTGCGCCCGTTCGGCGACTGGGGCGTGCCGACGGCGCGCGCCCTGGTCGACGCCGCCGCCGCCGCGCCCGGCCTGCCGCTGATCGGTTCCGGCGGAATCCGGGACGGGCTGGACGCCGCGCGGGCCATCCGACTGGGCGCGCGGGTCGTCGGCCAGGCGGCGGGAGTGCTTGAGGCGGCCTTGGTCTCGACCGAGGCGGTCACCGAGCATTTCGAGATCCTGGCGGCGCAACTGAGACTCGCCTGCTTCTGCACCGGTTCGGCCGATCTCCTCGCCCTGGCTCAAGCGCCCCTGATGGATCCGCTCCGCTTCTGAACCAGCTCGGCTTTCAGGGCGCGGACGGGCCGCACCCACAGGAAGCCGAAGGAGACGCATCCCTCCTTCGTCCGCACGGCGTGATGCAGCCGATGCGCCTGAATCCGCTTGCGCCAGAAGGCCGACCGGCCGGAGAAGCCGGTCGGGTAGCGCTGATGCACCAGCCCATCATGGAAATAGGCGTACACAGCGCCGTACGCCGTTATGCCCAGTCCGATCGGCAGCGCCCATATCCACCCATGGACGCCGACGGCGATGAGCACGATGGCGGGCACGGCGAAGACCACCGCGAACAGGTCGTTCTTCTCCAGGACGTCGTGATGCGGCTCATGGTGGCTGCGGTGCCAGCTCCAGAGCCACCCATGCATGACATAACGGTGCATCGCCCAGGCGAAGACCTCCATGCCCAGGAAGGTCGTCACGAACACCACAAGCATCGTCGCGAAAAACATGGGGGACAGCATACGCCGGGTCGCCGTCGGCCGCCATGCTTGACCCGCCCGCGCGTTTGGTCGCCAGTGCGGCCATGATCACGGATCTGCTTCTCACCACCCTCGCCCTCAGCGGCATCATCGCGGCGCGCTACCTCGTCGTGGCGACGGCGGCCCACCGGCTGCTGTGGTCGGGGAGCGGGCGTGGACGGCGGCTCAACCATCGCCCGACCGCCAAGGGACGCGTCCGGCGTGAGATCGTCGCCTCGCTGGTCGCCTGCCCGATCTACGCCTTTCCCGCCGCGCTGGTGCTGGAGCTGTGGAAGCGAGGCGGAACAGCGCTCTACGCGGACCTGGATGCGTGGCCCCTGTGGTGGATCCCGGCCAGCTTCCTCGTCTACCTTCTGGCCCACGACACCTTCTATTACTGGCTGCACCGAAGCCTGCACCATCCCAGGGTCTTTCCCTGGGCGCACGCCGAGCATCATCGGTCGCGCGATCCCAGCGCCTACGCTTCCTTCGCCTTCGATCCGGCCGAGGCGGCCGCCACGGCCTGGTTCCTGCCCGCCCTGGCCATGGTCGTGCCGCTCCACTGGGGCGTGGCCTTGACGCTGCTGACGGTGATGACGGCGGCCGCGGTGCTGAACCATGTCGGGCGAGAGGTGTGGCCGCAGCGGTGGTTGGCCGCACCCCCGCTGCGCTGGCTCATCACGGCGACGCATCATGATGCGCATCACAAGCGCTTCAACGGCAACTACGGCCTCTACTTCCAATTCTGGGATGATGTCGCCGGCACGGCGGTAAGGTCCTCGCACCCGTCTCGCGCACCGTCGCCCTGACCGGATGGGCGACGCCGATGCTGCTCCGCTTCCAAGTAGAGCGCCGCACTGGCGCACTGAGGCCCCGCGGGTTAAGGTCGACGCCTTCATACGACCTTACCCGCTGCCTTTCTCGGCAGCGGGTTTTTTCTGAGCAAGGGCGGGCCGCTATTCCAGCGCGGTCTCGGCCCTTCGTGGGGGTCGTCTCTCCATCTCTCGCCGCACCGCAACAAATCTGTTGCGAAAGCGCTATGGCTGCGTTCAGTCTGTAAAGGTTGATCGCAGCGGGGGCGGATGACGAAGGCGTTCGACGAAATGACGGGCGACGGATCGGGAACGGTCCGTGACAGCTACAAGGCCTTGGCGGCCTGGCTGGAGCGTACGCCCCCGGACCTGCTTCAGGCCCGCTCGCGCCAGGCGGAGCTGTTCTTTCGCCGCATGGGGGTGACCTTCGCCGTTTATGGCGACGCTGAGTCGAATGAACGCCTGATCCCCTTCGACGTCGTGCCGCGCATCATCAACGCCGCGGAATGGGCGCATCTGGAAAAGGGGCTGAAGCAGCGCGTTACGGCGATGAACGCCTTTCTGCGCGACATCTACGGCTCCCAGGAGTGCATCAGGGCCGGCGTCGTGCCCGCCGACCTGATCCTGACCAACCCGCACTATCGGCCCGAGATGCAGGGGCGCCGCCCGCCCGGCGACGTGTGGTGCCACATCGCCGGCGTCGATCTGGTCCGTACAGGCGAGGACGGCTTCTATGTGCTGGAAGACAACGTCCGCACGCCCAGCGGCGTCTCCTACATGCTCGAGAACCGCGAAATGATGATGCGGCTCTTCCCCGACCTCTTCACGGAACATCGGGTGCGGCCGGTGGACGGCTATACCGACAACCTGCTGCGCTCGCTCCAGGCCTCGGCCCCGGCCGGGGCGGGCGAGGACCCGGCCATCGTCGTGATGACGCCCGGACCCTTCAACTCGGCCTATTACGAGCACAGCTTCCTGGCCGACAAGCTGGGCGTGGAGTTGGTCGAGGGCGGCGACCTGTTCGTCAACGACGACACCGTCTTCATGCGGACGACCGAAGGCCCCAGGCGCGTCGACGTCATCTATCGCCGCATCGACGACGAATTCCTGGATCCTCTGACCTTCAGGCCGGATTCGGCGGTGGGGGTTCCCGGCATCATGGCCGCCTACCACGCCGGACGGGTCACCCTGGCCAACGCCGTCGGCACGGGCGTCGCCGACGACAAGGCGGTCTACACCTACATGCCGGAGATCATCCGCTTCTTCACAGGCGAGGAGGCGATCCTGAAGAATGTGCCGACCTGGCGCTGTCGCGAGCCGCAGGCGCTGAAGGCGGTGCTGGACCAGCTGGACCAGCTGGTGGTCAAGGAGGTCGGCGGCTCTGGCGGCTACGGCATGCTGGTCGGTCCGGCCGCGACGAAGGCCGAGATCGAGGCCTTCCGCGCCAGATTGATCGCCGACCCCGACGACTTCATCGCCCAGCCCACCTTGAGCCTGTCGACCGCGCCGACGCTCGACGGGGCCGGTCTGGCGGCGCGTCACGTGGACCTGAGGCCCTTCGTCCTGACCAGCCCCGCCGGGGTGCGGGTGACGCCGGGCGGTCTGACGCGGGTGGCGCTGAAGCCCGGCTCGCTGGTGGTCAACTCCAGCCAGGGCGGCGGAACCAAGGACACCTGGGTGCTGAACGACTGATGCTTTCCCGCACCGCAGACAGCCTCTACTGGACCGGCCGCTACATGGAGCGGGCCGACTTCCTCGCGCGCATCCTGGAGGCGGCCATTCGCCTGGCCGCGTTGCCCACGCGCGACGACGCCGCGGTGACCGCCTGGGCCGGCGCCCTCGCCTCTTCAGGCCTGAAGACCGCCTTCGACGCCACCGGGCGCGCCACGTCCGAAAGGTCGGTGCGCGAGTTCCTGGCGTTCGGCAGCGACAATCAGACCTCGATCAAGGCTTGCATCACCCGCGCCCGCACCAACGCCCGCTCGGTCCGCACCGCCCTGACGATCGAGCTGTGGGAAGCCATCAACGGCGCCTGGAACGGCCTGAACGAGATCGGCGAACCGACCCGGCGCGACGACTTCGTCAACTTCCTCGATTTCGTGAAGTCGACCTCGCTGGCGGTCGAAGGCGCCGCGTCGCGGACGATGCTGCGGAATGACGCCTACTGGTTCCTGCGGCTGGGCATGGCGATTGAGCGGGCCGACAACACCGCCCGCCTGCTGGACGTGAAGTACCACCTGCTGCTGCCGCCCGGTGAGCGGATCGGCGGACAGCTGGACTATTTCCAGTGGACCACCCTGCTGCGCGAGGTCTCGGCCCTGACCGCCTATCGCTGGGTCTATCGCGAGAGCGTGCGGCCGTGGCTGGTGGCGGACCTGCTGGTGCTGAACCGACAGATGCCCCGGTCGCTGGCCAGCTGCCAGGGCATGATCGTCAGCTATCTGGAGCGGCTGGCGGCGGACTACGGCCGGCGCGGCCCGGCCCAGCGCCTGGCCTCGGCCCGCCTGACGCGGTTCAACGAGGCCCGCATCGAGGACATCTTCCAGTCCGGCCTGCACGAATACATCCAAGCCTTTCTGAACGAGAACAACGCGTTGGGCGCGGCGATCCACGAACAATATTTGGTCTGACCATGCGGATACGGATCGATCACACGACCCGATACGGCTACGCCCGAGCGGCGCGCTTCATCGTTCAGGTGCTGCGGCTGACGCCCCGGTCCTGCGACGGACAACAGGTTCGCGAGTGGCGGATAGAGACCGATGTCGACGCGCGCCTGCGCCGGACGGAGGACGCCTTCGGCAACATCGTCCACAATCTCTATACCGAGCGGCCGACGGACGCCCTGACCATACGCGTCACCGGCGAGGTCTCCACCGTCGACACCGGCGGCGTGCTGCGCGGCCAACTCGAGAAGCTGCCGGAACAGGTCTTCCTGCGTGAGACCCCGCTGACCCGCCCGGACGCGGCGCTGATCGACTACGCACGGGCGATCGGCGCTGGGCGGACGCTTGACCGGCTGCACCAGCTGATGGCGGCGATCAATCGGGACGTGATATTCGCCGTCGGCGCCACCTCCGCGTCCCATACCGCCGCCGAAGCCTTCGCCCTGGGACGCGGGGTCTGCCAGGACCACGCGCAGATCTTCATCGCCTGCGCCCGACGGCTGGGCATTCCCGCCCGCTATGTGTCGGGGCATCTGAGCCGCTCGGACGGCCTGCATGAGCAGGAGGCGGCGCATGCCTGGGCGGAGGCCTATGTCGAGGACCTGGGCTGGGTCGGCTTCGATCCGGCCAATGGTGTCTGTCCCACGGACCACTACGTCCGGGTCGCGATCGGGTTGGACGCGCTCGGCGCGGCGCCGATCCGGGGCACGAGCTACGGCGGCGGTTCCGAAAGTCTCACCGTCGCCCTGCATGTGCGGCCTGTGCAACAGGGGCAGCAGCAACATCAGACCAAGGGATGGTCCTGATCGTTCTGCCGCCCGAATCTGCTAGCGTCGGGCGATTCGCATCGCGGGGAGCGAACGGGACGCCATGACCTATTGCGTCGGCATGCTGGTGGATGAGGGATTGGCGATGATCGCCGACACCCGCACCAACGCGGGGGTGGACAACATCTCGTCCTACCGCAAGCTGCACATCTACAAGCGGCCGGGCGAGCGGATCCTGGCGGTCTGCACCGCCGGAAACCTGTCGGCGACCCAGACCGCCCTCGCCATGGTCGCCGAGGGAGTGAAGCTGCCGGACGCCGAAGCCGCCGAGACGCTGGAGACCGCGCCCACCCTGTTCCGCGCCGCCCAGATCCTGGGTCATGCGCTGGCGACGGTGCGGGCGACCCTGAACACGCCGCCGACCCCAACCGCCGACGCGCTGAACGTCAACGCCTCCATGCTGCTGGGCGGCCAGATCGCGGGCGGCAAGATGGGGCTGTACCTCATCTACGGCCAGGGCAACTTCATAGAGTGCGGTCCGGACACGCCCTACCTGCAGATCGGCGAGCTGAAGTACGGCAAGCCGATCCTCGATCGGGCCCTACGCACCGGCACGTCGCTATCGGAAGCGGTGAAGCTGGGGCTGATCTCCTTCGACTCGACCATCCGGTCCAACATCGCCGTCGGCCCGCCGCTGGATCTCATCATCATGCCGCGCGACAAGCTGGTCGGGATGGAGCGCCGGATCGACGCCGAAGACGCCTATTTCCGCGACCTGGGTCGTCGCTGGTCGGAGGCCCTGGCCTCCGCGCACCGGGCTATGCCGAACCCGACCTGGCTGAACGAAGCGACGCCGACGCCGACCGCCGACCCTGTCCGCTGATCGACCAGGGGCGCAAGCCAAGGGCTCGATGTGCGCGGGCCACGCTTGGCCGCGGCTTCATCCTGACCGCAGGCCGGGGGCCCGCCGGCGTGCGGCGCGAGCGCGCAGCGTCACGGAACGGCCCCAGTCGCATGGCGTTGAGCGGCCTGCTTCTCCCTTCCAGGACCTCCCATGAAACTGCGCGTGCGCGCCCAGCTCGTCTATCGCTTCGATCCGCCGACGGACGCCATCTACAAGATTCAGGTGGCGCACTGGCCGGGCCAGCACGTGATGGAGGAGAGCCTGACCTTCGATCCCCCCGTCGTCTTCCATGAAGACGAGGACGCCGAGTTCGGGGCCCGGACGCTGCGCTGCCACGTGGCGGGCGAGGTGACGCTGACCTATGAGGCCGTGGTGGAGAACGGCCGGCTGAGGGGCCTGCCGCCCAGCGTGTCGCAACATGACTGGGGCGAGCTGCCGGCCGAGGTCCTGCCCTATCTGTCGCCCAGCCGCTATTGCCCCTCGGATCAGTTCGGGCGGTTCGTGACCCGCGAGTTCGGCGACACTTCCGGCGGGACGCGGGTGCTGGCGATCCTCGACTGGATAGGCGCCAACATCGACTACGAGCATGGTGTTTCCGACACCGAGACCACGGCAGCGCGCACCTTCATCGACCGGGCGGGGGTTTGCCGCGACTTCACCCACCTGGGCATGACCTTGTGCCGGGCGTCCGGCATTCCGGCGCGGGCGGTCAGCGCCTACGCCCACCAACTGACGCCGCCCGACTTCCACGCCATCTTCGAGGTCTGGCTGGACGACGGCTGGTGGCTGGTCGATCCCACGCGCCTGGCGCCGGTGGAGGGGCTGGTGCGCATCGCCTGCGGTCGCGACGCCGCCGACATCGCCTTCCTGACCACTCAGGAGCGCTGCGAAGTTGTCCGTCAGTCGGTGACGGTGGAACCGGCGTAGACCGCCCGCCGCCATGCGCGCAAGCCGCCTTTCTTGCCGGAGGCAGCCGAGGACGGGGCTCGATCTTTCGCCACCGCGCGCTTCGCGCGGGAGGGGCCTCGCCCCCTTCATCCTGTCCGCCAAACGCAAAGAAGCCGCCCGAAGGCGGCTTCTTAAACACCACGCTAAATCAGAGATTTAGATGGTCGGAGCGACAGGATTCGAACCTGCGACCCCTTGACCCCCAGCGGCCTCCAATGCCTTTTCAGGACTGTTCAGGACTGTGCTAACGCACTGTTTTTAGAAAGTTTTTGAATTCATCTCTCTTCATCGCTATGCTTCGAGTTGCTGCAATTTGCTCCCCATTTGCTCCCCAAAATCGGGGCGCTTCGGACGAGGATTCAGATGGGCGCGACACGACTGACAGACCGGAGCGTCGCGGCGCTCAGACCGACTGACGAGCATCGTCTCGAGCTCTGGGATGCAGACCTGAAGGGTCTCTACCTGCGGGTTTCGGGGCACTCGAAAGTCTGGGGCTTTCGGTATCGGCGTCTGGATGGAAGTCAGCCGAGAGTTCGGCTCGGTCGCTATGTTCCGCCGGATCAAGCACTGGGCGACGCCGCCGCGCTGACGGTCGCGGGGGCCCGCGCGAAGGCGAGGAAACTTCAAACCGAGATCGACGCCGGCCGTGATCCAGCGACCGAAATGCAGGTCATCAAGGCCGAGGCCAAGGCTCAGACGCTGAGGACGTTCGACGACATGGCAGAGGGCTACTTCAAGGCCACCGAGACCGGAGAGTATCGCCCGAGCAAAAAGCGCAAGCGCGCGCCCACCATCCTTTCCGAACGGAACCTCTACCGGAAGCATCTCCGCCAGATCGCGGGTTTGCGCATCGAAGCGGTGACCAAGGACGTTGTGCGCAAACGCCTTCGGGAGATCCTACAAGAGGGCAAGGGAGTCACGTCTAATCGCGCCCGGAGCCTGATCAGCCAGATTTTCGCGTGGGGAATCTCCGAGGATCGGGTTCTCAGGAACCCCGCCCAGCAGCTCGACGATCTCGCGGAGGAAACCCCGCGGACGCGCGTCCTCAACGATGTCGAGTTGCGGGCGCTCTGGCGGGCTCTCGAAGACACGACCGGCTACCGACGTCCGCTGCCGAAAGGCCGGGACGAGGCGCTAATGGTGGGGCGTCCGATCCGGATCGCGATCCAGCTGGCGGCCCTACTTCTGCAGCGACGCGCGGAGGTCGCGGAGATGCGAGTCGCCGAACTCGATTTCGCCGAGCGGACATGGACGATCCCCGCCGGCCGCACCAAGGCCGGACGCACCACCGTCGTTCCCTTGGGCGAATTCTCGATCATTCTGATCAAGGAAGCCCTGGCGCTTCGGCCAAAGCCGTCGGAGGGCGCGGAGCCGTCGCCGTTCGTCTTCGTGGGGCGCGGCGAGGCGCCGGGCGCCATTCATCCCTCCGCGATCAGCCACGCCATGCGCGACATCAGGGCCGCGATCGATATTCCGGACATCACGGTCCACGATCTGCGCCGCAGCGGGGCGACCAGGCTGGCGCGAGCCAGGACAAGCCCCTTCATTCTGTCCAAGCTTCTCAACCATGCGAACGAGCTAGGCGGCGGATCGTCCATCACCATGTCGGTCTATGTCCAGCACGACTATCTTGAGGAGAAGCGGGAGGCGATCGAATGCCTGGAGCGCTTGATCCTCGCGGCGGTTCGTCCCGGCACTGAACTCCAGCCGCCCCCTCCCCCGGCCTTGCCGGCTCCACCCAGATTGCTATTCCACGAGCCCGCTTGACGGTCGAGAGGTCAGAAAGACGTTCCGCTCGCCATACGACCTGGCTGCGGGTGTGGCCAATGTACGATGCTTGCACTCCCCGCTAGCCCTCCACCCTCGCGCAGCGCATTCGAGCGCGCCAGGTGAAGCTCGCCATGGCCCACACCTGGGCAATGACTGGGCGCCAGCTTACGTCCCGCAAGGGGCATGGCTAAGGTCGGCGTTCCTTTTCCTTATCCGGTGCGATCCCGTGGATTCCAGTTTCGTAGACCTCGACATCCTGCTGACCAAGGTCCGCAACCCGCAATCCCGCACCTACTTCCTGGACGCCGTGCGGGCCTACAAGGCCGGGGCGCTGCGCGCCTCGCTCACGGCCGCCTGGGTCGCTATCGCCTATGATCTGATCGCCAAATATCGCGAGCTCAGCGCCATGGGCGATGCCGCGGCGACGGCCTTCCTACAGTCGTGGGACAATGCGACGGCCATCCGCGACATCCGGCAACTGCTTCAGCTGGAGGGCCGCATTCTCGAAGACGCCGCAGACAACACCCAGGCGATCAGCCAGATCGCGGGCCGGCAGCTCGAACGCCTGCGCGAGGATCGTCACCTCTGCGCCCATCCGGCCTTCTCCGCCGAAGCCCTCCTCTTCGAACCGACCCCCGAACTGGTTCGGATGCATCTCGTCAACGCCGTCGACCTGGTTCTCGGTCAGGAAGCCCTCCAGGGCCGCGCCATCTTCGAGGTCTTCGACGCCGACGTCCAATCATCCGGCTTCCCAACCGATCCCGCGCGGATTCTCGACTATGTCGAGCAGCGCTACCTCGCGCGAGTCCGGCCGCAGGCGATCCGCAACTTCGGAACCGTGCTTGCGAAGTCTCTGCTGAAGGGCGTTCCCGCCCATCTCGACGTCGTCCGCCCCAAGGTCGAAGCCGCGCTGGTCGCGGTTCGCGACCGGGCGGCTGCAGCCTGGCCTGACGTGGTGGCCAGCGTCGTGCGTCTGCTCGACGCGCTCGACCCGGCCGACCGCCCCCGCGCCATCGCCTTCGTCGCAGCCTTCCCCGACTTCTGGCACCTCGTGCAGGAGCCGACCCGGACCTCCCTGCAGGAGACGGTCAACAACGCCGACGGCGCCACTCTGACGGACTACCTCCTCCTAAAGGGCGTCGCCTTCGCGCCGTTCAGGGCGCCGATCCTCGCCCTGATCGCCGTCCTCGACCGGGAGGCTTTGGCTCGGGCGATCGCCGCCTCGCCCCTTCCGGAGCTTTGGCCCCAGGCGGTTGAGCTCTACGCCCAGTCCGGTAGCTTCCGCGGCTCCGAAGCGAATTTCGACGCTTACATCACGCCCTATACCGGGAGGCTCGACACGATGGCGCTCGACCAGTTGCTCGACGCTGTCGCCGCGACCGGCCAGAACTACGCGGCGTCCGGCACCAGCGCCCTGCTCCTGAGCGTAGTCCGGAACGCGGGCGCCGGACGCCTGCCATCCGCGGACGCCCGCAATCGCTTCTATCAGATGCTTCTGCGGGCGCATCGACGCGACGCCTTCGGCGAGGTCGTCGCCCTGTTCGAGGCCGACGGCTGGACGCCGCCTCCGCGGGAACGCGAGGACGAAGACGACTGACGTCTTGGCGACGCCGGGGACTGAGCAGGGACCAGCGCGAATGCGGCCTACGCGGCGACTTTCGGTTTCGACATGAAGGCGAACTTGACCTTGCCGCACATGCACTGGAGGTACTCACGTCGGCCACGTCCCGGACTTACCTCGATCAGGACGCCGCACTGGTCACAGTTGAAGAGCACGAACAGCGCCTGAAACGCGTCGATGACCGCGATCATCTCCGCCTTCTGCAAGTCAGCCCATGCATTGTAGTGGACGGCCGGATTGATCTGCCATTGTTCGACCTTGGCGTCGGTCACGGCCTGGGCGAAGGCCGTTTCACTCGCCTTCACCGCCGCCAACCGCTCCGTATCCGACCAGCTTTCCGCCGCCAGACGCGCGTCTTTGAGAAGGGACTTCATCTGTCCGATGGCCGGATCCAGCAGGTCGCCCAGGTCATGATGTCCATCGACGCTGAACTCGACCTTGGCGCGCAGCGCCTGGCAGGCTTCCGCGGATAGGTGCTCCAAAGATCGACGCAGAGCGCCAGCCGCGCCTGCGACATCGTCATTTCGCGCCTTCTCGCGCATTTCGTCCCACACGTCGCCCTTGCTCCAGGTCGTGGGACCTTCCTCCACCGTCCATTTGCGGAACTGGACCGTGTCCTTTGGGGCCACGAGGCCCGTCGTGCTCATGAACTTCAGCCAGGCGCGGTCGTGGGTGGTGAGAACGAACTGCGTGTCCGGGAACTCCGCCTTCAGCAGCTTCGACACCTCGCGCCGATGACCGGCGTCCACTGACATCAGCACGTCGTCAAGGACCGCGAAGGTGAAGCCCGTTCCCAGGAGATACCGCATCAGGGCGAGGTAGAGACACAGGCCCATGCTGTCCTGGTGTCCCTCGCTATGGTAGGCGCCCGGCGGAAAGAAGCCCCGTCCGTAGAAGTCCACCCCGAAGCCGAGCTTTCCCAGGGAGGGTTTCAGTTTGGCCTCGAAGTTCCCCTCGTCATCGGCGTTGATGCGGCGGTAGAGCTCGGCGAAATGGCCTTGAACGTCTTCGTAGACCTTCTCCAGCGCCGCGGTGGAGGTCGCGGAGTACAGGTCGAAGACCTTCTTCGCCCTGTCGGCGCGGGCGTTCGCCGTCCGGGCGGCCGCGCTGGCTGTCCGCAACGCCTCAAGGCGCAACTGACCCGTGATGAGGTAATCGCGCGCGGCGTCCTGGTCCGAAGGCTCCGGCAGTCCGCCGATGGCTCCCGAAAGCCGGGTCAACACATCGACCAAACCTGCGGAGGGCGTCAGCTCGTCAAGCCGGGCCAGCGTCTTGTCGAGCGGCAGAAGCGCCGCAAGCGCAGCGCCGGCATCGACCAGGGCCTTGCCATGGTCGGCGATCTGATCGAGTTCATGGGCTTCGAGAAGCGACTTGCCTGTGAGGTAGACCGGCCGGGTCAAAGCCGCTTCCGCTTCGAGCGCGTCTCGAACCCCCATCAGCTTGTCTTCGGCCGCCGCGCGCAGGACCTTGACTGCCTCCAGTTTCGCCCGCTTGGCCTGAATGATCGCGGTGAGCTCGTCCAGGGTCTTGGGCGTGTCGCAGACGGGACAGACTTCACCCTCATAGAGATCGAGAGCCGTCTTGAGAAAATCGTCGCGCACGACGTCCTTCAGCAGGGATTCGTCAGCGATTAGCCGCTCGACCGCCGTCCTCGCCGCCGCGACCTGGGCGCGGACGTCTTCCCCCGATCGCCGATCGACTGAGTCCCGCAGCGCGGCGAGATCAGCGGCGGCGACCGCCTTGTTGACCGCGGCGACCGGGCCGCCCGCTTGTGAGCTCAACCCATCGCGTAGCGACCCCTCGGGCCCCAGCGTCGAAAGACCCTCCAGTCCAAGCACCCTCCGGCGCCGGTTGGCGGCTTCGAGGATTTCCGGTGCGGTCGCGTCAGCGATATCCATCGCGCGTACAAACTCAGCCTTCGCCGCATCACGGGTCGCGGCCGCGGCCTTCGCAGCGGCCTGACTGGCGTTAGAGATGCGCTGCAGCCGCGTTCTCAGGACTTCGAGGTCGTCCAGTTTGAGGAGAGCCTGGACGTCCTTGGCGCGTTGACCCGGCTCGGTCAGGACAAAGCGAATGATCTCCCGGCGAGACAGGGCGATCTCCGGATGGGCCTCCAGCTGGCGGAACACCGCCTGCACCTCCGGGCTGTCAGGATGGGCCTGAAGCACGGCGGGCGCCTTCACCGATCGCCGAACCTGGACGGATCGCCTGAGCGACGGGATCCACACTGTTGCTTCGACGAACGCCTTCTCCGGTTCCGTCTTCCTATCGACGTGAGGGCCATGATCCTTGATGGACAGGTCGCCGCGGCCTTTCCCTGTCAGGCGCGAGATTGTGCCCGTCAGAACGAACTCCAAGGCGTCCACGACACCGCTCTTGCCGGTGCCGTTGGAGCCGCAGACGGCGAAGTTCCGCCGCTGAAGATTAAGCGACAGGCTACGGATGCCGCGGAACTCCGCGATCGTGAGGCTCTCGACCTGGATCATGCCGGATCGCCTCCGAAGAGCGCCTGACTGATCGCGGCCTCGCTGAGATCCTTCTTCGTGATGAGCGTATCGACCAACCGCTGTGCGGTGTCAGCCAGCCCCTCTTCGGATTCAACAGCGGTCGTGAACGCCGTCAATACACGGTCGAGCACGGACAGGTCCGTGGCCGGTTCGTTCGATTGAGCGTCTTGGTCTGTCATTGTCGCCTCCCCGGTCAGGAGCCTAGAGCAACTGCGCGGCACAACCAACACGATTGACCGAGACGACTTTCCCGCTTGCTGGCGGGTAAGCCAAGCCCGCCGGCCCAATCCGTGATAAAGCCGATCAGCGCCCTGTCGCGCTCGCCATCCTCGCGCCTGCCAGGCTATCGGACTCGCGACTATTTCATTTCGACGCTGGAGCGTCGGCGCCGCTCGAGCAGACGGCTAGAGCCGCAGGCGAGGACAGTCGATGACGCTCCAACATCCCGAATGGCATCCGCAGCGCCATCCCGACTTCGACGACCGAATGGCCGTCGAAAGTTCGACGCTTCTCCAAAAGCTGCGAACGGACCCCGTCTATCGGAGGGCCTGCCTGGACGATCCGCGCGGTCTTCATCGAGACCTCTACTCCGCCTTCGTCCCGCCAGCCCATCCGGAATACGCCGGCGGCTATCGCGGCGTCCCCGGCACATCCCTCGCGCTGCGTGTCATGGGCGGTCCGAGCGTCATCGTCGAGGGTCAGACGTTCACCTTCATGGACCCGCCGGACGTCCCTTCGGCCATGCAAAGCCTCGTCGGGACCGTGCGCTTGCGGATCGACACCCTCGTCGAGCCGTGGGACCAGTTGGTGACGCTCTCTTATCTCTTCAGCCAGTTCGGCTTCATCCACCCCTTCCTGGATGGAAACGGGCATGTGCAACGGTCGCTCTTCGCGGCCGCGGCGTTGGAGATGAACCTGCCGCTTTCCAACCGGTTCGCGATCCATCCACGACCGTACGACTTCCTGCTCGCCCACACGCTTGAAAACTACAGTCGCCGCCCCGCCCAGCGACCGCAGTGGTTGAGCGCCGTGGCGGAGTATCTGGTTCAGTGGCTTGAGGGACCATTCGACGCCCCGGGCATGGGCATGGCGCCTCTTGACCGGGAGGATGGCTAACGGCGGGGATGGGCGCGCCAGCCCCCGCGCGGAGACCGGGCCACGCGCCACTCGCCGGGTCCGACGTTCGATCCTCTGGCCGTGCGATAGGCCGGGATATCCAGAAGATGGGCGTCGCCGTCGGTTCGAGCGCCCGCGACGATCACCACGCCGTCGCCGAACTCGATCACGCAGTTCGATCCCTGCGGCGGATCGTCAATCACCGAGACAACCGCGCCCGGGTAGGGATGACTCCTGGAGAAACGAAAGCGCATGCGCCGTCTACGCCCGCAGTGTCGTGCGGTTCCCGGAGCCTGAACGAGATATGGACGTGCGCTCGCGGCCTGAGCCCGAAGATTGACCGATCAGGCATCCGATAGGCGAACAGCCGAGCCGTACCCGGTTGCACAGGGTTCGGTGATGCGCCCTTCAAGCCACCGGGCGGTCAGAACTCACGCCCGGCTGCGCCGGTGGTCGCCGCGGCGGATTGAGCCAGGCTTGCACCGGGCCGTCGAAACCGTATCGGAACACCGCCGCCGCCGCAAAGGCGGAGGCCAGACCCAGCCCCCAGACGCCCCAGCGAACGGTCGCCGGCCAGGCCGCCTGGCCAAGGGCGTCGAACGCGCCAAACCAGACGATCCGGGTCACTTCGTTGGTCAGGAACATAGCGAAGGACATAAGACCAAGCTGCTCGATCAGCCGTGACGGACGCGCCACGGGCAGGGCTCCGGCGGCCCAGATCATGACGGTGAGCAGGAGAAGCGAAATCAGGGCGAGATCGGAAACGGCCTGGGCCGCGATCAGACCGGCAAAGGCCGCGAGCCCGATCCATGCCGCACGGACCGGCGGGACCCAGACGCGCGCGCCCAGAATCGCGGCCGCGACACCCAGCAGGAACAGGGGCAGCGCCCGGATGAATCCGTGACGGAGCGGAAGCCGGTAGAGGGGGTCTCCCAACCATGCCCGGCTCGCACCATCCGCCACCAGGAGCAGCATTACGACCCCTGCAACCACGAGCCACGGGCGCAGTGGCCAGAGCGCCCTGCAAATCCAGGGCAGGGCCAGATAGCAGCCCAGCAGGGCGGACAACGTCCAGGTGGGGGCGTTCCAGCCCTGCCCGCCCGGAACGCCGTAGGCCTGGACGAGGAAGACCTGCGCCGGAAGCTCGGGCCAGGCGAACCATTGCGGGTTGCTCGGACGGATCCCGACGGCGGCGGCGGTCGCCACCAGCAGCGCGAGCGCGGCGATGACGACGAGATGAGAGGGCGCGACGCGAAGAAGCCGTTGGCGCACATACAGGGAGAGCGAGAGGGTGCGATTGGCGAAGCCCTCCCCGTAGATGCGCGCGAGGACGTACCCCGAGTCGATGATGAAGAAGTTCGTCAACAGGTAGCCCCGGTCGAAGACGGGATGAACCTCGCCGAGCGCGACCGGGGCGGCCTCGCGGAAATGGTAAAGGACGATCAGGGCGGCCGCCACGAAACGCAGAATGTCGAGCCATCCCCCGCGCGTGATCCGGACGGGAACCCGCGCAGTGGCCTCTAGGGCCGTCATCGGCCGGGCCTGACGGAAGCGGCGGCGTCTGGGACGGCGTGCCTGTGGGGCGGCGCAAGATTGATCTGATCGCGTCCGACGTACAAGGCGGCGGTCCCGAGAACGCACACCAGCGCCAGGATCGCGGCCAACAGCCGGCCGGCCGGGTCCTTCGCCGCCATCCGGAAGGTCAAGGCGGTCAAAAGAAGCATCAGCCCGCCGAAGGCGCCGTACAGGGGAAACCGGTAAGTCGTCGCCATGGGCGCCGCCACGCATAAGACGACGAAGGCGGCCACCAGGCCGGCCCCGACCGCGATCAGGGTGTCTCGGACCGGCCGAAACGGCGCCGGCGGACGGGGTCGCCGGGACCTCCCGCGGGCGCGGTATTTGCCGGGACGCCAGCGGGGCGCCCGGCTGTGGATCGTGGACCGCTTTGAGCCCATCGGCCTAGTTCGACCGGCTCTCGCGGGTGGCCAGCCACACCCGCATGCGGACGATCTCCGCCTCCTGGGTCCGGATGACCTCTTCGGCAAGGCCGCGAACCTCCGGATCGGAGCCATGCTCAAGCGCGATCCTGGCCATGGCGACCGCGCCCTCGTGGTGCGCGATCATACCCCGCATGAAGTCGACGTCGGCGTCGCCGCTGTACTCGATCTCCATGGCCGAATGCATCCGGGCGTTGGCCTCCTTGTAGGACCGGGTCGCCGGGCTGTCGGCCGCCGCGTCGCTGTGGCCGGCGTGCTGATCGATCGGCCGGGCATCGACCGCCACGGTCGCGGACGGCCTTGCGGCCTGACGGGACAGCACTCCAAAGCCGAACACCGAGACGAGAAGGAAGAGCGCGATCACGCTGACCCATCCGATGCGTTTCATAGGGGTTCTCCTGTGCTTGAGGTTTGCGAGTTCACACGGCCTCTCGCGGGCCGCGCCAGGCGAGCAGACGCAGCGCGTTGAAGACGACCAGCAGCGTCGACCCCTCGTGGAGGGCCACCGCCGGACCGATGCCGAGCCCGAAGATCGTCGCCGGAACGAGGAAGGCCACCACGCCGAGGCTGACGAACAGATTCTGTCGGATGATGCGGCGGGTCTGCCGGCTGAGGCCGACGGTGAACGGCAGCTTTGACAGGTCGTCAGCCATCAGGGCGACGTCGGCCGTCTCCAGGGCGACGTCCGATCCGGCCGCCCCCATGGCGACGCCCACGGTCGCCGTCGCCATCGCCGGGGCGTCGTTGACCCCGTCTCCGACCATGGCGACCTTGGCCTCCGCCCGCAGTGTCTTGATGGCCTCGACCTTGTCCTCCGGCATCAGGTCGCCCCAGGCTTCGGTCAGGCCGACTTGCCCGGCGACCGCCTGGGCGGCCTTCTGATGGTCGCCCGAGATCATGATCATCCGGCGAATGCCGAGCGCGCGCAGCGCCGTCAGCGTCTCGCGCGCCTTCGCCCTGGGCGTGTCCAGAAGTCCGATGACGCCGAGGTCCTTGTTCCCCTGCCGCACCACCATGAGGGTGCGGCCCTCGTTGCGCAGGGCGGCGACCGCGATCTCCGTGTCGGGGCCGAGCGGCGCGATGCCGTCGGCGCCGAACATCTCCGGCTTGCCGATCCAGATCTCCTTCCCCTCCAACCGGGCGGTGACCCCCTTCCCCGTCAGGCTGCGCAGATCCGTCGCGGTTCGCGCGGGCGCGGTCGCCAGGCGCTGGCTTCCATCCCGGACGATCGCCTCCGCGAGCGGATGGTCGCTGAGCCGTTCGACGGCGACGGCGATCTCCAGCAGCTCGTCTTCGGTCGTCTGGCCGAAGGGCACGACATCGGTGATCCGCGGCTTGCCTTCGGTGAGGGTTCCGGTCTTGTCGAAGGCGATGGCGTCCAGCGCGCCGAGGTTCTCCAGCGGCGCCCCACCCTTCACTAGGACCCCGGCCCGGGCCGCCCGGGCCACGCCGGACAGCACCGCGCTGGGCGTGGCGATGGCCAGGGCGCAGGGGCTCGCCGCCACCAGCACCGCCATCGCGCGGTAGAAGCTGTCGCGGAAGGGCTCGTCGACGACCACCCAGGCGAACAGGAGAACGAAGGCCAGACCGAGGACCAGGGGAACGAAGACCCGTTCGAAGCGGTCGGTAAAGCGCTGCGTCGGCGATTTCTGGGTCTCGGCCTCGCTGACCATCCGGACGACCTTGGCCAGGGTCGTGTCGTTGGAGCGCCGCGTCGTCTCGATCTCGATCGCGCCGCCGCCGTTGATCGTGCCAGCGAAGACCACCGACGACGCCGCGACCGATTCGGGTCTGGCCCGCGCTTCCTCGGCGTCCGCGACCGGCTGCTTGTCGACCGGGATGCTCTCTCCGGTGACCGGCGCCTGGTTGACGCTGGACGTGCCCTTGATCACGAAGCCGTCGGCCGGCAACCGCTCGTTCGGCCGGACGACGACCAGGTCGCCGATCTCCAGCTGCTCCACGGGCAGTTCGACGACCTGATCGCCGCGCCGCACATGGGCGGTGCGCGGCGCCAGGGCCGCCAGCGCCTCGATCGCCTTCTTGGCGCGGCCCATGGCGTAGTGCTCGAGCGCGTGCCCCAGGCTGAACAGGAACAGCAGCAGCGCCCCCTCCGCCCAGGCGCCCAGCGCGGCCGCGCCCGCGGCCGCGACCAGCATCAGGGTGTCGATCTCGAACCGCTTGCGCCGCAGGTTTCCGATGGCTTCGCCGACCGTGAACCAGCCGCCCAGAGCGTAGGCGATCAGGAAGAGCGCGAACGGCAGCATTTCCGGGAGGGCCGGAACGAATTTCTCGATCAGCCAGCCGATCGTCAGGGCGACGCCGCTCCCCACGGCGAAGATCAGCTCCGTGTTCGGCCCCAGCACGCCGCCATGGCTATGGTCATGGCCGTCGCCCTCGGAATGGCCGTGGTCGTGTCCATCGCCCTCAGCGTGTCCGTGATCGTGGCCATCGCCCTCGGCGTGTCCGTGATCGTGGCCGTCGTCCGGACCATGACCCGACGCCGCGTTCCGGGCCGCTTGCGGCGCCGGCCCCACAGCCGCCGATGGGCCGGCGACGTCCGACGTCTCCGTCAACTTGAGACCAAGAGACGCCAGGCGCTCGACCAATCTCTCGCGGCTCGTGGCCTGACGGTCGAACTCCAGACGCAAGGCGCCCGCCGGATCCAGCGCGGCTTCGATGACGCCGGCTTCCTCGCCCAGCTCGGCCGCGAGCGTACGGGCGTGGCGCGCATGGCGGACGCCGTCCACCCGTCCCGTGAGGTGGCCGAACCGCTCGCTGACCTCGGCGCCGGCCTGCCGCGCCCGCCGTCTGACCTGGGCCAGCGACAGCAGGTCCGGATCGTAGTGGATGCAGAGCTCCGGGCCGTCCGCGCCTTCGACCAGATGCGCCTCGGACACGCCCGCCTCAGCCTGCATGAGGGCGATGAGGCGGCCCACGCAGCCATCCTGGGCGTCAGGCGCGTGGGGAAGGAGGACGGGAATGTTGAGCCGAAGGGTCTTGGGCATGGTCGGGCCTCAGGGGAAGTCGCGGGTAAGGTTGGTGCGCTCGGGGATGAGAAGACCGGCGCCTTGCATGGCGGCGCCCGCGACGAAGGCGGCGAGGGCCAGGATCGCACTGAGCAGGGTGACGAGACGTTTGCGGTTCACCTCGCACCTCCTCAGGGCAATGCGACGACGGCGTCGAGCCAGCCGATCGCCTGGAGGCGCTCCAGCCCCTCGAACACGGGCAGCGCCAGGAGGAAGACAAGGCCGTCGCGAACGGTCTTGAGGAAGAACGACGGGCGGACCGACAGCTCCGTCTCATCCCGCCAGAGGCGAGGATCGGGCAGGAAGCGCGGGGTCCGGTCGAAATACGTCCGGTAGGTCTCGCCGAAGGCGGTCCCCAGATAGCTCTCCTCGCGCTTCGCGACGATGAGGAAGACCCCCCAGCAGGCCAGGGCGAACGCGAGGCCGACGCTGAGGCTGCCGGTCTGGGCGCCGACCCCGAAGGCCCCGATGACGCTGAAGACGTAGAGCGGATTGCGGCACAGCGAATAGGGTCCGCTGGCGACGATCTCCTGCGTCTTGCGCCCGCCGATGTAGAGGGAGCACCAGGCGCGTCCGAGCACGCAGACCATGATCGCCACCAAGCCGAGGTGCTCGACCGGGTGTTCGAGCCCGGGCAGCGCTCGCACGAGAGCGGTCCAGGCCAGCAGGGCGAAAAGGCCCGCGGCGATGAAGAGCTTCCGCCACCGCTGCACCGAGGCGATGTCGATCAGGGGCGGGCTCATGCGTCCGCCTCCGCGCCGTCGCGTCGCGCGGCCCGGGCGTCGCCGAGGATGTCGAGCCCCCCCTTGGCCGCGATGGCCGCGACCAGGACGCCGACCACCAGGTCGGGCCAGGCCTGATCCAGCCACATCACCAGACCGCCGGCGACGAGGATGCCGCCGTTGGACGCGAAATCATTGAGGCTGAAGGTCTCGGCGGCCTTCATGTTGACGTCGCTGCTTTGCTGGCGACGGATGAGCATGAGGCAGATCAGATTGATGACCGCAGCGATGACGGCGAGGACCATCATGGTCGGGCCGACCGGTTCCGTCCCGGTCAGCGTCCGGCGCAGGGCGTCGAGCAGGACGAGGACCGCGAAGATCAGCAGCATCACGCCGGAGACCTGAGCCGCGCGGGTCTTCCAGATCAGGGCCCGGCCGACCGCGAGGAAGCTGATCAGATAGACGGCCGCGTCGGATCCGTTATCCACGGCGTTGGCCAGCAGGGCGCTGGAGTCGGCGGCGAGGCCGCCGACTCCCAAGCCCACGAACAGCAGAGCGTTCAGGGCCAGCACCGCCAGAAGCGTGCGGCGCTGGACCTGCTCCGTTCCGTGAGCCCCGCTCATTCCTCGATCCCTTCCGCCTGCCGATGCTTCACGGCCTTGGCCGCGAAGGTCGGCAGGACCAGCAGGGTCAGGGCCGTGGCCGTCAGCAGACCGCCGATCACGACGGTGGCGAGCGGCTTCTGCACCTCCGCCCCGGCGCCATGGGCGATCGCCATCGGGATGAAGCCGACGATGGCGACGAGGGCGGTCGTCAGCACGGCGCGCAGCCGGCTGAAAGCGCCCTCGATCGCGGCCAGCCTCGGGGCCGCGCCCGCCTGCAACCGTTCCCGGATGGCCTGCATCAGAACCAGCCCGTTGAGCGTCGCCACCCCCGACACGGCGATGAAGCCCACCGCCGCCGACACCGAGAACGGCATGCCCCTCAAGAGAAGCGCGAGGGCTCCTCCAACCAGGGCCAAAGGCACGCAGGCGAACACCAAGCCCGCCTCCGCGAACGAGCCCAGGGCCATGAACAGAAGCACGCCGATCAGGACGAAGACGATCGGAATGACGAGGCCCAGACGCTGTTCGGCGCGCTTCAGGTTCTCGAACTGCCCGCCCCAGTCGAGGCGAACGCCGGTCGGGAGCTGAACCCTATCCACGTTCTTCTGGGCGTCCGCGACGAAGCCGCCGAGATCGCGACCGCGCACATTGGCCTGAACGACCATGCGGCGGCTGCCGTTGTTGCGGCTGATCTGGTTCGGCCCCTCGGCGCTCTGGATACGGGCGACCGACGAAAGCGGCACGGTCACGCCGGTGGACGAGACGATCGGCAGGGCGGCCAGGGCCGCGGGATCGTTTCGCGTCGCGTCCGGAAGGCGGACCACCACGTCGAAGCGACGGTCGCCTTCGAAGATGCGGCCCGCCTCCGCGCCGCCGATCGCGGCGGAGACCGCTTCGGAGACGTCGGCGGCGGACAGGCCGTAGTTGGCCGCCGCGAACCGGTCGACGCTCACCGTCAGGGTCGGCAGGCCGGACGCCTGCTCGACGCGGACGTCGGCCGATCCGGGCGTCTGACGCAGGGCATTGGCGACCTGGTCGGCGACCCGCTGCATGGTGGCGAAGTCGTCGCCGTAGACCATGACGGCGAGATCGGTCCGCACGCCGGAGATGAGTTCGTTGAAGCGCAGTTCGATCGGCTGGCTGAACTCGAAGTTGTTGCCGATCTGCTGGGCGGCGACCTCCTCGATCCGGGCGATCAGCTCTTCCTTCTCGAGGCTGGAGTCTGGCCAGTCCTTGCGGTCCTTGAGCACGATGACGCTGTCCGAGATGTTCGGCGGCATCGGGTCCACCGCCGCCTCGGCCGTGCCGGTGCGCGAGAACATGGTCTCGACCTCCGGCTGGGCCTTGATGGCGCGCTCCAGCGCCATCTGCATGGCGAGGGACTGCTCCAGCGAGGCCGACGGCACCCGCAGGGCCTGCATGGCGATGTCGCCCTCGTCGAGGGTCGGGATGAACTCCCGGCCCAGGGTCATGAAGGAGACCGCCCCGATCGCCAGCGTGCCGACGGCCGCGATCAGCACGATCTTCGGCCGATCGACCGCCGAGCGGATGGCGGGCTCGATCCAGCGCCGGGCCTTGCGGAGAATGAAGGTCTCGTGCTCGTGCGCGTGGCCGTGTTCATCGACCTCCACCTTCTTGGGATCGCGCACCAGAAGCGCGGCCATGGCCGGCACGAAGGTGAAGGAGAAGATGAAGGCGCCCACCAAGGCCAGCATGACGGTCGCGCCCATCGGGATGAAGGTCTTGCCCTCGACGCCCTCGAGCATCAGCAGCGGGGTGAATACGAGCAGGATGATCAGCTGGCCGTAGGCGGCGGGCTTGACCATCTGGCGGGCCGCCGCGCCCGCAACCTCGAGCCGCTCGCGCCGCGTCAGCATACGGCCGAGTTCGGCCCGGCGCTGGCTCAGCATGAGCAGGGTGTTCTCGACCACGACGACCGCGCCGTCGACGAGGAGGCCGAAATCGAGCGCGCCAAGGCTCATCAGGTTGCCGCTGATTCCGAACCGGTTCATGCCGATGACCGCGAACAGGAAGCTGATCGGGATCATCAGGGCGGTGATCGACGCCGCGCGGATGTTGCCGAGCAGCAGGAACAGCACGACGATGACCAACAGCGCGCCTTCCGTCAGGTTGCGCGCCACGGTGGCGATGGTGGAGTTCACCAGCGCCGAACGGTCGAGCACCGTCACCGCCTCGATGCCCGGCGGCAGGGTCTTCTGGACCTCCTCCAGCCGATCCCCGGCCGCCTGGGCGACGGTGCGGCTGTTTCCGCCCGCGATCATCAGGGCCGTTCCGAGAACGGCCTCATGGCCGTCGCGGCTGGCGCCGCCGAGCCGCGGAGCCTGTCCGATTTCTACCGTGGCCACATCGGACACGCGCACCACCAGCCCGCCGCGGTTCACGACCGGCGCCTGGGCCAGATCCTCGATCGTCAGCGCCAGGGCGTCGGTGCGGACGGTCAGGGCTTCGCCGGCGCGTTGCACATAACCGGCGCCGGCCTGGGTGTTGGCCCGGTCGAGCGCCTGGATCAGGTCGCCCATGCCGAGGCCGTAGGCCGACAGGCGCGCCGCGTCGGGGCGGACCGCATACTCCTTCACATAGCCGCCGACGGTGTCGACGCCGGCCAGGCCGGGCGCCGTCCGCATCTGCGGGGCGATGATCCAGTCCTGCACGGTGCGTAGATAGGTCGCCCTCGCTTGGGGCGTGGTCAGGAGTTCGCCCTCGGGCGTGAGGTAGTTCCCCCCCGCCTGCCAGCCGGGTTGTCCCGGCCGGGCCATGTTCTGGCTGTTGAACGGCTTATAGTCGACCGTCCACATCAGCACCTCGCCGAGCCCCGTCGTGATCGGCGCCAGCGCCGGCTCCACGCCCTCGGGCATGGACTCGCGGGCCTGGGCCAATCGCTCCGCGACCTGCTGGCGGGCGAAATAAATATCGGTCTGGTCGGTGAAGATGACCGTAACCTGGCTGAACCCGTTCCGGCTGAGGGATCGGGTCGAGGTCAGGCCGGGGATCCCGGCCATCGCCGTCTCCAGCGGATAGGTGACCTGCCGCTCGATCTGCTCGGGCGCGAGAGCCGGAGCCACGGTCGTGATCTGGACCTGGCGGTTGGTGATGTCCGGAACCGCGTCGATCGGCAGTTTGGTGAGGTTGAACAGGCCGACGGCCGCGACCAGGGCCGTGGCGAGCACCACGAACCAGCGGAAGCGGACGGAGGCCTCGATGATGGCTTTGAACATCCGATCCCTCCCCTAGTGGCCGTGCTCGGCTTCGCCCTTGGCCATCTCGGCCTTGAGCAGGAAGGCGTTGGCGGAGGCGATGCGCTCATTGCCGTTGAGGCCGCGCAGGATCTCCGTGCGGCCCGCCGTCTGACGTCCGGCGAGCACCGGCGTGGCCTGGAAGCCCCCCTGGACCTGAACGAAGACCACGGTGTTCCCCTCGACGGTCTGAACCGCCTCCGTGGGGACCGTCAGACCGCCGGCGGACTGCCCGGTCACAACGGCGCCCGTGACGGCCGAGCCGGCCGGCGGCAGGGTGGCGCCGACAGGCCGGGCGCGGATGACGGTCGCCCCGCTTTCGCCCGGCCCCGCGTCCGCGGCCACGCCGGTCACGACAGCGTCGAACTCCCCGTTCGGGCCGGTGACGCGCATAGACGACCCGGCGCGGACATTGGCGGCGAGCGCCGGCGGCGCGTTGAAGACCATTTCGACGCGGGCCGGGTTGGACACCTCCGCGACCACGCCGCCCTGGGCGACGAAGCCGCCCGGTCCGACCTGCACATTGCTGACCACCCCCGAGATCGGGCTGGTGACGCTCAGGCGTCCGGACGCGTTCGGCGAGCCCGCGGCCGCGGACCGGGCCCTGGCGGCGCGGGTCGCCGCCTCGGCGCTGAGCAGTTCAGCCCGGGAAGCCTCGACTTCCTGTCGGGCGACCACCCCCTGTTCGGACAGGTTGCGATTCCGCTGATACGCCTGACGCGCGGCCTCCGCGGAAGCCGCCGCCGCATCGGCGTCGGCGCGGAAGGTGGCGGCTTCGCCGCTGACCACGCTGACAAGCGGTTGTCCGGCGCGGACGCTTTGGCCCGGCGCCACGAGGACGTGCTCGACCCGTCCGCCCACGGCCGCAGCGACGGCCGCGCGGGAATCGACCATGGCTTCGACCCGGCCGGCGAGACGGGTTTCGCCGCCGCCGCCGCCGCCGACGCTCACGACCGTGATGCCCGCCGCCTGGATTTGCGCGGCGGTCAGCTCGACCCGACCCTCGGGCGCCTCGCCCTCTTCCGCATGTCCGGCCTCGCCTTCCGCGTGGCCCGCCTCGCCCTCGGCGTGGCCGGCCTCGCCTTCCGCCGCCGGGGTCGCCGCCGGGTCGTTCCGTTGCGTCGCCAGCCAGAGGCCGCCTCCACCGAGAACGACCAGGGCGGCGACGCCGCCGATGAGCAGGGTCTTGTTGGATGTGCGCTTGCGCATCACTGGGCTCCTTGGAAGGGGGCGCGGCCGTCCAGGCGCGCGAGATCGATCTCGGCGCGGACGCGCGCGAGACGGGCGTCGACCGCGGCGGACCGCGCGTTGACGAGGGCGGTTCGGGTGACGCGCAGTTCGACCTGGGAGATGCGACCGGCCTCGAAGCCGATCCGCGACAGGCGGTAAGCTTCCTCGGCCGCGGTGACGCCGGCGTCGGCGGCCGACACGCGACTCACCGAGGCGGCCAGGCGGGCCACCGCGGCGGCCCGGTCGGCCTGGGCCTCCTGCCGCGCCGACATCAGGCGGGCGTCGGCCGCCCTGAACTCGGCCTGCGCCGCCTCGATGTTCCCCCGGTTCCGGTCGAACAGCGGCAGCGGCATGCTGATCCCGAACGTCAGGGCGGTGGCGTCCTCCGCCTCGAAGCGGCGAATGCCCACGCTGGCGTTGATGTCCGGGCGGGCCTGGACGCGTTGCACGTCGATCCGGCGCTCGGCGGCCGTTCGCTCGGCCTCGGCCACGCGCACGGTGGGCGCGTCGTCGATCGCGGAGCCCACCCCGGTCGGCTCCTGGTCCAGCAGGCTGGCGTCGATGCGCGTCACGGGCGACGGGATCATCGCCACGGCCGTGAGGCGAGCGTAGGCGGCGTCCCGTTCGGCGACGGCTTCGTCGAGGGCGGCGCGGGACGACGCGGCCTCGGCCTCGCCCTGGATGCCGCGCAGGAGCGGCTCGCGCCCCTCCTCCACCAGCGCCAGGGCGGCGCGGGCGTCGGCCAGGGTCAGGGTCAGGACCTCGTCCGCCAGGGCCGCGCGGCGCTGCGCCGCCTCGGCTTCGGAATAGACGAGGGCCAGGCGACCGGCGGCGTCGATCACCGCCAGATCGCGCTGCAGGCCCACGGCGCCGGCCTCGGCGCGCGCGGCGGCGATGCGGCTCGCGCGACGTCCCCACAGCTCGAGGTCCGTGCTCAGCGCGAGGGTCGTGTCGGCGTTGTCCATCCCCGAGAAGGGGCCGGAGCCGAACGCGTTCTCGACATCGAGCCCGAGCACGGGGTTGGGGCGTACACGGGCCTGACGCACGCGGGCTTCCGCGGCGTCGAGGTTCGCGCCGGCCTCAAGGGTGGCGGGCGTCTGGCCGAGCTGCGCGAGCAGCTGGGCGTAGGTCGGGGCGGGGTCAGCCCACGCGGGACTGACCAGAGTCGCTGCGATCGCAGCAACCGCGCAGCCGACCGCGAGACGCGGTCGCCGGCGAGATGTGGGAGACATGTTCCATTTCCAGATTTCTGATCACGAAGAGGCGCCCGCAAGGGCGCAGGCCTTCGGTCAGACTCTGGGCGGTCGCTTCAGGCCGTCGGGCGTGACCGAGGCCTGGACGTCATCGTGGCGGCCGCTTTGCAGCAGCAGTTCGCCGAACGTCGGCGCGATGGCGTCGACGCCGTGAGTGCGCGCCGTCGAGGTATGGTGGCAATGTCCGTGGGCGCAGATGCCATGGCTCCCGGACGGGTCGCCGTGGTCGCCGTCATCGGGATTGTGATCGACGAAGGCGTGGGCCGCAGGGGGCTCCGGCATGCAGGTCGCGGCGTCGACGGCGGGCGCGAAGAAGAAGGCGGCGAAGACGAGTGTCATCGCCGCGATCAGCTTCGCCCATGTCGTCATCGACGAGGTCATCGCGCGCTCGTTACTTCCGTTCTCCAGAGGAGGCAATCTGTTACATAGTCCACAGGTCTTCCCGAACGCCCTATGACCCCGATCAGCGGCGACATGTCGCGTGCACGCAGCCGGCGCGCTGCTAGGATCAGGTCCGTCCGCAGGAGCCGCCATGTCCTCTCTTCGTCTCACCCGCCGCGCCGCGCTTGTCACGGGTCTGGCGGCCGCCGCCCTCCCGCCCCTCGCCCTGGCGCAGACCCCCGGTCGGGTCGCGCGGCAGATCACCGTCTACAAGACGCCCTGGTGCGGCTGCTGCGGCGGCTGGGTCGCACACATGCGCGGCGCCGGCTGGACGGCGCGCGTGGTCGACCTCGAAGACCTCGCCCCGATCCGGGCCCGTCACGGGATTCCGGACCGCCTCGCGTCGTGCCACACCGGCGTGGTCGGCCGCTACGCGATCGAAGGCCATGTGCCGGCGTCGGATGTCGAACGGCTCCTGCGCGAGGCCCCCGCCGCGCGCGCCCTGACTGCGCCCGGCATGCCGGCCGGATCGCCCGGCATGGAGGCCGCCGGCCGAGAGCCCTATGTCACTCTCCTGATCCTCGCGGACGGCTCGACGCGCCCCTTCGGACGACACAACGGCGCGTAAGGCGGCTGCGGCCGCACGACCCCTCACTCAGACCTGGTGACGGTCAAACGGTGGTAACAAAGGCAGGGCGCACGCCATCCTCAGCGGACGGCGCTCTCAGGGCGTCGAGCACGCAGCAGGCTTCGACCGTCGTCCGCCCACACTGGTCGAGCACCGAGACAAGGATCAGTTCCAGGCGCCGAAGATCCGAGATCTTGGCCCGCACCGCGTCCAGATGAGCCGCCGCCACATGATCGACCGCCTGGCACGGACCGGCGGCAGGCCCGGTGGACAGCGTCAGCAGGCTGCGGATGTCGTCGTGCGAGAAGCCGAGATCACGGGCGCGTCGGATGAAGGACAGCCGGTCCAGATGCGCCCGCTCATAGACGCGGTGGCCGCCCTCCCCGCGTTCCGGCGCGTCCAATAGACCGATCTGCTCGTAGTAGCGGATGGTGACCACCTTGCAGCCCGTGCGCCGCCCAAGCTCGCCGATCGAAAATCTCTCTGTCACAGGCCTTGAACCTATAGGGACTATAGATCGTATATCGGCGGCCGACACGTTTCCGGCAAGGCTCGCTCCGATGAAAGACTGCTGCTCCCCTCCGACGTCCGACGAGGTCGGCCCGACCTGTTCGAGCCAGAGCGTCCTGGAGCCGGCGTCCGCTTCGGCGGCGGCGGGGTGCTGCGCCGGGCCGACCCCCTGCGCGTCCACGCCGTCCTTCGTCACGGCCGCGCCCATCGTCCCGGCCCAGACCCATTTCGCGGGCGATGACTGCTGTTCCGCCAAGGGCGACGAGATCGCCGCGCTGGGTGAGCACGCCGACGTCCGGCGCGTGCTGGTCATCGTGCTGGTGATCAATCTGCTGATGTTCTTCGCCGAGTTCGGGGCGGGACTGTTCGCGCGGTCCACCGCCCTGATGGCCGATTCCGTCGACATGCTCGGCGACGCCCTTGTCTACGGGCTAAGCCTCTACGCCCTGAAGCGCAGCCTGCGCTGGCGCGCCGGAGCGGCGCTCGTGAAGGCCGCAGTCATCGCCGCCTTCGGAATCTGGGTCTTTGTGGAAGTGGTCCGCAAGCTGATGGGCGACATCACCCCGACCGCCGAGACCATGGGCGTGTTCGGCGCGATCGCCCTGGTCGCGAACCTGGCCTGCCTCGCAATGCTCTACCGGTTCCGGAACCGCGACGTGAACCTGTCGAGCACCTTCGAGTGCTCGCGCAACGACGTCATCGCCAACACCGGCGTGTTGATCGCGGCGGGCGGAGTGGCCTGGTTCAACGCGGGCTGGCCCGACATCCTCGTCGGCGGCGTCATCGCCCTCCTGTTCTTCCGCTCGGCGATCAAGGTGCTCGGCGAAGCCTGGCCCCAGTTCCGCGCCGCGCGGCCGCAGGCCGTCGCGCTCGACTAGAGCGGATCGCGCGCGCAGCCGAGGCGGCGCAGTTGGAAACGACGAACCCGCTGGCTGAAAGCGCCAGTCGTAGGTCAGGACCCCGGCGAGGTCTCGGGGTCGTCGCCGGCCTCCCGGCCGAAGCTTGTCTGCAAGGCCCGAAGCCGGCTGGCGATCTCCTCGTCGGAAATCTCGACCTTCAGGTGGTCCTGGATGTACTGCAGCCGGGCGTCGCATTCGCGGAGGATTTCGCCCCAGCACCGCACCCACACCGTATAGTTGGGCTGTCGCACGGCGATGCCGATCTCGCGTCCTTCCTGTGTGATCGCCTGTCCGACGATGTCGTCGTATTCGCCCACGACCAGGAAGAAGTTCCACCGCGTGTCGGTGTGCCGGAAGTCGGGCGCGCCGGCGAGGGCCAAGGCGTAGTCGGAAATCTGGTTGAGCATCTTGCGATCGGCCTTGGCCGAGGGCCGCTTGAGCTCCACGATCAGATACTCCCGTCTTTCCTGATGGGGCCCGGGGATGCTGCGGCCGAGCAACTGGTCGACCCGGCCGGTGCGACCGTCCGGCTTGGTGACCCGCCCGCCGGCGCGCTTCCCGCCCAGGTCCTCCGAGACCCGTTGCATCACCTTGGTCAGGCCCGCTTCGGGAACCGCGAGGTGAAACTGCTCGCCGAAAATCCAGGTGTTGTCCCGCACCAGCAGGTCCAGGCCGCCGCGTTCGCGAATGACCTTCTTGCCGTCGGTGTCGAACACGGCCTGGCGCAGCGTCTGGAGGAAGGCGATCCGGTCGGCGATCAGGCTGGACGCCGCGATGATGTTGGACAGTTCGGTCTTCTTGAGCAGGGCCGAGAACTGGTTCTGCCGCTCCTTGGGGAGTCCCACCACGGCGTGCAGGATCTGGGTCAGCGAGTCCGGGTTGTGCCGCAGCGCCTCACGCAGCAGGGTCAGGGTCATGCGCTTCAGGCCGGTGTCGGCCTTGCGGAACTCCTTGGAGTAGTTGGACACGGCGTAGGTCGCCATGTCGAACACGTCCCGCTCCCGCTGCTGAAGCGTATCGGTCGGGTCCCCCTCGTAGGGATAGGCTCCCGCGGCCTTGAGCTCCTCGATCAGGCGTCCGGCCCGCTCGTGGCCGCGTCTGCGGAAGTGCGCCTGCGACTGATCGCGGACCGCCTCCACGACCCTGGCGAAATCGCCGTCGGTCAGCTCCAGTTCGAGCAGGTTGTCGGCGGCGAGTTCGACGAAGAAGCTGGAGGTCGCGTAGATCGAGAAGGCGAAGTCTGGCGCATTGATGCGCGCCGGCTGCGAGCCGAGCACAATGCCGTTGTCGCCGCAGAAGTGGATCTTGCGGCTGTCGATCGGCGTCGACCATTCGACGATGTCGAGCTTCACGTCGCGGATCGTCCGGTCCCTGCCGACGATGGGCGGCAGGACGAGAGAGACGGCGTCGGCGATCGCCGTCGACGGATCGATCCGGGCGCCGTCGTACCAGAGCTCCAGCTGCGGGTAGAGCTTCAGATACTGGGCGAAGATGGCGGTGAACTGCCGGCGCTGCTCGTCGGTGACGAGGGCGTCGAGGTTCTGTTTCAGCGGATGCAACGACACCGAAACGCCCGGGGCGCCGACCGCCGGCTCCGGGTCGCCGATCTCGGCGGTCTCGATGGATTCGGCGCGGATGTCGATCGACAGCTGTTTGAGACCGTCCTCGCTCGCGTATCGCGAGGTCCAGCGGGCGCGGTCGGCCAGGGAGAAGAACCGCAGCCGACCCCGTCCCTCCTTGCCGTGATAGGCGCGGCCGCTCGGCGCGGCGGAGCGTTTCCAGGATTCGCCGAGTTGTCCGAAATCCCGGTCCGCGCGGTCCGCGCTGATCCCCTCGCCGTCGTCGTTGACGATGATCTCGTCGACGCCGCCCAGCGCCGTACGCCGAAACTCGACATGGACGCGCGTGGCGCCCGCGTCGAATCCGTTCTAAACCAGTTCGGCGATCGCGCGCAGCGGCTCCGTCGTGCGAACGACGGTCTCGATGTGGTCCTGCTTGGCCTGAAGCTGAACGCGATGGGTCGCCATCAGGCCGCCAGCGGCCGCGACGCCAACCAGCCCTTGTCCTGCAGGACGTCATAGGCCAGCCGCACCTGCTCGGGCGAGAACTGGCGCTTGCGCTCGCCCCAGGCATAGGTCTCGGACACCGCCGCGTCCGCGCTTCCGGCGTCCAGCCGGGTCGCGACCCAGTGCACCGTCGCCAGAAGCTCCAGGCCGAACGGCGACTCGAAGCCCTCGACCAGATCGGTCACGCGCTCGAAGCGCGCCTGCGTCTCGGGGGCGTCCTTGAGCTTGGCCTGGGCGTCGACGACCGCGCCGGGCACCAGCTCGAGCCGTTTGGTCGGCGCGTCGCCGCCATCGGCGTAGCCGGACAGATAGTGGCCTTCGACCTCGCGCAGCACATGCCGGAGGTTCTCGGCGTAGGGCCCGTAAAAGGCCTTGGCGTAGCGCAGCTTCAGCGGTTCGCCGGCTTCCTGCATGAAGTACATCAGCTTGTGGACCTCGAGCAGGCTGACGAACGGGTCCAGCAGGCCGTTGAGATATCGGTCGACCAGCCCGACCAGCGCCGCGCGGCCCGGCGACATCGCCGGCGCCGCGCGCGACCTCGACATCGCGTCGGCCGCGGGCGCGCCGCCCGGCTCGTAGACGATGACCTCGACATCCGGGACAGCCTGCAGGGCTTGCTCGATGCGCGGCCGCACCTGACGCCAATCCAGTCCGCCCAGGCCGCTGCCGAGCGGCGGAATGGCGATCGACCGGATCTTCCGCTCGCGGATCACGCGAATCAGGTCGATCAGGCCGGCGTCGATGTCCTCCATCCGGCTCTTGCCGCGCCAGTGGCGTTTGGTCGGAAAATTGATGATGAAGCGCGGCGTATCCAGGCGATGGCGCTCATAGACGAACATCCGGCCCGGCTGGACCTCCTGCGCTTCGCACGCCCGCGCATAGGCCTCATAATTGTCCTGGAACGCGTTCTTGAATTGCAGCGCGACGCCCCGGCCCATGACGCCGACGCAGTTGACGGTGTTGACGAGCGCCTCGGCGCCCGACTTCAGGATGTCGCCGCTGGTGAATGTGATCATCGCTCCCCCCTAGTAATACCACGTCGGCTGCAGGTCGACGCGCGGCGCGTGGGCGGCGCCGCGCAATCGGGCCTCCACCGCCAGCTTGACGGGCTGGTTCACCACCCCGATCCGTTCCACCAGATCCCACGGGACGCTGTCGTGCAGGAGAAACTCGGCCTGCTTGCCTTCCCGAACCTCGGCGGCGGACCAGGCATTGGACATCACCGCGTCCCAACGGATTTCGTCGAGCGCCTCGAGGCTGTCGCGAAACTCCGCATAGTAGGCGCCTGCATTCGACAAGGTGAACGCCCAGCGCCGCCCGTGAGCCTGCGCCCAGTCCACCACCGTGCGCAGGTCGGCCTCCAAGTGGACGATCGGTTCCTGGCCGCCGCGGTAGTTGACCTCGGGATGATTGCCCCGATGTAGCAGATAGAGCATCACCGATCTAGAACAAAAATAGAACGGGACATACTGGCCGACCGTATCGCCAGGATGGCAGCGCACCGGAAGGCCCAGGCGCCGCGCCTTGATCGAGGCCATGCCGATGGCGGTGACCGGGCCGCCGGCGGCGATCATCCGGGCGTCGCTGAACAGCCCGCCTTGGCCGATGATCGTCGGCAGGTTGTCCATGTGGGTGATGTGATAGATTTTCGGGCGTGCCGGCGCAGGCATGGCGTGCGTGGTTCCCCCCGAGAAATGCGGCAAGTCCTTTGTCTGCCTGATTCGGACGATTGTCGTGCAGAAGCCGCCATGGAGCAATGCGCGACCCATTGCAAAACGCCGGCAAGCCTGCCGACCCGCCTGGTCGGTCGCCGCCTCGACCGGACGGGCAGGCGGCGCCGGTCAAGCGCGTCTCAGAACCCGAAGTCGATCTGGGCCCCGGGGTCAGCCGGCCGACGCCGACGCTTCCTGGGCGTAAGCGCAGGGGCCGCGACCGGGAGGTTTGGCGCGGGCTCCGATCCGGAACCCGGACGCGGCATGGAGCGCGGCATCCCCGGCAACCGCGGCGCGCGGGCGCCCTTGCGCGGCGGGGGCGGCGGGACCTCGCCTGACCGGCTCCGCTTCCACTGGGTCAGTTCGCTCTCCCACCAACCGACGCGGCCGGGCGACACGCGGACGCGGCGCGGGAACTCGCCATCCCGCTCCATGCGCCAGGCGGTCGACCGGCTGATGCTGGCGATCCGTTCCACCTGGTCCCAGGACAGGAGGCGGTCGTCCCTGCCGCCAACGTCCGGCGGCCCTTCATCCCCGGTCATGACAGCGCCCCGCAAGTCTCCGGTCCACCTCATCTTCCAATACGTCCCGCAGCAAGCGGGCGTCGTTCGCCGCGTCGATCGGGTCCCGTCGCCGCCATTCCGTTAGGACGGCTTTCAGGGCGAAGCTCGCCGCAGGGTCCGCGAGAATCTGCGCCGCTGTGACACCGGCCCTAGCCACGACGCCGCCCCCGAGCGGCCGGCGGGGCCCCGGTTCGAACGTCGGTGATCTGGCTGCGCGCCCAGTCGCGCAGCAGCCCGCGGGGATAAAACGGCTTGGAACGGATATGGCGGCATGGCGGTCCGTTCGATCCCGTCGACCAGAGCCGGGCGAGGCTCGCGGGCTTCAGCTGGATGCCGAGCTGCGACAGGAAGGCGGAGGCCTCAGTGCGCGTCAGAAGGTCGTCGGCGCCCCCGGCGGCTCCCGCGTCCTCCCCGAGACCGACCCCGATCATGGCTGCACACGCGGGCGGCAGTGCAGACTGTTGCGCGGGGCTTGCCCCGCCGTCAGGGCCAGGTAGCAGTCGATGACCGAAATCACATAGGCCTGGGTCTCGGCTATATCTGGAACCCGGCCAAGCCGCGCCACGCGACCCGGGCCGGCGTTGTAGGCGCTCAGCGCGAGGCGCAGGTCTCCGAAGCGCAGCAGCTGCCGGGCAAGATAGTCCGCGCCTCCGCGCAGGTTCTGGACCGGATCGAAGCGATCGCCCACCCCCAGTTCGCGGGCCGTATCGGGCATGAGCTGGGTCAGTCCGCCCGCCCCCGCCGGGGACAGAGCCCCTAGCTGGTAGGCGGACTCGGTCAGGACCAGGGCGTGCAGCAGTTTCTCGTCCAGTCCGTGCGCCGCCGCCGCTCGGGCGATCTCGGCCTGGAAAGGCTGGCTGAGCGCGGCCAGGCGGGGCGCATCCCCCTCCCCTGCGTCGGCCGGCGCCGATCCGGCCTCCGCCGTCGCTCGGCCGAACAGGTCGCCGCCCGCCGCGCGCCAGTCGACGGTTTGGGCGGAAGCCGGCGCGCCCAAGGCGAGGAGCGCCGCCGCCCAAAGGATCATTCTCACCATCTCAGCACCTCCTGATAGACGCCGAGCACCTCGGAGCGCATCACGGGCCCGAAATACCGGCTGTCGAAACTCCCGGCCGTATCGCCGAGCAGAAAGAGTTCGTCCGACCCGAGCCGTCGGCACCCCGACCAGCGCGGCAGGACCGCGCCGCGCCGATCGTGGGTGCGGACCCACCGGACGCCGCCTGGCGTCCGCAACTGCGCGCCATCCACGCAGATGCGGTCGCCGCCCGCCGCCGCGACCCGTTTGATCAGCGCCACGTCCCCCGGCATGCCGAGATCCGCGAGATAGGCCCGCGCCGTGGTCGGCTGGGGAATGGCCACCACGACGCCACGCTCGATTTCGGCGCCGAACCGCCGGGCGTAGAGGCCCTCGGGCAGGCTCGGGCTTTCGTTGACGAGCGCCAACGCCGGGACGTGCTCGCCGATCAGCGCCAGGCAGCCGAGGGCGAACACGGCGACGCCCGTCACGCACCAGCGGTTTCCATTATCGAGCGGGCTCATGGCTGGTACGGCTCAAGGATCAGATCGCGGGTGATCATCACCCGCACGGGCGCGCCCGCCCGCAGCCGGATGGACGGGCGGACCTCCAGTTCCCGGTCGATCAGCCGGCCGCCGACGCGGGCGCCCTCGATGGCCGCCGCGTCGCCGGCGTCGCCGAGAAGGCCGCCGCCGCCCTCATCGTCGCGGGCGATCTGCCCGAGCGTGGTGATGGCCCCGGCGAACAGCGTCCCGACCAGCAGGGGAAACAGACGACGATCGACCGAGCCCCGCACGCCGACGGCGCCCTGGGCGTCGACGCCGGGCTCGCCGGTCAAGACGAGGCTCTTGCCATTGGGCAGGATCAGCCGGTCCCAGGTCAGGAAGGCGCGGCGGTCCCCATAGGCGCTTTCGCCCTCATGGCGGCCGATGAGCCGCGTCCCCTGCGGGAGCACAAGGTGGCGGCCGCTGACCGTGTCGTAGACGTTCTGGGTGACCGTGGCGATGACGGGGCCCGCCCGGGCGGTATCGACCGCGGTCAGCAGGGCGGCGGGGATGATCGCGCCGGCCTTCAGTTCATACGGCGACAGGGGCGCGGTCAGGACATGGCCGTTGTAGGTGGCGCCGTAGTCCGCGCTGGCCGAAGGAACGCCGGCCGGAGCCCGCCGCTCGGCGCCCGCCGGGACCGCGGCGGCCGCCGCACCGTCGCGAACCTCGGCGAAGAATAGGCCGGACCGGCGCGCCAGGTCTCCGGGCGCGGGTCCCCGCGGTGCAGACACGGGGCGATAGACGGGCGGGGCCGCCCGAGGCGGCGGTTCGGAACGCTCGGCCGGCGCGTCGTCGACCTCGCTCGGCTCGGCCGATGAACGCGGCTCTGGCAGGCGGTCGTAGGTGGCCGGCTGCTCGGTGACGACCTCGGTTGGGCGGACCACGCCGCGGGCCTCGTCCTCGCGCGCGGCCTCGGCGCGGGTGCGCGCGCCCTGCCGGATTTCGGGCTGCACGACGAACGCCCAAGCCAGCGATCCGGAGATCAGGACCACCCCGCCGATGACGAAAAGCTGGACGACGGATTTGCGCAGACGCACCGCGCTCGGACGGGGTGCCCGGCTGGCGAGCTCCGGCGCCGGAGACTTGGGCGCGCGGGGTCCGGCGCTGTCGCCCTGGGGCGGACCAGGGAGGGTTTGCGGGGGTGTCTCGATCATGGACGGGCTCCTTGATGACGGATGCGGACCACCTGCGGCCTGCGATCGCCCAGCCGGAGTTCGGCGCGATCAAGCACGCGGTCGACGATGAACAGGCCGCCGGCCTGCCTGTAGTTCACCAGCTGCGCCTCGCCGTCGGGCGCGATGGCGAACAGGGCGGGCGCCTCGTCGACCTGGAGATCGGCGGGGAAGGCGATGAAGGTGCGCCGGCCGTCGTGGAACACCGCCGAGGGGGTCCATCTCGGACGCCTTCCCTGAGGCTCGAGACGGTATCGGGCGTCGAGCGGCCCTTCCGGCATGACGACGGCGTCAGGCACCCGCATGGCCGGTTGCAAGGCGACAGCAGCCGGCCCTGCCTCGACGACCCCGGTCGGTGCGCTGTCCCAGGCGACGGCGGCGTTGAAGGCGTCGGCCGCCCCGCTGCGCAGATCGACAAGGTAGACGCGCTGGTTGGTGGTCAGGACCAGGTTGGTCTCCAGGCCGCGTTCGAGCGGCTTGATCAGGACGTGGACGCGACGGTCCGGCCCCTCCCCCGACGCGACCTCGCCGATCTGCCAGCGGACGGTGTCGCCCGCCGCCTTGGCGATCAGGGTCTCGCCCGCGCCGAGCGTCAGGGTGGTCACCCGAAGCGGCGCAGTCCACACCTCGAAGACCCGCCCGGGCTCCCAGGCGAAGATCTGGACGCCGCCCTGGAAGCGGTCAGACCGGGAGGGCGCGCTCGCCGCGCTGTTGGCTTCGGCTATCGCCCTGCGGCCGGTCAGCGCCGGGGCCGCCGGCGTCGCATCGGCGGCCGGTCGCGACGGCGTTTCCGCCAGGTAGGGCCGCGCCGCGTCCGCCTCCAGCGCGGACGCCGCCGCCGGCTCCGGCTCCGGCTCCGGCTCCGGATCGTCCGCCGTCGTCGGCGCCGGCCCGTCAAGAGCGATCGGACCCAGCGGCAGGGAGGACGCCTGGCTCAGGCTTGCGGCGGGCGCCGCCGACGGCGCGACCGCGTCTCGCAAGATCGCGCAGCCGGACAGTAGGGCGCTCGAAAGCGCCAGGATCAGGACGCGTCGGGGGTCCATGACACATCCTCGATCTTCAATCCCAGGGGATTGCGCAGGAGTTCGGCCTCCGTGCGCGGCGGTTGCAGGGTGGTGGTGATCAGAGCGCGCCAGCGCTCCGATCCGGCGGCCTGGCCGTTGACGAAGCGGGTTTCGCGCCATTGCAGATCGAAGGTGCGGCCGGAGCGGCGGACCACATTGAGGATCTCGACGTTGACGGCCTCGCGTCCAGCCTCGGCGAACGGGTCGTGAGCCTGCGCCCATGCGTTCAGGAAGCCCGCCGCCTTGGGCGTGAGAAGGTCGTAGGCCCGCAGCCAGTTCTGCCGGATGACGATCGGATCGATCGACTTGGAGCGGACGTCCCGGACCCAGCCGGCGAGGGCGTGGGCGATCTGTGCCTCGTTGGGCTCGTAGCGGCCGCCGATGGCCGTGATCCGTTGGGTCTCGCCGTAGTCCGACACCTCCACCACGAACGGCTTCACCACGGCCCGCTCGGCCTGAACCCACCACCCCGCGCCGAGGAAGCCGGCCAGGGCCAGGTTGGCGACGGCGATCCGGCGCCAGTTTCGTGCATGGGCCAGCGACAGCCCCATACGGTCGTCCCACATCTGACCGGCGCGACGCCAAGGGGTCGCCTCCGGCGCGGCCGCCAGGGCCCGCTTCGGTCGGAAGAACGGATGCATCTCAGGTCTCCTCTGTGCGGAGGTTGGGGGACAGGACGCCGCTGGTCTCGCCTGCGGGCATCAAGGTTCGTCCGGCGTTGGCGACGAAGAAGGCCTGGAGCGCCGCCGCCCGTCCCGGTCGCCGCGACGGCGCGGACGCGGGATCCGAGGCGGCGAGGGCGCGCTGGAAATCCGACCGGGCGGCCCGGGCCTCGGCGTCGCGGACCGAGGCGGGCCGGCTGGCTCCGCCGCCCGGCGTTGTATCGCCCGACGCTGGATGGTCGGAGCCGGTCTCGGCCTCGGCGGCGCCTGGGTGATGGGACCACGCCCGGGCCGGCTCCGCGACGCCCGGCCCGGAAGACGGAGTCGGACCCGCCGGACGGACCGTCCCGGCGCTGCGCCGTGTCGATCCGTTGTCGTTCGAGGCCGGCGGCGTCGACGGCCCGCCGCCGCCCCGACCCGGCCCGACCGGTGGCGACGAGGGCGGCGCC
>JAEXZS010000088.1 GCA_023451375.1 Pseudomonadota bacterium
GCCTTGGCGGGCGATTTTACATTGGAGGATCTGGGCTTCATCTTCGTTCCTTCGTCACTACGACGAAGCCCAGATCCTCCTTAAATCACAACCTCAAATCTGTGCCATTGGTGCTGACGGCGGACAGCTCGGCGCCTTGATCGCCCATCCCTTCCCGATGGACTGGAACGAGCAGCGCAGGCTGTTCATGGCCATTGGCGCGGTCGGCTAGACCCCGACACCAGACTTCTCGATCAGAGACCCAGTCCCGCCGCCGGTCCTCCGGCGGCGGCTCAGTTCGGGCTAACCCTTCTCCGCGAACAGGCACCGCCAACCCGGAAGTGGAAATGTGGGCCTGGAGAATGGGGCGGGGCACAGCCGGCTAAACAGCGCGGAAATCCTCTCCACGGAGAGATTGGCGCCCGAGTTAACCGTCTAACTGTCTGAAAAGAGTGGCCAGTCTCCCCCCTCCCCGGCTGGCCGGTGAAAGGGGGAGACTGATTGGTGGAGCTAAGCGGACGCTCAACACCCTCTTGGGACGCTTCTTCATCGCTGCTGAGCGTCTGGGCGAGCGTGGGATCGAGGGTGTCGTGGGTCATGGGTCGCTCCGGTGATCTGGAGCGTCCAGCCATCGTCATCGGGACGATTCCGGTCAATGCTTCAGATCATCGTCACGACCGGCTCTGACGTCAGGAGGCCACGCTCTCCAGACGGTCTTCCTCGACCGTGATCATCGAGCGTTTGATGCGCTGGACCGAGGCCGTGGAAGTGCCGGTCGTCTTCGCTACCGCCCGGATGCTCTGACCGTCCTTTAGGGCCTCCTCGACCCTCGCCACACGGTCTGGCGATAGGCTGGGCCGACCGAAGGCGATGCCTTTCGCACGAGCGCGAGCGAGGCCCGCTCGGACTCTGCTCCTGATCAGTTCACGCTCGAACTCGCTGAACACGGCCAACATCTGGAAGAGCATCCTGCCCGAAGGTGTGCTCGTATCGACTGACTGTTGGTGCAGATAGAGGTCGCAGCCACGGGCTTGGATGTCGCCGAGGAAAGCCACCAGATCGGTCAGGGAGCGTCCCAGACGGTCAACGGCGTAGGCGGCCACGATGTCCACCTCTCGGCGATGGACGGCCTTCAGCAGGGCGTCATAGCCCGGCCGTTGATCCCGCCCCTTGGCGCCGCTGATCCCGGCATCCTCGAACACCCTGACGATGGTCCAGCCCGCCCGTTCGGCCACCTCGGTCAGGATGCGAATCTGGTTCTCGACCGTCTGGTGGTCAGTCGAGCAACGAACGTAGAGACCGCATCGCTTCATCCATCAGATGGTCTCATGGATCGGCGGGGCGTCAACCGAATGCTCATGGCGGATTGGCTACGAGGGGGAATGGCTAAAGCGGATCACCCCGAACTCGTCTTCTCGGACCTGATGGCCGCCGTAGGAGAAGTCCTGCTGCGTTGGGGCTATCTCGAACTGGAGATGCTGAAGAAGCTGGAGGCGAACGGGGAAGGCTCCATGCCGCGTGCGGCTCCGCTTCAGCGGTGGCGCGTCGCCGGTGTGCGATCCTCGTCGGACGTTTCTGCTTGGACCGAGGAGATCGAGCGTGCGGCCCAGATCAGGAACCTGCTGGCTCACGGACTGATTGGCGGTCACGCCCAACCCGAGGCCGGTGCCCCTCACGTCGTCTGTCGGGACTTGGACGGGGCACGCCACGAGATCAAACACGCCGACCTTATCGCCACGGCGCAGCACCTCGATGTCCTCCGGCTACGTCTATGCCGCGAACCCGACGATCTGCTCCGGGCGCCTCTGGCGACCTGATCCCGCTCCGATGTGGTTTTCAGAGGTGTCTTTCAGCACGGCTGATACGGGTTCTGGGAGGCCCGGATTTGCTGGGGTCTGGAGGGCGAATTTCGGAGGGGTTTTTGTCACGGCCTCCAAACCGTTCGCGGCGTGCTTGATCGGCCTTCGGCCGTCACCAGAATTATCTGGCACCGACGAGATCGAGTTCTTCCTCATCGGCGGATCAATGAAACGGGCCGACGCCAGTCGGGGCGTTCATGGTCTGGCCGAACGACGTCGTGGCCGGAGCAGGGCGACGGACGCGGCTCGTCCGACCAGTCTATGGTTGTCTATCGCCGGGACGGCCAACCGCCGAAGAGGCGGTCGTCCGCTCCTGACGATGATATTCCGCAGATCGCCTCGGCCTTCGGCCTCCTCGATCCACGGCCAATCACTCATCACTCGGTTGCAGATTGATCCGGCTCGATCCCTGCCTCGGCTCCTCGACAAGAACCCGGACCCGGCAACCCATTCGCACCTTTCTCTATAAGCACGCTGCGAATGGGTTGCCCCTGAACCCTTCCTTCAGACCGTCCGGGGCAAAGCTCGGAAAGGATCAGGACGAGCGTAGGAGGAGCAGGGCGTGGCGAAGATGAAGGTGACCATGCTCTCCGGGCCGCAAGGCAGCGGGAAAAGCACGGTGATGCGCGAGGAGGCCATAGCCCAGCCCGGCCTCTATCTGTTCGCCGCCCCCACCCACGAACTGATCGACGAACAGGCGAATGACTTTCGTAGAGACGCGAGGTGGCTGAAAACGTGGCCCGTCCATTCGAAGACCGGGGGCAAGGGCAAGGTTGAGGAGCGGCTTGAGCATGCGCGTTCCGAGATAATGCGCGAAGGCCACAAGCACGCAGTGATCCTCACCACCCACGACGCGATGATGGGCAGCGATCTGTCCCTTTTCGCAGGATGGCACGCTCGGATCGACGAGGCACCTGCTGCGATTCAAGCTGGATCATTCAACGTCAGCGAGATGCGAACGGCTCTGAAGGACCGCTTTGCCCTCCATACCAAGCCCGGACATGAGTGGGCGTCGCTGAGGCTGAAGGGCCACAAACCAAGCTGGAAGGAGCTTCAGGGAACGCTCGGCGCCAAGGAACTCGTCGAGTTCCACAAACAGGCGGCCAACCCGGCGCGGGTCTTTGTCAGCACGCCTGACTGGGATGCCACGGACGACATCGACTGGTTCTCGATGTGGACGCCGCTCCAACTCGCAGGATTTGCTTCCGTGCAGATAGCTGGGGCCAGCTATACCCGAAGTGTGGGCTACCTCGCCGCAAAGGCCCTATACGAGGACCGGCTGGAGTTCGACGAGCGCGAGATTTTAGTCGCGCGAACCGGCCAGCCGTCCATCTGCATCCACTACTTCACCGAAGGCCATCGCGGCTCGACGACCTTCTGGGAGACATCGGACGGCCGACTTCAGATCAAGCACGTCTGCGACTATCTCGGGAAGACACTGCCCAAGGCGTCGTTCTGGTCGGGCAACACTGTGGTTCAGCACCTTATGGAGCATCGCATCAAAGGTGCTCTGATCAAGGCCAGCGCGGCTGGCCTGAACAAGCACAGAAACCGTCAGCATTGCGCCATCATCTTCAGTGGGAAGGCAACCAAAGCCGACAAAGGCATGATGGCGGCGTTCGGCCTCGACAAGGACGACTGTCCGCCGTCAGCACCAATGGCACAGATTTGAGGTTGTGATTTAAGGAGGATCTGGGCTTCGTCGTAGTGACGAAGGAACGAAGATGAAGCCCAGATCCTCCAATGTAAAATCGCCCGCCAAGGC
>JAEXZS010000066.1 GCA_023451375.1 Pseudomonadota bacterium
GCCTGCTGCAGATGGTCAAGGAGCGCGACCCGAACCAGTTCACCAAGTCCGGCATCATGGTCGGCCTGGGCGAGACCAAGGAAGAGGTCATGCAGGTGATGGACGACATGCGCTCCGCCGGCGTCGATTTCATCACCATCGGCCAGTATCTGCAGCCGACGCGGAAACACGCCGCCATCGACCGCTTCGTCACCCCCGAAGAGTTCAAGGCCTATGAGGCGATCGCCCGGGCCAAGGGCTTCCTGATGGTGTCGTCGTCGCCGCTGACTCGCTCGTCGCACCACGCCGGCGACGACTTCGCCCGGCTGAAGGCCGCGCGCGAGGCGCAGCTGCGCCGCTAAGTTTCGCATGGCCGTCCATCGCGTCACGCGCATTCTCCCGTATGCGCCCGAGCAGCTTGCTGATCTGGTGGCCGACGTGCGCGCCTACCCCGACTTCGTGCCGTGGGTGACGTCGATGCGCGTCTGGAACGAGCGGTCGGAAGGCGAGGGCGTCAGCGTCGTTGATGCGGAGGCCGCCGTTGGCTTCTCGTTCCTGGCCGAGCGCTTCTCCACCTGGGTCCGGCATGACCGCAAGGCGCCCAAGGTCGAGGTCGGCCTGCTGCGCGGGCCGTTCCGGCATTTGAAGAACCGCTGGGAGTTCTTCCCGCACCCGCAAGGCACGCGGCTGGAGTTCATGATCGACTTCGCCTTCAAGTCCAGGATGCTGGACCTGATGCTGCACGCCAACTTCGACCGCGCGGTCGAGAAGCTGATCGGCTGTTTCGAGGCCGAGGCGCGACGGAGGTACGCGGGGCGATGAGCTTCGATTTCGACGCGACGGTCGTGGGCGCCGGGGCCGTGGGTCTGGCCTGCGGCCGGGCGCTGTCGAGACGGGGTCAAACGGTCCTGGTGCTGGAGAAGGAAGGCCACATCGGGCAGGGCGTCTCTTCACGCAATTCCGAAGTCGTCCACGGCGGGCTCTACTATCCGACCGGCTCGCTGAAGGCGCGGTTCTGCGTCGAGGGGCGCCGGGCGCTGTACGCCTTCCTGGAAAGCCGCAAGATCGACTTCCGCAAGTGCGGCAAGCTGGTCGTTGCAACCGAAGAGGCCGAGGTCCAGCGCATCGAGACCATCTTTCAGCAGGCGACCACCAATGACGTGGAAGGGCTGGAGCATCTCAGCGGCGCTCAGGCCCGCGCCCTCGAGCCCGAGCTGAACGCCCACGCCGCCATCCTGTCGGCGGAAAGCGGCGTCTTCGACAGCCACGGCTACATGCTGGCTCTGCAGGGCGAGATCGAGGACGGCGGCGGCTCGGTGGTCGTCTCCGCGCCGTTCGAAGGCGCCGAGCCGCTGCCGGGCGGCGGCTTCTCCGTTCGCGTGGGCGGGGAGGACGGAATGACGATCACGAGCCGCCTGCTGGTGACCGCGCCGGGCTTGTCGGCCCAGGCCGTGGCGGCGACGATCGACGGCTATCCCGCGACCAATATACCGGCGGGTCATTTCGGCAAGGGCGTTTATTTCCGACTGGTCGGCAAGGCGCCGTTCGACCGGCTCATCTATCCCCCGCCGATCCCGGGCGCGCTGGGCACCCACTATCGCAAGGACTTGGGCGGGCAGGGGGTGTTCGGCCCCGACCTCGCTTACGTCGAAACCGAGGACTATTCGGTCGATCCGGCGAAGGCGGACGCGTTCGCCGGCTATATCCGCCGCTTCTGGCCTGGCCTGCCGGACGGCGCCCTGACCCCTGACTACGCCGGCATCCGGCCCAAGCTGCATGGGCCGGGCGAGCCGCAGCCGGACTTCCAACTGCACGGCCGCGAGCATCACGGGATCGACGGCCTGATGGCCTTGTTCGGCATCGAGAGCCCGGGGCTGACCAGTTCGCTGGCCATTGGCGAGGCCGTGGCCGAAGCCCTGACGGAGCACACATGACCGAACGCGAGAAGATGCTGGCGGGCCTGCCCTACGACCCTGGCGACGCCGATTTGCGAGAAGGTCGCGCCCGGGCGGCGGCCCTGACCGTCGCCATCAACGCCGAGCCGGATCGAGATCGACGCCGCGCCCTGGTCAATGAACTGGTGCGGGCGAAGGATGGCGGAGCGGCGATCATGCCCGGCTTCTTCTGCGACTACGGCGTCAACATCCATCTGGGCGCCAACGCCTTCGCCAACGCCAACTGCGTGTTCCTGGACTGCGCCGAAATTCGCATCGGCGATAACTTCCAGGCGGGGCCGGGCGTGCAACTGCTGACGCCAGAGCATCCGCTGGACGCGATCGAGCGGCGCGGCAAGGAGACGGCGCGGCCGATCGTCATCGGCGACGACGTCTGGATAGGCGGCGGCGCCATCGTGCTGGCAGGCGTGACGATTGGAGATCGCTCCGTGATCGGGGCCGGATCCGTGGTGACCAGGGACGTCCCCTCCGATGTGGTCGTGGTCGGCAATCCGGCCCGGGTTGTGAAGACCCTGGCCTAGTCGAAGGCCCACAACGGGATCGAGATCAGGCTGAACGGCTCAGGATCGCCCGCGTCCCGCCGATTCAGTTGGCTGTTGGCGACGATCAGTCGGTCGCCCCTGATCGCGGCCGTCGCGGGCCAGGCCAGTTCGGACGGGCTGATTCGCTTGACCTCGGTCGCCGTGGCGAAGTCGGGCGACAGGTCCAGGGCGACGACTTCCCCGGCCCATTGGCGCACGACGTAGAGTCTCCGGCCGTCCAGCACTAGGCCGTCGCCGCCGTCCAGCGCCACGCCGGCCGTGTCGATGGCGGCGACCTCGCGCGTGCGGGTATCGATGCGGAACAGCCGCCCCGCCTTCATCTGCACCACGATCAGATAGCGGCCGTCCGCCGTCGCCGCGATCCCGTTGAGGTTCGGCTCCTCGCCATAGCGCAGGGCCGTGCCCTCGAACGACAGCCAGGGCTCCAGCGCGGCGTCGGTGACCGCATCGCGGGACACGCGCCACAACACCGGTCGCAGGGTGTCGGTGAAATAGGCGGCCTCAGACGTCAGGGCGACATCGTTGATCAGGGACGGTCCTTCCGGCGTGGTGAAGCGCGCCAGCCGTCGGCCTGTGGCGATATCGACCACATGCATGGAGCCCGTCCTGGCCCCGGCGACCCACAGGCGGCCTTCGCCGTCTGCCTTGAGCCCCAGCGCCACCGACATCGGCTTGTCCGGCCGCGCCTCCGCCCGGTTCAGCGGATCGCCCACGACGGCGGTCGCGCCGGTCTCGGGGTCCAGACGGACCACCACGCCGGTGTTGGCGCTGTTGGTGTAGACGGCGCCGCTCGTGGGATCGACCGTCACGCCCTCGGGATACGCCGCGGCTTCGGGCAGGGGCAGGACGGTCGGCGCGACCTGGGCCGTAGCTGTTCCCGTGGCGAACGCCAGGCCTGCGACCAGCGTCGGGATCCAGTGATTGTGCATTCCATCCTCCCGTGACATCGGTGTCAGGCACCTTGCCGCAGGTTGCCGGGGATCGCCAGATCGCAGGCTTGTCGGATTGTCGCGGGGCGACTTGAAATCCATGCGGGCTTCATGCATAAGCCCGCGCTCACGTGGCGGCCCCGTTCGGCCGCCGCTTCTGTTTTCGCGCTTTCCTAGCGCCGACCAAGAGATTGAGACGGACATGGCCGTTCCGAAGCGAAAAGTATCCCCGTCGCGCCGCAACATGCGCCGCGCTCACGACGCCCTGGGCTCCAATGTCTATGTCGAGGACAAGGACACCGGTGAACTGCGCCGTCCGCACCACGTCGACCTGAAGACCGGCATGTACAAGGGCCGTCAGGTCCTGACGCCGAAGGAAGACTGAGCGTCGTCGGACGATCCGGCCTCGGCCGGGCGAAGATTTTTAACGGCGCGCGGTGATCCGCGCGCCGTTTTCGTGCGTTCCGCTGTGAAGCTTCACCGGAGACGCCGCCATGATCCGTTTCGCCGCCGCCAGCGCCGTGGTGCTGATTGCCGTCGCCGCCTGTGAGCGCCCGGAAGAACCGGCTGTCCCGTCGCCCGCCGTCACCGAGGCGTCCCCGCCGGAGACGACGCCGCCCGCCGCCACGCCGGTCGCGGACAACGTCCTCACGGCCCGCGGGCTGGGGCGGGCGCGAATCGGCATGAGCCGCGCGGAGTTGGTCGCCGCTTGGGGCGAGGACGCCGATCCCGGCGCGGTCGGCGGCGTCGATCCCGAGGTCTGCGACGAGTTCCACCCCGCCGATGCGCCCCCGGGCGTCAACGTCATGATCCAGAACGGCGCGCTGACGCGAATCACCCTGATGCGCGACGCCGCCGTCAAGACTGATCGGGGTTTCGGCCTGGGTGACCAGGCCATGGCGATCAAGGAGGCCTATGGCGGCGCGATCCAAGCCCAGCCGCACAAGTATCAACCAGCGCCGGCCGAGGACCTGATCGCCTGGGAACGCGGCGGCTCAACCCAGTACGTCACCGACCCGGCGGCGCGAGGCGTCCGCTACGAGATCGGCACGGACGGCGAGGTCAGCCTGATCCACGCCGGCGATCCGTCGATCCAGCTGGTCGAAGGCTGCGCCTGACGCTGTGGCATTGGCGTTTGCGCGCCGCGCGGCTAAACCGCGCGGACCACATTCCCATGCCATGAGCCAGAGAACCGAGCCATGACCGACATCGCCGACATCGTCGCCCGCCAAATCCTCGACAGCCGGGGCAATCCGACGGTCGAGGTCGACGTGATCCTGGATGACGGCTCCTTCGGCCGCGCCGCCGTGCCCTCGGGCGCATCGACGGGCGCGCATGAGGCCGTCGAACTGCGCGACGGCGACAAGGACCTGTGGGGCGGCAAGGGCGTCCAGAAGGCGGTCGACGCCGTCAACGGCGAGATCTTCGACGCCCTTTCCGGCATGGACGCCGAGGACCAGCGCCGCGTCGATGAGGCGATGATCACCCTGGACGGCACGCCCAACAAGGCGCGCCTGGGCGCCAATGCGATCCTTGGGGTGTCGCTCGCGGTTGCCAAGGCGAGCGCCATTTCGGCCGGCCTGCCGCTGCACCGCTATATCGGCGGCGTCGGCGCCCGCGTCCTCCCGACCCCGATGATGAACATCATCAACGGCGGCGCCCACGCCGACAATCCGATCGATATCCAGGAGTTCATGATCCTGCCAACCGGCGCCGAGACCTTCACGGACGCCCTGCGCATGGGCGCGGAGATCTTCCACGCCCTGAAGAAGCAGCTGAAGGACGCCGGCCACAACACCAACGTCGGCGACGAGGGCGGCTTCGCCCCGAACCTGGCCTCGGCCGAGGAGGCGCTGACCTTCATCACCAAGGCGGGCCAGGCGGCGGGCTATCTGGCGGGCGAGGACTTCCACCTGGGCCTGGACGTCGCCTCGACCGAATTCTTCAAGGACGGCAAGTACGTCATGGCCGGCGAGGGCAAGACCGTCGACGCCGACGGCATGGTCGGCTACCTGGCCGATCTGGTCGAACGTTTCCCGATCGTATCGATCGAGGACGGTTGCGCCGAGGACGACTTCGACGGCTGGCGTCTGCTGACCGAACGGATGGGCGACCGGGTCCAGCTGGTCGGCGACGATCTGTTCGTCACCAATCCCGCCCGCCTGGCCGCCGGCATCGGCGAGGGGCTGGCCAATTCGATCCTGATCAAGGTCAACCAGATCGGCACGCTTTCCGAGACGCTGGACGCGGTCGATATGGCCCATCGCGCCGGCTACACGGCGGTGATGAGCCATCGCTCGGGCGAGACCGAGGACGCCACCATCGCCGACCTGGCCGTGGCCACCAACTGCGGGCAGATCAAGACCGGATCCCTGGCCCGTTCGGACCGGGTGGCCAAGTACAACCAGCTGCTGCGCCTGGAGGAGATGCTGGGAGACCAGGGCGTCTATTTCGGCGACGGCATGCTGCTGAGCCGCTGACGGGTTCGGTTCCGGCGGCCGGGAGCTTGGCCGCCGGAACCTGACGCGGTCTCCGATCGACGCCGCCGATCCGGATTCCCTCAAATTTCTCAACAACACGCGGCGCGAATCATACGGCGAAGCTACGGTTCGTTAGGCATTCCGGGACATGGTTCGGACACTGTGTTCTCGCGCTCAGAAGGAGCGTCGGTCTTGCTTGAACGAATGAAACCTTACCGCGTCACCCTGGCCTTGCTGTTGCTCGTCGCCTACCTGGGTGTCCAGGCGCTGACGGGTGAGCGCGGCCTGCTCAGCGGCCATGAGCGCGAGCGCCTGCTTGAGCAGCGCGCCAGTCAGCTGGCGCATCTGACGGAGCAGCGCCGCGACCTTGAGACGCGGGTGCGCTATCTGCGCAGCGACAGCCTGTCCAGAGACCTGCTCGAAGAGCGGGCGCGCGCCGTGCTGGGCTTTTCCGACCCCCGCGACTACGTGATCCGCGTTCCGTCGCAACCGGTGCACGGCTGAGCGCACGCGCCGCATTGAACTATTGTTACAGGCTGAGCCGCACCCCTTTGCCTTCCGAGAAGGAAGGCTGCTAAAGCCCCCTTTCCGTAACGATAAGAAGGCGTCGCTCCCCGGCGCCTAGCCGGGAGATGCCGGATGGCGAAAGCCCCAGCCAAAGCCGCTCAGAACACGCCTGACAAGATTCCTAATACGCCGACCGCGTCGAAGGAGGACCTCCTTCGGTACTATCGCGAGATGGTGCTGATCCGCCGTTTCGAGGAGCGGGCGGGCCAGCTCTACGGCATGGGCCTGATCGGCGGCTTCTGCCACCTCTACATCGGCCAGGAGGCCGTGGCCGTGGGCGTTCAGGAGAGCGTTCGCCAGGGTCACGACAAGATCATCACCGGCTATCGCGACCACGGCCACATGCTGTGCGCCGGCATGGATCCCAAAGAGGTGATGGCCGAGCTGACCGGCCGCATCGGCGGCTCGTCCAAGGGCAAGGGCGGCTCGATGCACATGTTCGACGTGCCGACCGGCTTCTACGGCGGCCACGGCATCGTCGGCGCCCAGGTGGCGCTGGGCACCGGCCTGGCCTTCGCGGGCAAGTACCGGGGCGATGACTCGGTCGCCTTCGTCTACTTCGGCGACGGCGCGGCCAACCAGGGGCAGGTGTACGAGAGCTTCAACATGGCCCAGCTGTGGAAGCTGCCGGCCATCTACATCATCGAGAACAACCAGTACGCCATGGGCACCTCGATCGAACGATCCTCGGCGACGACCCAACTCAGCCAGCGCGGCGCCAGCTTCGGCATCCCGGGCGAGCAGGTCGACGGCATGGACGTCATCGCCGTGCGCGACGCGGTGAAGAAGGCCGTCGATCGCGCCCGCGCGGGCGAAGGTCCCTACATCCTGGAGGTGAAGACCTACCGCTATCGCGGCCACTCGATGTCCGACCCCGCCAAGTACCGCACCAAGGAAGAGGTGGACGAGGTCAAAAAGACCCGCGATCCGATCGATCACGTCAAGATGCTGCTCCAGGCCGCCAAGGCGACCGAGGATGAGCTGAAGGCGATCGACAACGAAATCAAGGCGATCGTCGCCGAAGCTGTTCAATTCGCTCAAGAGAGCCCGGAGCCCGATCCGTCCGAGCTCTACACCGACGTCTACGTGGAGGCCTGATCCGTGACCGACATTCTGATGCCGGCGCTGTCCCCCACGATGGAAGAGGGCACGCTGACCAAATGGCACATCAAGGCGGGCGACACGGTGTCGGCCGGCCAGGTGATCGCCGAGATCGAGACCGACAAGGCCACGATGGAAGTCGAGGCGGTCGACGAAGGCGAAGTGCTGGAAATCCTGGTGGCCGAGGGTTCTGAGAACGTGAAGGTCAACACGCCGATCGCCCGCCTGTCGGGCGAGGACGCGGGCGCGACGCCGGCCGCCAACGCCGCCTCTGTCCAGGCGCCCGTCGCCAAGGAAGAGGCCGCCGAAGCCAAGACCGGTGATCCCGAAAAGGCGCCGCCGCAGACCGGCACGCCCAAGGTCGAGCTGCGCGATCCGGAAATCCCGGCCGACGCCAAGCTGGTCAAGACCGCCATCCGCGACGCCCTGCGCGACGCCATGGCCGAGGAGATGCGGCGCGACGACAAGGTCTTCCTGATCGGCGAGGAAGTCGCGCAGTATCAGGGCGCCTACAAGGTCAGCCGCGAACTGCTGCAGGAGTTCGGCGACAAGCGCGTGGTCGATACCCCGATCACCGAGCACGGCTTCGCCGGCCTGGGCGTCGGCGCGGCGATGGCGGGGCTGAAGCCGATCGTCGAGTTCATGACGTTCAACTTCGCCATGCAGGCGATCGATCACATCATCAACTCGGCCGCCAAGACCCTGTACATGTCGGGTGGTCAGATCCGCGCGCCCATCGTGTTCCGCGGTCCGAACGGCGCCGCCAGCCGCGTCGGCGCCCAGCACAGCCAGGACTATTCGGCCTGGTACGCCCAGGTGCCCGGCCTGAAGGTTATCGCGCCCTACGACGCCGCCGACGCCAAGGGCTTGCTGAAGGCGGCCATCCGCGATCCGAACCCTGTCGTCTTCCTCGAGCACGAGATGATGTACGGCCTGGAGTTCGACGTTCCGGACATCGAGGACTACGTCCTGCCGATCGGCAAGGCCAAGGTCCGTCGCCAGGGCAAGGACGTCACCATCACGGCCCACAGCCGCATGGTCGGCTTCGCCCTCCAGGCGGCCGAGAAGCTGGCAGAGGAAGGCATCGAGGCCGAGGTCGTGGACCTGCGCACCCTGCGCCCGCTGGACACCGAAACCATCGTCGAGAGCGTCAAGAAGACGAGCCGCCTGGTCTCGGCCGAGGAGGGCTGGGGCCCGATGGGCGTCGGCGCCGAGGTGGTGGCCCGGGTGATCGAGCACGCCTTCGACTACCTGGACGCCCCGCCGCTGCGGGTTCACCAGGAGGACGTGCCGCTGCCCTACGCCGCGAACCTGGAAGCCCTGTCGCTGCCTGGCGTGGACAAGATCATCGCGGCCGTGAAGCAGGTGATGGCATGAGCCTCTCCAATCCCGCCCTTCCCGCGGACATCGTCGCCGATCCGGACGCTGTCGAAATCGTGCGCGCATGGATATCGCGTGGCCAGGCGGTCATAACCGTTCGGCCGGCTTTCAACGATCCGGTCGCGCTCGGACAGCTTCTGGCGGCGATCGCGCAGCAGGCCGCGGCCGCATACGCCGATCGGGTCGGGGTGGCTGAGGCGGCCGCCTTGGACGGCATAGTGAAAGGCTTCTCGTCGCCGGCAGGCGCCGGCGCAGTCGGCGAAGGGGAACGTCAATGACCGACATCCTGATGCCCGCGCTCTCTCCGACGATGGAAGAAGGCGTTCTCGCCAAATGGCACGTGAAGGTCGGGGACGTCGTCTCGGCCGGCGATGTGATCGCAGAGATCGAGACCGATAAGGCGACCATGGAAGTGGAAGCCGTCGATGAGGGCGAGATCACCGACATCCTGGTCGCTGAAGGCTCGGAGGGCGTGAAGGTCAACACGCCGATCGCGCGCCTGAAGGACGAGGGCGGCGTCGCCGCGCCGAAGGCGGCGGCCCAGCCTTCGCCCGAGAAGGCCGCCGATCAGCCCGCGCCCGCCGGCCACGAGAGCGGTCAGGCGGTCGCGACGCCGCAGGGCGTGAAGTCGGCCGAGGCCGCCCTACCGCCCAAGAGCGCCGCGGCGCCGACGTCGGATGGCGGGAAGCGCATCTTCGCCTCGCCCCTGGCCCGCCGCATCGCCGCCCAGAACGGCGTGGACCTGAAATCGATCAAGGGCACCGGGCCGCACGGTCGCATCGTCAGACGCGATGTGGAGGCGGCCGGCAAGGGCGCGGCCCAGCCGAGCGCCGCGACCGCCTCGGCCCCTGCCGCCGAGCCTCGCAAGGCGCTGTCGCTGGCCCAGATGGGCATTCCGGACGGCAGCTACGATCTGATCCCGCTGGACGGCATGAAGAAGGCCGTGGCCCGCCGGATGGTCGACAGCATCCAGAACGTGCCGCACTTCCCGCTGTTCATCGACTGCGAGATCGATCAGCTGATGGCCGTACGGACCAAGGTCAACAAGATGCTGGAGCCGCAGGGGATCAAGGTCTCCGTGAACGACTTCGTCATCAAGGCCGCGGCGCTGGCGCTGAAGATGGTGCCGGAGGCGAACGCCTCCTACACCCCTGAAGGCATCGCCATGCACCACAACGCCGATGTCTCCATGGCGGTCGCCATTGAAGGCGGCCTGATCACCCCGATCATCCGCAAGGCCGAGACCAAGGGTCTGGCGCAGATCGCCACCGAGTCCAAGGACCTGGCCAAGCGAGCGCGCGAGCGGAAGCTGAAGCCGGAGGAGTTCCAGGGCGGCACCTTCTCGGTGTCCAACCTGGGCATGTTCGGCATCAAGCAGTTCACCTCCATCATCAATGAGCCGCAGGGCTGCATCATGAGCGTGGGCGCGGGCGAGCAGCGCGCGGTCGTCAAGAACGGCCAGGTCGTCCCGGCCACCGTCATGACCGTGACCCTGACCTGCGATCACCGGGTGGTGGACGGCGCGACCGGCGCACGCTTCCTGCAGGCGTTCAAGCCGCTGATCGAAGATCCCGTCGCGATGCTGGCTTAAGGGAGGGGAGGGGTCATGACCTCGGTCTATGACTTCTCCGCCCGCGCCATCGACGGCGCGGAGGTGTCGCTGGACCGTTTCCGCGGCCAGGCCCTGCTGATCGTCAACACGGCGTCCAAGTGCGGCTTCACAGGGCAGTACGCCGGCCTGGAAAAGCTGCACCGCGACTTCGTGGACCGGCCGTTCGAGGTTCTGGGGTTCCCCTGCAACCAGTTCGGAGAGCAGGAACCCGGCCGAGCGGCTGAGATCGCGGCTTTCTGCGCCACCAGCTTCGACGTGACCTTCCCGCTGTTCGACAAGGTGGAGGTCAACGGCCCAAACCGGCACCCGCTCTACGCCTGGCTGACCGAACAGAAGCGCGGCTGGCTGGGGTCCAAGGCCATCAAGTGGAACTTCACCAAGTTCCTGACCGACCGCGAGGGCAGGGTGGTCGCCCGCTACGCCCCGCAGACTGAACCCGCGGCCATCAAGGCCGACATCGAGAAGTTGATCTGACCATGGCTGCTGAATTCGATCTCGTCGTCATCGGCTCGGGCCCCGGCGGTTACGTCGCGGCGATCCGCGCCAGCCAGCTGGGCCTGAAGGTCGCGATCGTCGAGCGCGAGAATCTGGGCGGCATCTGCCTGAACTGGGGGTGCATCCCGACCAAGGCGTTGCTGAAGTCGGGTGAGAAGTACGAGAGCCTGTCGCACCTGAAGGACTACGGCTTGTCGGCCACCGGCGCCTCGTTCGACTTCGACGCGATCATCCAGCGCTCGCGCGGCGTCGCGGCGACGATGAACAAGGGCGTCACCTTCCTGATGAAGAAGAACAAGATCGAGGTCATCGAGGGCTCGGCCAAGCTGGAGAAGGGCGCGGCGGCGCCAAAGGTCGTGGTGGCGCTCAAGGCCGGCGGCACACGCGCGATTGAGGCCAAGTCGGTCATGCTGGCCGTCGGCGCCCGCGCCCGCGCCTTGCCGCAGATCGGGTTGGAAGCGGACGGCGAAAAGATCTGGGCCTACCGCGACGCCCTCGCGCCGAAGAGCCTGCCCAAGTCGTTCGTTGTCATCGGTTCTGGCGCCATCGGCATCGAGTTCGCCAGCTTCTATCGCGCCCTGGGCGCCGAGGTGACGGTCGTCGAGGCGGTCGAGCGCATCCTGCCGGTCGAGGACGAGGAGGTCTCCAAGGCCGCCCAGAAGTCGTTCGAGAAGCGCGGCATCAAGTTCAAGGTCGGCGCCAAGGTCGCCAAGGTCACCAAGTCGGCCAAGGGCGTGGCCGTCGCGGTCGAGATCGGCGGCAAGGCCGAGACGTTGGAGGCCGAGGTCTGCATCTCGGCCGTCGGCATCACCGCCAACACCGACGGCATCGGCCTGGAGGCGCTGGGCGTCGAACTGGACCGGGGCCACATCAAGACGGACAGCCACTGTCAGACCAACGTCAAGGGCCTGTACGCCATCGGCGACTGCGCCGGGGCGCCGTGGCTGGCGCACAAGGCCAGCCACGAAGGCATCCATGCCGCCGAGCACATCGCCGGCTACAAGACGCCGAACGTCCATTCACCCATCGCCGGCTGCACCTACGCGCAGCCCCAGGTGGCCTCGGTCGGCGTCACCGAACAGGCCGCCCGCGCGGACAAGCGTGAGGTCAAGATCGGCCGCTTTCCCTTCCGCGTGAACGGGAAGGCCGTGGCCGCGGGCGAGGTGGACGGCTTCGTCAAGGTGATCTTCGACGCTAAGACGGGCGCGCTGATCGGCGCGCACATGATCGGCCACGAGGTCACCGAGATGATCCAGGGCTACGTCACCGCCATCACCATGGAGGCGACGGAAGAGGACATCCAAGGCATCGTGTATCCGCACCCGACCATGTCGGAAGCCATGCATGAGGCCGCGCTGGACGCCTATGGCCGCGTGATCCACATCTGATTGGGAAAACCGGGGCTTGGGCCCCGGCCGCCTTGTCAGATCGCCGCCAGCGCGGCCGCATGGGTCCGCAAGTCCGCGCGCAGGGCGCTGTCGGTGTCGAAAACGCCGTACCAGCCCTGCGGCTCATGCGGCGGATCGCCCAGCCAGGCGTCGTCGCCGGCCTTGAAGCGATGGTCGGCATGACGCGGCCGGCCTTCGCCGTTCCAGGCCCAGAAGTTCGAGCCCACAAGCGGCCCGCCCGCGCGAACGTTCTCGAGCACGGCGGCGTGGACGTCGCGGTAGAAGCCCTCGCGCAGGGTCGACGGGACTGACGGATCGTAGAGGTTGCCGTCGCGGGGGTAGCCGAATTCCTCGATCACCAGCGGCTTGCCCAGTTCGCTCGCGATCGAGACGTGCTGGTCGATGTACTCCCGCGCCAGTCTTCGCGCCTCGGCGTCGGTGCCGGCCATGTCTTCCAGCTTCAGCCAGCTCCAGTTGCCGGGCCAGATATGGGCCGTGACATAGTCGATGTCGGGGGAGCGGTGGGTGTCGAGCACGATGTCGCGGCTCTCGCCCGAGCCCTTCAGGCCCTCGCTGCCGGTGGAGACCAGCTGGCGTGGCGCCAGGGACTTGATCAGGCGCGCGGTCCCGGAGACCCAGGCCTGGAAGGCGGGCTGGTTCTCGCGCACCTTGGCCACGTCCCCGGCGGCGCGCGGCTCGTTCGCCAGCTGCCAGGACATGATCGTGGGATCGTCGGCGTAGCGGCGGCCGGTCACGGTGTTGGTCCGGCCCACGACGGCGCGGATGTAGTCGTGATAGAGACCCACGGCCTCGGCGCTGCGGTAGAAGTCGGCGTTGAAGTCGGCGAAGGCCGGCCAGGGATGGGCCGGGTCGTTCATGTTGATGTAGCGGCCGCCGTTGACCCACGAGAGGTAGGTCATCATGCCGCCGGACCACTCCCAGAAGTTAGTCAGGTAGAGGACGGCCCTCATGTCGCGGCGGGCCATCTCGGCCAGGGTGTGGTCGAGGCCGACGAGGAGGGTTTCGTTGTAGTTCGGGCTCTCGTCGCGGAAGGCGGGGCGGACGGAGTTGCGCAGGGGCGACAGCTCGGCGGAGGCGGCGATGCGCAGGTTAGCGACCCCGTCGCCTGCCAGGGCGTCGAGCTCACGCGACAGGCGAGCCCGGTCGCCGACCTCGGAGTCGGCGCCCAGCCAGGCGGCATACCACATGTTCGCCCCGACGAAGCGGTAGGGGCGACCCGCGAGGGTCAGCGCCGCGCCCTCGCGGGTGACGAAGGGGGCCGGCGTGTCCTGTGCGAAGGCCGGCGTCGCGGCGGCGGCGGCGGCGAGCGTCGCCAGGGCGGCGCGTCTGGTGAGCATGGCGTTGGTCTCCCTCCGGGGAAGGAGAGCTTTGCAGAGAACGCGCGACGGGTCGAGCGGTCAGGCGGCCTCGGCGGCGCCGACCTTCGGCTTCTTGGGACGTTCGGCCTTCAGGCGTTTGGGGTGCGCCTTGCGGGCGGCCTTCTCGGCCTTGCGCGCCTCTTTCTCCGCCAGCTTCTGGGCCTTCTTCAGCGCCTTCGCCTCGGCCTTGGCGGCGTCAGGGGCCGCGTCGGCGGCGGCGGCCAGCTCGGCCAGCTGGTTGAGAAAGGCGTCGCGCTGGCCCTTGGGCAGCAGCCCCATGATCCGCTTGTCGGCGGCTTCGACGCGGGGGCGGGCCTCGTCCAGCCGGGCCTGGCCCGCGACGGACAGGCGGACGGCCTTGGCCCGGGCGTCCAGGGTGGAGCGTTCGCGTTCCAGCAGCCCCTTGGCCGTCATGCGGGTGACCAGGTCCGCCAGGGTGGAGCGGTCGATCCCGGTCATGCGGACCAGCTCGGTCTGGGTCAGCCCGGCCTTGAGCGACGCGGCCTCCAGGACGGCGAACTGGCGCTGGGTCAGCCCCTCGGCGCCCGTCTCCTCGGCGTAGATGTCCAGGGCCAGCTGCAGCGCCCGGTGCATCAGGTGGCTGGGCGAATCGGCCAGCGGACCGGCCTTCTTCGGAAGTTTGCCCGATTTCACCATGCGACCGTTCCCCAAACCGTTTCGTCAGAACACGTATCAGCGGCGCTTTACGGTTTGACGGGAGTACTGCGTCGGTTCTGCGACAGTTTGGGCGTCATAGGCCGGGATCGGGAGAGACCGGGCCGGGCTCCTCGTCCTTGATCATGTTCTTCATGATCAACGGCACCTGGGAGATGCCGAAGATCGAGGCGGCGATCCAGAGCACGCCCCGGAAGCTGGTCCAGATGTCGTTGGGATTGGGTGCGGCCCAGCCGAACAGGTCCCAGATGGCCATGACGGCCGCGGGGCTGCGGAACACCTCGTTCAGGATGGCCACCGCCAGGAAGTAGAGGCCGTAGCGCAGGGTAAGGGTGCGCCAGGCGGCGTCGGTGACGCGGATCGCCGAACCCAACAGCATCTTGAACGGGTACTTCTTCAGCGGCAGCGAGCCGAGCAGGACCACCGCCAGCAGGCCGTTCTGCACGGTCAGCTTCAGCTTCACGAACAGGTCGTCCTGGGTGACGATCGTCAGCACGCCGAAGATGAGGGCGAACAGGCCGGTGATCAGGGGCAGGGGGGCGAAGCGGCGCTCCACCGCATAGCCGACGATCAGGGCGACAGCCGAGGCGCCGACCAGCACCCAGGTCGCCAGGATCATGTCCCGGGTGATGAAATAGCTGATCATGAAGGCGGCCAGGGCGCCGAAGTCGACGGCCTGCCGGATCCACTGCGGCCTATTGTCTTCGGCCATCGGTCAGTTCTCCAGGCCGACGAGGGAGCGCGAGAAGGCGCGGGCGTCGAACGGCTGCAGGTCGTCGATCCCCTCGCCGACGCCGATCAGCATCAGGGGGGCGTCGGAAGCCTGGGCGACCGGGACCAGAACCCCGCCGCGCGCCGTGCCGTCCAGCTTGGTCATGACGATGCCGGTGACGAAGGCGGTGCGGCCGAAGATCTGCTCCTGAGCCAGGGCGTTGCGGCCCACGGTCGCGTCCAGCACCAGCAGGGTGTCATGCGGGGCGTCGGGATCGATCTTCTTCAACACCCGCACGATCTTCAGCAGCTCGTCCATCAGGGCGGACTTGTTCTGCAGCCGTCCGGCGGTGTCGATCAGCACCACGTCGAACCCCTCGGCCTTCGCCTTGGTGTAGGCGTCGAAGGCGAGGCCGGCGGCGTCGGCGCCGTCGCGACGGCTCTCGAAATGGGCGCCGGCCCGATCGGCCCAGACCTTCAGCTGTTCGCGGGCGGCGGCGCGGAAGGTGTCGCCGGCGACGATCATCACCTTCGCGCCCTTGCTGGTCAGGTCGGCGGCGATCTTGCCCAGCGTCGTGGTCTTGCCCGAGCCGTTCACGCCCACGAACAGGACGACGTAGGGCTTGGGCCCGTTCAGCGGGTCGAAGGTCGCCTGGCGCGGCGACAGCTCGGCGGCGACCGCCTCGGCCAGCGCCTCCTTGACCTCGCGCTCCTCGGCGTCCCGGCCGAACCGCAGATTTCGGAAGCGTTCGACGATCCGCGCCGAGGCGGCGGGGCCCAGGTCGCTTTCCAGAAGGTGCTCCTCCAGCTGCTCCAGAGAGGCCTCGGACAGCGGCTCCTTGACGAAGGTCGCGACGACCTGGTCGGTCATCTGTTTCGAGGAGCGCGAGAGCCCGGCGGACAGGCGCTGGAACCAGCCCTTTTTCGGCGTGTCGTTCATGGGTTCGCTTTAGACGGGGCGAGCGTGAACGTCATCCGCATTCGTAGGCGGCGGGTCGGGCCGCGCGGATCGGCGGCGCCCCCGGGACGGATTTCAGAGTCCCGCGCGGAATAAACACGGTCTGAATAGTGTGAATTGTCTGAAATCCGCCGCCTCCTCGCCCGCCGTCCAGAGGCGAACATCCTACGCGGCTTGGAAGGCGCGGACCCGCGCCGTCACCGTGGCCAGGTTCAGACTCCCACGTCGGAAAAACACAGTCTGATTAGTGTGAATCGTCTGAAATCCGCCGCCTCCGCACCAGCCGCCTGTGGGCGAGCAGCATACGCCGCTTGGCAGGCAGGGACGGCAAGTCGATGCGAGAAACCGGCAAGGCCATGAAATCCTTAGGCTCCTCCAGTGTCAATGCGATGGCGGGCGCCTGACCTATGCCAGCAGGGCCGCGCCTGTGACGCCCGCCGCCAGCAGGATCACGGGCGATGCGAGCTTGGCCTTCCAGAGGTAGATCGCCGCCAGAGCCGCCGACAGGATCGCGGCCACGATCCACCGCCGCTCGGCCTCTGCGAGCAGTCCCCAGGCCAACTGCCCGGCCGTGACGGCGATCAGGCCGACCACGGCGGCGGCCACGCCCTCCAGAAGCGCGTGCAGCCGGACGTTCTCCAGCACCGCCTCCAGGCGGTCGTAGAAGATCAGCGAGAAGGCGAAGGCCGGCAGGAAGATCCCCGCCGTGATCGCCGCCGCGCCCCAGGGGCCACCCGCGACATAGCCGACGAAGGTGGAGAAGATGATCAGCGGCGCCGGCAGCACGCCAGACAGGGCCAGGCCGTCGAGGAACTGGGCGTCGCCCATCCAGCCGCGCCGCACGCTGTCCTCGCGCAGGAACGGAATGGCCGTATAGGCGCCGCCGAACGTGAGCAGCCCCGCCTTCAGTCCCGTCAGGAAGAGCACCCAGGCCGCGACGTCGCCCGGTCGGGTCGCCGCGCCCTGGACGAACGCCAGCGGTGCGGCCGCCTCGGCGCCCAGCGCCAGCAAGCCGGCGGCGGCGGCTCCCGTCAGACCCAGGCCGGCCGCGATCACCCGACGCCCGGAGCGCGCCAGCGCATGGACCGCGCCGCCGAGCGGCAGGACCAGCCAGAAGCTGACGCCCATCAGGGTCGCCGCCGCCGAGCCCAGCGCGACAGCCCACAGCCAGCCGTCCTGCAGCACGTGCTCGCCGATGCGGTGCACGGCCCGGATGATCAGCGCCACGACGCCAGCCTGCATGCCCAGGAGGACCGCGCCGACCCAGCTGCGATCGAAGTCGAGGCGGAAGTAGAGCCAGGACAGCGCCATCATCAGCACGAACCCAGGCAGCATGAAGCCGAGCCCCGCCAACACGCCGCCCAGTCGACCCCGCGCCCGCATGCCCAGGTGCACGCACAGTTCGTGCGCCTCCGGTCCAGGCAGCACCTGCATCACCGCCAGCAGCCGATTAAACCGCGCCGAGGACAGCCAGCGCTCCTCGTCCACCAGTTCGCGCCGCAACATGGCAATCTGCGCGACGGGACCTCCGAAGGCGAGCAGGCCGAACTTCAGAAAGCGCAGGAACAGGGCCGGAAGGCTCAGGGCCGGCGGTCGGGGCTCGGTGGAGGAAAGCTCGATATCGGCCATGACGTCGCTCCTTGGCCGCGCGCACGCGGGCGGGAGCGGGACTTGGGCGGACATCCGCCTTGGCCGGGCGCCCGCATCGGCCCGAAGGCGCATTTACCGATGTCTCGGCCCGGTCGTCCAGCCGCGTGGGCAGCCGATCTGACGGCCTCTGGACGCCTCCCGCCATCACGCCCTTGAGGCGGCGCGAGGGGAGCGGCGAGAAGGCGCAGCCCCTCCGTCGCCCCGCTCCGCGTCAAGCCTCCTCCCCACCGGGCGCCAGGGGAGGAGAGGCCGGCGTCAGGCTGGTCCTAGAGGTTGGCGGCCGACCACTGGGCGTAGGCGTCGAGCGCCTGCTGGGGGGAGGCGATCCACCAGGAGTAGCCGTTGCGGCGCCCTATGGAGATGCCGTTGACGTCGTCGTGTATCGTTTGGTCCTTGTCGCCGAAGATCGGCCGGCCGGTGACGATGTCGTAGTTGCGCGACCAGAGGGGGCCGGCGCCCGGCTTGTCGATCAGCTTGCGGCCGTCGTCGGTCATCTCGAAAGACTTGTCGTAGACGCGGGTCGACTGGAGCCATTCGATCCCGGCGCGGATGGCCGCCTTCATTTCCGGGGTCGGGTTCGGCTCGCCCATCAGGAAGATCAGGATGTCGGTGGTCTCGCCGCTGGCGACCGAGCGGGGCTCGTAGTTGCGCGCGCTGGTGGGGACCAGACGCATCGGCTCGACCTGCTGGGGCCAGCCCATGACGCGGCCGCCGTAGCGGACCTGGGCGGCCAGGATGACGTCGACGGCCTTCTTCGTCGCCTCGGCCGCGCGGACCTCGAGCTCGGCGGGGACGAAGTCGAAGCCCTCCTTGCCGTGGGCCACGTCGCGCAGCAGCATGGCGGCCTGGGCCACGGCGTTGTCGTTGAAGGTGATGGAATCGTGGAAGCCGCCTTCCAGCGGCCAGATCTGGGGCCAGCCGCCGTTCGGATACTGGGCGTTCAGCAGATAGTGCACGCCCTTGATGACGGCGGCGCGCCAGGCGTCGCCCTCTGGACCGGGCGCGTGGGCGGCGACCTTGGCGAGGAAGCGCATCTCGGACCAGGTCGCGTTGTTGTCCAGCGTGCCGACGAAGGTCCAGAAGCGGTCGGCCGGAGCGTCGAAGTTGGCCGGATTCTGCTCCATCGTCTCCGCGTCGTTGGAGAAGCGCTGGCCGGGCAGGCGGGCGATCCGGCGGTCCTGGTTCTTGCTCCAGCCTCCCGCCGGTGTCTGGAAGGTGACGACGGCGTCGGCGACGGCGCGGGCCTCGGGCGTGCCGTACCATTCGGCCGGGCGGTCAAGGGGCATGTTGTGGTCGTTTCCGCCGACGGCCTGGGGGGGCGGGGGCGGGGTCGCGCCGGGGGGCAATTCGGCGGACAGGGCGGCGCGGTCCGCCTGATGCTGGGCCTGGGACCGGGCCAGATAATCCGCCCAGGCGCCGCGCTCCATATCCGGCAGGGCGCCGATCCGGTCGATGGTCAGGCCGACGGCGGGCGTGTTGAGACGAAGCACCTCGGCCTGGGCCGGACCGCTGGTCACGCCGGCGGCGGTCAGGACGGCCAAGGTCAGGGCGGAGGCGAGGAGGGCGTGTCTCATGATGCGTTTCCCAAGAAGCGAAGTCTGGCTTGGCGCCAATCTCATTATGTTGGCTAACATACTACATAATGAAACATCACCTGCAAGGCTTCGGAACCGACCGGCGGGCGAGGAATTCTCTCCCTTCACCATTCCCGACTATATGAGACGAAGACCGGCGCGCGCCGGGTTCAAGCGGACAATCCCATGGCCGACATCCTCCCGTTCCATTCGCCCACCACCCACGGCTTCGTCCGCGTGGCCGCCGCGACGCCGGTGGTCCACATCGCCGATCCAAAGGCCAATGCGGAGGCGCACGCGGAGCTGATTCGCCAGGCGGCGGGGGAGGGCGCGGACCTGGTGGTGTTTCCGGAGCTGTCGCTGTCTGCCTACGCCATCGACGACCTGCACATGCAGGGGGCGCTGCTGGACGAGGTGGAGCGGCAGATCGCCGTCTTGGCCGAGGCGACGGCCGGGGCGGGCCTGGTCGCCGTGGTGGGCGCCCCGCTGAGGAGCGCGGACCGGCTGTACAACTGCGGCGTCGTGCTGGGGAACGGCGGGGTGCTGGGCGTCGTGCCCAAAACCTATCTGCCCAACTATCGCGAATACTACGAGAAGCGCTGGTTCGCGCCGGCGATCGAACTGAACCCCGGCGAACGGGCGGTGCGGCTGGCGGGCGAGGAGGTTCGCTTCGGGACCGACCTGCTGTTCGAGGCGGAGAACCGGCCGGGCTTCGTCTTCGGCGTGGAGATCTGCGAGGATTATTGGGCGCCGCTGCCGCCCTCGACGCGTCAGGCCATGGCCGGGGCGCGAATCCTGCTGAACCTGTCGGCCTCCAACATCGTCATCGGCAAGTCGGACGACCGGGCCCTGCTGTGCGCCAGCCAGTCGGCCCGCGCGATGGCGGCCTATGTCTTCACCGCGTCGGGCTGGGGCGAGAGCACCACGGACCTGGCCTGGGACGGCCAGGCGACGATCTTCGAACTGGGATCGAAGCTGGCCGAGGGGCCGCGCTTCGAGATGGAGAGCCACCTGACGATCGCCGACGTGGATGTCGACCGAATCGGACTGGAGCGGCTGCGCACCGGCACCTTCGCCGACTGCGCTCGCATCGAGGTCGACCCGCACGCCTACGACTTCGTGCCCTTCGCGGCGAGGGAGGCGGGGGCGGCAGGGCCGCTGCGCCGCGCCGTCGACCGCTTTCCCTTCGTGCCCGACGACGCCGCGCGGCTGGACCAGGACTGCTACGAGGCGTTCAACATCCAGGTGCAGGGGCTGATGCGCCGGATGAAGGCCACGAACGGCGAGCGGATCGTCATCGGCGTGTCGGGCGGGCTGGATTCGACGCAGGCCCTGCTGGTCGCCTGCCGCGCCTTCGACCGGCTGGGCCTGCCGAGAAGCAACATCCTGGGCTTCACCATGCCGGGGTTCGCGACCTCGGAGGGGACCAAGTCGAACGCCTGGGCGCTGATGAACGCGCTGGGGATCAGCGGGGCCGAGATCGACATCCGACCGGCGGCGAAGGCCATGCTGGAAGGGATCGGCCATCCCTTCGGACGCGGCGAGGCCGTCTATGACATCACCTTCGAGAACGTGCAGGCGGGGCTGAGGACCGACTATCTGTTCCGGTTGGCCAATCAGAACCGGGCGTTCGTCCTGGGTACCGGGGACCTGTCGGAGCTGGCGCTGGGGTGGGCGACCTATGGCGTGGGCGACCACATGAGCCACTACAACGTCAACGGCGGGGTGGCGAAGACGCTGATCCGGCACCTGATCCGCTGGGTGGCCGACAAGGAACTGCTCGGCGCCGAGGCGTCGCCGACGCTGTACGGCGTGCTGGACACGGAAATCTCGCCCGAACTGGTGCCCGCCGGAGAGGACGGCAAGATACAGTCGACCGAAAGCGCGGTCGGCCCCTATGCGCTGAACGACTTCTTTCTGTTCTACATCAGCCGGTTCGGACTGAAACCGTCCAAGGTGGCTTACCTGGCCGAACAGGCGTGGAGCGACGCGGCGCGGGGCGCCTGGCCCGCCGGGACGCCGGACGAGGAGAAGATCACCTTCGAGCTGCCGATCATCAAGGCGTGGCTGAGGAAGTTCCTGGTGCGCTTTTTCCAGACGGCGCAGTTCAAGCGCTCGGCCCTGCCGAACGGGCCGAAGGTGGTCACCGGCGGGTCGCTGTCGCCGCGCGGCGACTGGCGGGCGCCGTCGGACGGCACGGCGCGGGTGTGGCTGGACGAGCTGGAGGCGAACGTTCCGGAGTGAAGCGGCTCATGCCTTCTCCACGAAGCTGTCGATGACCTTCTTCTCGCCGGCCTTGTCGAAGGCGACGACCAGCTTGTTGCCCTCGACGGAGCGGACATGGCCGTAGCCGAACTTCTGGTGGAAGACGCGGGCGCCGCGTGACCAGCCGGCGCCGGACTTGGGATCGGCGGTGGCGATCAGGCGGCCGTCGCCCTCGATGACGGCGTGGCGGGCCTGGACCGAGCGGGGGGTCTGGGTTGCGGTGAAGCTCTGCGCGCGCTTCCAGCCCGGCGAGGAATAGCCGCCCGAGAAGGCGGGCGTCTCGTCCCAGCGGCTCTTGGCCTCCTTCATGCCTTGCGAGGCGCCGTAGTAGCCGGTGTCGGACTGGGCCTCGACGTGATCGATGGGCAGTTCGTCGACGAATCGGCTGGGCAGCTGCGAGGTCCAGCGGCCATAGACCAGGCGATTTGCGGCGAAGGAGATGCGGGCGTCCTGCTTGGCGCGGGTGACGCCGACGTAGGCCAGGCGGCGTTCCTCCTCCAGGCCCTTCTCGCCCTTCTCGTCGATGCTGCGCTGGCTGGGGAAGACGCCTTCCTCCCAGCCTGGCAGGAAGACCAGCGGGAACTCCAGCCCCTTGGCGCCGTGCAGGGTCATGATCTGGACCGCCCCGTCGCCGTTGGGATCGTCGCCCGCGCCGCGATCAAGGTCCATCACCAGGGCGACGTGCTCCAGATAGGCCTGGAGGGTGTCGAACTGCTGCATCGACTGGACCAGCTCCTTCAGGTTCTCCAGCCGCGTCGCGCCGCTGGCCCGGTCGGCCTTCTGCATATCGGTGTAGCCGCTCTCCTCCAGCACCGTCTCCATGACCTGCCAGTGGGGCGTGGAGGCCGCCAGGTCGCGCCAGCGGTCCAGGTCTCGCACGAAGTTGGCCAGGGCGGTGCGGGTGCGCGCCTGAAGCTCGTCGGTGTTGATCAGGCCGCGCACGGCGGTCAGGGCCGACAGGTCGTGCTGGCGGGCCAGGTGCAGGATCTTCTGCACCGAGGTGTCGCCGATGCCGCGCTTGGGCACGTTGACGATCCGCTCGAAGGCCAGGTCGTCGTCCTCGGACAGGATCAGGCGCAGATAGGCGTGGGCGTCGCGGATCTCGGCCCGCTCGAAGAAGCGCGGGCCGCCGATGACGGCGTAGGGGATGGCCAGCATGACGAACCGCTCTTCGAACGCCCGCATCTGGAAGGAGGCGCGGACCAGCACGGCCATGTCGCTGTATTTCACGCCCTGCCGGCGGGCGGTCTCGACCTCGTCGGCGATCAGCCGGGCCTCGGCCTCGCCGTCCCAGACGCCGCGCACGCGGACCTTGTCGCCGCCGTCGTCCTGGGTCCACAGGGTCTTGCCCAGGCGGTCGCGATTGGCGGCGATCAGGCCGGACGCCGCGCCGAGAATATGCTTCGTGGACCGATAGTTACGTTCAAGTCTTACAATCTTGGCACCGGGAAAATCGCGCTCGAACCGCAGGATGTTGTCCACCTCGGCCCCGCGCCAGCCGTAGATGGACTGGTCGTCGTCGCCGACGCAGCAGACGTTGCCGGTCGAGGCGGTCAGCAGGCGCAGCCACAGGTATTGGGCGACGTTGGTGTCCTGGTACTCATCGACCAGGATGTAGCGGAAGCGTCGGCGATATTCCTCCGCCAGGTCCGCATGTTGCGACAGGATGGTGATGTTGTGCAGCAGAAGGTCGCCGAAGTCGCAGGCGTTCAGGGTGCGCAGACGGACCTGATAGGCGGCGTACAGCGTCTGGCCCTTGCCGTTGGCGAAGTCCTCGCCCGGCGGGAGCTTGTCGGGCGTCCAGCCGCGGTTCTTCCAGTGGTCGATCAGGCCGGCCAGAGACTTGGGCGTGAACCGCTTGGTGTCGATGTTCGCCGCCTCCAGCAACTGCTTCAGCAGCCGCTCCTGGTCGTCGGTGTCCAGGATGGTGAAGGTGGACTTCAGTCCGACCAGTTCGGCGTGGCGACGCAAGATCTGGGCGGCGATGGAGTGGAAGGTGCCCAGCCAGCGCAGGCCCTCGGCCGACGGGCCGATCAGATGGGTGATCCGCTCGCGCATTTCGCGCGCCGCCTTGTTGGTGAAGGTGACGGCCAGCAGCTCCCACGGGCGAGCGCGGCCCGTGGCCAGGATGTGCGCCAGGCGGGTGGTCAGGACGCGGGTCTTGCCCGTGCCGGCGCCGGCCAGGACCAGGACGGGGCCTTCGGTCGTCTCCACCGCCTCGCGCTGTTCGGGATTCAGGCCGGCCAGGTAGTCGCGCGCTTCGCCCTCGGGCGGGCGGGCGCGGGCCAGGTCGGAGATGCGCGGGGCGGGCAGGTCGGTCACGATGGGGAATACACTCGAACGGTCGGATTCGACCGGAACATAAGGGGCACAGGCGGCGATGTCAGGACCGCGTGGGAAATCCGTCCGCGGAACCCTGCCTTTCGGGCGGCCGTTCCATCGGGAAATGAAGGAAGGAGGCCGTCATGGCCGAGCGATCCCGTCATTCCGTCGGCTGGGTGGTGTTGGCGGCCGTCGTCGCCATCGTTGTCGCGATCGCCTTGTGGCTGCTGTTCGCGGGGCGGGCGGCCACGCCGACAGCCGAGGCCGATCTGGACCTGCCGCGCCCGACCGTCCCTGACGCGCCGACGCTGCCCCCCGTTGAGCCGCCCAGCGTGCCGTCGCCCAGCCCGCCGCCCGCCCCGGTGGGATAGGCTATTTCAGGCTGTAGGTGATGGTCGTCACCACGCGCAGCTTCTTGTTGACCGACGACGCCTCCTCGAAGCCGTCGCCGTCGCGCGGCAGGATCTCGAACGAACCCTGGGTCGCCTGTCGGATCGGGCCGAGCGGCGTGCCGGAATCCTTGGCGAACTGCTCGGCGCCCTTGCGCGCGGCGGCCGTGGCCTCGGCGATCATCTGGGGACGGACGTCGTTCAGCCGGGTGAAGACGTAGGAGGGGCCGCGGAAGTCCTGCAGCACAACGCCCTGGCGGACCAGATCGTTGAGGGTCCGCGTCGTCGCCTCGACCCGCGCCACGTCGTTTGTCCGCACGACCACGGTCTGCGCCAGGATGAAGCGGGGGCCGCCGGTCTGGGACGCGTATTCCCGCGACAGGGTGTCGGCCACCTCCAGCCGGCCCAGATCGACCGCGTCGGCGGGATAGCCCTGCGCCGTCAGAAACTGGCGCACCCGGCCCAGATCGCCGTCGATGCGCGACTGGACCTCTGACAGCACATCGCCGGAGGCGGTGAAGCGCAGCGGCAGGACCGCGAGGTCCGCCTTGACGTCGCGCTCGGACAGGCCGCGCACGGTGACGGTGCGGTCGCCGGCGCGGGCGTGGATCACGCCCTGTCCGACCAGGGCGCCGCCGCCAATGACGCCGAGGGCCAGAAGGCCGCCGAAGACGGCGGCGGGAAGCAGGTGGTTGTCGGCCATGGTCGGTTCTCCAGCGCGTAGCCTACGCCCGCCGGAGCGATCCCGGCTAGAGGTCGTCGGTGGCGGCATAGACCATGATGCCGGTGGCGATGGCCAGGTTCAGGCTGTCGGCCCGGCCGCGCATGGGAATCTTGACGTTGACGTCGCAGGCGGCGGCCAGCGAGTCGGTCAGGCCGGCCTGCTCATTGCCCATCAGGATCAACGAAGGACGCTGCATCACGGCCGAGCGGTGGCTGACCGTCGCATCCAGCCGGGTGCCCACGACGCTGCCCGGCCACGATCGCCGCCACGCCAGGAAGCTGTCCGCGTCGGTGCGGGTGATCGACACGGCGAAGACCGAGCCCATGGTCGCGCGCACGGCCTCGACGGAATAGGGATCGACGCAGTCGCCGATCAGGATGACGCCGCCGCAGCCGGCCGCGTCGGCGGTGCGGATGATGGTGCCGAGGTTGCCCGGATCCCGCACCTGCTCCAGCGCGACCCAGCAGGGCGCCGAGGCGGGGACAAGGCAGTCCAGCGGGGCATAGGCCTGGTCGAAGACGCCGAGCACCGTCTGCGGATTGTCGCGGCGGCTGATCTTCTCGAGGATGGCGTGGGTTACGACGACGATCTCGCCGCCGGCCTTGACGGTCTCGGCCCTGGCGCGGTCCAGCAGCGGGTGGGGCCTGGCGTCCTGGCCGACCAGCAGCATCCGGGGCGCACGACCCTGGTCCAGCGCCTCGCCGATGAACTTCAGGCCCTCGGCCAGGAAGGTCCCGGTCGCCTCGCGCTCCTTGCGCATGTGCAGGGCGCGGACGGCCTTGACCGTGTCGTTGGTCAGGGAGGTGATGAGGCGGTCGGTCATCGCGACCACCGCGCGAAGAAGGACAGGCCGATGGCGCGGGCGTCCGAGCCGTTTTCCGACAGGGCCAGTTCACCCCAGTCGATGCGCCCGCCGCGATCGTGCGTGGCCTCCGCCATCATGTGGGCCAGCGACAGGCCCGAGATGCGGGCGGCGTAGGCGTTCAGCAGCAGGAAGTCGGCGTCGTCCGCCAATAGGGCGGCGCAGTCCTTCACCAGACCGGGCATGTCCTCGAACAGCCGCCACACCTCGCCGGTCGGGCCGCGTCCGTACTTCGGCGGGTCCAGGATGATGCCATGATACTTCGAGCCACGGCGCACCTCGCGGGCGACGTATTTGCGGGCGTCCTCGACGATCCAGCGGATCGGATGCTCGGCCAGGCCGGACTGTTCGGCGTTCTCGCGGGCGTAGGTCACCGATTTCTTGGAGGCGTCGACGTGGGTGACCTCCGCGCCGGCCGCCGCCGCGGCGAGACTGGCGACCCCAGTGTAGCCGAATAGGTTGAGAATACGCGGGCGCTCAAGTTGGCGGATGCGCCCGTCCAGCCATTCCCAGTTGGCGGCCTGTTCGGGGAAGAAGGCCAGGTGGCGGAAAGGGGTGAAGCGGCCGGTGAAGGCCACGTCGCGCCACTTCAGCGGAAAGGCGTCGATGGGACCGTGCGCGTCGAAGCGCCAGCGGCCGGAATCTTCTTCCTCCTGCTGCGGGTCGAACAGGGCGTTGGCGCGGTCGAAGGCGGCGGGATCGCGCGGCGACCAGAAGCACTGGGGTTCGGGCCGCACCACGGTGTAGCGGCCGTAGCGCTCCAGCTTCCGTCCATGGCCGGAATCCAGCAGGGCGTAGTCGGACCAGCCTCGCGTGACGAGGGTTTCGGGAGAGGGAGAGAGGGTCGGCGGCATCGTCGGCTGATAGGCGCTCAGGCCGCCTCGCGTCCAGCATCCTCGTCTTCGCCGGGCTCGAGGCGATCGCGGTCCCGCTCGTGCGGGGTCTTGTCCCAAACGAAGGGCTCGACGATCAGCCGCCACGCCGCGTGGACGAAGGCGAGGCTGAGCAGCGACCAGTAGAGGGGCGCGTTCGCGACATCGGAAAGGCAGTATCGGAGACCGGCGCGAGCCGCGCCGATGGCGCAGCCCGTCCAGGCCGCGATGGCTCCCGACACCAGGACGCCGAGGGCGATCAGGGGCACAGACGGCGCTCCCCCCGCCGACAGCCCCACCAGCACCGCCGAGCCCAGCCAGGCCAAGGCGGGCGCGTGGGCCCCGGCCGAGACGATGGCGGCGCCGACCGTCAGGACGAAGGCCGCCAGCCCGCGCGCGCCCAGATCGAAGGGCCTGCGCGTGTGCACGCCCCAGGTCTGCATATAGCCCTTCAGCCAGCGCGTCCGTTGCGGCAGCCAGCGGTCCATGGGGCCGGGCGGGGTCTCGAAGGTGGGACTTCCGATCACGCCGAGGCGCCAGCCGTTCCGCCACAGGCTGAAGCCGAGATCGGCGTCCTCGGTGACGTTGAAGGGATCCCAGCCGCCGGCGTCCCTGAGGGCGCGCATGCTCAGGTGATTGCTGGTGCCGCCCAGCGGGAAGGGCAGGCCCAGCCGCGCCATGCCGCGCAGCGTCACCTCGAACAATGAGGCGTATTCCAGCGCGAACTGGCGGTCGAGAAAGGTCGAGCGGGCGCCGTGGGTGCGCTCGCGGATGCGCAGCGGAGCCTGCAGACAACCCAACGAAGGTTCCGCGACGAAGCGGGCCGCCGCCTCGCGCAGTTGGTTGGGGTGCGGTTCGTCCTCTGCGTCATAGATGGTCAGCAGGTCCCCGGTCGCCTCGGCGAGTGCGAAGTTGAGCGCGCGCGGCTTGGTGCAGGGATGGCCGGGCGGCGCGATGAACACCTTCAGCCACGGCGGGCGCGGCGTGGCCTCGATCGCAGCCAGGGTGGCGGCGTCGTGCGCCTCCAGCACCAGGAAGCCCTCCAGCCGGTGACGGGGGTAGTCGATGCGGGACAGATTGCGGATCAGCTGCGGCGCGACCGCCGCCTCGTCGTGCAGGGCCGCCAGTATGGTGTAGCGCGGCCATTCGTCCGGGCGGGACGCGAGCGGGATCGGCGCGAAGCTGAAGCCTATGAGGGTCCAGCGCCAGATGGCGGCCACAACGAAGGCGCCCTGAAGCGCGACGACGACCGCCAGCAGGGTGGTCGCGGGGGCGTGCAGGCCGCCCAGCACAAGCGCGCCCGTGCCCAGGACGACGGTGACCGCCTGCCCCGGCGTGGCGCCCAGCCGCGCCGCGCCCGCCTGCTTTTCCCGCCCCGTCGCCATCGCGCCGCCCCCAGAGCAATCCTGGATTGGTATTCTCTGCAATCGGAATGATCAAGCATTGGCGCCGCCGCCATGCAGTGGCTATGCAGGACCCGCATAAGCGGAGACGTCCGGTGCCGACCGCCACATCGCGTTCCAATCGCAAGCCCAAGGGAGAGGGGCATTCGCGTCGCGGCGAAATCCTCGCCGCCGCAGAGAAGATCTTTGTCGAGCACGGCTACGAAGGGGCGACGATCCGCAAGATCGCCGACGAGGTCGGCCTGTCCTCGACGGCGCTCTACATGCATTTCGCGGACAAGGGCGAGATCCTGCAGGAGATCTGCCGCGACGCCTTCGGGGAGCTTACGACCGCCACGCGGACGCTGGCGACGGCCGACGCGCCGCCTGAGGTGCGCCTCCGGCGCATGATCGAGGCCTACGTCGCCTTCGGCTTCGACCATCCGAACGCCTATCGCCTGATCTATCTGACCCGCCCTGCGGAGGCGCGCGAGGGCGCGGAGAGCATGGCCCAGGAGCTGGGCTCGGGCGTGTTCCGCAGCTTCGAGGGCGTGGTGGCCGAGGCGGTCCAGGCGGGCGCCATGCGCGGCGACGCCCGCACGGTCGGCCAGGCCCTCTGGGCCTGCGCCCACGGCGTGGTCTCGCTGATGATCACCAAGCCGTACTTTCCGTGGGCGGAGCGGCAGGCGCTGGTGGACGCAACGCTGGACGCGGTGTTCGCGGGGCTGCTGAAATCGTGAGGCGGCTTGCCTGCGGGATCGCTCTGGCGCTGCTCGCGGCCGGAGAGGCACAGGCGCGGCCCCTTCGGGTGATGTCGCTGGACCAGTGCGCGGACCAGTACGTTCTGGCCCTGGCGCCCGAGGCCGACCTGGCCCTGTCGCCACGCGCCGACGATCCCGATTCCTGGTTGAGGACTGAGGCGGAGGGGCGTCGACGGATCCGGCCGACGCTTGAGGCGGCGGTCGGCTTCCAGCCGGATGTGGTCGTGCGCTATTGGGGCGGCGAGCCCCGGTTGCTGGCGGCGCTGGAGGCGCGGGGCGTGAAGGTGCTGACCATCGCCGACGCCGCCGACTTCGCGGGCGTCAGCGACAACATCGCCGCCGTGGCTGAGGGGCTGGACCAGAAGGAGCGGGGGCGGCGGCTGGAGCAGAGCATGCGCGATCGGCTGGCGCGCGCGGACCCCAAGGGCTCGGAACGTCCGCGCGCCGCCTATCTGACGGCCGGCGGCTTCACGGCGGGGTCCGGGACCCTGATCGACGCCATGATGCGGGCGGCGGGGTTCGAGAACCTGACCACCACGCCGGGATTCGGTCCGCTGGGCGTGGAGACGATCGCGCTGCAGCCGCCGGCGCGCTTCATCCTGGGGTTCTTCGACAAGGTGCGGGCGGACTGGCGCGGGGCGGGGCGGCATCCGGTGGTCCGTCGCGTGGCGGAAGGACGCACGGCGGCGGCGCTGCCGGCCGCTGTCCTGACCTGCCCGGCCTGGTTCGCCGCCGACGGCGCGGCGATGATGGCGGAGGGTCGGCCGTGACGCGCATGGTTCGCCTGTGCCTGCTGCTGGCGCTGGCGGTGATCGCGGCCCTGGGGGTGGCGATCCTGGTCGGCGAGACGGCTTTGAGCGGGGCGCAGTACGCCGCCGCCTTCGGTGACCCGGCTTCGGGGCCGGGGGAGGTGCTGTGGCAGGTGCGGGCGCCGCGCGCGGTCTGCGCCCTGGTCGTCGGAGCGGCGCTGGGACTGGCGGGTGCGGTGATGCAGGGTCTGCTCCGCAATCCGCTGGCGGACCCGGGTGTGCTGGGCGTCTCGGCGGTGGCGGCGCTGGGCGCGGCCCTGGCCATCGTCTGCGGCGCGGCGGGGACGCCGGGGCTGGTGGAGGCGGCGGCCCTGATCGGGGCCGGACTGGCGGGCGGCGCGCTGATCGCGGCGTCCAGCGCCCTGCGGGCGCCGGAGGCGCTGATCCTGTTCGGCGTCGCCCTGTCGAGTTTCGCCGGCGCCCTGACCGCCCTGATCTTCAATCTGTCGCCGTCGCCGATCGCCTCGGCGGAGGTCATGTCGTGGCTGCTGGGTTCGGTGCAGAACCGAAGCTGGGTCGACGTGGCGTGGGTGACGCCGGCGGTGCTGGTCGCCGGCCTGTTCGCCGCCCTGGCCTCGCCGGGGCTGAGGATGCTGACCCTGGGCGAAGAGGCGGCGGCGGCGTCCGGACTGTCGATGGGGCGGCTAAGAGCGCTGGCGCTGATCGCGGCGGCCGCAGCGACCGGGGCGGCGGTGGCGGTGGCGGGCGTGATCGGCTTCATCGGCCTGGCGGCGCCGCATCTGGTGCGTGCGGCGGTGCGCGGCGATCCGGGACGGATCCTGTGGCCCTCGGCTCTAGCGGGCGGGCTGATGCTGGTGCTGGCCGATCTGCTGGCGCGGCTGACGCCGACGGATCAGGAGCTGAAGGTGGGGGTGTTCACGGCGCTGATCGGGGCGCCCCTGTTCGCGCTGATCGCCTGGCGCGCGGCGCGGGAGTGGCGGCTGTGACCCTGCTGTCGCTGGAGGGGGCGACCGCCCGCCTGGGGCGGCGAACCGTGCTGAAGGCCGTCGACCTGACCGTCGCGGCCGGAGAGGTCGTGGCCCTGTGCGGACCAAACGGAGCGGGCAAGAGCAGCGCGATCCGCGCGGCGGCAGGCCTGCTGCCGCTGGACCGCGGGCGCGCGATGCTGGGGGAAGCGGATGTGCGGATGCTGCCGCACAGGGTGCGGGCCGATCGGGTCGCCTATCTGCCGCAGGAGCGGCGCATCGCCTGGAACCTGCCGGCCATCGAAGTCGTGGCGTTGGGCGCGCCCTTCCTCGCGGGGGGTGAGGCGCTGGAGCGGGCGCGAGCGGCGCTGCAGGAGGTCGGCGCCGACGCCTTGGCCGATCGGGGCGTAGCCGAGATGTCGGGCGGCGAGCGGGCGCGGGTGCTGCTGGCGCGGGCGCTGGCGTCTCCCGCGCCGTTGCTGCTGGCCGACGAGCCGATCGCGGGTCTCGATCCGGACGCGCAGCGGCTGGTCCTGGAGCGGCTGCGGGCGCGTGCGGAGGGGGGCGGCGCGGTGCTGGTCAGCCTTCACGACCTGACGCTGGCGGCCGAGTTCGCCGACCGCGTGGCGGTGCTGACCGCCGGTTCGAAGCTGGCGGACGGTCCTCCGACCCAGGCGCTGGGACCCGAGGTGCTGCGCCGCGTCTTCAGCCTGGACGGCGGCTGGGTCGACGGGCCGGACGGGCCGCTGCTGGCGGCCCGGCGCGCTCAGTAGCCGGCGTAGGGACGCGGGCCCGCTGCGGCGCCGGCGGAGATGTCGGCCGAAGGAGTCAGCGGCGCCGAACCGCCGTTCAGCCGCGCCTTGTAGACCGCAAGGTTCTCCATCACCCGCATCATGTAGTTGCGCGTCTCGGTGAAGGGGACGCACTCAATGAAGTCGATGGCGCGGTTCGCGTCGCCGCGCGGATCGCCGCAGCGCGCCACCCACTGGGACGGGCGCGCCGGTCCCGCGTTGTAGCCGACCGTCGTCAGCAGCATCGACCCGCTGTTCGCCGCCATCAGCTCGCCCAGGTGATAGCTGCCCAGCGTCATGTTGTAATTCGGGTCCCACAACCGTTCCGGCGAGTAGCTCATGCCCAGGCGGCGGGCGACGCCCGAGGCGGTCGAGGGCAGGAACTGCATCATGCCCCGCGCGTCGGCATGCGACCGGGCCATGGGGTCGAAGCTCGATTCCTGACGGGTGATGGCCAGGGTGAAGGGCAGGGGGGCGGCGCCGGCGACCGATGGCGGCACGCGCACGGGATACATGCGCTCTGGCATGACGAATCCCCGCTGGCTGGCGGCGCGGCCGACCATCATGGCCGTGAAGCCTTCGCCATAGCCGCGCGTCAGGTCCATCAGCAGCGCCAGGTCCTCGATCGTCGGCAGGTCGTTGTCGAGCTGATAGGCGAAGACGCGCAGCAGGCTGGTCTCGCCGGTCTCGCCCAGGATGCGGGCGGCGCGCACCAGTTCCCGGCCCTCGAAGCCGGCGACCTGGGCCTGGTCGGGCACGGGTTCGGGCGGCAGGGCCAGGGTGGTCAGCCCGGCCTTCTCGGCCGCCAACTGTCCGTAGAAGGACTGCCAATGGCGGGCGCCGTTGCGATAGTAGTTCTGCGCGGCGTCGCGCTCGCCCCGGGCCTCGGCCGCCCGGCCCAGCCAGTAGTAGGCGCGGCCCTGTGTGATGGGGGTGGAGGAGGCGCCGCGCAGGGCCTCGAAGTGGCGCGCCGCGACTTCCGGCTGGTTCAGCTTGGTCAGGGCGACCCAGCCGGCGAAGAACTCGGCGTCCACCATGCGGTCGCCGGCGGTGAAGCCATGGCCGTCCATGGCGTCATAGGCGGCGCGCCAGTTGCCGGCCTGGAGGGCGTCGAGGAAGTAGTTGCGGCGCTCGCTCCACAGCGTGTTCTGACCGGCGTCGTGCGTCGGCGCGGGCGGCAGGCTGGCCAGCAGGGGATAGCCTTCGGATTGGCGGTTCTGAGAGCGCAGGATGCGGACCCGCTCCAGCGCGACCGCCGGATCGGTCGCCTGGGCGGGCGTCAGGCCGGCGACGACGGCGTCGGGACTGTAGGCGCCGCGCAGCGTCATCACCGCATTGGCGACGGAAGCGCGTTCCGGCGAGACCATGTTGACCATGGCGCGCGTAGCCGGACCATGCGGGCCGAGCAGCAGCATGTTCAGCCGCGCCTCGTGGTCCGCCTGGGTCAGCCATGCGCCCCAGCGGCCCAGGATGCGGGTCTGCTGCGACTCGTCGAAGGAACGGGTGGTCCACCAGTCGCGGATCAGGGCGCGGGCCTCATCGGTGCGGCCCCGCTGCTCATGGGCGGAGGCCAGGGCGATGGCGCCTTCGATCGTGACCGGCGGGCTGTCGGCGAACAACGACAGGGCGGCGTCCGTCCCCATGCCGGAGCGATCCAGCGCCTTCTCCGCGGCGGCGCGGCGCGAATCGGCGCGCGGCCAGCCGGCCATGGCGGACTGGGCCTGGGCCAGCTGGGCGTAGGACAGCTGTTCGCCCGAGGTGTCGATCAGCGCCCATTCGACCAGCTTGCGCGCGGCCGGGTCGCCGATCTGCGCCAAGACGGCCTGGGCCCCCGCCACGTCGCGCGCGCGGGCGGCGGCAAGCCCCTGACGGAAAAGCGCGGTGTCCTGATCGTTGAGGACGCGCGGTCCGGAATAGGCGGGCGCATAGGCCGGCGTGGACTGAACCGCCGTATAGGGAACCGGGCCTGAGCCGAGATCCTGCGGATTGGGAGCCATCACCGCAAGCATGGCCGCCAGGCTGGTTCCGATCATGATCTTTCCTGTTCCCATTCAATCCGGTTGCGGCGAGGCCGCCGGCGACCTAACTTCCCGCGCTCATTTCCGGGTGACGATCGACGTCGCCCCCATTCCCACGCAGGCCAAGCCAGTCCCATGACCGCCCCCTTGTTCAAGGGCGTGATCACCGCCCTGATCACACCACTTCGTGACGGAAACGTGGACGAGGCCGCTTTCGTCAAGCTGCTTGAACGACAGATCGCCGCAGGGGTTCACGGCGTCGTGCCGATGGGCACCACGGGCGAGAGCGCGACGCTGCATCTGGACGAACACAAGCGGGTGGTGGAGCTGGCGGTGTCGGTCGCGGCGGGACGAATCCGCGTCATCGCGGGGGCCGGATCCTCGGCCACGGACAAGGCGATCGAGATGGCCGCCCACGCCAAGGCCGTCGGCGCCGACGGCGCCCTGGTGGTCGCGCCCTATTACAACCGACCCTCGCAGGCCGGGATGCAGGCGCATTTCCGCGCCATCGCCGACACGGTCCAGCTGCCGATCGTGCTGTACAATGTGCCCGGACGGACCGGCTCGGACCTGGCCAACGAGACCGTCGCCGCCCTGGCCGAGCATCCGAACATCGTCGGCATCAAGGACGCCACCGGCGACCTGGGGCGGATCAGCTGGATGCATGCCAACATCGCCGGCCCCTTCAGCTATCTGTCGGGTGACGATTCCAGCTGGCTGGGCTATGCGGCGCATGGGGGGCACGGCGTGATCTCGGTCACGTCCAACGTGGCGCCGGAGGCCATGGCGGCGCTGCACGACGCGATCACGGCCGGCGACCTGGCGACCGCGCGGTCCTGGCAGGACCGGCTGATCGGCCTGCACAAGGCGCTGTTTCTCGACAATTCGCCGTCGCCGACCAAGTTCGCCCTTTCGCGGCTGCAGTTGTGCGGCGAGGAGGTGCGCTTGCCGCTGTCCCCGACGGCCGAGGCCGTTCGGCCGGCGATCGAGCGCGCCATGGCAGAGGCGGGCGTGGGCTGATGGCGGCGGAAAAGCCCAGGATGAAGGTGCTGGCCGAGAACCGTCGGGCGAAGTTCGACTACTTCCTGACGGACAATCTCGAGGCCGGCATCCAGCTGCTCGGCACCGAGATCAAGGCGCTGCGCGACGGTCGGGCCAACATCGCCGAAAGCTATGCGGCGGTGGAGGGGCGCGAAATCATGCTGATCAACGCCGACATCCCGCCCTACAAACAGGCCAACCGCTTCAACCACGAGCCGCGTCGGCATCGGAAGCTGCTGCTGCACCGGAAGCAGATCGACAAGCTGATCGGCGCCGTGCAGCGCGACGGCCAGACCATCATCCCCTTGCGCCTCTATCTGAACGAGGCGGGCAAGGCGAAGCTGGAGATCGCCCTGGCCAAGGGCAAGAAGCTGCACGACAAGCGTGAGGCCAGCGCCGAGCGCGACTGGCAGCGCGACAAAGCCCGGCTGATGCGCGACAAGGGCTGAATTTCGGGGGTTGAGCTTCAGCCGTCGATCAGGGCGCGGGCGCGGTTGAACACCGCCTCGAACATCTCCGGGGTCAGTCGGCCGGTGTTCGTGTTCAGCCGCGAGCAGTGGTAGCTGTTCAGGATGATGTAGCCGCCGGCTTCCCCCTCGGCGCCGTGGCCGGCGGGCATGGCGGTGCCCGGGCGCCCGAACGCCTTCAGGATGTTGCGGCGTGAGACGTCGCCCAGGGTGATGATCACCTTCAGGTTCGGCAGCAGCTTCAGCCGGTCGATCAGGAAGGGCCGGCAGGTCGTCTCTTCGATCGGCAGGGGCTTGTTGCCGGGCGGGGCGCAACGCACGGCGTTGGTGATCATGCAGTCCGTCAGGCGCAGGTCGTCCTCGCCGCTCGGATGGTAGTGGCCGGTGGCGAAGCCGGTCTTCCTCAGCGTGTCGTACAGCAGCCAGCCCGCGTGATCGCCGGTGAAGGGCCGCCCCGTGCGGTTCGCGCCCATTCGCCCCGGCGCCAGGCCCGCGACCAGCAGGCGGGCGTTCGTGTCGCCGAACGAGGCGGCGGGGCCGTTCCACCATTCCGGATGCTGGCGGGCGTTCTCCCGGCGGTAGGCGACCAGGCGCGGGCAGCGCGGACAATCGCGGGGGGGCTCGGGGGTCAGGCTCATTGGGCGGCCTTGGGTCGGCCGAAGTCGGCCATCAAGTCGTTCAGGTCCAGGAAGGCGTCCGCCTTGCGGCGCAGGTCGTCGGCGATGTGCGGCGGCTGGGTCCGGGTGGTCGAGATGACGGTCACGCGCACGCCCTGGGCCTGCACCGCCTGCACCAGCCGGCGGAAGTCGCCGTCGCCCGAGAACAGAACCACGTGGTCGAGGCGCGGGGCCAGCTCCAGCATGTCCACCGCGATCTCGATGTCCATATTGCCCTTGATCCGGCTCTGGCCCTGGGCGTCGGTGAAGCGCTTGACCGGCTTGGTCACCACGGTGAAGCCGTTGTAGTCCAGCCAGTCGACCAGAGGCTTCACCGGCGAGAATTCTTCGCCCTCGACCACAGCCGTGTAATAATAGGCGCGCGTCAGGATGGATTTCTCGCGGAACCAGTCCAGCATCCGCCGGAAGTCCAGATCGTGCTGCAGAGCCCGTGCGGCCGAGTAGAGGTTCGAACCGTCGATGAAGACCGCCAGGCGGTCGGTGGAATGAAACATGGTCGAGGCCGTCGAAAGCGATGAAGAAACGGGCGTCCGGCCGGACGTCAGAATCGACGACGACCTTGATCTGGACGGCGCAGTCATCGTGGCCCTGGGCTGCAATGACAAGGGGGCGTGGTCGTCCTGCCGCGAGGGGCTGGAGGCGGCCCTGGCGCGTTTCCGCTGCGAGGGCGTCGATATCCTGGCGCGCTCCAGCTGGTGGGCGTCCCAGGCCTGGCCCGATCCGACGGATCCCCCGTTCCTCAACGGCGCCGTGCTGGTGCGAACCGAGCACGATCCGCATGCCCTGATGGCGGCGCTGGGCCGGATCGAGGACGCCTTCGGTCGGCAGCGGTCGATGCGCAACGCGCCGCGCACCCTGGACCTGGACCTGATCGCCTATGGCCGGCTGAGCGGCGACCTGGACGGGCTGATCCTGCCGCATCCGCGCGCGGCCGAGCGGCGCTTCGTCATGGGGCCGATCGCCGAGATCGCGCCGCAGTGGCGGCACCCGACGGCGCGGGGCTCCGCCGCCGAACTGCGGGACGCCGCGACGGTCTGCCGCGACGCCCATCCGCTCGCCTGACCTTGCGCGAAGGCGCCGAACGTGAGTTCCTGCGGCGAATGACACCGGGAGACACGCCATGCTGAGCCTCTTGCTTTCGGCCCTGATCGCGACCGCCGCGGTCCAGGAAAGCCACCCCGCTCCCGCTTCGCCGCCGGCCGGCGTCGGCATCGTGGTCCGTGAGGCGGACGTCCGCGTGCGGCAGGTTCCGCCGCACAACGGCACGGGGATGAGCACCGCGTATCGCATCTCCGACGTCGCCCCGAACCGGTCGATGGAGTTCCGGAAGCGTGTCATGCATCCCGGCGCCTCGATCGGCCTGCACGTCATCGCCCATGACGAAGTCTATCATGTCGTCAGCGGGGAGGGGGACGTCACCTCCGACGGCGTCACCACGCGGATGAAGGCCGGCGACACGGCCTACCTCTATGACGGCAACAACGTCGGCATCACCCAGGTCGGCGAAGAGGACCTGGTGCTGATCATCGCCTATCCGCTGGCGCGGCGGCGGGACTGACGCCCTGATTCCGCCGCCTTGACGTTGCAAAAGCGGGGTTCCGTCTGTATTTGACGCGGTTCTCCCCCGCGTCCGAGGAAATTCATGGCCCGCGTCACCGTCGAAGACTGCATCGAGAAGGTTCCGAACCGCTTTGGCCTGGTGCTGCTGGCCGGTCACCGCGCCCGCAACATCGCCAACGGCGCGCCCCTGACGATCGACCGCGACAACGACAAGAACCCGGTCGTGGCCCTGCGCGAAGTGGCGGAGGACACCGTCAAGCCGGACGAGCTGCGCGAGAACATCATCACCACCCTGCAGCGGGTCGACGAGCGCACCGAGGCTGAAGACGAGGCGGAGACCGTCGCCCTGCTGGCCGAGCCCCAGCACATGAACATGGCCGAGGCCGAGCTGATCCGCGCGCTGCAAAGCGACCGCGACGGCGGTCAGGAGGAGCGGTACTGACGCCCGAGGGAGCCCCAGGCGTCACTATCCTGCCGGCGAGGCCCGAGACCGCCCCGCCGGCGCCCCAAGCTGCAAACCAAGACCGCCCCAAAACGCCGGTCCTGAATGAGTCGACGGCGCCCAAGCGCGCGCCCATCATGCGGCAGTTCGAGCTGATCGAGGCTGTCAAGGCTTACGATCCCACGGCTGACGAGGCGTTGCTGAATCGCGCCTATGTGTATGCGATGAAAATGCACGGCTCGCAGCTGCGAGCCTCGGGCGACCCGTATTTCGCCCATCCCATCCAGGTCGCGGGCATATTGACCGACTATCGGCTGGATACGGCGACCATTGTCACCGCCCTGCTGCACGACGTCGTCGAGGACACCTCGGCCACGCGCAACGATATCGCCCAGATGTTCGGCGAGGAGGTGGCCGGCCTGGTCGAGGGCGTGACCAAGCTCAGCCGGCTGGAGCTGCAGGCCGAGCACACGCGCCAGGCCGAGAACCTGCGCAAGTTCATCCTGGCCATCAGTCGGGACGTGCGGGTGCTGCTGGTCAAGCTGGCCGACCGCCTGCACAACATGCGGACGCTCCAGTACGTCAAGCCGGAGAAGCGCGAGCGCATCAGCCGAGAGACGCTGGAGGTCTATGCGCCGCTGGGTCGGTCGATCGGCATACACTCCATCGCCTCCGAGCTGGAGGAGCTGGCCTTCACCTACCTGAACCCGACCGCCAAGACGGCCATCGAGCGGCGGCTGGAGGCGCTGAAGCTGGAACACGGTCGCGCCATCGAGGGCGTGTCGGACGAGATCGAGCGCGTTCTGGCCGAGACCGGCATGCCCGCGCGCGTCTTCGGTCGGCAGAAGACGCCCTATTCGATCTGGCGCAAGCTGCAGCGTAAATCGGTGGGCTTTTCCTCGCTGTCGGACATCTACGGCTTCCGCGTGATCGTGGAGGCCGAGGACGACTGCTACCGCGCCTTGGGCGTGATCCACCGCGCCTGGCCGATGGTGCCCGAACGGTTCAAGGACTTCATCTCGACGCCGAAGTCGAACAACTACCGCTCGCTGCACACGACGGTGGTAGGCCCGCGCGGCCTGCGCATCGAGATGCAGATCCGCACCGAGGAGATGGACCGGGTCGCCGAGGACGGCGTGGCGGCGCACTGGCGCTACAAGAACCATTCCTACGGCTTCGACCATGAGGCGATGGAAAAGGGCGGGGGTCGCGACCCGCTGCAGAACCTGCGCCACCTCGTGCAGGTGATCGAGCACGGCGAGGGCGGCGAGGACTGGGTCGAGCACGCCAAGCTGGAAATGTACCTGGATCAGGTGTTCGTCTTCACGCCAAAGGGGCGGCTGGTGACCCTGCCGCGCGGGGGCATGCCGCTGGATTTCGCCTACGCGGTGCACACCGAGGTGGGCGACACGGCCGTGGGCGTGAAGATCAACGGCGAGCTGAAGCCGATGCGAACGCCGCTGCAGAACGGCGACGTGGTCGAGGTGATCACTGGGACCAAGCGCGAGGTGCCGGCCGACTGGCGCAGCCTGACGGTCACCGGGCGCGCGCGCTCCGCCATCCGGCGCCATATCCGCAGCTCCGAGCGCGAGGAGTTCATCAAGCTGGGCCGGACGGCGCTGGAGCACACCCTGACGCGGGTGGAAAAGGCGCTGGCGGATGTGTCGCTGAAGCCGGTGCTCGAGACCTTCGCCGTCGCGACCGACGACGATCTGTTCGAGGCGCTGGGGCGCGGCCGGATGTCGCCGACAGTGGTGGCCGAGACCCTGTTCCCGTCGCTGAAGGGGCGGCTGAAGGCCGGGCCGGAGAAGCAGCGGATCCAAGACGAGAAGGCGCGACTGTTCGTCCGCGGCGGCGGGCTGACGCCGGGCGTCAGCGTTCATTTCGGCCAGTGCTGCACCCCGGTTCCGGGCGATCGCATCGTCGGCATCCTGGAGCCGGAGGTCGGCCTGACCGTTCACACCATCGATTGTCAGGCCCTGGCCGATTACGCCGACGACGATTCCGTCTGGCACGACCTGCAGTGGACGCCCGAGGCCGAGCAGCGCGCCGTCGCCGCCGCCCGCATCCGCGCCACCATCCGCAATGCGCCGGGGGTGCTGGGCCAGGTGACGACCCTGATCGGGGAGGCGGGCGGCAACATCATCAATCTGTCCATGGCGCACCGGCAGCAGGACTTCTTCGACGTGGACGTGGACGTGGAGGTCGAGGACGCCAAGCACGCGACCATGATCATGGCGGCCCTGCGCGCGAATCCTTCGGTCGACAACGTGGAGCGCGCGCGCGGGTGAGGGACGAAGCGCCCAAGGCGAACGCGGCCCAGCTGGCCTCGCCGTCCTATCGGCTGGCCGCGATGGATCGCGACTTCCTGCTGGGCGACTCCATGCGCGGCGTCCGATTCCTGATGGAGTACGCCAAGGCGGAGGAGGCGCTGAGGGCCTGGGGCGTGCGCTCGACCATCGTGGTCTTCGGCAGCGCGCGCATCGGCGAGGGTCAGCGCTGGTACGACGAGGCGCGGGCCTTCGGGCGGCTGGCGTCGGAGCGCGGCGGGGCGCTGCGGGGATCGGTCGGCGAGCCGCGCGACAACGTCATCGCCACCGGCGGCGGTCCCGGGGTCATGGAGGCCGCCAATCGCGGCGCCACGGATATCGGCGCGCCGTCAGTCGGCTTCAACATCACCCTGCCGCACGAGCAGGAGCCCAACGCCTTCTCGACGCCGGAGCTGACCTTCCGTTTCCACTATTTCGCCATGCGGAAAATGCACCTGGCCATGCGAGCCAATGCGCTGGTGGTGTTTCCCGGCGGTTTCGGCACCTTCGACGAACTGTTCGAGATCCTGACCCTGCGCCAGACGGGCAAGGCGCCGCCGATTCCCATCGTCCTGTTCGACAAGGCCTACTGGAACTCCGTCATCGGCTTCGACGCCCTGGTCGAGCACGGCATGATCGCACCAGCCGACCTGGACCTGATGGGCTTCGCCGACGAGGCGGAAGGCGTCTGGACCGAACTGCTGGCACGAGGCCTTCGTCCGCACGAAAACATCGAATGAAGCGTCGCCGGAGGGTTCATCCCCGCGCGATCCGGGTCTAGAGACGACGGATGAACACCGAAGACGTCCTCAATGAATTTCGCGACGCCGGCGCCCTGCGCGAAGGCCACTTCGTCCTGTCGTCGGGTCTGCACAGCCCGACCTTCCTGCAGAAGAACCTGGTCTTCATGGACGGGGCCCGGTGCGAGCGGCTGTGCAAGGCCCTGGCCGAGAAGATCACGGCCGGGGTGGGCGTGGTCGACGTCGCCATATCGCCGGCCGTAGGCGGCATCATCCCCGGCTATGAAACGGCCAAGCACCTGAAGGTTCGTTCGATGTACGTCGAACGCGACGGCGGCCAGTTCAGGCTGCGTCGCGGCTTTTCGGTCGAGCTTGGCGAGAAGGTCGTGATGGTCGAGGACATAGTCACCACCGGCCTGAGCTCGCGCGAGTGCATCGCGGCCATCCAGGCGGCCGGGGGCGAGGTCGTCGCGGCGGCGTGCATCGTCGATCGCTCGGGCGGCAAGGCGGACGTGGGCGTGCCGCTGGTCGCCCTGGCTTCGCTGGATGTGCCGGCCTATCCCGCCGACGCCTTGCCCCCGGAATTGGCGGCTTTGCCGGTCGAGGATCCGGGCAGCCGGCGGCTGTCGAAATGATAATTGCTTCCGCTCATCCCGGCGAAAGCCGGGAACCAGTTCTTTCGTGAGGCACGGGATGTCGAACGTGCGCTGGATCGGGCGTCGAGGTTGATCGGCATCGCTGATCGCCCAAATCACTGGGTCCCGGCTTTCGCCGGGATGAGCGGAGGACTAGCGTGAGACAGAGGGCCCGCCTCGGCGTCAACATCGACCACGTCGCCACCGTGCGGAACGCGCGGGGCGGAACGCACCCTGATCCGGTGCGCGCGGCCGAGGCGGCGCTGGCGGCCGGGGCGGACGGGATCACGGCGCATCTGCGCGAGGATCGCCGGCACATCACCGATGGCGACATCGACGTGCTGAGCGCCCTGTGCGCGCGCGCCGGCAAGCCGCTGAACCTGGAGATGGCGGTGACCGAAGAGATGCTGGCCATCGCCCTGCGCCATCGGCCGCACGCCGCCTGTCTAGTGCCCGAGCGGCGCGAGGAAGTGACGACCGAGGGCGGCCTGGCGGTGGCCGGCCACGAGGCGCGGATCGCGCCGGTGGTCAAGGCGCTGGTCGACGCGGGCGTGCGGGTGTCGCTGTTCATCGAGCCGGCCCAGGACCAGGTCGAGGCCGCCGCCGCCGTCGGCGCCCAGGTGGTCGAGTTCCACACCGGCCGATATTGCCACCTGACCGATCCGGGCGAGCGCGAGGTTGAGCTTGAACACCTGGTCGCCGCCGCCGCCCAGGCCGATATCCTGGGGCTGGAAGTCCACGCCGGTCACGGGCTGGACTACGACACCGCGCCGCGCCTGCTGGCCATACCCGAGGTGCGGGAGCTGAACATCGGCCACTTCCTGATCGGCGAATCCATCTTCATCGGGATCGACGCCGCCATTCGCCGGATGCGCGCGGCGATGGACGCGGCATGATCATCGGCGTGGGCGCCGACCTGTCGGACATCCGGCGCATCCAGGCGTCGCTGGACCGGTTCGGCGAACGCTTCAAGCAGCGCTGCTTCACCGAACTGGAGCGGACCCGGTCGGACCGCAAGCCGGACCCGGCCTGGAGCTACGCCAAGCGCTTCGCGGCCAAAGAGGCCTGCGCCAAGGCGCTGGGCACCGGCATGCGCGCCGACGTCTACTGGCGCGACATGGGGGTGGCGAACCTGCGGTCCGGCCAGCCGACCATGGTGCTGACGGGCCACGCGGCCGAGCATCTGGCGCGACTGACGCCGCCTGGCCATGAGCCCAGGATTCACCTGACGCTGAGCGACGAACATCCGTATGCGCTGGCTTTTGTCGTCATCGAAGCCTTGCCGGTGGCGTAATCGCGCTATACCCGTCCGCCAGTGACCGCGACCGCGCGGCAAGGGATTCCTGATCGCATGAGCGAAACCGACAAGCCGCACCATGAACCGGCGGTGGAAACCTCGAAGACCGCCGGCGACGGCCCGGTCTATGCGGCTGGCGGCTCCGGCAAGGTCGCGCCCAAGTCGGCCGCCAACGAGACGGTCGAGATCGTCAAGACCATCGTCTTCGCCCTGCTGATCGCCATGGTGCTGCGGATCTTCCTGTTCCAGCCCTTCACGATTCCGTCGGCCTCGATGGAGCCGAACCTCTACGAAGGCGACTACATCGTCGTGTCGAAGTGGTCGTACGGCTATTCGAAGCACTCGATCCCGTTCAGCCCGCCGCTGTTCGACGGCCGCATTCCGGCCGGGACGCCCGAGCGCGGCGACGTCGTCGTGTTCAAGCTGCCGCGCGACAACAAGACCGACTTCATCAAGCGTGTGATCGGCCTGCCGGGCGATCGGGTGCAGATGATCGCCAACAAGCTCCACATCAACGGCCAGCCGGTGCAGGACGTGGTGGTCAGCCAGACCGAGATGCAGGACATCTTCGGCCCGCGCCCGATCACCAAGATTCGCGAGACCCTGCCGAACGGCAAGACCTTCATGACGCAGGACTTCGGTCCGGGCGGGGACCTGGACGACACGCCGGTCTATGAGGTTCCGGCGGGACATTATTTCATGATGGGCGACAACCGCGACAACTCGATCGACAGCCGCGTCGACCCGATGAACGGCGTTGGCCTGGTGCCGGCCGAGAACCTGGTCGGCAAGGCGCAGATGATCCTGTTCTCGTGGGAGCCGGGTTCGTCGCTTTGGAACCCGGCGACCTGGTTCCGCGTGCGGCTGGACCGCTTCTTCACCGTCCTGCACTGATGGCGAACGGCCGCGCCGAGGCGGTCGTCGCGCTGGAGCAGCGCATCGGCCACGATTTCCGGGACAAGGCCTTGCTGGAGCGCGCCCTGACGCACGCCAGCGTCGGCGAAGGGGCGCCGCCGGGCGCGCATGGCCCGCGGGACAACGAACGGCTCGAGTTCCTGGGCGACCGGGTGCTGGGGCTGCTGACGGCCGAGCGGCTGTTCCGCGACTTCCCCGCTGCCGACGAGGGACAGCTGTCGTCGACCCTGCATGCGCTTGTCGACAAGACGGCCTGCGCCCGGGTGGGCGAGGCCTGGGGCGTCGGCGCGGCGCTGCGCCTGTCGCCCGGCGAGACCAAGACGGGCGGTCGCAAGAAGGCCGGCGTCATCGCCGATGCGGTCGAGGCCATCCTGGCGGCGGTCTATCTGGACGGCGGTCTGGAAGCGGCGCGCGCGGCCTTCCAACGCGGCTGGGCCGCCGACCTGGCCGCGCCGCCGCCGCGCAGCGTGACCAATCCGAAATCGGCGCTGCAGGAGTGGGCGCAGGGCAAGGGGCGACCGCTGCCGACCTATCGCATCGTCGGGCGCACCGGCTCGGATCACGCGCCGACCTTCAAGGTGGAAGTCCTTGTCGAGGGCGTCGAACCCTTGACCGCGCAGGGGCGTTCGCGTCAGGAGGCGGAGAAGGCCGCCGCGACGGCGCTCCTGAAACGTGAAGGCGTAATTTGACCGAGACCCACAACCCCGCACAGCGCGCCGGCTTCGCCGCCATCATCGGCGCGCCCAACGCCGGCAAGTCCACCTTGGTGAACCGGCTGACGGGATCAAAGGTCTCCATCGTCACCCAGAAGGTGCAGACCACTCGGTTCCCCGTGCGCGGCATCGCCATGGAAGGCGCCGCCCAGATCATTCTGGTGGACACGCCCGGCATCTTCACGCCGCGCCGCCGGCTGGACCGGGCCATGGTCGCCTCGGCCTGGGGCGGCGCCGAGGACGCGGATATCGTCGTCCATTTGATCGACGCCCAGTCGCACATCGCCGCGGAAGGCCGCGACGGCACGGCGGCGGATCGTCGCTCGGCCGAGGACACCGAAACCATCATCGCCAACCTTCAGGCGACGGGGACCAAGGTGTTGCTGGCGCTGAACAAGATCGACGGCATGCGCCGCGACACCCTGCTGGCGCTGTCGCAGAAGCTGTTCGAGAGCGGCGTCTATGAGGAGGTCTACATGATCTCCGCCGCCACCGGCGACGGGGTCGAGGACCTGAAGCAGCGGTTGGCCCGCTCCATGCCCGAGGGGCCTTGGCTGTATCCAGAAGATCAGGCGGCCGACGTGCCGATCCGGGTTCTGGCCGCCGAGATCACGCGCGAGAAGGTCTATCTGCGCGTCCACGAGGAACTGCCTTATTCGGCGGCGGTGGAGACCACCAGTTTCGAGGATCGCGCCGACGGCTCGGCTCGGATCGAGCAGACCATCTATGTCGAGCGTGAGAGCCAGCGGCCCATCGTGCTGGGCAAGGGCGGCCAGACGCTGAAGTGGATCGGCCAGAAGGCGCGCGAGGAGCTGAACGAGATCCTCGGCCGCCAGGTGCATCTGTTCCTGACGGTGAAGGTCGATCCGAAGTGGCAGGATTCACGGGCGCTGTATGCCCAATTCGGCCTCGATTTCGACGTCTGATCGCGTCGTGTTCGAAGTGCCGCGTACAGCCGGGGGACATCCCCGCACCATCATCGGCCTGCTGATCGCGGTCGCCGTGGGCGGGGCCACCTGGGGCGGAGTGGCGACCGCGATCCGTCAGCCGCGTGACGCCGTGCTGGCCTCCTTGCGACCCGCGCAGCCGCCGCGCCCGCCCCTTGTGGTCGTGCAGGACCTGCCGAGACTGGCCGAACGGCTGGACCGGTCGGCGGCGTCCCGGGGATTTATGGGGGCGGTGCTGGTGGCCAGGGGCGACCGCGTCCTGTTCCGCCAGGTGTACGGCAAGGCGAACTATGAGACCGATCAGCCGCTGGCGCTGGATTCGCGCTTCCGGCTGGCGTCCATCTCCAAGCAGTTCACGGCGGCGGCGATCCTGAAGCTGCAGGATGAGGGGCGGCTGACGATCGGCGATCCTGTGTGCAAGTGGATTCAGCCCTGTCCCGAGGCGTGGGCGCCGGTCCGCATCCATCACCTGCTGTCGCATACCTCGGGCATTCCCGACCTGATGGCGCGCGGCGCCTGGGGCCTGCGCCGCGTGACGCCGGCGACATTGGACGAACTGACGGAGGACTCAAAAGCCTTCCGCCTGCAGTTCGAGCCGGGATCGAAGGTCCGGTACAACAACGCCGGCTTCAACCTGGCCGCCGCCATCGTCGAGAAGGCCAGCGGCCAGCCGTTCGACGTCTATATGCGGCAGGCCTTCTTCCAGCCGCTGGGCATGAAGGACACGGGGCTGGACCTGGACGGCGGGAACCACGACGTCATCATGGGCTACGCCAACTTTCCTGGCGGGCTTGCGGCGCAGCCCAACGCCAACACCTCGATCGTGGCAGGCGCGGGCGCGGTCTATTCTACGCTGGACGACCTGCTGGTGTGGCAGCGGGCGCTGCATCGCGGCGAGCTGCTGACGCCGTTCAGCTACCAGCAGATGCTGACCGACCATTCGCCCGCCGATACGCCGAAGGAGCGCGGCCGCGAACATCGCGACTGGGGCTACGGCATCTTCTCCAAGCGGCTGGGCCAGCAGGTGAAGCCATCCTTCGAGGACCGCCAGATCTATCACACCGGCAGCTGGGGCGGGTTCCGCAACCTGATGCTTTATCAGCCCGAGGCGGATGTCTCGGTGATCGTCCTGTCGAACAATTATCACCTGCGCGACCAGGTCTTCCTGATCGCCGAGCAGGCGATGGCCGAGGCGCTGGGTCGCGAGTTCCCGACCCAGCTCAACCGCTAGTTTTCAGGCGTCGCGCGCCGCCTCCTCAACGAACGATCCGGTCGGCACGTCGCCTCCCAGGCCGTAGGTGGCGACCACGACGCCCTTTCCGGTGACTTCGCCGCCCAGTGGCGTCCAAGCCCGTGGGCGTGAGCCGGCATCGAACAGTCGCTTGCCCCGGCCGAGGACAAGCGGGAAGGTCAAGGTCGTCATCTGGTCGATCAGATCGGCGGCGAGCAGGGCGTGGATCACTTTGCTCGATCCGTGGATCAGCAGATCGCGACCCTCGGTCTGTTTGAGCGCGCGGACGGCCGGGACGACGTCGCCCTCAATGCGGTGACTGTTGACCCACGGCGTCGGCGTTCCCGGGCTGGCGACCACGTACTTCTCGACGCTGTTGAAGACGCGGCCGAGCTCGTCGTCCTGGTGCGGCCAGAAGGCGGCGAATATCTCGTATGTGCGGCGGCCCAGAAGCAAATCGTAGTTCTCGCCCATGGCGCGGCCCATCAGCTCGCCCAAGGTGTCATCCCAGAATGGGAAGACCCAGCCGCCGGACTTGAATCCGTCGCTCGGATCTTCCTCGGGCCCGCCGGGCGCTTGCATGACGCCGTCCATGGAAATGAAGGTGGCGGTTCGGATCGTGCGCATGTCGTCTCTCTCCCTATGTCGATGCGGGGATGATTTCCGAGCGCCGCAGCGGAAGCAGCGCCCGCAGCGCCGGGTCGCGCAGCCACAGGCCGGCCCACATGATCAGGCCCAGGTAGACGCCGAACAGGGTGTGGCTGAACAGCGGGCTGTCGACGTGCAAGTGGGTGGCGATCGCGCCGCCGAGCAGGGCGGTCATGGTCACCGCCCCCAAGAGGCTGGTGCGCCGCCAGGCGTAGAGCAGGGTTCCGATCAGCTCGATCGCGCCGATCAGCGGCACGTCCGCCGGATCGATGTTGAGCGAGCGGATGTAGTCCAGGTTCACGTCCGGCATCAGGAACTTGGGCGCGACGGACGCGCCGAGCATGAACAGCACGAACAGCGCGCTGAGGACGCGGCCAGTCCACACCATGGGCGAGGCCTTCATGGTTCGATCTCCATCGTAAAGGGAGGGGCGGGGCGGCGTCGGACCGCCCCTGGAGTTCAGGTCTGTTCGGGCGTCCAGCCTTCGGCCGGGACGGTGTTGACCATCCACGGAATGCCGAACCGGTCGGTCAGGCTGCCGTAGCCGGGCGACCAGAAGGTCTCACCGAAAGCCATGCCGACCTCGCCGCCCTCGGCCAGGGCGTCGAACACCTGCTTCGCCTTGACGGCGTCCTCGGTGTGATAGGTGACGTCGAAGCCGTTCTTGGGCTTGTCAATGTTTCGGGCCCATTCGACATCCATATCGGCGCCCATGATCGCCTGGTCGCCGACCTCCAGCCAGGCGTGCATCAGCCAGTCCTGGTACTTGTCGTCCGTGATCGGCATGCCCGGAGGCGCGGCGGAGTAGGGGATGGCGGCGGACAGCTTGCCGCCCAGGACTTGGGCGTAGAACTCGAACGCTTCGCGGCACTGGCCGCGGAAACTCAAACTGGTCACGATCTTCATGGTCGTCTCCTCTTGGTTTCGGTTCAGTCGGGATGGGCGGCGAGCCAGGCCTCCAGGCGATCGACGGTCGAGGTCCAGCCGTGCTGGTGGCCGGCCAGGCTGCGTGCGTTCTTGAGGCCCTCGTGGGTGAAGGCCATATCGGTGCGGCCATCATCGGTGTCGGTGAGATGGACGGTGACGAGCGTGTCCGCCGCAGGGCCGTCTTCGTGGTTGTCGCCCTCCCACTTGAAGGTGAAGACCAGCCGTTCGGGTTCGACAATCTCGCGATACACCCCGCCCTGCCACAGCTCCTCGCTGGTCTCAGGCGACTTCAAGCCGATGCGCCACTGACCGCCGACGCGGAAGTCGCTGGTGACGCTGAAGGCGGGCCATTCGACCGGCCCCATCCACAGCACCAGGATTTCCGGCCGGCTCCACGCCCGCCATACCAGGGCGCGGGGCGCGTCGAAGGTGCGCCGCATGTGCAGCGTCGGCCGGGTGTCGAGGTCTTCTGCGAGGGTCATGGCTGGGTCCGTGGATAAAGCCGGTCGCGGCGGGAAAGCGTCAGAGCGTCTTCACGATCTCGGCCAGTTGGTCGGCGACCTGGCCCCAGCCTTCGTGGAAGCCCATTTCCTCGTGCTGCTTCATGGTCCCCTCGCTCCAGTGGCTGGCGGTGGCGGTGTACTTCGTCTTGCCGTCGGCGGTGGGCTCCAGCTCGATACGCGCCACCATGAAGGGCTGGCCTGCCGGTTTCCAGTCGGGCGTGAAGGCGTCGGTCGAGATCAGGCGACGGTTGGGCACGACCTCCAGGAAGACGCCCGAGTTGGGAAACCGCTCGCCGTCCGGTCCGTGCATGACGAAGTTGAAGCGACCGCCGACCCGAGGCTCGATCACCGCGTCGCTGATGCTCCAGGGCTTGGGCGCGAACCACTGGCTGAGGATGGCCGGGTCCGTATAGGCCCGATAGATCTTCTCGGGCGAGGCGTCGATCACGCGTTCCAGCACCAGGTCAAAGGCGTGGGCCGCTCCGTCGGTGTCGCACGGGTTGCTCTCAATTTCGTTCGCCATTGTCGTCTCCTTTCTGAATCTTGCGAAGATAGTCTTCCAGTCGGTCGAAGCTCTGGTCCCAGTAGCGGCGGTAATGCTCCAGCCATTCGGCGATGCTGCGCATCGCCATGGGCTCCAGCCGGGCCGGCCTCCATTGGGCTTCCTTGCCCCGGCTGATCAGGCCGGCCTTCTCCAGCACCTTCAGATGCTTCGATACGGCCGGCAGGCTGATGTCGAACGGCTGGGCCAGCTCATTGACGGTGGCCTCGCCTTCGCTCAGTCGCGCGAGGATGGCCCGACGCGTCGGGTCAGCCAGGGCGGCGAACTTGGCGGAGAGTGGGTCGGTCTGCATAGGTCAGGGCTTCATACTTAACTGCTAGGTTAATTGAACGTCGCAATCGCCTTTGTCAACCTGCTGGTTAAATAAGCTGCCGGAACGACTCCGTGCGCGACGGGTTGGCGACAGGCGATGCTGGGAGGCCCCATGAAAGCCCTCGTTCTCAACTGCACCCTGAAGCCCTCGCCGCAAACGTCCAGCACCGAGGCGCTGGCTCGTGTGCTGATGCAGGAACTGGCCAAGGGCGGGGTTGAAACCGACCTCGTCAGACTCGTCGACCTGAACATCAAGCCAGGTGTGACCGGCGATGAAGGGGAGGGCGACGACTGGCCTTCTGTCGACGCCAAGCTGAAGGCGGCCGACATCGTGGTCTTCGCCACCCCGACCTGGCTGGGCCAGATGTCCAGCGTGTGTCAGCGCGCGCTGGAGCGGATGGACGCCTGGTTCAGCGAGACCGACGACAGCGGTCGCCCCGTCGCCTTCGGCAAGGTGGCCGGCGTGGTCATCACCGGCAACGAGGACGGCGCTCACCATATCGTCGCCACCGTATGCCAGGGCCTGATCGACATGGGTTTCACCATTCCGGCGCAGAGCTGGACCTATTGGCACCTGGGACCTGGGCCGGGACCGGACTATGTGGAGACGGACCAGGGCCACGCCTATTCGGATCGCGTCGCCCGAAACGCCGCTCGCAATCTGCTGGCGCTGGCCAAGGTGCTGAACAGCGACACCTATCCTGTGCCGGAGAGCGGATAGGCCATGCCGGAAGGTCAGGCGACCGTCGCCGCCGTTCGACAGAACGCAGGCTTCTGAGCGGAAGGCGGGGGCTGCGTCGATGTCCTGCACACCCTTGGCGCGATGACGCCTGGTCCAGCGACTTGCGCCGTGGTCATCTCCGCGTCAGGACTGACCGCCAACCTAGGGAGATCGCGATGATGACGCCATTGCTGGCCGCGCTCGTGCTGAGCCAGGCCGGGCCGGTCGACGATGCGACGGCGAAGGCCCAGGTCGCGGCGGTGCTGGATCAGCTGAACGCGGCCTCCACCGCGGCGGACGGTCAGGCCTACTTCGCCCTGTTCACGCCGCAGGCGCGCTTCGTCGGCACCGACGCGACCGAACACTGGACGATGTCGGGCTTCCGCGCCTTCGCCGAACCCTACTTCTCGCGCGGCAGGGGCTGGTCCTATCCGGCGACCGAGCGAACGATCACCATCGCCCCCATCGAATGCCGTTGCGTGGCGTGGTTCGAGGAAAAGCTGACCAACGAGAGCTATGGCGAGACGCGCGGTTCCGGCGTTATGCGCCTCACGGACGACGGCTGGAAGATCGAACAGTACGTGCTCAGCTTCGCCGTGCCGAACGCCGCGGCAGATGCGGTCGTCGAGGCGATCAAGGTCTCCAAGGCGGGTCAGGCCGCCGACTGATGGAATTCACCGAAGAGGCGTTCGTGCTGTCCGCGCGGGCGCACGGCGACACCGGCGTGATCGTCGACCTGCTGACGGAGGGCCACGGGCGCCGCGCCGCCTATGTCGCGGGCGGCGCGTCGCGCAAGATGAAGCCGTTTCTGCAGGCCGGCGCACGTGTGATCGCGGACTATCGCGCCCGCACGTCGGACCACCTGGGCTCGGCCCGGCTGGAGCCGACGGGCGAGGGACCCAGCGCGTTGTTCGACGATCCCCTGGCCCTGACGGGGCTGGCGGGCGCGGCGGCTGTCGCTCAGGGCGCCCTGCCGGAGCGCGAGCCGCATCCGGGCGTCTTCCTCGGGTTCGAGGCTTTGATGGCGGCCTTCGCCATTCCCGACGTCTGGCCGGCGATCTTCGTGCGCTTCGAAAGGGGAATGCTGGAAGACCTGGGTTTCGGCCTGGACCTGTCACGGTGCGCCGCCACGGGTTCCCCCGACGACCTGATCTACGTCAGCCCCCGCACCGGCCGGGCGGTCAGCCGCGAGGCCGGTGCGCCGTACGCCGACAAGATGCTGGCCCTGCCGCCCTTCCTGCTGGGCGCGCAGGCGGGCCTGATGGAAGGAGACATCCGCGCGGGATTCGAACTGACCGGGCATTTTCTCGAGCAGTTCGTCTTTCATCCTCAGAATCGGCCGCTGCCGCCCGCGCGGGTGTGGCTGCTGCAAAAGCTGGCGGGCGCGGGGCGGCTGTAGCAGCGTTCGATCGCTTGTCGGCGCAGGCCCGCGTTGACCTTTGACGCCCTTCTCGACATAAGGGCGGGCTTCGAGGCGCCGCTCCGCAAGGGGCGGCCTTCTTGCTTTATCCATTCGCGCCGGCCGCCTCTCAGGCCCATGCGCCCCAGAGCGTCAGAATCCCGACCATGCAAGTCGTCGAAAAGTCGAACGAAGGCCTCAGCCGCGTCCTCGCGGTCACCATTCCCGTGGCGGAGCTGAACGAGAAGCTCGAGGCCCGCGTCAAGGAAGTCGCCCCGCAGATGAAGCTCAAGGGCTTCCGCCCGGGCAAGGTGCCTGTCAGCCACGTCAAGAAGACCTTCGGCCGCGACTTCATGGGCGAGATCATCAACGCCGAGCTGAACGAGTCCAGCCAAAAGGCGCTGGACGAGGCCAAGGTCCGTCCGGCCGCTCCGGCCGAGATGAAGCTGACCTCCGACATGGACAAGGTCATCAAGGGCGAGGAAGACCTGGCCTATGAGATGTCGCTGGAGATCATGCCGGACTTCACCCCGGTCGATCCCAAGACGCTGAAGCTGGAGCGCCCGACGTATGAGGCGTCGGACGCCGACCTGGAAGAAGCGCTGACGGAACTGGCCGGCCAGGCCAAGACCTACGAGGACAAGAAGGGCAAGACCGTCAAGGCCGCCGAGGGCGACCAGCTGACGATCGACTTCCTGGGCAAGCTGGACGGAGAGCCCTTCGAAGGCGGCGCCGCCGAGGATGCGGACCTGGTGATCGGCTCGGGCCGCTTCATCCCCGGCTTCGAAGAGCAACTGACGGGGGTTAAGGTCGGTGAGGAAAAGACCATCGAGGTCACCTTCCCCGAGAACTACCAGGCCGCGCATCTGGCCGGCAAGAAGGCCACCTTCGACGTCAAGATGAAGGCCATCAAGGCCGAGGCCGAATCCAAGGTCGACGATGAGTTCGCCAAGCGCATCGGCCTGGAGTCGCTGGACAAGCTGAAGGAACTGCTGAGCCAGAACCTGAACCAGCAGTACGCCGGCGCCGCCCGCTTCAAGCTGAAGCGCGCCCTGCTGGACCAGCTGGACGAGGCGCATGATTTCCCGCTGCCGCCGAAGATGGTGGAGGCCGAGTTCAACGGAATCTGGCAGCAGGTCGAGGCAGACAAGGCCGCCGGCCGCCTGCCGGAAGAGGACGCCCAGAAGTCCGAAGACGAACTGAAGGCCGAGTACCGCAAGATCGCCGAGCGCCGCGTGCGCCTGGGTCTGGTGCTGGCCGAGATCGGCCGCGCCAACAACATCCAGGTCACCGACCAGGAGCTGAACGCCGCCATCCTGCAGGAAGCCCGCAACTATCCGGGCCAGGAGCAGGCTGTGCTGAACTTCTATCGCCAGAACCCCAACGCCGCCGCCCAGATGCGCGCGCCGATCTATGAGGAGAAGGTGGTGGACCTGATCGTCGGCCTGGCGGACGTCACCGACAAGCCGATCAGCAAGGAAGAGCTGCTGAAGGAAGACGACGAGGCGTAAGCCTCCGTTCCCGCGAACAGAAAGGGCGGTCGCTTCGGCGACCGCCCTTTTCATTTTCCCTCGCGCCTTGCGGGGCGTTCGCGGGGACGCGATATGGAAGACAATGAGGCGTGTCTCTCGAGTCGCGCCCGCCCTCAATGCATCCCGAGAAGGCTGAATGCGCGATCCGATCGAACTGTTGAACATGAATCTGGTGCCGATGGTGGTGGAGCAATCCAGCCGCGGCGAACGGGCCTTCGACATCTTCTCGCGCCTGCTGCGCGAGCGGATCATCTTCCTGACGGGGCCGTTCGAGGACGGCATGGCGTCGCTGATCTGCGCCCAGCTGCTGTTTCTCGAATCGGAGAACCCGAAGAAGGAAATCTCCATGTACATCAACAGCCCCGGCGGTCAGGTGACCTCGGCGCTCGCGATCTACGACACCATGCAGTACATCAAGAGCCCGGTATCGACCGTGGTCATGGGCATGGCCGCCTCGGCCGGCTCGCTGATCCTGACGGCCGGGGAGGCGGGCCAGCGCATCGCATTGCCGAACGCGCGGGTGATGGTTCACCAGCCGTCGGGCGGCTTCCGCGGCCAGGCCTCGGACATCGAGCGCCACGCCGAGGACATCCGCTACACCAAGAAGCGGCTGAACGAGATCTACGTCCACCACACCGGCCGGACCTACGAAGAGGTCGAGAAGACCCTCGATCGCGACCATTTCATGAGCGCGGAAGAGGCCAAGGCCTGGGGTATCGTCGACCACGTCTACGACAAGCGGGAACAGGCCGACGCCGACGGCGTGAAGACGGTCTGATCTAGCCTGCCCTGATGACGGAAAAGGCCCGGCGTTCGCGCCGGGCCTTTTTCACGGCCGCTGAGTAAAGACCCGGAAGCCCGGCGTTTCGGCGATCGCCAGCATCTCGGTGTCGCCGGAGGTGTCGCCGTAGGCGGCCGCCAGCCGGATGTCGCGCCCATAGGCGGCATGCAGCCGACGCACCTTTTCCTCGCCCCGGCAGTTCGGGCCCGCAAAGGCGCCGGTCACCCGATCATCCGAATCGAACATCAGGGGCGTGCCGAGCAACGCCTCGGCGCCGAGCCTGCGGGCGAAAGGGGCGACGGTGGTTTCGGGAGAAGCGGTCACGATCACGCGATGCGCGCCACGCTCGCCCCAGTCGCGCCAGGTCTTCAGTGCGTCTGGCCGCATGAATCGGCCCCACACTTGATCGGCGAAACGCTCGGAGTCCGCCTCCAGCGTCGCGCGATCCACGCCGCGAAGGAATTCCCTCACCGAGGCGGCCTTGATCCGACCCCTGTCGCGGTCCCGCGCATAGGTCGCCAGCGCCGGCGCCATCTTGACCAAGCCCAGCGCCCAGCCGCCGGGACCGGCCCGCCAGCGCAGGAACTCGGTGAAACTGTCCCGGATCGTCAGCGTGCCGTCGAAATCGAACGCGACGATCGGCCGCCCCTCAGCCGTTTCCGACGCAACGGACTGGCGAAAGTCCTGCATACCACCCATGTCAGACATTCGCCGTGATCCACATTGAAACTGATCCATCCCTGCAACGCAGCAAGCCCACATCTTCAACGGGGTTGTGGCGGAACGAGGGATGGGTGATTGTCATTTTTTGAAGACCTTCGCGTTCATGATCATCGAATCAACGCGAGGGAAGCGCGTTTCGCCTCATGTCGGGGCGCATCGCGGGAGTGAGAAGGGTCTATGACCAAAGCAGCCGGCACCGACGCCAAGAGCACCCTGTACTGTTCCTTCTGCGGCAAGAGCCAGCATGAAGTGCGCAAGCTCATCGCCGGACCGACCGTGTTCATCTGCGATGAATGCGTCGAACTGTGCATGGATATCATCCGCGAAGAGCACAAGATCGGGTTCAAGAAGAGCGTCGACGGCGTGCCCACGCCGAAGGAAATCCGTGATGTGCTGGATGACTATGTCATCGGCCAGAGCCACGCCAAGAAGGTGCTCTCGGTCGCGGTGCACAACCACTACAAGCGCCTGAACCACGCGACGAAGAACAACGACGTCGAGCTGGCCAAGTCCAACATCATGCTGATCGGGCCGACCGGCTCGGGCAAGACGCTGCTGGCCCAGACGCTGGCGCGGATCATCGACGTGCCGTTCACCATGGCCGACGCCACGACCCTGACCGAAGCCGGCTATGTCGGCGAGGACGTCGAGAACATCATCCTGAAGCTGCTGCAGGCGTCCGACTACAACGTCGAGCGGGCGCAGCGCGGCATCGTCTACATCGACGAGATCGACAAGATCTCGCGTAAGTCGGACAATCCCTCGATCACCCGCGACGTGTCGGGCGAGGGCGTGCAGCAGGCCCTGCTGAAGATCATGGAAGGCACTGTCGCCTCCGTGCCTCCGCAAGGCGGCCGCAAGCATCCCCAGCAGGAGTTCCTGCAGGTCGACACCGCCAATATCCTGTTCATCGTCGGCGGCGCCTTCGCCGGCCTGGAAAAAGTGATCTCGGCGCGTGGCGACGGCGCCTCTATCGGCTTCGGCGCCAAGGTCAAGGAGATCGACGAGCGTCGCACCGGCGATATCCTCAAGAACGTTGAGCCGGACGACCTGATGCGTTTCGGCCTGATCCCCGAGTTCATCGGCCGCCTGCCTGTGCTGGCGACGCTGGAGGACCTGGACGAGGCGGCGCTGGTCACCATCCTGACCGAGCCCAAGAACGCCCTGGTCAAGCAGTACAAGCGGCTGTTCGAGATGGAAAACGTCGAGCTGACCTTCACCGACGACGCGCTGATGGCCGTCGCCAAGAAGGCCATCACCCGCAAGACCGGCGCGCGGGGTCTGCGTTCGATCCTGGAGGGCATCCTGCTGGAAACCATGTTCGAGCTGCCGACCTTCGAGGGCGTGGAAGAGGTCGTGGTCAACGCCGAGGTCATCGACGGCAAGGCCCAGCCGCTGCTGATCTACTCCGAGGCCTCGAAGAAGAAGGCCGACGGCGCCGCCTGATCGGCGCGGACAAGCTGAAGCCTGAAGGGCGCGGCCGGCAGGTCGCGCCCTTTTCGCATCTGGGCGGCGACTATCGCCCGACTCGCCGTCGCCTTGGGCTAGACTTCAGGGCTTCAATCCCCGATTCGCTGGCCCATGACGATCCACGCCTCGCCGCCGGAAGGCGGCCGCATCATCGACGAGCCGATGGAGACGGCGCTCAGCCGCCGCTATCTGGCCTACGCCCTGTCGACCATCACCAACCGCGCCCTGCCGGACGTGCGCGACGGGTTCAAGCCCGTGCACCGGCGCATTCTCTACGCCATGCACCAGATGCGGCTGAACCCGCAGGCGGCGGCGCGCAAATGCGCCAAGGTGGTCGGCGAGGTGATGGGCGGATACCACCCTCATGGCGACGCCTCGATCTATGAGGCGCTGGTGCGCCTGGCGCAGGACTTCGCGCAACGTTATCCGCTGGTCGACGGCCAGGGCAACTTCGGCAACATCGACGGCGATAGCGCCGCGGCCATGCGCTACACCGAGTGCAAGCTGACGCCGGCGGCCGTCCTGCTGCTGGACGGCATCGACCAGGACGCCGTCGACTTCCGCCCGACCTATGACGACCAGGACGAGGAGCCGGTCGTCCTGCCGGCCGGCTTCCCCAACCTGTTGGCCAATGGCTCCTCCGGCATCGCCGTGGGCATGGCCACCTCGATCCCGCCTCACAATGTCGGCGAACTGATCGACGCCTGCCAGATGCTGCTGGACCGGCCGGATGCGACGACCGAGGAACTGGTGCAGCTGGTCCCCGGACCGGACTTCCCGACCGGCGGCGTCGCCGTGGAAGGCCACGCCGCCATCCTGGACGCCTATGAGACGGGGCGGGGCGGGGTGCGTCTGCGAGCGCGCTGGGAGACCGAGGACCTAGGGCGTGGCGTGTGGCGCATCGTCGTCACCGAAATGCCCTATCAGGTTCAGAAGTCGCGCCTGATCGAGGCGCTGGCGGACCTGATCGAACACAAGAAGGCGCCGCTGCTGGGCGACGTGCGCGACGAGTCGGCCGAGGACATTCGCCTGATCCTCGAGCCCAAGAACCGCACCATCGAGCCTGAAATGCTGATGGAGAGCCTGTTCAAGCTGTCCGATCTGGAAGTCCGCTTCCCGATCAACATGAACGTTCTGGACGCCACCGGCACGCCGCGCGTCATGGGGCTGAAGGATTGCCTGCGGGCCTTCCTCGACCATCGGCGCGAGGTGCTGAACCGCCGCTCGCAGTGGCGGATCGCGCGGGTCGAAAAGCGGCTGCACCTGTTGGAAGGCCTGCGCGTCGTCTTCCTGAACCTCGACGAGGTGATCCGCATCGTCCGGGAGGAGGAACAGCCCAAGGCCGTCCTGATCGCCCGCTTCGGCCTGACCGAGGTCCAGGCCGATTTCATCCTCGACACCCGGCTGCGTCAGCTGGCGCGCCTGGAGGAGATGACGATCGAGAAGGAGTTCAAGGAACTCTCCGAGGAACTGGCCAACTTGAAGGCGCTGACGTCGTCTGAAGGCAAGCAGTGGAAGGCGATCTCCAAGGAACTGGAGGCCGTGCGCAAGGCGCTGGTCTCTCCACGCCGGACCACCATCGCCGAGGCGGTGGATGGGTCGGCATTCGTGGCGCCCGAGGCCTTCATCCCGCGCGAAGCGATCACCGTCATCCTTTCGGAGCGCGGCTGGATCCGGGCGGCCAAGGGCAAGGTCGAGGATCCGTCGGAGCTGAAGTTCAAGGAAGGCGACCAACTGGCCTACCTCGTGCCGGCCTACACCACCGACAAGCTGCTGGTAGGGGCGTCGGACGGGCGCATCTTCACCATCGGAGCCGACAAGCTGGCCTCGGGCCGCGGCCATGGCGAGCCGCTGCGCCTGATGATCGACCTGGACGAGAAGGCCGAGATCGTGAACCTTCTGGCCCACCAGCCGGGCGGCAAGCTGCTGATCGCGTCCAAGGCCGGCTATGGCTTCATAGCGCCGGAAGACGACACCCTGGCGCAGAAGCGGGGGGGCAAGCAGGTGCTGAACGGTGAGATGCTGGCCATGCTGCGCGTCGCGGGCGACCATGTCGCCGTCATCGGCGAGAACATCAAGACGCTGATCTTCCCGCTGGCCGAACTGCCCGAAATGGGACGGGGCAAGGGCGTGAAGCTGCAGAATTACAAACAGGGCGGCCTGGCCGACGTCACGGTGTTCCAGGCCGACGCCGGCCCGGAATGGGTCGACGGCGGCGGCCGTCGCCGCAACTGGCCCGACTGGAAGGAATGGGTGGGCAAGCGCGCCGGCGCCGGTCGCCAGGGGCCGCGCGGGCTGAGAAAGTTCCGCTAGGCGCTACTCCAGCGGCGTCCAGCCCAGCGGCCTGAGCGCCTCCATCGGGCGGAACTCGGCCTTGTATTCCATCTTCTCCGACCCTCGGACCCAGTAGCCCAGATAGACATAGGGCAGGCCGACGATGCCCGCTTGCCGCACATGGTCGAGGATGGCGAACCGACCCAGGCTGCGGCGGACCAGCGTCGGATCGTAGAAGCTGTAGACCATGGACAGACCGTCGCGCAGCAGGTCGGTCAGGGTGACCGCCACCAGGTCTCCCGGGCCGCCGTCGGTCGAGCGCAGGCGGTATTCGATCAGGTGGGTGCGGACGGCCGTGTCCTCGACCATGGCCACATAGTCCAGCCAGCCCATGTCGCTCATTCCGCCCTTGGGGTGGCGGCTGGCCAGGTAGCGGCGAAGCAGCTGGAACTGTTCGGTCGTGGCCTCTGCCTCCACCAGGTTCCGCGACAGATCCTCGTTGCGGTTGAGCAGTTTGCGCTGCGATCGCGAGAAGGCGAACTGGCCGACGGGGATGCGCACGGAGACACAGGCGTCGCAGGTCTCGCACGCCGGGCGATAGGCGATGTTCTGGCTGCGGCGGAAGCCGGCGATGGTCAGCTCGTCGTTGACGTGCGCGCCGTCGGAAAACGGCAGGTTGGCGAATACCTTTCGCTCGGTCTGCCCCGGCAGGTAGGGGCAGGGCGCGACCGATGTCATGAAGAACCGGAGTTGTCGCGTCGGTACGTGCTGGGTCACGGCCTCAGGTCCGCATCCGATCTTGCCAATATTGCGACGATGCAACGCGCATCTCGCTATTTGGCGGCATCGCGGGGCCGGCCGCAAGCGCCCGGGCGCCACAGCCGGCGGCGATCACAGCGAGGTGTCCATCGGCAGCACCGGCGCCTCGCGCAGCAGAACGATGGCGATGCGGCGATTGCCGGCCAGGCTGGGGTCATCCGGGTACAACGGATCGGAGCCCGCCTTGCCCGCGACGGAATAAACCCGGTCCGCATCGACGCCCGATCCCTGCAGCACCAGCCGCGAGGCGTTGGCGCGGGCGGAGGACAGGGTCCAGTCGCCCGGCGCGCTGGCGCGGCCCGAGCCGGCGCTGGCGCTGGTGTGGCCGGTTATGGAGATGCGGTTGGGCAGTTGGTTGATCACCTTGGCCACGGCGCGCAGCAGCACCTGGGCGCGCGGATTGGGCTGGGCCGAGGCGTTGTTGAACATCGACCGGCCTTCCTGGTCGACCAACTGGATACGCAGGCCTTCGGGCGTCTGGTCGACGATCAGCTGTTTGGACAGTTCGGCCAGTTCCGGCATCGACTGCATGGCCTGACGCAGGGACTCCGCGGCGCTGGCGAACTCTTCCGCTTCACGCCTGCGCATCTCGGCCTCTAGGGCGGCGTCGCTGGCGGAGGACAGGTTGGAGCTGGGGCCGGCCTCGGTCGCGTCCGGCGGCGCCTCGGGCGCCAGCTGTTCGATCACCGACATGGAGCCCGAGCTCTTCGGCCCGTCGTCGCCCAGGGCGGTTCCGCCCAGGATGCCGCCGGAGCCGGAGGTGGTCTCCGACACGCTGGCGGGCGCGAAGTACTCGGCGATGCCGCGCTTCTGTTCCGGGTCCGTGGTGTTGATCAGCCACATCAGCAGGAAGAAGGCCATCATGGCGGTCACGAAGTCCGCATAGGCGACCTTCCAGGCGCCGCCGTGGTGGCCGCCGCCGCTGACCTTCTTCACCTTCTTGATGAGGATCGGACGATCGCTCACGGACATGGACGCGCAACCCTTGAATTCGGCGCTGCATCATTGGGCGGATAAGGTTAAGGCGTCCTTTCCCTTGCCCGTTCGGCGCTCACGTCCTAGTCCGGCGCGGAGCAGGGGAGCACCGCCATGAAGATCGCATTCGCCGGCCTGGGCGTCATGGGCGCGCCGATGGCGCGACACCTGGTCGAGGCGGGCCATGACGTCGCCGGCTTCAACCGCTCGCCGGCCAAGGCCCAGGCCTGGGCCAAGGCGACCGGCGGGCGGTTCGCTGAGACCGTGGCGCGGGCGGCGGACGGCGCCGAATTGTTCGTCCTCTGCGTCGGCAATGACGACGACGTTCGGGCGGTGGCGACGGAAGCCTTGTCGCACCTGGCCGCCGACGCCGTGGTGGTCGATCACACCACGACCTCGGCCAGAGTGGCGCGCGAGATGGCGGAACGGGCGCAGGAGCAGGGGCGGTTCTTCATCGACGCGCCGGTTTCCGGTGGTCAGGCCGGCGCCGAGAACGGCCGGCTCAGCGTCATGGCCGGCGGCGACGCCGACGCCCTGGCTCGGGTCGAGCCGGCGCTGAGGGCCTATTCCCAGGCCATGCAGCACATGGGCCCGTCGGGCGCGGGCCAACTGACCAAGATGGTCAACCAGATCGCCATCGCCGGCGTGGTGCAGGGCCTGGCCGAGGCGGTGCATTTCGCGCAGGTGGCGGGGCTGGACACCGACGCGGCCTATGAAGCCGTCTCCAAGGGCGCGGCGCAGAGCTGGCAGATGGACAACCGCTGGAAGACGGCGGCCAGGGGAGAGTTCGAGTTCGGCTTCGCCGTCGATTGGATGCGCAAAGACCTTGGGCTGGTGCTGGACGAGGCGCGCTCGAACGGCGCCCGGTTGGCGCTGACGGCGCTGGTCGACCAGTTCTACGCCGAGGTGCAGGCCATGGGCGGCAATCGCTGGGACACCTCCAGCCTCAAGGCGCGGCTTCCGGGTCCCGGCCGCTCCTGACGGTCAGACCTTGCGCACGAACTCCGCGCGCAGCACCAATCCCTTGATGGTGGGGTGACGGCAGTCGATCTCCTGGTCGTCGTCTGTCAGGCGGATCGACTTGATCACCGTACCGCGCTTCAGCGTCTGGCCCGCGCCCTTGACCGCGAGGTCCTTGATCAAGGTGACGGCGTCGCCGTCTCGCAGTTCGTTGCCGACCGAATCGATCACCTTGGCCTTACCCGCGGCCGCCTTCTCGGCGGCGTCTGCGGGGCTTAGCCATTCGCCCGTCGCCTCGTCATATATGTACTCGTCGCTCATGATCAGGCGCCCATCAGTCGCGCCGCCTTGGGGGCGAAATAGGTCAGCACGCCCGCGCAGCCGGCGCGCTTGAAGCCGTGCAGGGTTTCCAGGATGGCCCGGTCTTCGTCCAGCCAACCGTTGGCGATGGCCGTCTGCATCATGGCGTACTCGCCGGAGACCTGGTAGGCGAAGGTGGGCACGCGGAAGGTTTCGGCCACCCGTTGGACGATGTCGAGATAGGGCATGCCGGGCTTGACCATGACCGCGTCGGCGCCCTCCGAAAGGTCCATCGCCACCTCCTTCAGCGCCTCGTCGGAGTTGGCGTAGTCCATCTGGTAGGTCTTCTTGTCGCCGGTGAGCGACCGCGCGGAACCCACCGCGTCCCGATAGGGGCCGTAGAAGCACGAAGCGTACTTGGCCGCATAGGCCAGGATCAGCGTGTCCTGGAAGCCGTTGGCCTCCAGCGCCTCGCGCACCGCCTGGATCCGGCCGTCCATCATGTCGGATGGAGCGACGATGTCGGCGCCGGCGTGGGCATGGATGAAGGCCTGCTCCGCCAGCCGCTCCAGCGTCGCGTCATTGAGGACGCGGCTTTCCTCCAGCACGCCGTCGTGGCCGTGGTCGGTGTAGCAGTCCAGCGCGACGTCGGTCATGACGCCGATCTCCGGCGCAGCGTCCTTGATGGCGCGGATGCACTCGGGAATCAGTCCGTCGGGGTCGGTGGCGCCGGTCCCGGCGGCGTCCTTTATCGCCCCATCGACATTGGGGAACAGGGCCACGGCGGGAATGCCCAGGTCGCGCGCCTCGACGGCGGCGGCGGCGGCCGCCCTTGGCGACAGGCGGAAGACCCCAGGCATCGACGCGACCGGCAGACGGTCCTCCGCGCCGTCATGGACGATCAGCGGCCATATCAGGTCAGACGGCGCCAGGGTGGTCTCCGCCACCAGACGACGCACCCAGGCGTCGGCCCTCAGACGGCGAGGGCGTGCGAGGGGGAAGGGAGCGGGCTGGTAGGGAAGCATGGCGGACCTTGGATTTGCCGCCCCGCACTAGAGCGGACGCGCGTCGGGTGCAAATCGCGACTTGCGTCGGATCGTAACCTGGGCGTCTTCTGCCGCGAACAGGGCGCACTGGAGGGAAGACCATGATCAAGCGATTCACGACGGTGGCGTGGGCGGCGGCGGCGGCGACGCTGCTCGCCGGCTGCGTCATCATCTCGTCGGAGGGTGGCGAGCGGACGGTGGTGACCAGCGGTAGCGCACAGGCGCTGCCGACGCCCGCGGCCAGCTTTGACGCGCTCTACCAGGGCGCGGCCGCCGATGTCCGCCGGCCGGCGGACGAGGTGGCGCGCGACGCCCTGCGCCGCCCGGTGGACATGCTGGCCTTCGCCGAGGTCGCGCCGGGAGACAAGGTGGCGGACATCCGGCCGGGCGCCGGCTACTTCACGCGGCTGTTCTCTTCCGTCGTGGGTCCGAACGGCCATGTCTACGCCTTCGTGCCCAACCGGACGGCGGAGCGGGAGAACCCGCGCGCCGATGCGCTGGCGCAGACCTACGCTAACGTCAGCCGGGTCAACGGCGCGCTGGACGCCATGAGCTTCGCCGAGCCGCTGGACCTGATCTTCATGAGCCAGGAGTACCACGACTTCCACATCCCTCGGTTCGAGACGGATGTGGCGAAGATGAACGCGGCGGCCTTCGCGGCGCTGAAGCCCGGCGGGCGCTACGTGGTGATCGATCACCAGGCGGCGCCGGGGACGGGCGTCTCGGCGGTCGAGACGCTGCACCGGATTGAGGGAGACTATCTGCGGCGCGAGGTCGAGGCAGCCGGGTTCGTGTTCGAGGGCGAGAGCCGGGCGGTGGCCAATCCGGCGGACGATCACACCCTGAATGTCTTCGACGAAGGCATTCGCGGGCGGACCGATCAGTTCGTGTACCGCTTCCGCAAGCCGGGCTGATCAGCGGCCGGTCGGCATGCCCGAGCGGCGGCGTGGGTTCTGGGCCAGGACCTCGACGCGGGCGACAGAGCCGCGGCCCGAGATGCCGTTGGCGGCGTTGATCAGGGCGGCGGACAGGGCCCGCTCGTCCAGCCGGGTCCAGTCGCCGGGGACGGTGAAGGGCGTTCGGTGCGCCGCGCGGACCAGGGCGTCGCGGAAGAAGGCCTCCTTGGGCCGCATCTGCTCCACGGTCTTGCCGCCTCCGAGATGAAGCCGCAGCGAGACGAAGACGTAGTTGCGCAGCCGGCCGCCCTCGATCACCGGCAGGCCGACGCCGGCGATGCCCAGGGCGGGCGCTTCGGCGGCCCCAGACGCGGGCGCTGCGGCGGCGGGCGAGGCGACCGCGTCGAGGCCGGCGGCGACGAGGAGGGAGCGGCGATCCATGCCGCCGTTCTGCGACACGGCGGTTAGGATTCCCTTTCCGTCAGCCGTGGGTCCAGCCGTGGGTCCAGCCGGTGCGGGCCAGGGCGATGGGCCGGCCGTCGTAGAGCACCTGCAACCCGGCGCCGTCCGACACCTCGCCGATGCGGGTCAGGCGGATTAGGCGACGATCGGCCTCGCGGCGCAGGGTCTCCTCGTGACGCGGGTCGGCGGTGAAGGCGATCTCGTAGTCGTCGCCGCCGGTCGCCAGCTCCTCGAGAGACAGTTGCGGATCCACGCGGTCGGCGAACCACGCCTGGGCGGCCGCCGACAGCGGCAGGACGTTCAGGTTCAGGGTGATCCTCAGGTCGCTGGACTGGGCGATGTGGGCCAGGTCGGCCGCCAGGCCGTCGGACACGTCGATCGACGCCGTGGCAAGATCGCGAACCATGTCCGAGAAGTCGAGGCGCGGGACCGGGGCGCGGTAGTGCGCCGCCAGGGCCTCCAGCCGCTCCGGCTCCAGCGACAACTCGCCCCGAGCCGCCCGCAGCCCAAGCCGACCGTCGCCGATCGAGCCCGTGACGAAGACCAGGTCGCCGGCCCGGGCGCCGGAGCGGGTTACGGCCCGGCCCGCCGGGACCCAGCCCAGGGCCGTCAGCGAGAAGGCCGCGGGGCCGGGCGTGACCACGGTGTCGCCGCCCAGAAGATGCACGTCGAACCGCGCCTGGTCCTCGGCCAGCCCCGCGACGAAGGCCTGGCGCTCAGGCCAACCGCACCGCTCGGACCAATGGCAGGCCAGAAGATAGCCCAACGGCTCGGCCCCCTTTGCGGCCAAGTCGGAAAGGTTCACCCGCAACAGCTTGCGGGCGACCGTGTCCAGAGGGTCCTCCGGCAGGAAGTGGACGCCTTCCACCAGGGCGTCCTTGGTCAGGACCAGGTCGAAGCCGGGGCGGGAGGGCAGGACCGCCACGTCGTCCGCCAGGCCGCGCGCCCACTCGGGATGGGCCAGCGGCTTCAACAACTTGTCGATCGTCTCGAACTCGCCCGCGACGTCGAGCGCCGGCATCAGGCGCGGGCGTCCCGGGCCACGCCGTCGAGGGCGGCGTTGACGAAGCGGGCTTCGGCGTCGTCGAAGAAGGCCTTGGCCAGTTCGACATACTCGTCGATCACCACCTCGCGCGGCGTCTCCGGCTGCTTCAGCAGCTCCCAGGCGCCGGAGCGGAGGAGGGCGCGCAGGGTGGCGTCCAGCCGCTCCAGCCGCCAGTTGGAGGCCAGGCGGGCTTTCACCGCGGCGTCGATGTCGCGCTGGCTCGCCACCACCCCGCGCACGATGTCGGCGAAGTAGGTTTCGTCGGCTTCGGCCAGCGCCTCGCCTTCGATGTCGGCGTCGAAGCGGTGGTTGGAGAACTCCGCGATCACCGTCTCCACGCCTTCGCCGGCTAGCTCCATCTGATAGAGGGCCTGGACGGCGGCCAGGCGCGCCACGGTCCGGGCGCGACGCTGCTTGGAGGTCAGCTGCGGTTCGGCGCGCTGCCTCTCGGCCTCGGCCAGCTGTTCGAGAACGGATTTCAGGCTGTTAGGCTCGCTCATGCGCCGACCCCTAGGCGCAACCGCCTGCGCAATGCAATCAGGTCGAGGCATGCCCTGGCGGCGCCGCCGCCCTTGTCCCCCTCGGAAAGGCGCGCGCGGGCCCAGGCCTGGTCCTCGTCCTCGGTCGTCAGGATGCCGTTGCCGATGGCCAGGCCCTTAAGCCCCAGGCGCGTGATGCCGGCGGCCGATTGGTCCGAGACGATCTCGAAATGGTAGGTCTCGCCGCGAATGATGCAGCCCAGGGCGACATAGCCGTCGTAGCGCGGCGCGGTCGGATAGCGCCCGGCCTCGTCCGCCATGGCGATGGCGGTCGGCACCTCCAGGGCGCCCGGCACGGTGACGATGTCGAACGCGGCGCCGTGGGCCTTCAAGGTTTCCTTGGCGCCTTCCAGAAGGGCGTCGGCCAGGTCGTCGTAGAAGCGCGCCTCGACGATCAGGATGCGCGGGGTCTCGGTCACGTCTTGTCTTCTCCGTCCATGTCGCGCCAGCCGACGATGCGCAGGCCGTAGCCCTCGATGGCCGTGGGTTCCGGGCGCGTGGAGCTCATCACGATCATGTCGCGCACGCCGAGATCCAGCAGGATCTGCGCGCCGACGCCATAGGCCTTCAGCGATCGGTCGAGCGCCTCCGGCTTCTCCACGCCCGCCAGCCGTTCGGCCAGTGAGTTCAGGCCCGGATCACGCAGGAAGACGACCACGCCGGCGCCGTCATGCCCGGCGATCTGCCGCAGGGCCTTGGGCACATAATCCTGACGCCGTTCGACGTGCCCCAGCAGGTCGCAGGCGAAGTCCACCTGATGCATCCGCACCAGGGTCGCCTTGTTCGGGTCGATCTTGCCGTGCACCAGGGCGACGTGCTCGGCGCCCTCGATGGTGTTCTTGTAGAGCATCAGGCGGAACGGGCCGCCGTGCACGCTCTCGAACGGCGTCTCCATCACACGCTCGACGAAGCGCTCGGTGCGGCGACGATAGGCGATCAGGTCGGCGATGGTTCCGATCTTGATGCCGTGCAGCTGTGAGAAGGCGATCAGGTCCGGCAGGCGGGCCATGCTGCCGTCGTCGTTCATGACCTCGCAGATCACGCCGGCGGGGGCCAGGCCGGCCATGCGGCTGATGTCGACGGCGGCCTCGGTATGGCCGGTGCGGACCAGCACGCCGCCGTCGCGGGCGACCAGGGGGAAGACGTGGCCCGGCGAAACGATGTCGTCGGCCCCGCGGTTCGGATCGACCGCGACCTGGACGGTGCGGGCGCGGTCGGCGGCGGAGATGCCGGTGCTGATGCCCTCGGCCGCCTCAATGGAGACGGTGAAGGCCGTGCCCATGCCGCTGCGGTTCTCAGACGCCATGGGCGGCAGGCGCAGCTGACGGGCGCGCTCGGCGGTGATGGCCAGGCAGATCAGGCCCCGGCCGTGCTTGGCCATGAAGTTGATCTGGTCCGGCGTGGCGAACTGGGCGGGGATGATGATGTCCCCCTCGTTCTCGCGGTCCTCGGCGTCCACCAGGATGTAGGGACGACCGTTGCGGGCGTCCTCAAGGATGTCCTCGATGGGACTGATCGGGCTGTCGTTCATGTTCGCGGCCAATTGCATCACGCCGTCTCCTGCCACCGCGCGAGGTATCGCGCCAGCATGTCGATTTCCAGATTGACCGGGTCGCCGGCTTTCAGTCGGCCGAGCGTGGTCGCCTCCCAGGTGTGGGGAATGATGTTCAGCGAGAACATCCGCCCTTCGACGCCGTTAACCGTCAGCGATACACCGTCCACGGTGATCGAGCCCCTGGGCGCGATGTAGCGGTGGAGAGGGGCGGGGGCCTCGACATCAATCCGGTGCGAGCCGCCCACGGGCGTGACCGACACGACCTTGCCCAGGCCGTCGACGTGACCGGAGACGACATGGCCGCCCATCTCGTCGCCCAGCCGGGCCGCGCGCTCCAGGTTGACGCCGTCGCCGGCCTTCCAGGCGCCCAGGGTCGTCTTCGACAGGGTTTCGTTCGATACTTCGACGGCGAACCAGCCGGGACCCTTCTCGACCACGGTCAGGCAGCAGCCCGCGTGGCTGACGGAGGCGCCCAGGTCGATCGTCGTCGTGTCCCAGGCGGTCTCGATCTCGTAGCGGCGGTCGCGCTGGGTTTCGCGCACGTCACGCACACGGCCGATGTCGGTCACAATGCCGGTGAACATCTAGGCGGCCCTTCCGGACTCAAAAAACACCGTCTGAACCGTCTGAATAGTGTGAAATGGGCCACCGGAGGTGGGTATAGGCGGAAGCATCACAATCTTTCGTAGCGTTCCCACAGGTCGGTGCCGACCGGTTCGACGCTCAGACGACGGAACTTGGGGGCGTCGGCCAGCTTTGCAAGCGCCAGGGCGGCGACGCAGGGGCGGCCCTCGGCGCCCAGCAGCAGCGGGGCGCGGAACCATTCCAGCCGATCGATCGCCCCGGCCCTGAGGAAGGAAGCCGCGACCTGGCCGCCACCCTCGATCAGGATGGAGGCGACGCCGGCGGCCGCCAGCGCGCGCAGCACCGCCGGGATGGCCGGCCTTCCGTCCTCGGTTTCGACCTGTCGCACCTCCGCATCGCCGATGGGGCGGGGGGCAATCGCCGTCAGGATCAAGGTGTTGGCGGAGGCGAGTTTCGCCGTCGCGGGGGTTCGCAGGCGGCTGTCCAGGACGATGCGCAACGGCTGGTCCACGGCGCGGCCGGGCAGGCGGGCGGTCAGTTCGGGGTCGTCGTGCAGCACGGTCTCGACGCCGACCAGGATGGCGTCATGTGCGGCGCGCAGGCGGTGGCCTTCCAGCCGCGCGGCCTCGCCGGTGATCCATTGGCTCTCGCCGGACGCCGTGGCGATGCGCCCGTCCAGCGACGTCGCCAGCTTCAGGGTGACGCGCGGGCGCATCAGACCTTGCCGGACGGCTCGTCGAAGCCTTCGTCGCCGAGGAATTTGGCGAAGTCGCCGGTGTGGCGGAAGTCCTTGTAAACCGAGGCGTAGCGAACGTAGGCGACCTCATCCACGCCCTTCAACGCCTTCATGATGAAGTCGCCGACGACGCTGGACGGGATCTCGGTCTCGCCCAGGCTTTCCAGCTGGCGGACGATGCGATTGACCATCTGCTCGATCTGGTCGGCCTGGACCGGGCGCTTGCGCAGGGCCACGCCAAGCGAGCGCTCCAGCTTGTCGCGGTCGAAGGGGGTGCGGCGGCCGTTGCGCTTCAGGATGACCAGTTCGCGCAGCTGCACCCGCTCGAAGGTGGTGAAGCGCCCGTTGCAGTTCGGGCAGGACCGACGGCGACGGATGGCCGAGCCGTCGTCCGACGGCCGGCTGTCCTTCACCTGGGTGTCCTGATGACCGCAGAAGGGGCACTTCATCAGAGGGCCTTATTGCGCTTCTTGGCCGTAGATCGGGAAGCGGTGCGTGAGCTCGCGCACCTGCGCCGCCACGCCCGCGACCACGGCCGGATCGGCCTCGTCGCCGCCGTTCATCGAGGAGACGACATCGGCGATCCAGTGGCCGATCTGCTTGAACTCTTCCTCGCCGAAGCCGCGCGTGGTGCCGGCCGGCGTGCCCAGACGGACGCCCGAGGTGACGGTGAAGGGCGCGGTGTCGAACGGCACGCCGTTCTTGTTGCAGGTCATCAGCGCCTTTTCGAGCTCATGCTCGGTCGCCTTGCCGGTCACACCCTTGGGACGCAGATCGACCAGGGCCAGGTGGCTGTCGGTGCCGCCCGAGACGATGGCCAGGCCGCGCTCGATCAGGACGCCGGACAGGGCCTGGGCGTTCTTCACGACCTGTTGGGCGTAGCCCTTGAACTCGGGCTTCAGCGCCTCGCCGAAGGCCACGGCCTTGGCGGCGATGACGTGCTCCAGCGGGCCGCCCTGCAGGCCGGGGAAGACGGCCGAGTTGATCTTCTTGCCCAGATCGACGTCGTTGGACAGGATCATGCCGCCGCGCGGACCGCGCAGGGTCTTGTGCGTCGTGGTGGTGACGACGTGGGCGTGCGGCACCGGGTCGGGATAGGCGCCGCCGGCGATCAGGCCGGCGTAGTGGGCCATGTCGACCATCAGATAGGCGCCGACGCTGTCAGCGATCTCGCGGAAACGCTTGAAGTCGATGTGACGCGAATAGGCCGAGGCGCCGGCCAGGATCAGCTTGGGCTTCTCCTTCTGGGCCATTTCGGCGACGTGGTCATAGTCGATCAGGTGGGTGTCTTCCGACACCTTGTAGGTGACGGGGCGGAACCACTTGCCCGACTGGTTGGCGGGCGAACCGTGGGTCAGGTGCCCGCCGCAGGCCAGGTCCATGCCCAGGAAGGTGTCGCCGGGCTGCAGCAGGGTGAAGAACACCGCCTGGTTGGCCTGGGCGCCCGAGTGGGGCTGGACGTTGGCGAAGGCGGCGCCGAACAGTTCCTTGGCGCGCTCGCGGGCCAGGTCCTCGATCACGTCCACGAACTCGCAGCCGCCGTAGTAGCGACGGCCCGGATAGCCCTCGGCGTACTTATTGGTCAGGACGGAGCCCTGCGCGTCCAGCACCGCCTGGGAGACGATGTTTTCAGAAGCGATCAGCTCGATCTGCTCCTTCTGGCGGCCAAGCTCGCCCTGAATGCCCTTGAAGATCGCCGGATCGGCGTCGGCGAGCGTCTTGGTGAAATAGGCGTCGTGGGTGAAGGCGGTCACGCTGAAATCCCCGCAAGTCAGAAGGCCGCCTATCTAGTCCCCAGCGGAGCGGACCACAACATCTTGTGGTGAACGCGCCCAACCGCCCTCCGCTACCAGTTGTTGCGCCCGTCCATCGCGAGGATCTCCAGCGTCGAGAGGTCCAGGTCGTCGATCATGCGCAGATTGACGGTGGCGATCCGCCGTTCCGGCACGCCTTCGGTCATGCCCGGCTTCAGCTTGCCGTTATTGTCATAGGCCGAGCCCCAATCCGGCGAAACGCCGTGGGTGTCGCCGCCGCACCGGCCGCAGAAATGATGGTGGTTGAGGCCGCTGGGGGAATACACGCGGTCTTCGGTCGCCGTGACGCGAATGTCCTCAGGCCGATAGTCGCCCCAGATCGCGCCGACCCGGTGGCAATAGGTGCAGTTGCAGGTGTGGACGTTTGCGGGCGGACCCGGCAGCTCGATCCGGGTGGCGCCGCAGTGGCAGGTGGCCGTCAGGGTCATCAGAGGTCTCCCAGGTGGACCCCTGCCATAGCCCGCGCCCCTGCCAGAAAGCGGCAGCAGTCGTCAGGGCTTGCCCAAGGCCCGCCTCAGCTTGGCGATCGCCACGCGCTCGACGGCCTTGGGTTCGTGGACGGGACCCATGGCGCTGACCTCGCGGCCGGTCGCCACGTGGATGGCGGAGCATTTGAGGTAGGCGCCGTTGCGGGTGAATTCGACGATCACCTCGCCCAGATCGGGGCCGAGATCGCCCTCGCTCAAGCAGCGACCGGACGCCGCGCCACGTTGCAGTGGGCGAACAGCTTGTCCATCGCCTGGACCAGGTGGCCCATCATGGCGTCGTCATGGTTCGGCGAAGGGGTGAAACGCAGGCGCTCGGTCCCCTTGGGCACGGTCGGATAGTTGATCGGCTGAACATAGACGCCGTACTCGTCCAGCAGCATGTCCGAGATCATCTTGCAGTGGACCGGATCGCCGACGTGCACCGGCACGATGTGGCTCTCGCTCTCCATCACCGGAATGCCGGCGGCGGCGAAGCGCGCCTTCAGCGTGGCCGCGCGTTCCTGGTGCTGCTCGCGCAGTTCGGAATGGGTCTTCAGGTGGCGCACCGAGGCCAGGGCGCCCGCCGTCAGGGCCGGGGGCAGGGAGGTGGTGAAGATGAAGCCCGAGGCCCAGCTGCGCACCGCGTCGATGATCACGGCGTCGGCGGCGATATAGCCGCCCATCACGCCGATGGCCTTGCCCAGGGTGCATTCGATGATGTCGATCTGGTCCAGCACGCCGTCGCGCTCGGCCACGCCCGCGCCGGTCGGACCGTACAGGCCGACGGCGTGGACCTCGTCCAGATAGGTGAGGGCGCCGTACTTCTTCGCCAGGGCGATGGTGCCGGCCAGGTCGGCCATGTCGCCGTCCATCGAATAGACGCTCTCGAAAGCGATCAGCTTGGGCGCGTCGGCCGGCGCATCGGCCAGCATGGCCTCCAGGTGCGCCAGGTCGTTATGCTTGTAGATATGCCGCTCGCCGCCGCCGTGACGGATGCCGGCGATCATGGAGGCGTGGTTCAGCGAATCGGAGAAGGTGATCAGGCCGGGCAGGATCTTCTGCAGGGTCGACAGGGTCGCCTCGTTGCCGACGTAGCCCGAGGTGAACAGCAGGGCCGCTTCCTTCTGGTGCCAGCTGGCCAGCTCGGCCTCCAGGTCAACCGCGGAACGGGTGGTGCCCGAGATGTTGCGGGTGCCGCCGGCGCCGGCGCCCACGGCGTCGATCTCGTCCTGCATGGCCTTCAGCACCGCCGGGTGCTGGCCCATGCCGAGATAGTCGTTCGAGCACCAGATGACGACGTCCTGCTCGGAGCCGTCCTCGCGCCGCCGCACCGCCCTCGGAAACTCGCCGCGCACGCGCTTCAGGTCGGCGAAGACGCGATAGCGTCCCTCGCTTCGGACCTGCTCCACGGAGCTGTTAAAGGCGGCTTTATAGTCGAACAAGCTTAGAGTTCTTTCGCTTATACCCGGCGACTTGTCGCTATTTGCGCCGAGGGGCGACGGATGTCCATCGAAGGAAAAGGACAAAACGTCCCAAACCCTTAATTGATAACGGTTCTCAGAACCGGCGACGACAGGGCCCGGTCCTCTCCACTCGGCGTCATCGATCCCGCGGAACGGCTGAAATAGCCCCGTTGCGCGGACTTTCGGGCCATGACAGGCTCCGAGTGCAATTCCCAAAGGGACGCGCTTGTGCGTCCGCCGCGCTCGGGGGGACCGGAAGGCGGATAAAGGCGATAACGCCCGCCGCGCCAAGGGTCCGTGCGCTTCACTTTGCAAGGGCATGGAAACGCCAATGACGATTTATCTTTCGCTCGCCTTCGCGGCCGGCGTTCTGGGGGTGCTGTTCGGCGCCGTCCAGACCGGCGTGCTGATGAAGGCCAGCGCCGGCAACGAAAAGATGCGAGAAATCGCGGCCGCCATCCAGGAAGGGGCCTCGGCCTATCTGAAGCGGCAGTACATGACCATCGGCCTGGTCGGGATCGTGATCCTGATCGCCGCCTTCTTCCTGATCGGTCCCTATGCGGCGGTCGGCTTCCTGATCGGCGCGGTGCTCAGCGGCGCGGCCGGCTATGCGGGGATGCTGATTTCGGTGCGGGCCAACGTCCGCACCGCGCAGGCGGCGTCGGAGAGCCTGGCCAAGGGGCTGAACCTGGCGTTCCGCTCGGGCGCCATCACCGGCATGTTCGTGGCGGGCGGGGCCCTGATCGGGGTGTCGGGCTACTATATCGTGCTGACCCAGCACCTGGGACTGGAGCCGACCAGCCGCGCCGTGATCGACGGTCTTGTGGCGCTGGGCTTCGGCGCCTCGCTGATCTCCATCTTCGCGCGCCTGGGCGGGGGCATCTTCACCAAGGGCGCCGACGTGGGCGGCGACATGGTGGGCAAGGTCGAGGCCGGGATCCCCGAGGACGATCCCCGAAACGCCGCGACCATCGCCGACAATGTGGGCGACAACGTCGGCGATTGCGCCGGCATGGCCGCCGACCTGTTCGAGACCTACGCGGTGACCACCGTGGCGACGATGGTGCTGGCCGCCATCTTCTTCCGCGACCAGCCCTATGTCGGCGTGATGATGGCCCTGCCGCTGGCGATCTGCGGCGCCTGCGTCGTCACCTCGATCATCGGCAGCTTCTTCGTGCGGCTGGGCAAGTCGAACAACATCATGGGGGCGCTGTACCAGGGCCTGATCGTCACCGGCGTGCTGTCCATCGGGGCGGTGTTCTGGGTGATCAACCAGATGGTGACCGGCCCGATCGTCACGGTCGGCGGCCTGGAGATCCAGCCGATGGCGCTGTTCTGGTCCGGGATGGTCGGCCTGGCGGTGACCGCGGCGATCGTGGTGATCACCGAATACTACACCGGTTCGAACTTCCGGCCGGTGCGCTCGGTGGCCAACGCCTCGGTGTCCGGGCACGGCACCAACGTCATCCAGGGCCTGGCCGTGTCGCTGGAATCGACGGCGCTTCCCGCGCTGACGATCATCGTCGGCATCATCGCCAGCTTCCAGCTGGCGGGCCTGTTCGGCATCGCCATCGCCACCACGACCATGTTGGGGGTGGCGGGGATGATCGTGGCCCTGGATGCCTTCGGTCCGGTGACGGACAACGCCGGCGGCATCGCCGAGATGGCGGGCCTGCCCTCGGAAGTGCGTCACTCGACCGACGCGCTGGACGCGGTCGGCAACACCACCAAGGCGGTGACCAAGGGCTACGCCATCGGCTCGGCCGGCCTGGGCGCCCTGGTGCTGTTCGCGGCCTATACGTCGGACCTGCAGTACTTCTCGGCCAATCCGGCGGACTATCCCTTCTTCGCCGACATGGGACCGATCACCTTCGACCTGACAAATCCCTATGTCGTCGTCGGCCTGCTGTTCGGGGGGCTGCTGCCCTTCCTGTTCGGCGGCATGTCGATGATGGCGGTCGGGCGCGCGGCCGAAGCGGTCGTGGCCGAGGTGCGTCGCCAGTTCCGCGAGAACCCCGGCATCATGACCTATGAGACCAAGCCGGAGTACGGCCGGGCGGTCGACATCCTGACCAAGGCGGCGATCCGCGAGATGATCGTGCCGTCGCTGCTGCCGGTGCTGTCGCCGATCGTGCTGTTCGTCGTGGTCCTGGGCATTTCGGACAAGGCCAACGCCTTCGCCGCCCTGGGCGCCATGCTGATGGGGGTGATCGTGACGGGCCTGTTCGTGGCCATCTCGATGACCTCGGGCGGCGGCGCCTGGGACAACGCCAAGAAGGTGATCGAGGAGGGCTTCACCGACAAGACCGGCGTGGTCCACGGCAAGGGCTCCGAGGCGCACAAGGCCGCGGTGACCGGCGACACGGTGGGTGATCCCTACAAGGACACCTCCGGCCCGGCGGTGAACCCGATGATCAAGATCACCAACATCGTGGCCCTGCTGCTGCTGGCGGTGCTGGCGAGCGGCACGTTAGGCTGATCGGGCCTTCCTGAATGAAAGCGCCCCGGAGAGCGATCTCCGGGGCGTTTCTTTTGTATGGTCTCCTGCTCGGCAGGGGTCGCCCACGTCCTGGACGCCTGAGCGGACCTAGTCCGGACGGCGCTGGCCGGGGATGTCTTCCTCGGTGCGGGGCAGCTGGCCGCGGCCGACGTTGCCCAGCAGCTGCTCGAGGACGGTCAGCGAACGGCCGCGCGTGGGCGTCTCGTTCGGGTTCATGGCCAGCTGTTCGCCATCCGCCAGGCCCAGGGTGCGCACGCCGGCGACCTTGTCCGTGCCTTCCTCGAAGGTGATCTCGGTCACGGTGCGCTGGGAGATGACGGGGCGGTTGTAGGTGTACTTCTCGGTGGTCTGGCTGATGTAGTACCAGACCTGCTCCGGCTCGAAGGTCGAGGTGGTCGAGGGCGAGCCCAGCTTGGCCAGCACCGTCTCCTTGGTGTCGGTTCCGGCGACCAGGTCCTGAGGCTTGGCGTCGATGGCCTGGAAGCCGTTGTTGCCGATGGTCGGCGCACAGGCGGCGGACAGGCCGGCCAGCGAAGCGGCGACGAGAAGCGGGGCGAAACGGGACATGATCGGGCGCCTGCGAGAGAACAAGGTCTTTGACCTAGACGGACCCGCGTCCTAGTTCAACGGCGCGGCATAAAAGGGGCCGTCCGAACCATGCTCAAGAACCTGTTCAAACCGCGTTCCGGCGCCCGCATCGGCGACGCTCTCTATGCGTTGGCGGTGGCGCAGGCGCGCAATCCGGCTTTCTATACGCGACTGGGCGTGGCCGACCGGATCGATGCGCGGTTCGAGCTCTATACGCTGCACGTGCTGCTGATGGTGCTGAGGCTTCGCGATGAGAACACGGCGCAGGGGCAGGAGACGGCGCAGGCGCTGTTCGACGTCTATGTCTCGGCGCTGGATCATGCCCTGCGCGAGGAAGGCGTGGGCGACATCTCGGTCGGCAAGAAGATGCGCAAGCTGGGCGAGGCTCTGTACGGCCGGATGACCGCCTATGAGCAGCCGCTGCGGAACGGAGACGCGTCCGCCGTTTCCGAGGCCCTGGCGCGCAACGTCTATGGCGCGGCGCCTGCGGAACATGCGGGCGAGATGGCGCGCTACGCCTTGGCGGCGCGGGCGGGCCTGGCGGCGCAGGAGTTCAAAGACGTGCTGGCGCGGCCGGCCTGGGCGGAGATCTGATCCATGAGCGTGACATCCCCCTACAGCGAGATCGTGCGGATCAACCAGATCGGCTCAGGTTTGAAGCGACGGCTGGAGCCGGACGCGGAGGCGCGCAAGCGAATCGCCCAGGCGCTGGACCTGCAGGACATCGAGGATTTCACCGCCGAACTGGACCTGGCGCCGACGCCGTCGTCCAGCGGCTGGACCCTGAAAGGCCGGGTGACGGCTCATGCGGTGCAGACCTGCGGGCTGACGCTGGAGCCGCTGCCGGCGGACGTGGATCGGCGGTTCTCCATCCAGCTGGTCGAATCGGCGCCGCAGGAGACCGACGAGATCGAGGTCACCCTGGACGAGGACGACGTCGATCCCATTGAGGACGGCAAGATCGACCTGGGCCAGTATGCGGTCGAACAGCTGGCGCTGTCTCTCGATCCGTTCCCGCGCAAGCCCGGCGCCGAGTTCGTTCAGCCGGAGGAGCCGGCGGAGATATCGCCCTTCGCCGCGCTGAAGGCCCTGAAGCCCAGCGGCGGGCAGGGCTGAGGTTGACCTAAAGGCCGGTTGGTTGCATCCCCCGGACTAGGCGTTATCGTCCCGCGCCCCATATGAAGCGTCGCGACAAGACGACGCGGCCACACGAGGTCCATTTGCCAGCCCCAGTAACGATCTCGCTTGACGCCATGGGCGGCGATCACGGGCCATCCGTCGTCGTGCCCGGTATCCGCAGCTATATCCGCGACCATGGCGGCGAAGGCGTGCGCTTCCTGCTGCACGGCGACGAGGCGAGGATTTCCCCAGAACTGGCCCGCTGCGGCCTGACCGCGGACAGGTGCGAGGTCCGTCACACGGACAAGGTCGTGGCCATGGACGAGAAGCCCGCCCAGGCCATGCGGCGCGGCAAGGGCTCCAGCCTGTGGAACGCCATCGAGGCGATCAAGGCCGGCGAGGCCGGCGGCGTCGTCTCCGCCGGCAACACCGGCGCCCTGATGGCCATTTCGAAGTTGCTCCTGCGCATGTCGGCGCCCGGCCTCGAACGTCCGGCCATCGTGGCCAGCTGGCCGACCTTCAAGGGCCACACGGCGGTGCTGGACGTGGGGGCCAATATCGGCAGCGACGCCGAGCAACTGGTCGAGTTCGCCATCATGGGCGAGGCCTTCCAGACGGCGGTGCACGGGGTGGCGCGGCCGACCATCGGCCTGCTGAACGTCGGCTCCGAGGACATGAAGGGCAACGAGCAGGTGCGCCAGGCGCACGCCATCCTCCGCGACGGCCCGTTCGACCTCAACTATCACGGCTTCGTCGAGGGCGACGACATCGCCAAGGGCACGGTGGACGTGGTCGTCACCGACGGCTTCACCGGCAACATCGCCTTGAAGACGGCCGAGGGCACCGCGCGCTACGTCTCGGCCCTGCTGCGCGAGGCGCTGACCTCCAACCTGCAGGCCAAGCTGGGCGCCGTCATCGCCATGCCGGCGCTGAAGAAGATGCGCGAGAAGATCGATCCCAGCGCCATCAACGGCGGCCCGCTGCTGGGTCTGAACGGCATTGTGGTGAAAAGCCACGGCGGCGCCGACGCCAAGGGTTTCGGCAACGCCGTCCGTATCGCCGTCGACCTGGCCCGTAGCGACTACATGGCCAAGGTCGGATCCAACCTGGGCAAGCTGGACGCCGTGTTCGACCACGCCGCGCCCACGGCCATTCCTGCCGGAGAGGTCCTTCAGTGAGCGTCACCCGCAGCGCCGTCACCGGCGTCGGCTCCTTCCTGCCGGAACAGATCGTCACCAACGCCGACCTGGCCAAGATCGTCGACACCTCCGACGAATGGATCCAGGAGCGCACCGGCATCAAGCAGCGCCACAAGGCGCGCGACGACCAGCCGACCAGCGACCTGGCGGTCGAGGCGGCGAAGAAGGCCTTGATCGACGCCGGCAAGACGGCGGCGGACATTGACCTGATCATCGTCGCCACGACCACGCCGGACATGACCTTCCCGGCCGTCGCCTCCATCGTTCAGCGCAAGCTCGGCGCGCCCGTGGGCGTGGCCTTCGACGTGCAGGCGGTGTGTTCGGGCTTCGTCTACGCCCTTGGCGTGGCTGACGGGTTCGTCGCGCGCGGCCTGTCGAAATGCGCCCTGGTCATCGGCGCCGAGGAGATGACCCGGCTGATGGACTGGACCGACCGGGCCACCTGTGTCCTGTTCGGCGACGGCGCCGGGGCGGTGGTGCTGGAGCCGCGCGAAGGGCAGGGGACGGCGGCCGATCAGGGCCTGCTGGGATTCGCCCTGCGCTGCGACGGCGCCAAGACGGACCTGCTCTACGTCGACGGGGGCCCGGCCTCGACCGGGACCGTCGGCCATCTGCGCATGGCCGGCAACCAGGTCTTCCGCCATGCGGTCGTCAATATCGCCGAGGGCATCACCGCCGCCTGCGCGGCCGCGGGAATCGAGATCGCCGACGTGGACTGGTTCGTGCCGCACCAGGCCAATCAGCGGATCATCAAGGGCGTGGGGGACCGTCTGGGGCTGGACGAGAACAAGGTGATCTCGACCGTGGCCTTGCACGCCAACACCTCGGCGGCCTCGATCCCGCTGGCGCTGGATGCGGCGATCCAGGACGGCCGGATCAAGAAGGGCGACATGGTCCTGCTGGAGGCCATGGGCGGCGGCCTGACCTGGGGCGCCTGCGCGGTGCGGCTGTAGGAAGCTCGCGCGGCCCATTGATTTCCGGTGGGTTTCGCGTCTCTATGCGCCCCAAGGCAATCAGGGAGGCGGTCGCCATGGCTGGACAGCAGACCCTCACGCGCGCGGACCTTTGCGAGGCGGTGCACGCGGAAGTCGGATTGTCGCGTCAGGAATGCTCGCAATTGGTCGAGCGCACCCTGGACTTGATCGTCGATGCGCTGGAGCGCGGCGAAACCGTCAAGCTCTCGGGATTCGGCGTTTTTCAGGTGCGCGAGAAACGCGCCCGCATGGGCCGCAATCCCAAGACCGGCGAACCGGCCGCCATCAGTCCGCGCCGGGTCATCAGCTTCCGCGCCTCGCAGATCATGAAGGGCAGGGTCCACGACGCGGTCCTGGAGGACTGATCCCGTGGCCTCGCCCAAGGGCGCCAATGCCTTCCGCACCATCTCCGAGGCGGCCGAGGAAGTCGGCGCGCCGCAGCATGTGCTGCGCTTCTGGGAGACCAAGTTCGCCTTCGTGACGCCGGTGAAGCGGGCAGGGGGGAGACGTTTCTATCGCCCCGCCGACGTCGCCGTGCTGAAGGCCGTCAAGCGCCTGCTGCACGACGAGGGCCTGACGATTCGCGGCGTTCAGCGTCTGCACAAGGAGCAGGGGCTCAGGCGCCTGCTGGGCGCGGACGCGTCTTCGCTGGTCGACGAAAGCGAGTCGGCCGCGCCCGATTCGGGCTCGTCGCACGGCGCGGGATCGCCGACGGACGCCGCTCGGCTTAGGGCCGTTCTGGCTGATCTGGAGCAAGCCAGGGCCCGTCTGGACGCCGTTCTCTCACACTAGGGGAAAAACCCGGTTTTTGGGTTTGCGGCGGACGAGGCGCCCGTCTATAGGGAGCCCCTTCGGAGCGTGGCGCAGCCTGGTAGCGCACTTGACTGGGGGTCAAGGGGTCGCAGGTTCGAATCCTGTCGCTCCGACCATTTAATCTTCTGAATTATATGGTCTTTTTCAGGGGCCGCCTTCGGGCGGCCCCTTCGAATTTCGGCTTGGGGCACATATGGGGCACAGGTTGATTCGCGGTCAGAGTGTTTCGGGACAGTTCATTCTGTCCCGCTGGTTTCGACCGACGCTTCTTTAGGTCCGGTGACTTCCGCTGGGAGATTGGGCTCATCAGGCATGTCGTCGCGTAGCCATGGGCGGGCCAAGCGCGATTCAACGGGGACGTAGCGCGCGCGGGACGCCAGCTTTAGGCGCGGCTCATCGTGCTTGTGGTGACCTAGAGGTCGATGGGCGGACGCTAGTCCTGACTAGAACGCCGCGATGCTACCCGGACGACGCGCGTCTTGGGGGGAAAGGAAGGGAGGCGGCGCGCGCTCCATGTGGAGCGGCAAAAGGAGTGCGCCGCCATGAGATCCCACGCTCAGAGACGACCCGAGGCAGACGACCGGCCCGGCCAAGCCAGCGGCGAAGGCGTCGGGCTCGACGACAAGGCTCTGCTGGCCGTCATGCTCGCGCGCAGGCCGTCGTCTTCGCACCCGCATCGGGTGTCCGGCCATCTGTTTCACCGTTTCGGCAGCCTGGCCGCCATCGCCGCCGCCGATGATGTCGAACTGGCGCGGGTGGAGGGCGTCGATGCGATCGTGATGGCGGAGCTGAAAATGCTTCGGTTGCTCTGCGAACGCCTTGCCCGCTCTGAGGCCGCAAGCCGTCCCGTCGTGTCTTCATGGTCGGCCTTGCTGGCTTACGTTCGCGTCTCTCTTGTCGAAGAGCCTCGCGAACAGTTTCGAGCCCTGTTTCTGGACAAAAGAAATCAGCTCCTGCGCGAGGAACTGGTGGGGTTCGGAACCGTGGATCATGCGCCGGTTTACCCGCGCGAAGTGGTGCGCCGCGCTCTCGAGCTCTCGGCATCGGCGATCATTCTGGTCCACAATCATCCCTCCGGCGATCCCCAGCCGTCTCGGGCTGACATCGAGATGACGCGCAAGGTCGTCGAAGCCGCCCGCGTCTTCGACATTCAGGTGCATGACCATCTCATCGTCGGCCGCGACGGCACGGCCAGCTTCCGGTCCCTGGGACTGTTCTGATGAGCCTTCGCGCGATCGTTTCAGCCCTGGGCGGAGATCTTTACCAGAACGGCGCCCGCGCCAATGTGCCGGCGCCGGGCCATAGCGCTGCCGACCGATCGATCTCGCTCGTCCTGAGCGATGGTCGCGTGGTGGCCCATGGGTTCGGCGCGGCGGACTGGCGCGCGGCTTTGGACGATCTTACACAGCGGGGCCTCATCGACGAACAGCGGCGCCCGCGCGGCGGCGGCTGCGGAGCATCGGCCCCCCGCATCGACCTCAGACGACGCATAGAGGCCGCGGCGCGCCTTTGGGATGGCGGCCAAGCAGCGACCGCTGCGGGCAGGACGGCCCTGCATCTGCGGCTCAGGGGCGTGCCCTGGCGTGATGACCTCACCAACCTTCGCGACCATCCTTCGGCTCCCATCGCCGTGTACGCGATGGGACGACGGACGCGAGGCGCCATGCTCGCGAAGATCAGCGACATTACGGGCGCGCTGACTGGCGTCGAAATCACCTATCTCGATCCCAACGGCTCCCAGGCGGTCGGCGTCGCGGCGCCGCGCAAGACGATCGGCGCGGTCCCCGCCGGATCCGCCGTGCGGCTCATGGCGGCCAGCTCCCGGATGGTGGTGGGGGAAGGGGTGATCACCACCCTTTCGGCCATCCGACGCTTCGGACGACCTGGATGGGCGCTGCTATCCGCCGGCAATCTCGCCAGGTGGTCGCCGCCGCCGGGCGTGCGGGACGTTCTGATCGCGGCGGACAACGGGGTTGCGGGCGAACAGGCCGCGATCCGCCTGCGGGCCCGGCTCCTGAGCCTGGAACTCGACGCCGTGATCGCCCGGCCGCCGAACACGTTCGGGGACTGGAACGAAGCGGACCAGGCCAGCGCAAAAGCATCGGAGGAGGAGGAAGGGCGGGGCGGGGGGCCGGACAGGCGGGGATAGGCCCCGCCCCGGCTTGGAGATCCACCATGCGCCGTTCCCCTTCCACCGCACTCGCCCTCGTCCCCACTCCCGTCCAGGCCGCCGCCGCGCGCGACCGAAGAACCGTTGCCTTGCGGGACACCGATATCGCGCCCGAGAACCTCCGCTACAACGAGCCGCCGGACGCGGACATTCCTCTGCTCGCCGAGACCCTGATCGCGGCGGGTCAGCTCCAGCCGCTGACCGTTCGCCCGGGGCGCGGCAAGAAGGAACAGCCTCATATGGCTCTGGACGGACGGCGCCGGATCCTGGCCTTCCGACACCTGCTCGATCAGGGCCGGATCGACGAGGACTTCCCGGTCGACATCGTCATCGAGACCGACCTCAAGCGTCAGGCGGCGGCCGTGCTGCTGACGAATACCGCCGTGCCCGTCCATGTAGCGGACGTCATTGCTGCGATCGGCCGCATGCTGAAAGGCAAGCTCGGCGTTCCGGTCATCGCCAAGGCGCTCGGCTACGCCGAACTCGACGTCAAGCGTCTGGCGGCCCTCTCGGCCTTGCCGCAGGTTGCCTTGGAAGCTTTGAAGATGGGTCGATTGAACCTGCGTCAGGCCAAGCTGCTGGCTCGGCTTCCCGACAAGGCGGAACAGGCCGACCTCGCCCGGATGGCGCTGGACGGCCATGGCTTCCAGGACTGGCGGGTGACCGAGAAGCTCGACGAGGGCCGGGTCACCGTACGCGACCCGCGCTGCGCCCTCATCGGTCCCGAGCGGTACGCGGCGGCTGGCGGTCGAACGGAGACCGACCTGTTTGGTGAAATGGCCCCCGTCCTGCTCGATCCGGCGATCCTCACGGAGGTCTGGACGACCCGGGCCGGCGAAATCGCCAAGGCGTTCGAGGCCGAGGGTCTGACCGTTCACGTCACGGCCGGCCCCCAACCGGATCTGCCCGACGACCTGGAGACGCTCGGCTACGTCTACGGCGGCATGCTGCCGGACGCCGCCATGGCCCTCTACCAGGACGGACGCAACGCCTTCAACGCGGCGACGGAGACCGTCTGCACGCTTTTGGCGGAGACCACCGAGGCGGCGGCCGTCGACGCCTCGATCGACGCCATGATCCGCGCCCGGCTGGTGATGGACCAGGCGGGTTGGCAAGGCCGGGTGGCGACCACGCTCGTCCTGAGTCCCTCGGCCCGGGCCGGTATCGAGGTCCAGTGCTACACGCCCGTGGAGTTGGAGATCGAAGGTCAGGTCGAGGACGACGCCGAGGTGGTCCCGGCCGGGGCGCCGCCCCAGCCCGCCTACCGTCCGCCGGAGGTCGATGCGCCTGAGCCCGAGACGGAGGGCGTCAATCACGCCCTTCATGCCGTGCGCACCGATGTGGCGACACGCGGCCTGATCCGCGCCCTCGCCGACGACCCGGGAACGGCCTTCACCGCCCTGATCGCCCGACTGTTCAACCAGGTCGCTGTCCGCAGCCCCGTCGTCCGGTCGGAATCGGCCATGGCGGTGACCGCGACCGGGTTCAATCCCACGGGAGGACGTGTGATCGAGGCGCTTGATGGCGAGGTGCGCCAGAGACTCGGGGATCGTCGGGCCGCCTGGGAGGCCTCCGGCCAGACCATCATCGCCTGGGTCCATGGTCTCGCCCACGGCGACAAGATGGCCCTGCTGGCCGAGCTGACAGCCCTGACTCTCGACCTCCGGGAGGATCGGACAAGCCTGATCCGTCGGGCCGCCCGGGCCGAGGCCGCCGAACTGGCGGAACTCTGCGGGGCTGACATCGCCCTGCATTGGACGCCAGACGCCGAATTCCTGAAGTCGCATTCCAAGCCGCTGCTTTTAAGCATGCTCGAGCAAATGGGTGACGCCGATATCCGCGCCGCCAGCTTCAGGAAAATGGACCTCGTTCCCTGGGTCGAGGAGAAGGCGGCGGAGAAGGGCTGGGCGCCTGCGAGCCTGTCCTGGACGGCTCCGCCCGAGCCGGAAGTCTCCGAGGCGATGGAAGCCGAAGGTTCCGGTGAGGGTGCGGACTTCCGGACCTCATCCGGACAGGACGACGGCGCCGGCGCCTTCGAGGTGACGGCCGCGGGCCAGGCGGCGCTGACAGAAGCGGCCTAGCGCTGCGGTCCTTGAGAATGCCCGCCCCGGCTGCTCGCCGGGGCGGGCTTTCCGCGTGAGGCCCCGCCCGGCGAAAGGCGGAGGAAGGGCGGTCGAGGGCGCGCCTGGAGGACTGGAGGGATGAGCCCGCCGCTCCGCGCGATCGGACCTCCGTCATGTCGGCATCTCCACGCTCCTTCACCCCGTCCTCAACCTCCCTGTCCCTGTTCGACGCGCCCTCAGCCGGCGACCGGGCCGCGAATGTCCTCGCCGTCGCCCGCGCCCTGTCCACGCATCTCGCGCGCTCGCGACCCCTGGACCGCAAGCTGGTCTCCAACGTCATGACCACCGGCTTCGGCGGCTCGGACGCGGAGGGCGTCTGGTCCTGGCGGGACGCCTATGAGGCGATCGAGGCGGCGACGGTGCTGCAGTTACGCCGGCTTGCGTCGCAGGTGGGCCGGCTCGAGGACGCCCCCGCCGAGATCGCCGCCCTGCTGGCGAGCGTGAGCGGCCTGGGTCTGACCCACAGCCGCCGCAGTGAGGAGCAGGTCGCGCTGGACCAGTTCTCCACCCCGCCGGAACTGGCCGCGCTCGCCGTTCTTTCTGCTCAGGTGCGGCCCGGCGACCGGGTGCTGGAGCCGTCGGCCGGCACTGGTCTGATCGCAGTCGTCGCGGAAGCCTGCGGCGGCGAACTGACCCTCAATGAGATCGGCGCCGGTCGGGCCGATCTGCTCGACGGCCTTTTCCCGAGGGCGACGCGATCCCGTCACGACGGCCGCCACGTTCAGGATGTTTTGCCGAACGCCGGTCGCTTCGATGTCGCGGTCTGCAATCCGCCCTTCTCCGAGCTTGAAGCTCATCTGGTCGCCGCCTTCGCCGCCCTCGCCGACGGCGGACGCATGGCGGCCATCGTGCCGTTGACCGCCCTGGGCGATGACGCCCTGCTGGCGCGGCTGGGGTCAAGAGGCCGGATCCACGCCCGTATCGCCTTTCCGTCGCGCGCATTCGCCAGACATGGCACGACCGTCGACACCGGCCTCCTCGTCATCGACAGGACGGAGCCGGACGGGCCGCCGCCGCCGCTGACGGGCGGCGAGGATCTCGCCGCCTGCGCGGCGCTGGCGGCCGCCGTGACGGGGCGCGCGGGCGTCAAACCGCGCGCCCGGCTGGAGGTGGTGGCGAGCGCCCTTCTTTCCAGCCGCAACCGCTCGCTGGCTTTGCCATCCGGCCGGTTGGGATTTCTGGCCGGGGCGGCGCCGCTCGCCTACCAAAGTCGGCCCTGGGCGGGCGAGGGACGGGATGTCGGTCTGTATCAGGCCCACCAGCTGGCCCGGATAACGCTGCCGGAGCCCCGGCCGCATCCCTCGCCTCTGGTGGAGTCCGGGCCGATGGCGTCCGTCTCCCCGCCGGCCCCGACCTATCGGCCGGTCCTGCCGCCCGCCGTGCGGGACGAGGGACGGATCTCCGACGCCCAGACCGAAACCGTGATCTACGCCGGCGAGGCCCATGCCGGGATGTTGCCGGCCTGGTGGCGGCCCGGCGAGGCCGCGCACCATCTCTCCCTGTCGGGCGAGGACGACGAGGCCAGCTTCCAGCTGCGGCGCGGCTTCTTCCTCGGCGACGGCACCGGTTGCGGCAAGGGCCGGGAGATCGCCGCCGTCATCGCCGACAACATGGCCCAGGGACGGGTCAAGGCGTTGTGGCTGTCGAAGAACGACGCCCTGCTGGAGGATGCGCGTCGCGACTGGGGCGCGATCGGAGGCGGAGCTCATGACATCCTGCCCCTGAGCAGCTGGAAGCTGGGCGAAGGCATCCGGCTGGACCGGGGCATTCTGTTCACCACCTACGCGACCTTGCGTCAGCCGGCCCGGGGCGAGAAGGCTTCGCGGCTGGATCAGATCGTCGCCTGGCTGGGCGAGGACTTCGACGGCCTCATCGCCTTCGACGAGGCCCACGCCATGGCCAACGCCGCCGGCGGGGGAAAGGGCGCGCGGGGAACCAGGAAGGCCTCCCTCCAGGGGATGGCGGGGCTGGCCCTGCAGAACCGGTTGCCGGAGGCGCGCGTGCTCTATGTCTCCGCGACCGGCGCCACGACGGCGGAGAATCTCGCCTACGCTTCGCGGCTCGGGCTGTGGGGCGGACCGGAGGCGCCGTTCGTCACCCGCGATGACTTCCTCGACGCCATGGACAAGGGCGGAGTCGCCGCCATGGAGCTTGTGGCGCGGGAGCTCAAGGCGCTCGGCCTCTACGTCGCGCGGTCCCTGTCGTTTGAAGGCGTCGAGTACGAGCCGCTCTTCCACGCCCTGACGGAGGACGACATCCGCATCTGGGACGCCTGGGCCGACGCCTTCCAGCTGATCCACGCCAACCTGGCCGAGGCGCTCAAGGCGACAGGCGTCAACGACGAGGAGGGCAGGGCGAAGAGCGGCCTCGCGGCGTCCGCGGTCCATTCCGCCTTCGAGGGCGCCAAGCTCCGCTTCTTCGGCCATCTGCTGGCGGGGCTGAAGGCGCCGACCCTGGCCGCCTCGATCCGCACCGATCTCGCTGAAGGCCGGTCGGCCGTCGTTCAGATCGTCTCGACGAACGAGGCCGTGATGGAACGCCGCCTGGCTTCCATCCCGCCGGAGGAGTGGAACAACCTCTCCGTCGACCTGACCCCGCGCGAATACGTCCTCGATTATCTGCGCGAGGCCTTCCCGGTGAATCTGATGGAGGCCGTCGAGGGCGAGGACGGCGCCGTCACCCTGGTTCCGATCATGATCGACGGACGACCGGCCGTCAGCCAGGAGGCGCTGCGGCGGCGCGAAGACCTGATTGAGCGGATGGCCCTGCTGCCCGCTGTCCCCGGCGTGCTGGACGCCCTGCTGGAGACCTTCGGCGCGGACGCGGTCGCCGAGATCACCGGCCGATCGCGCCGGGTGGTTCTGCGCGACGGTCGGCGGCTGGTCGAGCGGCGCGGCGCCTCGGCGGCGCGCTCGGAGACCGACGCCTTCATGTCCGGCCGAAAGCGCATCCTGATCTTCTCGGACGCGGGCGGCACCGGACGCAGCTATCACGCCGACCTGTCGTCGCCCAATCAGCAGAGGCGCAGCCATTATCTGGTCGAGCCTGGCTGGCGCGCGGATACGGCCATACAGGGCCTTGGGCGCAGCCACAGGACCCATCAGGCCTGCCCGCCGCTGTTCCGGCCCGTGACCACCGACATCCACGGCGAGAAGCGCTTCACCTCGACCATCGCGCGCCGGCTGGACTCCCTGGGCGCGCTGACGCGCGGAGAGCGTCGTACGGCGGGCGCGGGCCTTTTCCGCGCCGAGGACAATCTCGAGAGCCCCTGGGCGCGACGCGCCCTGCTGGTCTTCTATGGCGCGCTCGGCTTCGGCGAACTGTCGTCCATGAGCCTGGAGGATTTCGAGACCAGGACCGGCCTCAGACTGCGCGACGCGGACGGGTCCCTCAAGCCCTCCGACGACCTGCCGCCGATCCACACCTTCCTGAACCGGTTGCTGGCCCTGCGCATAGCCGACCAGAACGCCCTGTGCGCGGACTACGACCGCATTCTCGGCGGGATCCTGGATCGCGCCGCCGCGTCGGGCGAGCTGGACCGGGGCCTCGAGGACATAGAGGCGGAGGAGCTGGAGGTAATCGAGGCCGAGACCATCCGCACCGATGTCTCCACCGGCGCGGAAACGGCGCTGGTGACCTTCTCGCTCAAGGTCCGGCGCGAAATCGTCACCTCGGAGGCCGCCTTGCAAGGGGCGCGCGATGCTGCGTTTCGCCTCGTGGTCAACGAGCGGTCGGGACGCGCCGCCCTCGCCGAGCTGGGCCTGACGACGACGACGGATGACGACCGGCTCGTGTCGGCCGTGCGCCTGTTGCGTCCGGACCAGCGCCAGGTGATGCCGGAGAAGGCGTTCGAGGAGTCGGCCTGGATGGAGACGGACGAGGGCGGCTGGCGCGCGATCTGGGACGAGGAGGTCGCGCGGACGGATCCCTGGCGGACGCGCCAGCTGACCCTGGCCACGGGCCTGCTGTTGCCGATCTGGGGACGGTTGCCGGCCAGGGGGTGTTCGGTGCGCCGCGTGCGCGCCCCGGACGGACGGCGATGGCTCGGCCGGGTTCTCGACCCGGTCCAGGCCGCCAGTCTGAAGACCGCGCTCGGCCTGACCGAGGTCGGCGACGCCTGGGCCGACGGCGGGCGAACCGCCGCCATGGTGCTCGACCGCAATGTCCAGCTCGCCCTTTCGGGCGGGTTCTGGCTCAAGCGTTCCAGGGTGATGGACAGGTGGCGGCTGGAGATCGTCGGCGGGCGAACGGACCGCGACGCCCTGGTGGCCCTCGGGTGTTTCGTCGAGATCATCGCCTATGCGCCGCGGGTCTTCGCGCCGGTCGACCGTCCGGACGTGGTGGAGGCGGTGCTGCGCCGACACCCGGTGCAGTCGGTCCTCGACGGCGTGGCGGCCTGAACGGGCGCGGACGGGCGAAGGCCCGTCCGCCAGGAAGGATCGGAGGAAGGGAGGTCTCGGGTTGAGGCGGGATCGGGGAGATCGGCTCCCCGTCAGCCTCGGATATCAAGGAGACTGACATGCAGACCATGGTGTTCACGGGTCGCCTCGCGGCCGACCCCCAGATCAGCGAGGACTTCGGCAAGGCGGTTTTCCGCCTGCTCGAGCAGCGCGGAACCGACAACGCCGGCAAGCCCCGGCTGGTCGGCGTCAACTGCGTCAGCTGGTCCAGGGGGCTGAACGAGAAGGTCATCGCCCGGGGGCTCGCCCAGGGCTGCGAAGCCCTTGTCGTCGGCGCCTTCATCGACACCGCCTACGCCGCCAGGGACGGCCAGGAGCGCACCGCCAAGGAGCTGGTGGTGAACCGCCTGACCGTCCTCGACTGGGCCGAGGACCGCCAGAGCGACGCGGCCGACGACCGCGCCGCCGTCTGATCCCCACAACTCGAAATCCAAGGAGACTGAATTATGCAGACCCTGACCATCGAAGGCTATCTGGCCGCCGACCCCTCTATTCTGTCGGCCCAGGGCTCGGGCAAGAAGCGCGCGAGCTTTCGCGTCCTGGAGACCACCCGCTTCCGCCGCGCCAACGGCGAGCCGGGCGAGCGCACGACCGGGTTCAACTGCATCTGCTTCAACGAGGGCACGGCCGAGAACTACATCGAGCCCTATGCGAAGAAGGGCAGTCGGGTCGTCATCCAGGGCCATGTCGAGAACGACACCTGGACCGGCAAGGACGGGGTCGAACATTACGACCTGCGCCTCATCGTCGGCGACATCCGGCTGAAGAACCGGAGGGAGCGGGCGAATGCGCCGTCCGGCGTGGCCGAGGGCGTCGATGCCGCCGGCGGCTACGACCTGAACGACGACATCCCGTTCTGACCGGACGGAGGACGGACAGAGGCGATCAAGGCCCGGGGCGCTTCGCGCTTCGGGCCTTTTCGCGTCGGGCCGCGCCGGAGGGTGGAGGAAGGGCGGAGGCGGGCGGGCCAATGGGGCTCGTTGACGAGGATCCTCCCATGACCGTCTGGACCGAAGATCGTATCACGCGCCTCAGGAGCCTCTGGTGCGAGGGCCGCACCGCCGAGTCCATCTCGCGCGATCTGGGCGCCGGCATCAGCCGCAGCGCCGTGCTCGGCAAGGTGCATCGCCTGGGGCTCTCCGCGCTGCGGCCGGAGTCGGCCGCGGGCGAGAACCGTCCCCGCCCGGCCGCCACGGAGAGAACCCGGCCGCCGGCCGGTGCTCGCTCGGAGGTCCGTCACGGTTCGGCCGTTTCGCCGTCCGTCGGACGGCGCACCGTCCTGACGATCCGACGAAGAGAATGCCGCTGGCCGCTCGGCGATCCGCTTCAGCCTGGCTTCAGTCTCTGCGGTTGTCCCGTCAGCCGCGGCGCCTTCTGCAGCGATCACGCGGCCATCGCCTATCGCGGCGCGACCCAGACGTTCGAGCAGTTGGCCCGCCTGGCCGGCGTGTGACGATCCCGGTCGCGGCGACCAGCTCGAAGGCGCTGAACGGCCGCCGCGTCGACGGGTTGGCGCGGCCGACCCGGTCGACCGCGGGCGAAAGACCGCGCCGTGTCCTCGTCCGCATCGGCGCGCCGGCGCCGAGTTGTGTCCTCGCCCAAGCGGGCGAGGACTTGCCCCCACACAACGCCCTCCGATTTTGTCACGCCACCCCGGAAGTCAACGGCTGCGCCGTTCCCCTCCGCGGCCCGCGAAGGGCGGTCCGCTCCGGTGACTGCCGGGGACCCCGCCGTGGCCAAAACCGGGGTCGTTGCGCTTGGGGCGCTCGACATTCTTCATCTCAAGGAATGAACCCATGACCCTCCACAGCACCGCCTTCATCGCTTCGTCGAAGTCCGACTCCGCCTTCGACGACCTGTCCGCCTCGCTCCGCGATCCGCGCCCGCATCCGACCGAGGACGCCCTGGTCCAGCTCGGGCGCGCGCTCATGACCGAGCTGGTGGACGTGATCTCCGACACCGCGCTGGAGGACTATCAGACCATGCTCGGCGAGGCCCTCATCGGCGCCTTCCATTCGGCGGCCGGACGGATCGAGCGCGACGCCGATCGCGCCCGCGATACGATGCGCTCGCTGCAGCGGGACTTCGATGGATCGGAGGCGGCCGATGTCGAACTCCAGGAGGCGACGGCGACGGCCCGGGCCGGGGATGCGGCGACGCAGGCCGCCGAGCTTATCCGGGACGCGGCCTCGGACACCTGGACGATCGCGACCGGCGAGGTCTGGACGGCGTGGCGCGGCAGCCGGCGGGGCACCTTCCTGACAGCCGCCCAGCTGGAAGCCAAACAGGCGATCCGGGCGGTCCGCAACCGCCGGGCCGGAGAGCAGGATCCGGGTGGTCCGATCATCGCCTTCAGGGGCGCTCCGACGGCGACTACCCAGGCGGACGCGGGCCGGATCTTCGACGCGCTCAACTGGGCCAAGCAGGAGTGGCCGGACATGGCCCTGGCGACGACCGGGGCGAAGGGGTCCGAGAAGCTGGCGATCAGATGGGCGCAGCAGAAGGGCGTGAAGCTCATCCTCGCCCGCGCGGATTTCGACGCGCACGGGAAGGCCGCTCCCTTCCGGGCGAACGAAGAGTTGATCGCGCTCGAGCCGGAAGTCTGCCTAACCCTGGTCCATTCGGTGGATCGGACGCGGGGAGAGCAGCGACCCTTCGGACCGGCGCTCAACCTTGGCCAGAAGGCGATGGAGAACGGGCTGCGGCACGTGCCCATCAAGGCGCGCGCAGCCTGATCGTTCGAGACTGAAATCAACGACCCGCTTTGCCTTGGCCGGGCGGGTCCTTTTCTGGGCACCATTTGTTCTTCTCACGTTCTCCCAAATAATCTATAAAACCCGCAGAAATCCTAGGGATTTGGCCCTTGGATCGTTCCGGATCGTCCCGCCTGTTCTCGGGAGTTCCAGACACTTTTGTGGGCCTTTTGAGGCCGTTTCGCAAAGGCCCAGATGAAAAGGCCCCCACATGCCGCTGACAGATACTCGCCTCCGCGCACTCAAGCCCAAGGATAAGCCGTACAAGGTAACCGATGAGCGCGGCCTATATGTTGAGGTCACGCCGACCGGCGGCAAACTTTGGCGATTCCGATACCGGATCGGCGGCGCGCAAAAGAAGCTCTGCATCGGCAGCTATCCCGACATCAGCCTCAAGCAAGCGCGAGACGCGGCCTACGAGGCGCGTCGAGCTGTTGCTTCTGGGGGCGACCCGGCCTTTGAGAAGCGGAAGCGGAAAATCCGCGCCGAGTTCCTTTCCGCACAGACGTTCGAGGCAGTCGCACGCGAGTACATTGAACAGATGATGGTTCAGAATGGCCGCGCCGATGGCACGATCGTCAAGGCCAACTATTTCCTCGACAAGCTTGCCCCTGCCATCGGGAACCGACCCATCCACGAGATCGAGCCGTTCGAAGTCCTGGCTCCTCTCAAGCGTCTGGAAGCCACTGGTAAGCACGAGACTGCAAAGAAATGCCGCTCGTTCGCAGGCCGCGTGTTTCGCTACGGTGTCGCTACCACCCGCTGCAAATCCGATCCGACCAGTATGCTGAAGGGCGCTCTCGTAACGCCGAGAGCCACGCATTATGCAGCCATCCTCGAGCCCACCGAGTTAGGCGGGCTGCTGCGCGCAATCGACGACTTCACTGGCTACATGGTGACGAAGTTAGCTTTGCAGATAGCGCCGCATGTGTTCGTACGCCCCGGCGAACTCCGGCACGCCGAATGGCATGAGATCGACCTCGTCGATGGGGTCTGGAAGATCCCTGCCGGTAAAATGAAAGCGCGCCGAGCGCATGCCGTCCCGCTTTCCAAGCAGGTTAGAGGCTATCTCACTGATCTGGCCGAGATGCTCGGCCGCGAAGGATATGTTTTCCCATCTGCGCGCAGCTCCAAGCGTCCCATGAGTGAAAACACGCTCAATGCCGCATTTCGTCGCATGGGATATTCGAAGGAAGAAGTCACCGCGCACGGACTCCGGGCGACAGCATCGACATTCCTGAACGAGTCGGGACTTTGGAATCCGGATGCGATCGAGCGTGCCTTGGCACATGGCGACAGCAATGTTGTGCGTGGCATCTACCATCGCGGCAAGCATTGGGACGAGCGCGTGCGGATGGCTCAATGGTGGAGCGACTACCTCGATGAGCTCCGGACTGGAGGAAAGGTCATCATGGGGAAGTTTGCGAAGGGTTGATCGGGAGATCGAATTTCTTCTCAGCCAGTGCAGGATTGAAGGCCCAGGACCAGCCCTATCAGGGACACTGACGCGAGCAAGGCGAACTCAATTCTGATGCCCCAGACCTTAAGCCACTTCCGCATCGTGCCGAGCCTCAGTTCGTAGAGCTTTGGCAGCTAAGCTGATCGAAGCGCTCAGCAATAGTCTTCCACGTTGCTATGCCTGCCTCGTCCCCTTCGTTGGATAGGCGCTGGATTTGCTGCGCGATATACGCGGTTCCCTCTTCGCCATGGTTCTTGTCGACCCAGAGCGCGACGGCCCACAATTCCTGATCGCGGTTCAGCACCATGGTTCACGTCTCCCGGTCCAGGTTCGCGCCAGGCCTTCGCTGACCAGCTGATTGCCAAGCGAGCGACCGTCGCGCGTAACAACCCGCAATTTGCGACCGTACTGATCCTCATCTCTGCTCCCGATGGTTCTCAGTTCAAAGGGCCCGCCATTGAGCAATTCGACAAGGCGGTGCGTTGCACGCATGCCGAGTTGGTACTCATAGTCGCAACGAGGCTCGCTGATCTCGGGAGTGTCGATGTCGGCAATGCGGATCTTCACGCCATCAAGCCAGAAAGTATCTCCATCCACGACGCATGTGCGCCGGATCGATCCGCAGATGTCGAATTGTGGGGAGCTCGCTTGCTGGAATAGAGTTTGAGGCTGCTGAACGTCGTTAGCAAGGCTGGCATCATGGACTGGCCAGTTGAGTGCCAGCATCCCTCCAGCAAATACAATCGCGAATGCTCCCAAACCCAATGCGATCTCCTTTCTCAGCTTCCGGCGCTTTTGTGCCTTCAACGCCTTGCGAAAGTCGAACGGCTCACCGGGGGGCTCACTCACTAGCGTTGTCCGTCTTCATTCCGCCACATGATTTCAGACAATAGCCGGAAATCAGGTAGTTTCGTCAATTGTACGTACCAATTGCTTGCCAACGTCCCAACACAGACCGGACATATTGCGGCGTTTCACCATTGTTCGGAATGCCGCGTGATCGGGAGACGGCACCTGGGCCAGCATTGTAAGCAGCCAAGGCCAGGTGGACCGCGTCGAACCGGTCCAACATGTCGCGAAGGTACCTGGCGCCACCGTCGATCGATGCAAAAGGGTCATGAGGGTTCCGGACGCCCAGTTCTCGCGCCGTGGCTGGCATAAGCTGAGCAAGCCCGGCAGCACCAGCTGGACTCACAGCCATCGGATTGAAGCGGGACTCAGCCCAGATGAGAGCACGAAGCAGATTGGTCGGAAGCCCGTAACGGCGCTCGGCCTCGGCTATTGCCGCCATATACAAGCCTTCCCGGTAGGATACGTTTGCTGGCTCGGCCTGGTAGATTGCAGGAAGATATTCCCTTGCCGGCTGCTGGTCCGTCTTCGGCGGAACGATCGCGTGCTCGAACAAGGTGAAATCCTGAGCGCGGACTTCCTGTGATGAGGTCGCGATCATTCCCAAAAAAGCTACCGATATCGCAGTCAGACGATTGAGGCAGGTCATCTCGATTTGTGCTCCATTGATTCGAATCGCAATGGAACATAAATAGAACATGAGCCTGTAGGAAAGCTGCGAATGCTTGCCTTCGGGAGAGGAGAGGAACGCTGATGAGGGGGCCACTTTGCATGCTGAGGAGCTCGCATGTCCCTGTCTATCCAAACTCATCCCAACCGGTCGCTTGTTGAGACCGCTCGCTGCATCTGTAAATCGCGAGGGGGCAAATGGTCCGGCACAAAGGGCATGGCTTGCTGCCCTGCGCATGACGACCGCACGCCCTCGCTCGGTGTGTCGATCGGCCGACAGGCTATCCTCTTCCATTGCTTTGCGGGATGCGATCAGCAGAGCGTACTTGCCGCCTTGGCGCGTGAAGGTTTCGAGGCTCCTGCGCTCTTCTCAGGGTCTAAGGCGGCTGACTTTCCCGAGCCGACCAGAACGCGCAAACCCTCGACGGCAGCGCTGAGGATCTGGCGCGATGCAGAGCGACTGTGTGCCAGTCCGGCAAAGGCATATCTTGAGAGCCGCGGCATCCTCGCCGCATCGTCGGCGCTCCGTTTCCATCCACGGACGCCGCTTGGCCCGAAAGGCCGAACCCGCTTGCTGCCGGCGATGATTGCGGCGGTCAGCCTCGACGAGGGGCCGATTGCCGTCCATCGAACGTTCCTTTCGGGCAATGCCAAGGCCGATTTCGACAAGCCGAAGCGCGCGCTCGGCTCGCTTGGTGAAGCTGCTGTCCGCCTCTTCGCTCCGGCCTCCGGCAAGCTCGGCCTCGCCGAGGGCATCGAGAGCGCGATGTCGGCCTATGCGCTTACCGGCATCCCCGTCTGGGCGACCCTGGGCAATGAGCGCTTCGGCCTCGTCAGCGTGCCGGAGAGCGTGACTGAACTCCATCTCTTCGTCGATCATGACGCTGGCGGCGAGCTGGCTGCGTCGCGTGGCCTGGCTGCCTACGAACAAGAAGGCCGGACGATCCATGTGCGCAAGCCATCCTCCCACGACACCGACTGGAACGACGAACTCACAGCATGGCTGCGCCGCAAAGCGGCGCCGTAGAGGAGAGAGGGCTTCTCGAATTCCTGATCCGGCAGAGGGCGTGTCCCGATGCCCCCATCAGGAGGACGAATTGCCATGTTTCAGTCAGACCTGTTTCCCGCCGGCGAGCAACTGTCGTCAGTGCCCCTGGCCTTCGCCATCGGCGCAAGGATTGCCGCGTTGCTTGCTTCGGGATGCCATCTAACCCGTGCCGATATCGCGGGCCTCTTCGCCGAGGAAGCCGGCGCTTTGGACTGGGGAAGCGCCTGGACCATCGATGACTACAACAACGCCCTCGAGATCGGTGCTCTGCTCTGGCTGCGAGAGTCCTCCCGCATCGATCTGGCGACAAGTGTGCACGAAGCAGAAGCGCGTTTCGACTGGCTCGAAGCAGCTCTGCCTCCACGGCACGTTCGCAGCGAAGCACAGGTCGAGCTCCAGCAGTTCTCGACCCCGCCAATGCTGGCCTGTCTGATGGCGAAGGCCGCAGCTGTCTGCGCGGAAGACACGCTCCTCGAACCGTCCGCAGGCAATGGTGCCCTTGCTCTCTGGGGTTGCCTCCAGAACGCTTCGCTGCTCCTCAACGAGATCGATCCGGCAAGACGAGACGGTCTGGCTGACGTGACCCCCTGAAACTCCTCCAGGAATAGCTAGAGTCCGCCCAACGAAGGACGGACAGAATGAAGCGATCGAGGTTCACGGAAGAGCAGATCATCGGGATCCTGCGGGAGCAGGAGGCCGGT
>JAEXZS010000053.1 GCA_023451375.1 Pseudomonadota bacterium
TCCTGGTGCAGCAGGCGGGCGTAGTCGGCGCCGCCGGCGAACCAGCGGCTGTCCCACGTGCGGTTCACGCCGAGGCGCAGACCGATCGGATTGATTTTCTGACCCATCAGGCGGCCTCGCCGGCTTCGCGGACCACGATGGTGATCTCGCTGAACGGTTTCAGGATGCGCGACGAGCGACCGCGAGCGCGGCTCGCGAAACGCTTCATCACCAGGTTCTTGCCCACGAAGGCCTCGGCGACGACCAGATTGTCGATGTCGAGGTTGTGGTTGTTCTCGGCGTTCGACACGGCCGAATACAGGACCTTGCGGACGTCGGTGGCGATGCGCTTGCGGCTGAATTCCAGCTCGTTCAGCGCCTTCTGGACCGGCATGCCGCGGATCGAGGCGGCGACCAGGTTCAGCTTCTGGGGGCTGATGCGGACGTTGACCAGCTTGGCGCGGGCCTCGGTCGCGCCGACGCGACGGGGGTTCTTGGTCTGGGCCATCGGTTACTTCCTCTTGGCCTTCTTGTCCGCCGCGTGGCCCGGGAAGTTCCGGGTCGGGGCGAACTCGCCGAACTTCATGCCGACCATCTCTTCCGAGACCGACACGGGAACGTGCTTCTGGCCATTGTGCACACCGAACGTCAGACCGACGAACTGCGGCAGGATGGTGGAGCGGCGCGACCAGGTCTTGATCACGTCCTTGCGGCCCGACGATTGAACGGCGTCGGCCTTCTTGAGCAGATACCCGTCGACAAACGGGCCTTTCCAGGAGGAGCGGGCCATTCTTAGCGAGCCTTCTTCACGTGACGGCTACGGATGATGAACTTGTCCGTGGCCTTGTTCTTGCGGGTGCGGGTGCCCTTGGTGTCCTTGCCCCAGGGCGTGACCGGCGTACGGCCGCCCGAGGTCCGGCCTTCACCACCACCGTGCGGGTGGTCGATCGGGTTCATGGCGACGCCGCGGACGTGCGGACGCCAGCCCATGTGGCGGACGCGGCCGGCCTTGCCGAGGTTCTGGTTCATGTGGTCGGGGTTCGACACCGCGCCCACCGTGGCCATGCAGCCGTCCAGGACCATGCGCAGCTCGCCCGAGCCGAGACGGATCTGGGCGTAGCCCTGGTCGCGGCCGACCAGCTGGGCGTAGGCGCCGGCCGAGCGGGCCAGCTGAGCGCCCTTGCCCGGCTTCATCTCGATGTTGTGGATGATCGTACCCACCGGCATCGAGCGCAGCGGCATGGCGTTGCCAGGCTTCACGTCGACCTTTTCGCCCGCCACGATCGTGTCGCCCGCCTTAAGGCGCTGCGGCGCGATGATGTAGGTCTTCTCGCCGTCCCCGTAGGTCACGAGGGCGATGAAGGCCGTGCGGTTCGGGTCGTACTCCAGGCGCTCGACCGTGCCGATCGCGTCGAACTTGCGACGCTTGAAGTCGATCTTGCGGTACAGGGTCTTGGCGCCGCCGCCGCGGAAGCGAACGGCCACGCGACCGCCCTGCCCCCGGCCGCCCGACTTGGTCAGGCCTTCGGTCAGCGACTTCTCCGGACGGCCCTTGTGGAGCTCGGACCGGTCGACCAGCACGAGGGCGCGGCGGCCCGGCGACGTCGGATTGTAGGTTTTCAAGGCCATCGGATCAGAGCCCCGTGGTGACGTCGATCGACTGGCCGTCGGCCAGCGTCACGATCGCTTTCTTGATGTCGACGCGACGACCCAGGATGCCCCGGAAGCGCTTGGTCTTGCCCTTCTGGACCAGGGTGTTGACCTTGACGACGTTGACTTTGAACAGGCTTTCGATCGCGGCGGCGATCTCGTCCTTGGACGCCGTGTCGGCGACGCGGAAGACGACCTTGTTCTGCTCGGACAGGATCGTGGCCTTCTCGGTGATCACCGGAGCCAGGATGGTGTCGTAGTGCTTGGCGGTAGGTTGAGCGGCCATTACGCGGCTTCCTTGTCGCTGAAGCGGGCTTCGATCGCCTCGACGGCGGCCTTGGTCAGCACCAGCTTGTCGGCCCGCAGGATGTCATAGACGTTCAGGCCGGCGTTCGGCAGCACGTCGATGTGCGGGATGTTGCGGGCGGCCAGGCCGAAGTTGGCGTCGACTTCCGGACCGGCGATGATCAGGGCCTTGGTCCAGCCCAGCTTGCCGAAGGTCTCGCGCAGGGCGGCGGTCTTGGCTTCCTTGACCGTCAGCGCGTCGACCACGACCAGCTCGCCGGCCTTGGCCTTCGAGGACAGGGCGTGACGCAGGGCCAGGGCCCGGACCTTCTTGGGCAGGTCATAGGCGTGCGAACGAACGACCGGGCCGAAGGCGCGCGAACCGCCGACGAACTGCGGCGCACGGCGCGAACCGTGACGGGCGCCGCCTGTGCCCTTCTGCTTGTACATCTTCTTGCCCGTACGAGAGTTCTCGTTGCGGGTCTGGACCTTGTGGGTGCCGGCGCGGCGCTTGGCCAGCTGCCAGTTCACGGTGCGGGCCAGCAGGTCGGCGCGGATCTCGTCGATGCCGAAGACGGCGTCCGACAGTTCCACATCGCCGGCGGCCTTGCCGTCGAGCTTGATGACAGAGAGTTTCATTACGCTTCACCGCCTTCGGTCGCTTCGGCCGCCGGCGCTTCTTCAGCGGGCGTCTCGGCGGGTTGAGCGGCCTTGTTCGACTTGATCGCGCCCGGGAACGGAGCGTCGGCCGGACGGGCCTTCTTGATGGCGTCGCGAACCTTGACGTAGGTCCCGTCGTGGCCCGGGACGGCGCCCTTGACCAGGATCAGGCCCCGCTCGGCGTCCACGCGGACGACGGTCAGGTTCTGGGTGGTGACGATTTCCGTGCCGTAGTGGCCGGCCATCTTCTTGCCGGGGAAGGTGCGGCCCGGGTCCTGACGGTTGCCCGTCGAACCGTGCGAGCGGTGCGAAACCGACACGCCGTGGGTGGCGCGCAGACCGCCGAAGTTCCAGCGCTTCATGGCGCCGGAGAAGCCCTTGCCGATGGTTTCGCCTTGGATGTCGACCTTCTGACCGACCAGGAAGTGGTCGGCCGACAGCTCGGCGCCCACGTCCAGCAGAGCGTCCGCGTCAACGCGGAACTCGGTGACATAGGCCTTCGGCTCGACCTCGGCCTTCGCGAAGACTTCGCGTTGAGCCTTGGCCGTGTTCTTGGCCTTCTTTACGCCAGCGCCCAGCTGCAGCGCGACGTAGCCGTCACGCTCCTGGGTACGTTGGCCGACGACTTGGCAGCCGTCGAGCTGCAGCACAGTGACCGGAACGTGCGCGCCGTCATCGGCGAACACGCGGGTCATGCCCAGCTTCTTGGCGATCACGCCCGTGCGCATCGGATCCCGCCTCTTTCTTCTTTAGATCTTGATCTCGACGTCCA
>JAEXZS010000006.1 GCA_023451375.1 Pseudomonadota bacterium
CCCCGCGGCCGTTCGGCTGCGCAACTTGATCAGCTCCGCCGCACGGCCGCTCCCGCCGGCGACGCAGATCGGCTATCAACCCCCTGGGCTCTCACAATGATCGAGGGACTGGCGGGGGGCACGTCACTCTCGACATCAAGAATGACCACGTCGTCATCCACACGGATCATGAAGACGCCAGGCGCACACCACAGGAGTTGGGTCATAGACGTCGCCGAAACGAACGGCGGGCGGCTGTCACCAGCCGCCCGCCTTCGCTCAGCCCTCGGAAGGGTAGCGGCCGATCTTCACGCCGGCCTCTTCGAACATGGTGCCGAGCCCGTCACGCGTGAGCGTCTTCGCATTGCCGAAGGTGACGAGGCGCAGAGTGGTCTTCTTCATCTCAGTCTCTCCATCAAGTGTTCGCCACGAGTGTGGCGAACACAGTCAGCGCCCGGATGGCGAAGTCTCAAAACTATATTCGAAATATATTTCTATCGGCCGGGAGCGGGGCGGACTTGCGCGAGGTCGGTGACGCCGTTCTCGAGCCAGCGTGTGGCGGCCTGCTGCCGGTCGCTCTCGGCCAGCAAGGCGTCGTACATGGCGCAGACCGCGAGGATGATGGGCCGCGCCTCGAGCCCGGCGATGTCGTCGCCGAGCAAGGCGTTGAAGCGCTGGCCCCCGATGGTCAGGGCGGTGACCAGCTTATTGTCTGCGCATCGCAGCGCCAACTCAGGCGAACCGACCGCGACCGCCATGACGATGGCGTGAGGGTCGCTTCGCGTGGCCGCCGCGAAACGGTGAATGTAGTCGAGGTTCAGGCTGCGACCGCCCGCCTCAAAACGATCGTAGGTTCGCAGCGCCATCTGCATGCCTTGGGCCACGACCGCGCGCGTCATGCGGCGGTGACGGCGCACCAATTTCAGCGCCTGGGAGAGAACATCGCTATCGCGCTGCGGCTGCATTCGTCTGGACGTCAAAGCTTGCTCCCTCCGTTAGCTGATGATTTTCGGTTCGCCGACTTATCGGCGATCACCTCTCCGTTTCAAATCGATTCCCGCCACATAGCGGCGGCCCCAACGCCGATATGCGGCGAGTCTGCATCCGGACACCACGCAACTTGTTGGCGAGCGGTTATATGCCGCGTGCGTCGGGCGCGCGGGAGCCGGAGACTGTCATGGCGAAAAGTCGCGACCCCTTCTTCAAGGCCCTCGACAACATTCGGGAGCGAGCGCGGGCCGGCGGCTATGCGCCGGGCCAGTCGATCGTCATCGTCGAGGAGGCGCGTCGTCTCGACCTCTCGACGACGCCGGTTCGGGAAGCGCTGGCCTGGCTCTGCGGGGAAGGGTTGATCGAGCGGGGACCGGCGGGCGGGTTTCTTGCCGCCCGTCTCGACGCCGGCGCGGTGCGGGATCGCTACGACCTCCGCCTGGCCTATCTGTCGGCCGCGATCGATCTGACAGCCGGATTGCCCGCCTACGGACGATCGCCCGCGCGCGACGGCGCCGCCGTGGCCGACCTGCAGGACTTGTTCGAGAGCCTGGTGCGCCGGACCGGGAACGGCGCCCTGCTTGACGCCTATCACCGCGTCGACGGCCAGCTGACGCCGTTCCGGAGCGCGGAGCGCCGGATTTTCGCGGACCTCGACGCCGAAGCGGACGATCTTCTTGAGCTGGCGGCGACCCGGGCCAATGGCGACCTCCGTGATGGCCTGCGGGCGTATCATTATCGTCGCGGCCGCTCCGCGGCGCTCCTGTCGATGGACGTCGCGGGCCATCCGGGCGGGGAGGGTGGGGAGGACGAGGGGCCATGATCCTTCGGCTGATCCTGCTCGGGGCGGGGTTGGCGGCCGGCCTGCAGCTGGCCACCCAGACCTTCGCCTGGACCTATCGCCACGATCCCGTGCTGGGCGGCGGCTGGACGGTGTCGGAAGAGGTTCGCATCTATCCGCCGTGGCGCATCCTCAGCTGGCGCAGGCAGTTCGGCGGGGCCGAACCGGAGGCCTTCTCGTCCAGCGCCTTCCTGGTCCTTCTCGGAGTGATGGGCGGCTTGGGCGCAGGCCTGCTCACGCGCGGAGAGGGATCCCGCCGGCGCATCCGTGGATGGGGCGGCCTGGCCGAGGCCCGGGCCGCCGGGTTGCTAGCCGGCGCGGGGTGCGCCCTCGGGGAGCTGAAGGGGCGGCTCCTCGCAACCGTCGACATGCGGCCGAGCCTGGTGACGGGCGGCACGCGGTCGGGAAAAGGGAGGGGCCATGTCACGCCGACGCTCCTGCTGTGGAGCGAGAGCGTGCTGGTCCATGATCCGAAGCGGGAGCTCTGGCGCGAGACGGCCGGCTGGCGCTCGGGCTTCTCGCATGCGCTTTATTTCGACCCGCGTGATCCGGCATCCGCCCGCTGGAATCCCCTCGCGGAAATCCAACCCGGCCCGGGAGAACTGGCCCAGGTCCAGCGACTGGTTTCGATCCTCGCCGACCCCGGGGGCGTCCGGGATGACGAGGCCATCTGGGACAAGGCGGCCTCCGAAATCCTGGAGGCGGTCATCCTCCATGTCCTCTACACGGCCGAGGATGCCGACAAGACGCTGCTGAAGGTCCGCGAACTGCTCGCCGACCTCGACGACACGGCCGAGGTGATGGTCAAGGCGCTGCACCGGCCGGGTCGGAACCGCGAGCCTGAAACCCACCCCTTCATCCGCACGGCCGTGCGGGGCTATGCCGCCATGCATGATCGGTTTCGGACATCGGTCCAGGGCACGGCCCGATCCTATCTGAAGTGGCTCGCGGGCGACGACGTCGAGCGCGCGCTCTCGGCCTCGGACTTCAACCTGGGCGACCTGATGTGCGCCGAGGCGCCGGTCTCGCTCTACGTCCAGGTCGCGCCGGCGGACGCGGCGGCGCTCCGGCCGCTGGTGCGACTCCTGTTCTACGCCGCCGCCCAAGCCCTCACCGTGGACGAGACCCGGGATGCGGCGGGGCGGCCGAAGCAGCGCCGGCTCCTGATGCTGATGGACGAGTTTCCCCTGCTGGGGCGCGTCAGCTTCTTCGAGAAATCCCTGCGACTTCTGAGCGGCTACGGGGTGAAGGTGATGTTCGTCGCCCAGTCGCTGAACGACATCATCGAGACGTACGGCGCCAACAACACGATCCTCGACAACTGCGCCATCTACACAGCCTTTTCGGCGCTGGATCCGCTGACCCAGGACAAGGTCTCCAAACTCACCGGCACGATCGGCGAGATGCGTGAAAGCCGCAGCGCGCCCGCCGGCCTGGCGGCGGGACGCAGTACCGTGTCACGCTCCCAGATCGACCGTCCGTTGCTCGAGCCCGGCGAGGTGCGCGCTCTGCCCGACGACGTTCAGCTCATCTTCGCGGCGGGCCAACGCCCTCTGCGCACTCGCAAGCTCCAGTACGATCGCCGCCGGCCGTTCCGGAAGAGAGCCGCTCTGCCGCCGCCCGACCAGGTCGCGGGCGTCGACGCACCGACGCCCGCGCCCCATCCCTGGGCCGGCCGTCGGAGCCTCGGTGTGGACGCCGAAGCCGCCCTTCCCCTGTTCAAGGAGATCGTGGCGGCGATGGACGACAAGAAGGTCGCCGCGCGCGCCGCGGACATCTATGGCCGCGTAGCCCAGGAGATGGCGGCGCAGGACGCCGTCCTCGATCATCTGAAAGGGCAGGGCGATGGTTAGGCGCGCGCCGGTGCAGACCTGCCGCGTTCAGGTCTATCTCAGCGATCCCAAGATCATCGCCGGTCTCAGCCGCGAAGCGCGATCGGGCCGGGTGTCGATCAGTCAGGCCGCCGGACACGCCATCGCGCGGGGCCTTCAGGGGAACCCGAGGGCTGACCCCGACGACCGGCTGCTGGCGCTTGAGCAATCACTCAAGGGCCATATGCGGTCCACTCGACAGGACATGCAGATCATTCAGGAGTTGGTGGTGGAGGTCGCGCGAGCGCTGTTCGTCCGGCTCCCGGACGGCGTCGGCGACCAGGATCCCACGGTGCAGGCCGCCGTCGACCGGCGCATCGAGCGGATGCTCGACGACACCGCGGCGCGGATCGTCTCGGGCCGGGCCGGGCACGACCCTCACGGCCGGGAGGTTGAGGAGCGGTCGTTCGGGGCGGCGAACTGACATGACGGCTCATCCCCTGATCGCGGAACGCAAGCTGGAGGCGCTGCGTCACGCCCTGGGCGAGGTGGTGCTGGCGGCGCTGATCGACCCGGAGGTGGTGGAGATCCTCGCCAACCCCGACGGCCGGATCATCCTGGATCGCGCCGGGCGAGGCCGCGCCGACACCGGGGCGCGTCTGTCGGTGGAAGGGCGCGAACGCGCCATTCGTCTGATCGCCGACTATGTCGGTGAAGTGGTCACCCGGGACGATCCGCGCCTGGCCGGTGTGCTGCCCGCCACCGGCGAACGGTTCCAGGGCCTGCTTCCGCCGGTGTCGCCGGCGCCGGCTTTCTCCATCCGCAAGCGCCCGTCGGTGATCTGGACCCTCGGGGATTATGTCCGCGACGGCGTCATGACGGCGCGGCAGGCCGATGTCCTCGCCCAGGCCGCCCGCGAGCGGCGCAACATCCTCATCTCCGGCGGCACGGGGTCGGGGAAGACCACCCTGGCCAACGCCATCCTGGCAGAGCCGGCCTTCGCCGACGACCGGGTGTTTCTCATCGAAGACACCGCCGAGCTGCAATGTTCGGCCTGGGACACGGTGTCGGTCCTGACGCGCCGGGCCCCCGTCGCCATCGGCGTCGCCGATCTGGTCCGCGACGCCTTGCGGATGCGTCCGGACCGGATCGTCGTGGGGGAGATGCGCGACGGCCTAGCCGCCCTCGAAACGCTGAAGAGCTGGAACACGGGCCATCCGGGCGGCCTGTCGACCCTTCACGCCAACTCCGCCGAGGAGGCGCTGCGGCGGATCGAGGATCTGGCCCTCGAGATCGCCGCGGCGCCGCCGCGTCGCACCATCGGCCAAGCGGTGGACGTCATCGCCCATATCCGTCGCTCGACGGCGGGGCGGCGGCTTGAGGCCGTGATCGCGGTGAACGGCGCGTCGGATACGGGCTACGCGGTCGAAGGCCTGGCCTGACGACGCCTCGAACGGCGTCGCAAATACCGAATCCAGAAAAGTGAAGATAATTCAGAGCGTTGTGACGACTTGCATTAAGTCAAACCAAGTCGTCGCGGCATCAACACAGTAAGTCGTTCCAAGTTACTATCTAAGTCGGTCTGAGTTGGAGTGTAGTTGTATTTAAGTCGTGGATTATTTGTGTATTTTACTGTTGACAGTAGTGGGATAGTTTTGCTTGCAATGAGTCGAAGCGCGGTGAAACGCGCTGAACACAAGGAAAGCAAATCATGTCACGGAGACTTGGCCGCCGCCTGTTCGGCGCGACGATGATGCTTGGCCTGGCGGTCGCCGGACCGGCGCTGGCCGGCGGGTCGGGCATGCCCTGGGAAGGGCCGATCCAGCAGGCGGTGCAGTCGATCACCGGCCCTGTGGTCCAGGCCGCGGCGGTGGTGGCGGTGGTCGCCTTCGGGGCCGGGATCGCCATGAGCGAGAACGGTTCCTCGATGCGCCGGGGGCTAGGGATCATGTTCGGCCTCTCGATCGCGTTCGCCGCCTCCACCTTCTTCCTGGACTTCTTCGGCTTCGCCGGAGGGGTGGAGTTCGCCTGATGGCGTCGCGGTCCGAAGACCGCCCCGAGGGTTGGGACCTGCCTGTGGCCCAGGCGCTTGCGGAGCCGGTCCTGATGGCCGGCATGCCGCGGAACTACGCCATCGCCATGGGCACCATCGCCGTCGTGCTGGGACTGGCGCTGCGCATCTGGTGGCTCGGTCTTCTGTGGTGGGCGGTCGCCCACGCCATCGGCCTCTGGGCCGCGCGGTCGGATCGGCGCTTCTTCGACGTTCTGCGGCGCCATCTGGCCCTGCCGGGCCATCTGGACGGGTGAGGGGCGATGCGGTTTCTCGACGAATACCGGCGCCGGCCCGCAGCGCTCGCGGACCACCTGCCCTGGGCGGCCCTCGTGGCCCCCGGCGTCGTCCTTAACAAGGACGGCTCCTTCCTGGCGGGCTTCCGCTTCCGCGGACCGGACCTGGAATCCTCCACCGAGGAGGAGTTGATGGCGGTCCGCGCGCGCCTGAACAACGCCCTGCGCCGGCTGGGCACCGGTTGGTGCCTTCACGTCGAGGCGCACCGCCGGGCCGCAGCGCCCTATCCGCAAAGCGACTTCGACCTCGGCGTCGCCTGGCTGCTCGACGAGGAGCGCCGCAGCCGGTTCGAGACCGCCGACCCGGCCTTCGAGACCGACCACCGGCTGGCGCTGACCTGGCTTCCGCCCGCCGATGAGACCCGACGCCTTGAGCGCTGGCTGTTCGACGGTCTGGCCAGGAGCGGCGCCGACTGGCGGGTGGCGCTCGACGCCTTCATCCGGGAGGCGGACGCGGTGTTCGACCTCCTGTCGGACGGCCTGCCGGAAATCCGCCGGCTCGATGACGCCGGTCTCCTCTCCTGGCTGCATGACTGCGTATCCCCCCGATCCTTCGAGGTCCGCCCGCCGGAGACGCCGATGTTCCTGGACGGCTGGCTGGCGGACGCGGACCTGACCGGAGGGATCGCGCCCAGGCTCGGCGACCGGTGGCTCAAGGTCGTCTCGGTGCGCGGGCTGCCGTCCGTCACCCGGCCGGGTCTGCTCGACGCGCTGGGCGCCCTCCCGTTCGACTACCGCTGGACCGCGCGCTGGATCGGGCTCGAGAAGCCCGAGGCCGAGCGCGAGATCGTCAAGCTGCGCAAGCGCTGGTTCGCCAAGCGCAAGGGCGTCGGCGTGCTGCTGCGCGAGGCCATCACCAAGGAGGAGGTGCCGCTTCTCGACACCGACGCCGCGTCCAAGACCGAAGAGTGCGACGGCGCGCTCGCCGCGCTAGGCGCGGAAAGCTGCGCCTTCGGCTATCTGACGCTGACGGTCTCCGTTCTCGATGCGAGCGAGGAGGGCGCGACGGCCAAGGCCCGCGCGATCGAGGCCGCGCTCAACGCCCAGGGTCTGATGGCGCGCATCGAAGACCTCAACGCCGTGGAGGCCTGGCTCGGATCGATGCCGGGCGAACCCTACGCGGACGTCCGCCGGCCGCTGGTGTCCACCCTCAACCTCGCCGACCTGCTGCCGATCTCGGCCGTCTGGGCGGGGCCGTCGGAAGACGCCTGCCTCGACGGCCCGCCCTTGGCCACGGCGCGCACGACCGGATCGACGCCGTTTCGCCTCGCGCTGCACGTCGGGGACGTCGGCCATGCGATGGTCGTGGGACCGACCGGCTCGGGAAAGTCCGCGCTGCTGGCCTTCCTCGCCCTGCAATGGTTCCGGTATCCGGACGCGCGCGTGGTCTTTTTCGACAAGGGGCGCTCCGCGCGAGCCGCCACTCTGGCGGCCGGCGGGCGCTGGCGCGCGATGGAGCCAGGCGCGGGTCTCTCGCTGCAGCCGCTGGTGGGGATCGATCGCGACGATGCGCGCGCCTGGGCCTCGGAATGGCTGGCCGAGACGGTGCGGTTGGCCGGGCTGGAGCCCACTCCGCGCGTGCGGGAGGAAATCTGGGCGGCCCTCGCCGCCCTGGCCGACGCGCCGGTTCCCCAACGGACGCTGACCGTCTTCTGCGCCCTAGTGCAGGATCGCGCCGTCGCCGCCGCCCTCGAACCCCTCACGCTGAAGGGACCGCACGGCGCCCTGTTGGACGGGGAGGGTGCGGCGTTGGGGACGAGCCGGTTCGACACCTTCGAGCTCGAAACGCTGATGGCCACGCCGTCGGCGGTGGCCCCGGTGCTCTCGGCCCTGTTCCGGGAGCTCGAGCAGGGGTTCGACGGACGGCCGACCCTGCTGATCCTGGACGAAGCCTGGCTGTTCCTGGGCGAGACGGCCTTCGCGGCGAAGATCCGGGAATGGCTGAAGACTCTGCGCAAGAAGCGGGTGGCGGTGGTGTTCGCCACCCAGAGCCTCGACGACGTGGCCGCGTCCGCCATCGCCGCCAGCCTGATCGAGAGCTGCCCGACCCAGGTGTTCCTGCCGAACCCGCGCGCCATGGAGCCGTCTTCGGCCGAGCTCTATCGGGGCTTCGGATTGAACCGGCGCCAGCTGGAGCTGATCGCCTTCGCCCCGCCCAAGCGGTCCTACTACTGGCGGCAGCCTCGGGGCCGTCGGCTGTTCGACCTGCGCCTGACGGGCGTGGCCCTGGCCCTGTGCGGCGCCGGGACGCCCGAGGACCAGACCCTCATCGACGACGTCCTGGCCCGATCCGGCGAGGCCGCCTTCGCCCGCGAATTCCTCAAAGCCAAGGGAGTGCAGAATGTGGATTCCGTTCTCGACGCCTTCGACCCGCCGCTCGCGGCGGAATAGGACGACGGGCCTGGCCGTCGCCGGCCTCCTCGTGCTGGCGTCGCCGGTTCCGGCCGGCGCCCAGCAGGTGGTGTTCGACCCGCGCAACCACCTGGAGAACGCGCTGCAGGCCGCCCGCCAGCTGGAGAGCCTCGCCAACGAGGCCCGCAGCCTGGCCGCCTCGCCCTACAGCCATCTGGCGGGCAGCAGCCAGTCGCTGCGGGACATGGCCGAGCTGGCGCGCACGGCGCGCGGGCTGGCGACCTCGGTCAGCGGTCTGGAGCGCCAGTTCGAGACCTACTACCCCGACGATCTGGCCGGCGCGGACGTGCTGCGCCTTCTGGAGCAGAGCGGAGCGCGAACCGCGAACGCCCGGCGCACCGCCGAGGATCTGGCGCGGACGGCGGCGGAACTGGAACGGCTGGGCGGGACCCGCGACGCCCGGGTGGCCGGTGCGCTCGGCGCCAGTCAGTCGGCTGCGGGACAGACCGCGGCCGTGCAATCGACCAATCAGCTGCTCGCGGTTCTGGCCGAGGACCTGGCGGCCCTGCGGACCCTGATGCTGGCCCAGTCGCGGCTGATGCCGGAGGCCACGGCGCGGGAGGCGGCCGACCGCGCCTCCGGCGAAGCGGCCCGCCGCCAACGCTGGGCCGGCGCGGGCGCGGTCCCCGTCGCGCCGTCCTTCGATCCGTTCGCCCGCGCCCGGGACTGATCGTCATGGCCCCGGTCAGCATGGACACGCCCAACGATCTGATGGTGGTGTTCTCGAACACCGTCTCGGCGGGCTTCGACACCCTGTCCGGCGCCGTCAACGGCGTGTTCGGCCTGTTGATCGTGCTGGTCGTGGCCCTCACCGGAATCCAGTGGGCGCTTTCCTCCAACCGGGAGGTGCTGGCCGCCGGCTTCGGCAAGGTGCTGCTCATCGGCGTCTTCGCCTGGCTGATCAACGACTGGCAGGCTTTATCGGAGACGATCTACGCCGGCTTCCTGGAGCTGGGCCTCGTCGCCGGAGGCGGTTCGCTGTCTCGGGCCGAGTTCCTCAACCCCGGGGCCGTGCTCCAGCAGGGCTGGGAGATCGTCAAGGCGTTGGGCGAGACCCCGGCGCCGGTCGACAACCCCCTGGACGTGGTCGGCAACATGGCCGACGCCCTGATCCTGGGCTTGGCCATGATCGGCATCCTGCTCGCCTTCGCCATCCTTGCTCTGCAGATCATCGTCTCTCTGCTGGAGTTCAAGATCGTCACCCTGGGCGGCTTCATCCTCCTGCCGTTCGGCATCTGGTCGAAATCCGCCTTCCTGGCCGAAAGGCCGCTCGGCTACGTCGTCTCCTCCGGCCTCAAGGTCCTGGCCCTCGCCATCGTCGTTTCGGGGGCGCGGACCGTATTCGATCAGCTCCAGCCCTCGACCAACCCGGACATCTACGAGGCCCTCACCATCCTCGTCGCATCGATGCTCCTGGCGATGCTGGCGATGTTCATCCCGAACCTCGCTTCCGCCCTCGTGACCGGGGGCCCGGCGCTGGGGGCGGGCGGCGCCCTGACCGGCGCGCTCGCCGTCGGTGGGGCCGGGGCCCTGGGCGCGGCCGGGATCGCGGG
>JAEXZS010000012.1 GCA_023451375.1 Pseudomonadota bacterium
CCCCGCGGCCGTTCGGCTGCGCAACTTGATCAGCTCCGCCGCACGGCCGCTCCCGCCGGCGACGCAGATCGGCTATCAACCCCCTGGGCTCTCACAATGATCGAGGGACTGGCGGGGGGCACGTCACCTCGCCTACTGGCCGTGGTGATGAGCCGCACCGAAATTGAGGAGTTTCTCAACTGCTAACCTTTCGGCTGAGCACCGTCCGTGCCGAGGGGGTTCTGCTTCCGGCTCCCGGATACCAAGCAGCAATGGATAGTCTCCGGGTTGTCGAGTTCGACGCGGATCACGTGACCACAAGCGAGATCGGTCAGGGAGGCATTGGCCGCGGAAGTCTCCGGTGCGCGCCTCTTGTGCGTGGGGGTTTCACCTGACTGAACAGGCCGCAAACGAGGGCCAAGGTGAGCGCCTGCCGAGGAGCGCCGCCGATGACCCACGCCGATCCCTCCGCCGCTGCTGGCGGACGTGGCGCCCCGCCGGACAAGGGGGGAACCGGGACCCGCATCGGACCGCTCGGTCTGAACGCCCAAGGTCTGCCGGACCAGCGAGCGATAGACCGGCTGTATGAGGAGCGCGATTTTCAGAGAGCCTGCCAAGCCTATCTGTGGGCATTGCCGCTCGTCGCCTATGGGCAGTGGCAGAACCAGCACGAGACGGTGTTCGGCGCAAAGGACGGCGACATCGTCCAATACGTCTCGGTGCGCGACAAGCTCGGTCTTATCACCGCCAACGCGACCACGCCCTATGTGCTGGGCTTCGTGAACACACTGCGGACCGGGCCTTTGATGGTCGAGGTTCCGGGCGGCGAAGTCGCGGGCGGATTCGGCGACTTCTGGGAGAAGTCGATCTCTGATTTCGGCCTGACGGGGCCGGACCGGGGCGAGGGCGGACGCTATCTGTTGCTGGGTCCGGGTCAGACGGCGCCCGCAGGCGTCGAGTACGACCATGAAGCGCGCTCGCCGACCGTGAATGTCTTCCATGCCTTTCGCATCCTGACCACGGATCCAGCCGAGGGTGAGCGGATCCTGCACGGCTACCAGATCTATCCGGCGAGCGAGGCGTCGAACTCACGGAAGACCCGCATTGTGACACCGGACGGCCGCCCCTGGAGCGGCGCCCAGCCGAAGGGCATGGCCTATTGGGAGCGGCTGAACGAGTACCTGCAGATCGAGCCGGTGAAGGCGGAGGATCGGCTGTTCATGGCCATGCTCAAGCCACTGGGCCTCGAGAAGGGAAAGCCGTTCAAGCCGAGCGCGTCCCAGACGCGGGCGCTCGAAGACGGCGCGGAGATCGGGCAACTGATGGCGATCGCCAACTCGTTCGACAAGCGCTTCGAGACCGCCGCGTACGGCGGCCAGTGGGACCGGGCGGTGAATGTCTCGATGAGCCAGGAGGCGGAGTTCTATTCCCAGCTGGATGAGCGGGCGTCGTGGTTCTACGAGGCGGTGGGCCTGTCGGAGGGCATGACCACCCGCACCCCTGGCGAGGGACAGGTCTATCTCTCCAGCTATCGCGATGCGAAGGGCCGATGGTTCGATGGCGGCGGGACCTACCGCCTGCATGTGCCGCCGGACGTGCCGGCGGGTCAGTGGTGGTCGGTGGCGCTTTACGACATCGAGACGCGCTGCTTCATGGACACCCCGTACGACAAGGTGGAGGTCGGCTCCCGGACCGACCTGACGAAGAACGCCGACGGATCAGCGGATCTGGTGTTCGCGCCGGAGCCGCCGAACGACTCGCCCGAGAGCAACTGGATTCCGACCGTCCCGGGTCGCGCCTGGTTCACCTACTTTCGGCTCTACGGGCCGCTGAAACCCTATTTCGACGCCAGTTGGAATCTGCCCGACATCGAGGCGGCGCGATGAACGATCCGATCCAGAGCCATTCCAGGGAGCGCCCGATGGCCGACGCCGAAACCCCCGCGGCCTCGCCAGGAGAGGCGCGTGCAATCGCGTGCGAGGCGTATATCTACGCCTCTCCTATGCTCGACAACTATGAGACCTGGCGCAAGCAGGCGGTCGATCCCAAAGCTCCGGAATACGTCGGCGGCTTCGGCAGGTTCCGCCACTACTCCGAACCCTCGACGCCGAAAAACCACGACGTCGTCACGCCGAACAACGACACGCCCTACTCCTGGGCCTGGCTGGACCTGCGCGCGGAGCCTTGGGTGCTCAGCGTTCCAGACATACCGGCCGATCGCTACTACGTCAGTCAGTGGGTCGACCTGTTCACCTACAACTTCGCCTATGTCGGATCGCGCACGACCGGCAATGGGGCCGGCCACTACATGTTCGCCGGCCCGCGATGGGAAGGCGACACGCCCGCCGGCGTCGACAAGGTCTTTCGCGCCGAAACTGACATTGTCGGCACCTTGACGCGGACGCAGCTGGACGGACCGGAAGACGTGTCGGCGGTGCGCGCGGTGCAGGCGGGCTTGACCCTGCAGCCCCTCAGCGCCTTCCTCGGCAGACCGGCGCCGCCGCCCTCGCCGAAGATCGCCTTCCCGCCTTACGAAAAGGAACGCGCGCAGGGGCGTGATTTCATCGCCTATCTCAACTTCCTGCTTCAGTTCGCCGAACCCCCGGATCCCAGCGAAATCGACCTGCGCAAGCGCTTCGAGAGCATCGGCGTCGGGCCGGGTTGGGTCTGGGACGTCTCGACGCTGGACCCGGCCCTGCTCAAGGCGATCGACGCCGGGATCGAAGACGCCAAGGCCGCCATGGCCGCGAAGCTGGCGGTGACCGAGAGCTCCAACGGCCTGTTTGGGACCCGTCAGGACAACGGCAACGACTACATGATACGGGCCGTGGCGGCGAACAAAGGCATGTACGGCAACTCGATCGACGAAGCCTGGTACGGCGGCTATGTGGGCGATGGCGCGGAGCCCGCCAGGATATACTTCGCGCCCGGCGAACTGCCGGAGGCGAAGTTCTTCTGGTCGATCACCCTCTACACCCTGCCGGATCGGTTCCTGTACGAGAACGCGATCGACCGCTACTCCATCGGAGACCGCACCAAGGGGCTGCAGGCTGACGCGGACGGGTCTCTGACCCTTTACGTCAGCCACCAGTCTCCTGGGCCCGATCTTGAGTCCAACTGGCTCCCCGCGCCTGTGGGCAAATACAGCTTGGTGGCGCGCATCTACGGCCCGTCGGAGGCGGCTAAGCGCGGCGAGTGGCGCCTCCCGCCGCTGCAGCATTGAGCATGGCCTGCAAGGATCAGGCCTCTAGGCCTCGATCATCTCATGCACCTTCACCGCCAGGTCGGCCATCGCGAAGGGCTTGGTCATCACCTCCATGCCCGGGGCCAGCAGGCCGTTGCCGACGGCGGCGTTCTCGGCGTAGCCCGTGATGAAGAGCACCTTCAGCTCCGGGCGAGTCTCGCGCGCCGCGTCGGCCACCTGCCGACCGTTCATGCCGCCAAGCAGGCCGACGTCGGAGATCAGCAGGTCGATGCGCCGGTCTGAACGCAGAATGTCCAGCCCCGAGGGGCCGTCGGGCGCCTCGATCACCCGATAGCCGGCTTCGCCCAGCACCTCGGCGACCAGCATGCGAACCGTTTCCTCGTCGTCGATGATCAGGACGGTCTCGCCGTGGCCGCCTTCAGCCACGGCCTGTTCGAGGACCTCTTCTCCACCCCCGATCTCGCCCAAATAACGCGGCAGGTACAGGCACATGGTCGTGCCCTTGCCGACCTCGGAATAGATACGCACCTGACCGCCCGACTGGCGCACGAAGCCGTGGATCATGGACAGGCCCAGCCCGGTGCCCTGTCCCATCGGCTTGGTGGTGAAGAAGGGATCGAACACCTGAGCCTGTATCTCGGGGGTCATGCCTACCCCTGTGTCCGTCACGCATAGCGACACGTACTGACCCGGCGGCAGATCTCGGTCGCGCGACGCCCGGTCGTCCAGCCACTTGTTCGAGGTCTCGATGGTCAGCCGCCCGCCGTCAGGCGCCATCGCGTCGCGGGCGTTGATGCACAGGTTCAGAAGCGCGTTCTCCAGCTGGGACTGGTCCACCTTGGTCAACCACAGGCCGCCGGCGCCCACGACTTCCAACTCCACGTCGGGCCCGATGCTGCGCCGGATCAGGTCGTCCATGCCGTGGATCAGGCGGTTCACGTCGGTCGGCTTCGGATCCAGGGTCTGGCGGCGTGAAAAGGCCAGCAGCCGCTGCGTCAGCGAGGCCGCCCGCTGAGCCGCGCCCTGGGCGGCGTCGATATAGCGCTCCATGCCGTTCAGCCGTCCCTCGGCGAGCCGCTTGGACAGGAGCTCCAGACTGCCGGAGATGCCGGCCAGCAGATTGTTGAAGTCGTGGGCGATGCCGCCGGTCAGCTGACCCACCGCCTCCATCTTCTGGCTCTGTCGCAGGCTCTCATGGGCGGCCTGAAGTTCATGGGTGCGGTCCTCTACCCGGGCTTCCAGCGTGGCGTTCAACTCACGCAGCTCCGCTTCCGTCACCCGCAGCGCGTCCTCGACCTCGCGGCGTTCGTCGATGTCGATGACGGAGCCGACATAGCCCAGGTACTCGCCGTTGGAGTCGAAACGCGGGCTTGCCGCGTCGATGGCCCAGCGATAGGTCCCGTCCGCCCGGCGCAGCCTGTATTCCAGAGTGAACGGTCGGCGCGCCGCGTTGGCGGCCAGGAAGATCTCCTCCGAGCGCGCCTTGTCCTCCGGATGTGTGGCGCCAAGCCAACCAAATCCTTCGGCTTCGGCTTCGCTCTGGCCGGTGAAGGCGTACCAGGTCCGGTTCAGATATATGCAGTAGCCGGACGGGTCGGTGACCCACATCATCATCGGCGTGTTGTCGGCGATGTTGCGGAAGCGCCCCTCGCTCTCGCGCAGCTCGGCCTCGGCGCGCACCCGCTCCACGTGGGCCCAGGACCGCTCGGTGACTTCGCGGACGGTCTCCAGTTCCTCCTCGGTCCAGACGTGCGGCCCCCGGTGATGCACGGCCATCAGGGCGGTCAGCCGGCCCTCCTTGACCAGGGGCATGCAGATGGTCGCGCCGATGCCGATCGCCTGGAAGGTCGCAGCCTCCTCCGGGGGGATCTCCGTCAGGTTGTCGTTGATGATCAGGGGCCTCCGGGCGCCCAGTTCCTGAACCGCCAGCTTGCCGAAGTCGGCCAGGCTGTAGTGGCCGACGATGCTGGCCATGCCGGGCTCGGACCAGTCGCCGCGGATGGTGAAGCCGTCCTGGTCGGCGTCCATGTCGGCGTAGGCGCAATTGGCCACCTTCAGGTGCTGGGCGGTCATGCGCGTGGTGACGGCCAGGACCTCGTCCGCTCCGGTGACCTTGGCGACCTCGCCGTTCAGAGCGTCCAGGAAGCGCAGCCGCTCGGCGTTGCGGCGCAGGGCCACCGTGGCGCGGGCGCGCTCGGTGGCGGTGCGGACCCGTTCGGCCACCTCGCGCACCAGGGCGATGTCGCTGTCGGACCAGTGGCGGGGCGTGGCGTTGTTGACGAACAGCAGAGCGACGACCTTGCCTTGTTCGATGAGCGGCAGGTTGATCAGCGCCCTGGCGCTGATGCTGTCCAGGGCCGCGCCGCCGTCGGTGACACGGGGATCGGCGCCGCCGTCGTCGAACACGACCGCCTGGCCGCGCGCGAGATCCTCGATGTAGTCGCCGAACTCGCGGAAGTGGATCACGCCGGCGATGCTCTGAACGCCAGGCGCGTTGTAGTCTCGCTCGATGGTCACCGTCTCGGCGTCGGTGTCCATCACGCCATAGCCGACACGGCTGACCTTCAGGGCCTCGGCCAGGATCCGCGCGGAGGCCTGGGCGATCTCGGCCGGGTCGGTCAGGTCCCTGATGGCGTCGTTCAGGTCCAGCAACACCTGTTGGCGCAGCTCCAGCGCCTTGCGGGCGGTGATGTCGTTGAACAGGATGGCCACCCGGCGGGCTTCGGGCCCGCCAAGACGCATCGCCTGCACATCGTACCAGCGGCCGAAGATGTCGGCCGGGTTCTCGAACCGGGCGGGCTCGCCGGTCAGCGCGACCTGGCCGTAGAGGTCGAACCAGTGCTGCTCCAGGCCCGGAGCGATTTCGGACACCCACTTGCCGTCGGCGCCGAACAGGCCGGTCAGCCGCTCGAACGCGGCGTTGCCCTCCACGATCATGTAGTCGACCGGCCGCTGCTCGGCGTCGAACTTCATCTCGATGATGCACAGGCCCGTGGTGCTGTCGCCGAACAAGGTCCTGTAACGCTCCTCGCTCTCGCGCAGGGCGTCCATCATGCGGCGGCGCTCCGTCACGTCGAAGGTGACGCCGGAGAAGCGTTGCGCCTCGCCCTCGGCCGACAGGGCGGCGCGGCCCTGGACCGTCACCCAGCGCACCTCGCCGTCAGGCTGGATCAGCCGGTACTCGGAGGTGAAGAGGTCGCCGGAGCGGAGCGCCTCTGCGATTTCGGCCTGCACGCGTTCGGCGTCCTCGGGGTGGATGGAGCCGAAGAACTGGGCGATCGGAGCGCCCGCGCGCGCCACTTCCGGGTCGACGCCGTACAGGCCGGCGAAGCGGTCGTCCGCCATGACGCGGTCGGCTGGAACATCCCAGTCCCAGGCGCCGATGCCGCCGCCGGCCGATAGCGCCATCTCGAGCCGTTCGGTGGCCGCGGCCCGCTGCCGTTCCGCCTCGACCCGTTGCGTCGTCTCCACGACGGTGGCGATGACGCCCGCCGGCCTGCCGTCGTCGCCTGGCACGGACCAGTAGTCGAGGTCCATCCAGACCTGTTCAGGCCTGCCATGACGATACAGCGTCAGCTCCTGGTCCTTGTAGGACAAGGTTCCGCCGGCCAGACCGACCTCCATCACGTTGTTGTTGAAGTCCGCCACCTCTGGCCAGCCCTCGCGGACGTTCGAGCCCAGGAGTTGGGGATGCCGTCCGCCGGCGAAGACCGAATAGGCTTCGTTGTAGATCATCACCCCTTGGGGCCCCCACAGCATCACGATGGGGATGGGCGCGGCGAGCAACAGGCCAGTGGCGGTCTTCAGGCTCTGCGGCCATGTCTCGATCGGGCCGAGGGGGGTCGAGGTCCAGTCATGCTCCCGGATCAGGCGGGCCGTATCGCCCTTCACGGATGACAGAAAATCCTCGGGTCCCGAGCTCCTGGCGTCGTGGATGGCCTGCTCGTGCCGGTCTTTCAAAGGCTCGCTCCCCCGGCCATCCCAGATGGCGCGCGTCGTTCAACGCGGCTGGACGGCAAAGGCTTCACCGCAACCGCATCATCTCCCACGGACGCGATCCAAGCGCCTCCGCAACACCTTGCCTAGCGCCAGGGCGGGACAAGCGAATGTGCCCGAGAAACGAACATTCGCAAACCGCCGCCGTCGGAGCGGTTGCGGTGGTGTCGACCGAGGCGCATTGATGTCGGATCGAGGAGCGGAGCTGGTGATGCGTTTATCTACTCTCCACACCCGCCTCGTCGTCTGGACCCCCATGGGCCGATCCGATCGGCCGTCGGCAGGCGAGATGCGCCCGTGACCCGGATCTTCCCTGACGCCAGTCGCCGCAGCCTGCTCGCCGGCGCGGGGGCCGTGGCCGGCGGCGGCCTGCTCGGGGGGCGCGCCGCCCTGGCCCGAACCGCGTTCGCCCCTCCGGACGTGATTTTCACCGGGGGCCCCATCCTGACGATGGAGGACGCCGCTCCGATGGCGGAGGCGGTGGCGGTGCGCGACGGCGTCATCGTCGCCGTGGGGCCGCTGGACGCCGTTCGGGCCGCCGTCGGCGGCAACGCCGAGACGGTGAACCTGGACGGCCGCACCTTGCTGCCCGGCTTCTTCGACCCGCACGGCCACGTCTCCATGGTCGGGTTGCAGGCGCGCTACGCCAACCTGCTGCCCGCGCCGGACGGTGGGGGCGACGACATTTCAGCCCTGCAACGCATCACCCGCGACTGGATGAATGCGCATGAAGCCTTGGTTCGCGATACCCAGCTGATCATAGGCTTCGGCTACGACGATTCACAGCTGAAGGAGCGGCGACACCCGATCGGCGCGGAATTGGACGCCATTTCCGACACCGTGCCGATACTGTTCCTGCACCAATCCGGCCACATGGGGTCGGCCAACGGCGCGGCGCTCGCGGCCGCGGGGATCACCGCGGCGACGCCCGATCCCGACGGCGGCGTCTTCCGCCGCAAGGAAGGCTCGCGGCAACCCAACGGGGTCATGGAGGAAACGGCGCTCTTCACCGTCATGGGCGCGCTGTTCACCCGGCTGGACCTCCAGGCGAACCTCGAAATGATCCGCGAGGGCGCGCGCTTCTATTCCAGCTTCGGCTACACCACGGCCCAGGACGGTCGGTCCTCGATGGAGACCTGCCGTATGATCGCCATGCTCGCCGAGCGTGGCGAACTGCCGATCGACATCCTGTCCTTCCCCGACATCCTGACCTCGTCCGAGGCCATGACGACGCCGCTCTATCGCAAGGACTATGTCGGCAAGTACCGCATCGGCGGCGTCAAACTGACCCTGGACGGTTCGCCCCAGGCCAAGACCGCCTGGCTGTCACAGCCCTATCACATACCGCCCGAGGGCCAGCCCGCATCCTATCGCGGCTATCCCGCCGTCACCGAGCAGCAGGCCCTGGACGCCATCGACCTGGCTTTCAGGAACGATTGGCAGATCGAAGTTCACGCCAATGGCGACGCCGCCATCGACCTGTTGATCGGCGCCGTCCGCGAGGCGACTCACAGGCACGGCCCCAAGGACCGGCGGCCGGTCCTCATCCACGGTCAGACCACGCGGATGGATCAGCTGGACGACCTCAAGACGCTGGGCATCGTCCCATCCCTCTTCCCCATGCACACCTTCTATTGGGGCGACTGGCACCGGGATTCCGTGTTGGGACCGCGCCGGGCGGAGACCATATCGCCATGTCGTTCCGCTTTGCGGCGCGGCCTGCGGTTCACCACCCATCACGACGCGCCGGTGGCCAATCCGGACTCCATGCGGGTCCTGTCCGCCACGGTGACCCGGCGCACCCGGTCCGGCGACATCCTCGGCCCCGACGAGTGCGTGCCCGTCGATATCGCCCTCAAGGCCATGACCCTGTGGGCGGCCTGGCAGCATTTCGAGGATCATCGGAAGGGCTCCCTGGCGGTCGGCAAGAGGGCCGACATGATCTTGCTCGACGACAACCCGCTGACCGTCGCTCACGACAGGCTGGCGGCGATCAAGGTCACGAACACCATCAAGGAAGGCCAGGAGGTGTGGCGCCGGTAGCGGTCGCCGCCTCCCTTCCAAGAGCAGCGACGAACCCTCGTTCCGCATCGCGCCAAGGGGGTCAATTTTCTCCGCGCGGCTGGCTTCCTGTCCGACTGAGCCGCTGTTAAGCGGTCGCCCTCCCAACCGTATCGCTCGCTTCTCAGTGTCCGCCGGTCCGAACGGATCGGTGTCACACGCCCGCAAAGCGAAACGGCTAGGGATCGAGGTCTGGAGTCCTGCTTATGAAAACGCTGCGTCGCGCCTTCTCGGCGGCCTTGTTGATGCTGACCGCCGCCGCCCCAGCCCTGGCGCAGGCGACCGGCGACAGCCCCGAACCTCGGCTGATCGTCACGGTGGTGGTCGATCAGCTCAGCGCCAATCTCTTCAACCAGTATCGCGGCCGGTACCGCGGCGGACTGAAGCGGCTGGCCGACGAGGGGCTGGTGTCTATCAACGGCTACCAGACGCACGGGCTGACCGAGACCTGTCCAGGGCATTCGACGGTGCTGACCGGGATGCATCCGGTTCATACCGGCATCCCAGCGAACGACTGGATCAATCCCGCGAGCGGCGAAGAGGTCTATTGCTTGGCCGCGCCGCAGAACGCCCTGGCGCACGGGCGTGACACGGATAACGGACCTGTGGGACCAGACCAGCTGGAGGTCACGACCCTGGGAGACTGGCTGAAGGCGGTCAGCCCGGAAAGCCGGGTGGTCGCGGTGTCGGGCAAGGACCGCGGGGCGATCAACCTGGCCGGTCATGGGGGCGAGGCCTTCTGGTTCACCGACGGCTTCGGCCTGACGACCTATGTCGAACCGGGCGAGACAGCCGAGGCGCGGCTGGCGCCCGTGGTCGCCTTCAATGACCGCTTCCGCGCCGAGACGGCGGCGACGCCGGTCGCGTGGGACTATCGCCATGACGATTGCCGCGCCCTGGCCGGCGATTGGACCATCCGCGGAGAGACCTTCCGCTCGACCCTGCCGCCGGCGGACCTGAAGTTCGACACCTCGCCGCTGCTGGACGAACACACGCTGAAGGCGGCGGAACATCTTCTGGAGACGCAGGAGCTGGGGCGGCGGGGCGTGGTCGACATGCTGGGCGTCAGCCTGTCGGCGACCGACCGCATCGGGCACATGTACGGCACCCAGGGGCCGGAAATGTGCGAGCAGCAGCATCGGCTGGACGCGGCCTTGGGCGGCTTCCTGGATCGGCTGGCCGAGATCCCCGGGGGCGTGCTGCTGGTGCTGACGGCGGACCACGGCGGCTCGGACTTCGTCGAGCGGCTGGCCGCGCATGGCTATCCGCACGCGCATCGGCTGAACGGCGCGGCGATTCAGGCCGTCAACGACGAGCTGCGCGCGCGCTTCGGCCTCGACGCCGATCCACTGCAGCGGGGCGGCAGCGGAATGATGGTGGCGGACGCCGGGCATCGCAGCCTGGCCGAGCCGCTGCGGACCCAGGTGGCCGAGGCCGCGGTCGAGCGGCTGCGCGCCCTGCCGGACATCGCCTTCGCCGAGACGCGCGACAGGCTGCTGGCCGAGAACCTGCCGGACAGCCGCCAGCCGGAGATGATGACCCTGCGCGAACGGATGCGGCTCTCGGCCGTGCCGGAGCGTTCGCCCGACATCCTGCTCGCCTACGCCCAAAACGTGACGGCGGGCGGTCGGGTCGGCGGGACGCTGTCGGGGCACGGCACGCCGTGGGAGTACGACCGGCGCGTGCCGATTATCTTTTGGCGGCCGGACGGCGAGGGCCAGGAGCGTTTCCTGCCCATCCGCACCATCGACATCGCCCCGACGCTGGCGCACGTCCTCGGCCTCGTGGCGCCCGAAGTGGACGGCCGGTGCATCGATTTGGAGGGCTTCGCCGTCGCGGCGTGCCCATCGGACATGGCGGGGCGATAAACTCCTGTTTCGGGGATCGTAAACTCGTGTTTCCCTGAGGGCGTCCGCCCTTACGTCAAAAAGCTTTCATTGGCAGAAGGGCGGCAAGCTGATCCTCAGCCGGCCCAGAGCCAGGAACGTCCGAGAAACCGCATGAACAGAGCCCGCCGCGCCCGCATCGTCGCGACCCTCGGCCCCGCCAGCCGCGCGCCCGGAACGGTCAAGGCCCTGGCCCAGGCCGGCGTCGACGTCTTCCGCCTGAACTTCAGTCACGGGTCGCACGAGGATCATGCGGCGGCGTTGAAGGCCGTGCGCGGGGCCGAGATGGCGCTGCAGCGGCCGCTGGGCGTGCTGGCCGATCTGCAAGGGCCCAAGCTGCGCCTCGGCCGCTTCAAGGATGTCGAGATCGCGGTCAAGCCCGGCCACAGGATGCGGTTCGACCTGGACCCGACCCCGGGCGACGAAACGCGGGTGCAGATGCCGCATCCGGAGATATTCAAGGCCCTGCGCGAGGGCATGCTGCTGCTGCTGGACGACGGACGGGTGCGCCTGCGCGTCGGCGAGCGCACGGACGAATGGGCCGACGTCACGGTCGAGAGCGGCCAAAAGCTGTCGGACCGCAAGGGCGTGGCCGTGCCGGAGGCGGTGATCCCCGTCTCGGCGCTGACCGCCAAGGATCGCGAGGACCTGGCCTTCGCCCTGCGCATGGGCGTGGACTGGGTGGCGCTGAGCTTCGTGCAGAAGCCGGAGGACATGGCCGAGCTGAAGCGGATCGTGAACGGCCAGGCGGCCTGCCTAGCCAAGATCGAGAAGCCGGCCGCCCTGGCGGACCTGGAGGCGATCCTCGACTATTGCGACGGCGTCATGGTCGCGCGCGGCGACCTGGGCGTGGAGATGGACCCGGAAGAAGTGCCGGTCGCCCAGAAGCGCATTGTTCGCGCCGCCCGCAATCGCGGCGTGCCGGTGATCGTGGCCACGCAGATGCTGGAATCCATGACCTCGGCGCCGGCCCCGACGCGGGCCGAGGCCTCGGATGTGGCCAACGGCGTCTATGAGGGCGCGGACGCCCTGATGCTGTCGGCCGAGACGGCCTCGGGCGACTATCCGCTGGAAGCCGTATCGATCATGAGCCGGATCATCGAGCGAGTGGAGCAGGACCCGTTGTGGCCCAGCCTGATGGGCGCCGAACATCCGGACATGGACGAGCACGACGTGGACGCCCTGGTCGGCGCCGCACGGAAGGCGGCGGACGCGCCCTCGACGTCCTGCCTGGTGGTGTTCACCACCCTGGGCGGCACGGCGCGGCGCATGTCGCGCGAGCGCCCGCTGAAGCCCATCCTGGTGCTGACGCCGAACGCCAACACCGCGCGGCGGCTGGCTCTGGTGTGGGGGTTGGAGACGCGGCTGGGCGATCAGCCCGCCTCGCTTGAGAATGTCACCGACGACGCGGTCAACAGCGCGGTCAAGTACGGCCTGGCCGAGCCGGGCCAGCGCATCCTGATCCTGGCCGGCACGCCGTTCGGGGCGCCGGGCGCGGCGAACCTGCTGCGCCTGGCCCATGCGCCGGTCGCCAAGGCCCGGCGCCCCAAGGCGAACTGAGCGGCTTCATTTCTTCCGCCGCCTGAGGGAAGCTGCGACGCGATGAGTCGGCCGCCTTCCCCGTGATCAAGTACCTGGGCTCCAAGCGCGCCCTGCTGGGCCATGTCACGGGCGCCGTCGCCGGTCTGCTGCCCGATGGCGGCCGAGTGTGCGACCTGTTCTCCGGCTCGGCGCGGGTCGGCCATGCGCTGAAGAAGCAGGGCTTCCACCTCTGGTCGAACGACCACAACGCCTACGCCCATGCGCTCGCGACGGCCTATGTCCAGGCGGATCGGGAGCGGTGGCTGGCGGCGGCGGAAGCGGTGCTGGCGGAGCTACGCGGGCTGAAGCCCGAAGCGGGCTGGTTCACCCAGGCCTTCTGCGAGGACGCCCGTTACTTCCACCCCGACAACGGCGCGCGGATCGACGCCATGCGGTCGCGGATCGAGGCGATGGGGCTGGAGCCCGAGCTGAAGGCCATCGTCCTGGTCAGCCTGATGGAGGCGGCGGACCGGGTCGATTCCACCGCCGGGGTGCAGATGGCCTATATGAAGCGCTGGGCCCCGCGCGCGCTGAAACCGCTGGAACTGAGGCTGCCGGACATCCTGCCCTCGGTCGGCGCGCCGTGCCGGGCGACGCAGGGAGACGCGGTGGAGATCGCCGGGGAGGTGGAGGCGGACCTCGTCTATCTGGACCCGCCGTACAACCAGCATTCCTACCTTGGGAACTACCATGTCTGGGAGAGCCTGGTCCTCTGGGACCAGCCCGAGACCTATGGGGTGGCGAACAAGCGGATCGACGTGAGGACCCGAAAGAGCGCCTTCAACAGCCGGCCCGGCATCGGGCCCGCGCTGCGCTCCGTGGTCGAGAGGGTGAAGGCGCCGAACCTGATCGTCTCCTTCAACGACGAGGGGTATCTGAGCCGAGCGGACCTGGTCGAGATGCTGTCCGCGCGAGGGCACGTGCAGGTGCTGGAAATCGCCCATGCGCGCTACATCGGCGCGCGCATCGGCATCCACAATCCGAAGGGCGAGAAGGTCGGGGTGGTCGGACGCCTCCGTAACGTCGAGCACCTGTTCGTGGTCACGGATCGGCCGCTGGAACTCCCCATCGCCGCCTGATGTGTTGAAATTCTTTAAGAAGCTGTGCCGGGAACCCGACTCAGAAAGCGGTCGTTAGGCCGGCATGGAACCCACCGTCCCGTCCAGACAACTGCCCGCCCGCGTCGATGACTATCGCGTCCGACCCCCCGCGGAGGCGAAGTCCTGGGCGCCGGTCGAGCTCGACGACACTCATGTCCCGCCGCAGGAGGCGGCGCGGATCTACACCCACAACGCCGAGCGCTTCGCGCCGCGAGCGCCGGTGGTGAGGGAGTCGGTCGAAGAGGACGTCGAGCCGGCCGTGCCGCAGCCGCCGCAGTGGATGCTGCTGATCGCCGGCGCCGCGGTGGCGGCCCTGATGGGCGCCCTGCTGGGCGGCTTCATGCAGGTCTGAGGCGTCAGGCCTCTTCCAGCAACGCCCTGATGGGCGACCAGCCGCGCCGATGGGCGGGGCAGGGGCCCATGGCCTTCAGCGCCGCCTGGTGGACAGGGGCGTTGTAGCCCTTGTGGCTGGCGAAACCGTAGCCGGGATACTGGGCGTCCAGCTCGACCATCAGCCGGTCGCGGGCGGTCTTGGCCAGGATGGAGGCCGCCGCGATCGACAGGGACAGGCCGTCCCCGCCGACCACCGTCTGCACGTCGCAGGGCAGCTTGAAGCGATAGGCGCCGTCGACCAGGGCGGCGACCGGCTGGACCGCCAACTGTTCGATCGCGCGACACATGGCCAGGCCGGTGGCGTGGAGGATGTTCAGCTCGTGGATTTCCTCGACCGAGGCGAAGCCGACGCCCCAGGCGACGGCGCGAGCCTTGATCTCAATTTCAAGGGCCTCGCGCTTTTGGGCGGTCAGGACCTTGGAGTCGTCGACGCCCTGGGGCAGGTCGTCGGGGTTCAGGATCACCGCCGCCGCAGAAACCGGCCCCGCCCAGGGGCCGCGTCCCGCTTCATCCACGCCGCAGACAGGGCCGCCGACCTGCTGGATCAGCACGGTCTCGAGCGCCAGCGTTGGAAAGGCCCGGGGCTTGGCTGGAGGTTTGGCGGGGGCTTTAGCCATGGCCCGCCATCGCACGAACCTGGGCGTGACGGAAGCAGGTCGTCTGGTGATCGTTGACCATGCCCACAGCCTGCATGAAGGCGTACACGATCACGGGGCCGCAGAAGTTGAAGCCGCGCGACTTCAGCGCCTTGGCCATCGCGACGGATTCGGCGGTCTGCGTCGGCACCTGGCGATAGTCCGTCCAGGCCGCCTGGATGGGATGGCCGCCGACAAAGGACCATAGCCAGTCGGAGAAGTCCTCGCCCTCGTCGCGCATCTTGAGCCAGATGCGCGCGCCGTTGATCGCGGCGTTGATCTTGGCGCGCGAGCGGATGATGCGGGCGTCGCCCAGCAGGCGCTGGATGTCCGGCTCCTCGTAGCGGGCGACGATCTCGGGGTCGAAGCCGTCGAAGGCGTCGCGCATCCCTTCGCGCTTCCTGAGGATGGTGATCCAGGCGAGGCCGGCCTGGAAGCCGTCGAGCACCAGCTTCTCCCACAGCGCGCGGGTATCGCGCTCAGGCACGCCCCATTCCTGGTCGTGATAGGCGACATAGAGCGGGTCGGTCCCGCACCAGCCGCAGCGGCCCTCGGAATGGGAATCGGTCATGCGCCGATGTTGCCATTGTGTTCCAGTCAGCGGAAGGGCTCAGGCGTCAGGCATCCATTCCGGGCGGCGCACCCGCACGGGGCGACCGTCCACGGTGAGTTCGCCGTCGAGGCGATCGAGGCGCAGCAGGGCCATGGCGACGCCGTCGCGGCCGCTCAGCACCTCGCCGGCGCGGAGATCGCCCTTCAGCACCTCGGCGCCGAAGGGAGGCGGCGGGCCGTCGAACGCCAGCGGCATCATGCGGTTCTTGATCGTGCCGCGCCGCTTCATGCGCGAGGTGGTCTCCTGGCCGACGAAACAGCCCTTGGCGAAGTCGATGCCGTTGAGCAGGTCGAAGTCAGCCTCGATCGGATAGGTCTTGTCCGACAGCGCGTCGTTCGTCGGGTCGGGAACGCCGACGGCAAGGCGATGAGCGTCATAGTCGGCCTCGGTCGCGTCCGCGGTCGTTTCGCCATAGCGGCGGCCGCCGAGCAGAGGCGTGCGGGGGTCCGGCAAAAAGCCGTCGGGCGTATCGCGCCAGGCGGCGAAGACGGGTCGGTCGTCGGCGGCGATCTCGACGCTGGCGCGGAGTTTGTACATCGACAGCCGCTGCAGCAGGGCGTCGCGACGATCGGCGGCGACATCCAGCAGCACGCCGTCCTCCTGGCCCAGGACGAACAGGTCGAACAACAGCCGGCCGGGCGGGGAGAGCAGGGCGCCGAAGCGGAGGTCGCCCGGTGCGAGGCCTTCGACGTCCTGCGTCAGCAGATTGTGCAGGAAGGGCCGGGCGTCGGCCCCGGTGACGGCGATCAGGGCGCGGCTGGACAGGCGGGCGACGGGCATAAGGCCAAGATAGGAGGGCGAGGATGTCTCCAGAAGGCGCCGTGGACGAAAATGCGCGTCAATGGGATAGCCGGCGTCAGAACATCGTGTTGGCGTGGGCGGCTTCGTCGGGGACGCGCTGTAGGACGTCCCAGTGTTCGGCGATCCTGCCGTTTTCGAAGCGGAAGATGTCCATCCCGGCCCAGTCGCTGTCGCCCGGCCATTCCTGGCGGGTGTGAAGGACGACCAGATCGTGCTGGCCCAGGGCGCGAACGATGTGGACGCGCTTGCCGGGATAGGCCTCGGCCATCCGTTCGAAATAGGCGATGAAGCCGTCCTTGCCGTCCGGCGCCACGGGATTGTGCTGGATGTACCGATCGCCGGCGTAGCGGGCGATCGCTTCCCGTGGTCGGCGCTGGTTGAACATCAGGTCGTAGAAGGCGCGCGCCGTCCGGATGTTGGTTTCAACGGTCATGGACGTCCCATGTGCACATGGAGATCAGGAGGGTCGTATCTACAAATGTCTAGAAATACTGGACAAGAATTCTAGCACGGGCGCAGGCGGCGCCAGGTCCGCTGTCCCCAGTGTCTCGCCTTTCGCGGCTTGGGGGTGTCGGAATATCCGTCTCCAGAGTCTCGCTTTTCACACCACCGCATAGCGGGCGACGACGCCGTCCGGCTGAAAGTCGTGCTCGGCCAGCTTGTCCAACGAGCGCAGGACGCGGGACAGGAAGTCGGCCGGGTCGCCTTCCTCCACCGCCGGGCGCAGCCAGTCGGTGACCACGGCGCGAGCGGGATAGGTTCCCACCGGCCCAGGCACGCTGAGGGCGACCTCGACGCCCTCGGCGATCCAGCCGGCGACGGTGATGAAGAAGTTTTCCGACGCCAGGAAGTCGCCAGGGCGGACGACGTATAGGGTGATGACGCCGTCCTCGACGCCGTCGGGGCGGACGATCACGCCGCTGCGGTCCGGCCGCCAGTCGTCGGACAGTTCGACCGCGCGCCACAGGCAGAACCAGACGCGGCAGGTAGGCGGTCGGATTTCGTGGACCGAGCAGCCGGCGCCGTCGACGCAGTAGGCGCACAGTTGGCCCGTCGGCTTGGCCAGTTCGGGCAGGTCCAGGGGAATGACGCGACAGCACTCGACGCAGCCGCCGCAGGTCCGGCCGGGGAGGAGCGGCAGGCTCAAGCCTGGTCCAGATCGCGCTCGAGCCCGGCGATGCGGCGGTCCATGTCGGCGGTCATGGCCTGAAGCCGCGCCTTTTCCGACGCCATGTCGACCGGCGTACCGTCGTCGTAGGTCAGGGTCGCGCCCTTCTCGATCAGGTCCAGGCGGTAGAGGGCCGTGACGCGCTGAGCCCTGAACCGTTCCAGGGCCGCGGCGGCGGCGGGGTCGTCGTGCGCTTTGCTCATCGCGTCGCTGTACCGCATCCCTGCGGCGGGGGAAAACCTGAGCCGGCGCTGAAACACGGACAGAATCCCTGTATTCACGGCGGGATGATCCGGCGCTTTCCCATCCTCTATATCGCCGAGGCCGACGCGGAGCAGGCGGTGCTCTCTTCCGGCGTGCTGAGCCATCTGGTCGAGAGCCTGCCCAACGCCGCCTTCACGGTGGTGGGTTCGGCGGCGTCCGCGCCGCTGTTCACCGACACGCCGAGGCTGGCCCAGCTGCTGGTGCTGGAGCGCGAGGGTCATTTCGAATGGCTGGCGCTGTGGAACCAGGTGCGCGCGACGAAGTGGGGGTTGGTCGTGGACATGCGCGGGTCGGCCCTGTCGGGCAAGCTGCGGCGCCAGAAGCGCGCGGTGCGCGGCAAGGACCAGCCGGGGCTGCACGCCGTAGAGGCGGCGGCGCGGGTGCTGAAGCTGGAGCCGGACGAGACGCCGGCGCCCCGGCTGTACGTCGCGGACGAGACGATGGCCCAGGTGGAGGCGATGATCCCCGCAAGCGGCGGAGACGGACCGATCCTGGCGGTCGGGCCGGGCGTCGAATGGATGGGCAAGCGCTGGCCCGCGGAACGCTACGCCAAGGTGGCGACCAAGCTGCTGGCCGAGGACGGGCCCCTGGCGGGCGGCCGGCTGATGATCGTGGGCGAGGAGATCGACCGCGAGGCGGCGCACACCATCCGCTACGCTGTGCCCCGGGCGCGGGTGATCGAGCTTCAGGGCCGGCTGACCCGGTTGCAGACGGCGGCGGCGCTGTCGAAGGCGGCGCTGTACGTCGGGGCGGATTCGATCTGGACCCAGCTGGCGGTGGCGGCGGGGACGCCGGTGATCGCCGTGTTCGGGCCCTCGGACGAGGCGACGCGCGGACCCTGGAAAGGCGTGGCGGTGCGCGGGCCGCGCAGCTTCGAGGAGTTCAAAAAGCTGGACCCGAACCTGAACCAGGCGATCCAGCACATGATGGACCTGCCGTGGGAGCGGGTGCTGAAGACGGCGCAGAAGGTGCTGAGGGAGCGGGGTTAAGCCCCTCGTTTCCGCTCATCCCGGCGAAGGCCGGGACCCAGTTCTTTCGTTCGCGAGTGAGCCGCCGGGATCCAACATGGTCGCCCGCTCAAAGACCGCATCGCCCAAAGCACTGGGTCCCGGCTTTCGCCGGGATGACCGGGAATGTAGTAGTCCTGTCCGAACCTCGCCGTGCAAGGAAGCCCCCCATGACCCAGACCTATGACCTGATCGTGCGCGGCGGCGAGGTGGCGAACCATGCCGGGCGCGGGATGGCGGACGTCGGGGTGATCGACGGCAAGATCGCCTTCATCGGGGACCTGTCGCAGGCCTCGGCGGGAGAGGTGTTCGACGCCGGCGGCCTGACGGTGCTGCCCGGGGTGATCGACACCCAGGTCCACTTCCGCGAACCGGGTCTGGAGTGGAAGGAAGACCTGGAGACCGGATCGCGCGCGGCCGCGCTGGGCGGGGTGGTGGCGGTGTTCGAGATGCCGAACACCAATCCGAACACGACCGACTCGGACACCATGGCCGACAAGCTGGCGCGCGCCCGGGACCGGATGTGGACGGACCACGCCTTCTACGTCGGGGGCACGCACGAGAACGCGGACCACCTGGGCGAGCTGGAGCGGCTGCCCGGCTGTTGCGGCGTCAAGGTGTTCATGGGCGCCTCGACCGGCGACCTGCTGATCGCCGACGACGACGGGGTGCGCAAGGTGCTGTCGAACGTCCGTCGCCGCGCCACCTTCCACTCCGAGGACGAGTACCGGCTGGCCGATCGCCGCAACCTGGCCCGCACCGGCGACTGGACGAGCCACCCCGAGGTGCGCGACGCCGAGAGCGCCATCATGTCCACCCGACGGCTGGTCGGCCTGGCGAAGGAGACGGGGGCCCGCATCCACGTGCTGCACGTCACGACGCGGGACGAGATGGAGTTCCTGCGCTTCCACAAGGATGTAGCCACGGTCGAGATCACGCCGCAGCACCTGACCCTGATCGCGCCCGAAGCCTATCAGCGCCTGGGCGCCTATGCGCAGATGAACCCGCCGATCCGGTCGCAGGAGCATGTCGACGCCCTGTGGCTGTGGGGCATGCAGCAGGGCGTCGCCGACGTGCTGGGCTCCGACCACGCGCCGCATACAAAGGAGGAGAAGGCCAGGCCCTATCCGGCGTCTCCGTCAGGCATGCCCGGGGTGCAGACCCTGGTTCCGGTGATGCTGACCCATGTGGCGAACGGGCGGCTGTCGCTGGAGAGGTTCATCGACCTGACCTCGGGCGGAGCGCAGCGGGTGTTCGGCACGGCGAACAAGGGGCGCATGGCCGTCAGCTACGACGCCGACCTGACCATCGTCGACCTGAAGGCGAAGCGGACCATTTCCCACGACCAGCAGGCGACGCGCTGCGGCTGGACCCCCTTCGACGGCTTCCAGGCGACCGGCTGGCCGATGGCGACCGTCGTGCGGGGCCGCGTGGTGATGAAGGACGGCGAACTGATCGGATCGGCGCACGGGCGTCCGGTGCGGTTCATGGAGACGCTGTGAGCAAGCTTCTGTCCGCACCGCGTGAGCGGCGGACGCACGATCCGATCCGCACCCGATCCTCAGGTCAAGCTAGAGGATGACGGAGGTGGGGAGGGACGATGGCGGCGACCGGCCGGCGCTTGGCCTGATCGGCTACGGGGCCTTCGGGCGGCTGACGGCGCGGCATCTTTCGGCGTGGTTCGACATCCTCGCTCACGATCCCGCGGCGACGCAGGGGGATGACGCGGCGACGCTCGTGTCGCTGGAGGAAGCGGCCGCCGGCCCGACGGTGGTTCTCGCCGTGCCCGTCGAGGTCCTGGAGGCCACGCTGGAGGCGATCCGGCCGCACCTGAGAGCCGATGCGCTGGTGATCGACGTGGGGTCGGTGAAGGTGAAGCCGGCGCGGCTGATGGGCGAGAGGTTGCCCGATGGCGTGCGGATCGTCGGAACCCATCCGCTGTTCGGACCGCAGAGCGCCAAGGACGGGGTGGCGGGGCTGCGGATCGCCGTCTGCGAGGTGCGCGGGTCCAAGGACGCGCGGCGCGTCGCCGCCTTCTGCCGTCGCGCGCTGAAGCTGAAGGTGTTTCAGGTCAGTCCCGAGGATCACGACCGCGAGGCGGCGACGGTGCAGGGTCTGACCCATCTGATCGCGCGCGTCCTGCTGGCCATGGAGCCCCTGCCGACGCGCATGACCACGGCCAGCTTCGAGCGGCTGATGCAGGCGGTCGACATGGTGCGCCACGACAGCCCGGCGGTGTTCCGCGCCATCGAACGCGACAATCCCTTCGCCGCCGAGGTGCGCGAGCGGTTCTTCGCCCTGGCCGAAGCGGCGCGCGGCGAACTGGATCACTGAGCAGGGGGATTGGCCCGGATAAAGGCGGCGACGTCGGCGACGACGCCCGACGCCCGACGCCAGCGGCAGGTCCGGGTCGGCGTAGACGGCGATGTTGGAAGCGCGGTCGGCGGGCGCCGGCTTGAGGACGTGATTGACGCCGTCCCACAGCTTCAGCGTCGCCTCGGGATCGGCGGCGGCGAGCGCTTGGGCGTCCGGAACGCCGACCTGGATGTCGGTGGTCCCCTGGCCGATGAAGACCGGGCCGTCGTATGCGGCGACGAGGGCGGCGGGATCGAGGGGCAGCCAGGAGATCAGATACGGCTGGACCGACGGGCGGAACAGGGCGGCGAGGGCGGCCGGCGGGTCCGCGACGACGCGGCCGGCCTCAAGCTCCGCCAGCGTGTCGTAGGCCTGGGACTTGAGCGGCTCGGGCACGGCGGCCAGCTGCTCGCGCAGCACCACGCCCGCGGGACGGCCCGCCCCGGACAGCAGGACCAGACCACAGATGGTGTCGTCGCCGCCCTCGACGGCCCTCAGGGCGATCAGGGCGCCTTCGCTGTGGCCGATCAGCCAGGCGCAGGGACGGCCGGTCAGGCGCGCGGCCTCGGCGGCCCAGGCGCGGGCGTCGGCGACGTAGTGGTCGAAGCGCAGCTTGGATTCGTCAAAGCCGGCGGCGGCGCTCCGGCCGACGCCGCGCTTGTCGATGCGAAGGGTGGCGATTCCCTCCGCCGACAGCCCCTCGGCCAGCAGGCGGTAGGTCGAGGCGCGGATCGCCGGCGCCTGGTTCCCGTCGCGGTCGGTGGGGCCGGACCCGGGCAGGATGACGGCGACGGCCGAGGCGTCCCCCTCGGGGGTCAGCAGGGTCCCGGACAAGGGCGCGGGCTCAGCCGGGAGGGACACGTCGGTCGAGACGGGGGCGAGGGCCAGGGCGGCCGCGAGGCTCAGGGTCAGCATGGTCGGGTCTCCGTCAGGAAGGGTTCAGAAGGGCTGCCGGTCGGGATCGCTGCGCCAGACGCGCCAGCTCTCGAACACGGGCCAGATCGCGGCGACCAGGATCAGCACGGGCATGGCGATCGAAGCCGCGGGCTGGGGCGCGATCGGCGCCGCCACGATCAGGCCCAGGCCGATCCAAAAGAACAGCCGGCCCGCCAGGCGGTTGGACCGGTCCCAGGCGAGACGGCTTTTATAGCTCCAGGGCGTGCGGACGCCGACGACCGGGTTGGGGCCGACGCGGCCGAGGCCGCCGCCGACCAGGGCGAGGATTAGGCCGGTCAGGGCCATGGCCCAGCCGATCGCGGGCGGCGCTCCGGTCGTCAGGGCGCCGACGGTGAACCACAGGATCAGGCCGGTGACCCCGCCGATGGAAAGCAGCGACACCAGCTGCCCCATGCGCAGGCTGCGTCGGCGGGCCGCTTCCTCGGCCTTCTCCGCGTGCCAGCCCATCATGCCGGCGGTGATCGCCGTCATGACCGCCATGAAGCCGAGCAGCACGGCCAACTCGTTGCGGTCACCCCAGCGATTCACCTCGCCCTGGGTATTGAACTGCATGGGGTAGGCGACGTCCGGCGCGCGCATGGCGACCCACAGCGCCATGGCCAGGATCACCACGGTCGTGACCACGGTGGCGACATCAAGCAGGGTGAAGCGATAGGTCTTCATTTGGGCGTCTCCTGCGGCTTGAGGGGGGCGGGGGCGTCCGCGCGGCTTCCGGCGCCGGCGATGTCCATCAGGAAGGCCATGGCCTCCTCGACGGCGGAGATCTCCAGCCGGTAGCGGATGGTCTGGCCCTGGCGCTCTGGACTGACCAGGCCGGCCTCCTTCAGCGCGTTGAGGTGGCCGGTGATGGTGGGCCAGCTCATGTCGAAGGCGGCGGCGATGTCGCCCGAGGCGAGCGGCCCGGCGCGCAGCATGGCGATGATGCGACGACGCACCGGATGCGACAGGGCCTTGAACAGAATGTTCATAGGCGTATCCCTAATTAGGAGTTCTCCTAAATGCAAGACTGCAGCGCGGTGTCGCATCTGACCGGCTCGTCATTGCAAAGCAGTCGCAACAGGGCGTAGAGAGCGCGCTTCTTCTCCTCCCTGAGAATGCGATGCAATTCATGACCCGCCCGTCCCGCCGTTTCGCCTGCGCCGCCAGCCTCCTGGCCCTTACCGTCGCCGCGCCCGCCGTGGCGCAGGAGGTCGCGCCGACGGAGCTTGGGGAAATCGTCGTCACAGGGTCGCAGGTGCGCTTGCCGCCGCCCGCCGCGGGCGGCCAGGTGGCCACCGGGGGGCGTGTCGGCCTGTTCGGCAACTTGAACGTGATGGGCACGCCCTTTTCGACCAGCAGCTATACGGAAGAGCTGATCCGCGACCAGCAGGCGCGCAGCGTCTCGGACGTGCTGCGGAACGACGCGTCGGTGCGGATCTCCAAGGGGTTCGGCAACTTCCAGGAGTTGTATGTCATCCGGGGCTTTCCGGTCTTCTCCGACGACATGACCTACAACGGCCTGTACGGCGTGCTGCCGCGCCAGTTCGTGGCGGCCGAGCTGCTTGAGCGGGTCGAGGTGTTTCGCGGCGCGACCGCCTTCCTGAACGGCGCGGCCCCCGGCGGCAGCGGCGTGGGCGGGGCCGTCAACCTGGCGCCCAAGCGCGCCGGAACCGAGCCTCTGACGCGTCTGACCGCCGGCTGGGAGGGAAGCGACGAAATCTATGCGGCGGCCGACGTGTCGCGCCGCTTCGGCCGGGAGGACGCGTGGGGGCTGCGTCTCAACGTGGCCAGCCGCGACGGGGAGAGCGCGATCGAGGGCGAAGAGCGCGAGATGCGCGTGGTCGGGCTGGGCCTTGACCGTCGCGGCGACCGCGCCCGCTTCTCGGCCGACCTGGGCTGGCAGACCAACCGGCTGGACGATCCGCGTCCGCAGGTGACGCCGAACGGCGACATTCCGGACGCCCCCTCGGCAGACGAGAACTTCGCCCAGCCCTGGACCTATACGGACGAGGAACAGCTGTTCGGGGCCGTGCGCGGCGAGTTCGACGTGACCGACGCCGTCACCGTCTGGGCCGCCCTGGGCGGTCGCGACGGCAAGGAGCGCAACAGCCTGGCCAATCCGAGGGCGGATGCGGATGGCACGCTGAGCGGCAGCCGGTTCGACAACGGTCGCCGCGACCAGGTCTTCTCGGCCGATGTCGGCGTGCGCGCCGACTTCGACACGGGCCCCGTGGGGCACCGCCTGGTCGCCTCCGCCGCCCAGGTCCAGTCACGCGAGAAGAACTCCTACGCCTTCTCGAGCGGCTATGCGGCGGGCGCCCTGGACAATCCGGTCTCCGTGCCGGCGCCGGCGGTCTCCGGGGCGGGTTCGCTGAACGATCCGGGCGTGGTGGGGCGCGTTGAGACGACCAGCTTCGCCGTCGCCGACATGCTGTCGTTCCTGGACGATCGGCTGACCACGACGGTCGGCGCGCGGTACCAGGAGATCGACACCCGGTCCTACGACTACAATACAGGCGTCCCGACCGGCGGCTACGCCAGCGACGCCGTGACCCCGGTCTACGCCGTGGTCTATCGGCCGATCGACGCGGTGTCGCTGTACGCCAACTATTCCGAGGCGCTGCTGCCCGGCAAGACGGCGCCGGGCGTGATCAACGGTCAGGTGGTGGAGAACCAGGGGGAGGTGCTGGAACCCTTCCGCGCTGAACAGGTCGAGCTCGGTGCGAAGTACGACGCGGGATCGTTCGGAGGCGCGCTGAGCGTTTTCCGCACCACCCTGCCGAGCGAGTATTTCGACGAAGACACCGGCATCTACTCCGCCGGCGGCGAGCAGGAGAACCGGGGCGTGGAGCTGTCCGTCTTCGGCGAGCCGGTCGAGGGCCTGCGAGTGCTCGGCGGCGCCACCTGGCTGGAGGCGGAGATCACGCGCGCCCTGGACCCCTCGCTGCAAGGCAAGGCGGTGATCGGCGTGCCGGACTTCCAGGCCAATCTGAACCTGGAATGGGATGTGCGCGGCCTCGACGGTCTGACGCTGGAGGGGCGCGCGGTCCACACCGGTTCGCAGCCCGCCAACGGCGCCAACACTGTCGAACTGGACAGCTGGACCCGCTTCGACGCGGGCGTGCGCTACGCCTTCGAGGCCGGCGAACGGCCGTTGACCCTGCGCGCGCGGGTGGAGAACCTGGCGGACGAGGACCAGTGGGTGGCGGTCGGCGGCTATCCGGGGTCGAACTATCTGACGCTGGGCGCGCCGCGCACCTTCCGGCTGTCCGTCTCGACGGAATTCTGATCCGCCCCTAGAGACGGTTGATGCAAGCTCGAACGATCCGCGCCTGGTCCTGGGTCCACAAGTGGTCAAGCCTGGTCTCGACCCTGTTCCTGTTGATGCTGTGCGTCACCGGCCTGCCGCTGGTGTTCACGCACGAGATCGAGGAGGTGCTGCTGCGCCAGGCGTGGGCGCCGGCCAATCCGGACGGTCCGAAGCTGGACCTGGACCAGGTGCTGGAGGTGGCGCTGGCGCGGCATCCGGGCGACGTCGCGGCCTTCATGAGCTTCGACGGGGATCGGCCGGTGGTGAACGTCACCAGCGTCGACCCGAACGGCCCGGCGGGAAGGTACAACTTCCAGCCGATCGACCAGACCAGCGGCGACGCGGCGCCCCTGGTCGCGGGGCATCCGGTGATGGAGTTCCTGCTTCAGCTGCACACCGACATGTTCCTGGGTCTGCCGGGGATGCTGTTCCTGGGCGCCATGGGGCTGTTGCTGGTCGTGGCCGTGGTGTCGGGGGTGGTGCTCTATGCGCCCTTCATGAAGCGGCTGCCGTTCGGGACGGTGCGGGTGAAGAAGGCCGCGCGGACGCGGTGGCTGGACTATCACAACCTGCTGGGCGTGGTGACCGTGGCCTGGGTGCTGGTCGTGGGGGTCACGGGCGTGGTCAACACCTTGGCGACGCCGATCCTGGCCTACTGGAAGGATACGGCGCTGAAGGCGCTGACGGTCGCCTATGACTCGCCCGCGCCGATGGGCGAGCGCAGCTCTCTGGACGCGGCGGTGGAGCGCGCGCGCGCGGCCCTGCCGGGCATGCAGCTGCAGTTCGTGGCCTTCCCGGGCACGGCCTATTCCACGGACCATCACTATGCGGTCTTCTTCCACGGTGACACGCCGCTGACCACGCACATGATCACGCCGGCGCTGATCGACGCGCGCACCGGAGAGCTGGCGGCGGTGGCCGAGACGCCGTGGTACGTGAAGGCGCTTTCGCTGTCCCAGCCGCTGCACTTCGGCGACTATGGCGGGCTGGCGCTGAAGATCCTGTGGGCCCTGCTGGACCTCGCCACCATCATCATCCTGGGGTCGGGCGTGTATCTGTGGCTGGCCAGGCGGAAGTCGCCATGAGCCGAAGAAGCCACAAGGCGCTGGGCCTGGGCGCCATCTTCGCCGCGCCGGTCGCGCTGTTCGTGCTGAGCCTGGTCGGCCTGATCGGCGCGCTGCTGGAGGACGGCGCGTGGGACTGGATCGGATCGGCCCTGCTGGCGACGGCGGTCGCCGCCGTCGTCTGGGCGCGCCTGTTCAGATCGAGAAGCTGACGCCGCAGCCGCAGCTGGAGGCGGCGTTGGGATTGCGCACCACGAACTGAGCGCCGGCGAGTTCGTCGACATAGGCGATCTCCGATCCCTTCAGGAAGGGAACGGAGACGGGATCCACCAGGGCCGCCTGTCCGTCAGTCTCGATGCGCAGGTCGTCGTCCTCGGCCGCGTCGACCAGTTCGAAGCGGTACTGGAAGCCGGAGCAGCCGCCGCCGTCGACGGCGACGCGCAGCATCAGCGTCTTGCCCTCAGCCGCGCCCAGCTTCGCCAGCCGCTTCGCCGCGCTGGCCGCCAGGACGATGCCCTCCGGCGCGCGCGGAGCGACCGAGAAGGCGGCTGTGGACGGTTCTGTGGATTGGACGGTGCTCACGGCTGTCTATATGAGGCGCGGGCGGGCGTTCGCAAAGGCCCCGTTTTCAAGATTCAGGCGCTTCGAAGTTGACGACTTGAGCCAGACGCAGAGAGCCCCCTACGCCGAGGCGCCCGAGCAGACCGAGGGTCGGCGCTTCTTCGAGCCGCCCAGCCGCACCCGCACGCCCTTCGCCCGCGACCGCGACCGCATCATCCACGCCACCGCCTTCCGTCGGCTGAAGGAGAAGACCCAGGTGTTCGTGGCGCACGAGGGCGACCACTACCGCACCCGCCTGACCCATTCGTTGGAGGTGGCGCAGATCGCGCGGTCGCTGGCCCATGCCCTGCGGCTGGACGACGACCTAGCCGAGACCATCGCTTTGGCCCACGACCTCGGTCATCCGCCCTTCGCCCATGCGGGCGAGGACGAGCTGGTGGTGCAGATGGCCGATCACGGCGGGTTCGACCACAATGTGCAGAGTTTCCGTGTCATCACGGAGCTGGAGAACCGCTATCCGCAGTTCGACGGGCTGAACCTGAGTTGGGAGACGGTCGAGGGCGTCATCAAGCACAACGGGCCGGTGGCGCATCGGCTGGACGAACCGGCGTGGTCGGTGGTGCGGCCCTATGGAAGCGGGGGCGAGGCGGGCTGGGACCTGCGGCTGGGAACCTTCGCCTCGCTGGAGGCCCAGTGCGCGGCGATCGCCGACGACATCGCCTACAACAACCATGACGTGGACGACGGGGTGCAGGCGGGCCTGTTCACCCTGCACGACCTGGCCGAGGTGCCGCTGATCGGGCCGATGCTGACCGAGGCGCGCCGCGACTGGCCCGGCATCGACGAGCGGATGCTGCGGATCGAGGCCGTGCGGCGGATGATCGGGGTGATGGTCGAGGATGTGCTGGCCGAGACGGCCCGGCGCATCGAGGAGGATCGGATCGCCTCGACCGAGGATGTTCGGACGGCGAAGCGGACGCTGGTGGACTTCTCGCGGCCGATGCACGCGGACCTGGCGGTGCTGCGCAAGTTCCTGTTCGAGCGGATGTATCGCCACTACCGCGTCAACCGGACGCGCAGCCAGGCGCGGCGGGTGCTGTCGCAGCTGTTCGCCCTGTTCATGGCCGAGCCGGAGGTGATGCCGCCGGAGTGGGGCCTGCCCGCCATGACCGAGGATCGCACCCTCAGGGCGCGGGCGGTGTGCGATTACATCGCCGGCATGACGGATCGGTACGCCATCGAGGTGCACCAGAAGCTGTTCAGCCTCGACCTGGCGCTCGATCTGTGATTCGAAAGCGACGGGCGGCGGGGTAGGATGTCCGACCGGCGCAGCGATTCGCGCCGACGGGAGACGGCGGAGCCACCATGTCCTTCGATGACGACAACCGACCGGGCCGGGGCGCCTATACGCCGCCGACCGATGACGATCTGCCCTTTCGTCGCAACAGTTTCGATCCGCGCACCGGCGGACGGGGCGTGGGAAGCGGAGGGCGAACGCCGCCCGTGACCCTGATCATCAGCGCGGCGGTGCTGCTGCTGCTGATCGTGGCGGTGATCTTCTTCTATCGCTCGGGCCTGCGCGCCTCCACCGACGCGCCGCCGGCCGTGGGTCAGCCCATCGGGGAGATGAAGACGCCGGCGCCGATCGACGCCCAGCCGATCGATCCGTCCGAAGGCGTGCGCGTCTATCGCGACGAGGCCGCCGCCGCGGACGCGCCGGTCACCTTCACCCCGCCGCCCGAAGCGCCCCAGCCGCGCCCGGCCGCGC
>JAEXZS010000013.1 GCA_023451375.1 Pseudomonadota bacterium
CCCCGCGGCCGTTCGGCTGCGCAACTTGATCAGCTCCGCCGCACGGCCGCTCCCGCCGGCGACGCAGATCGGCTATCAACCCCCTGGGCTCTCACAATGATCGAGGGACTGGCGGGGGGCACGTCACATTGCACCGCGCAGTATCCGCCCCCGTCCCTGATCCGGGCCACCAGATCCACGCCGGTGTCGGCGGCGGACACACCGTTGAGGGACGCCCACTCCTGGAAGGTCCAGGCGTCGTCATACTCCTGGGCCATGCCCGGATCGTTCTTCAAGAACGAGAGCGCGACCCGCTCGAAATAGGTCCCCTTCTCCCGCTCCGAGGTCGCCGACGACCGCAGATGGGACAACAGGGTTCTGATGTTGGGCATAGGAATCCGAGAGCAAGGGCGAACAGCGTGGGCAAGTCGCCCTTGCCCCCGACACTATTCCGATGCGCGCGCGAGGGGAACGTGGTCAAATCGTCTAAACCCACCTCGGCTTAACGTTCCATCTGATGGGTCAGGCGGGAACTTTGACGACCTCATAGTCCCAGGAGTGATGGGTACTTAGGAACGCGCGCCCTCCGTCCCGATCTGTTTCCTTGGCGTAGATCAGGAACTGTGTTCCCACTGGGTGCGCGTACCGCATTGCCTTCGAGCAACGGACCCGGGTCCCCTCAACATAGCCTTGCCCAGCGACAGGACGAACATGCCGCTCCCCATGCAGACCTGAACCCCGCTCTAGATAGGTCTCCACCAAGACACGGACTGTCGGCTCGTTCGGCTTACCCAATCGCCATGTCCTGCTGGGATGCAGAGATTCGCATTAGCCACCTCGCGCAAGACGCCGTCAACTGATCGCCAAAGTGCTCAGGCGCGCCATGAACGGACATTGGCGTGCCACCGGAAATACGACATTCGCCGCCCAGCGTAACATCGTGGTCTGGCCGAACCCTAGGCTCAGGACTCATAGCCAGAACAGGACGGTCGCGGCGAGGGCGATGGCGGACAGGAAGACCGTCGGACAGCGATCGTAGCGGGTGGCGACCCGGCGCCAGTCTTTCAGGCGTCCAAACATGATTTCGATCCGGTTTCGCCGCTTGTAGCGTCGCTTGTCGTAGCGGATCGGTTCGGTGCGGGTTTTGCGGCCTGGGATGCACGGCGTGATCCCCTTGGCCTGCAAGGCGTCCCGGAACCAGTCGGCGTCGTAGCCCCTGTCGCCCAACAACCACTGGGCGCGTGGCAGGCTGTCCAGGAGAGCGGCAGCGCCGATGTAGTCGCTTGTCCGCCGTCAGCACCAATGGCACAGATTTGAGGTTGTGATTTAAGGAGGATCTGGGCTTCGTCGTAGTGACGAAGGAACGAAGATGAAGCCCAGATCCTCCAATGTAAAATCGCCCGCCAAGGCCCCAGCAGAGCGGGTAGTGAAGGACATCCGCCGACAGACCCGGCGCCACTTTTCGGCCGAGGACAAGATCCGCATCGTGCTGGATGGCCTGCGCGGGGAAGACAGCATCGCCGAGCTATGCCGCAAGGAAGGCATTGCCCAGAGCCTGTATTACACCTGGTCGAAGGAGTTCATGGAAGCTGGCAAGCGCCGCCTGGCCGGCGACACCGCCCGTGCCGCGACCACCGGAGAGGTCCAGGACCTGCGCCGCGAAGCCCGGGCCCTGAAGGAATGCGTGGCCGATCTGACACTGGAAAACCGTCTGCTCAAAAAAAGCATGGTCGCGGATGGGGGCAACGACGAATGAGATATCCCGCATCCGAGAAGCTCGAGATCATCAGAACCGTCGAGCAGTCGCACCTGTCGGCCAAGCGCACGCTGGACCAACTCGGCATCCCTCGTCGGACATTCTACCGCTGGTATGATCGCTACCTCGAAGGCGGGCCGGAGGCGTTGGAAGATCGGCCATCGGCGCCGAGCCGGGTGTGGAACCGCATCCCGGCGGGCATCCACGACCAGATCATCGAGCTGGCGCTGGAACAGTCTGAGCTGAGCCCCCGGGAACTGGCCGTGCGCTTCACCGATGGGCAGCGCTACTTCGTGTCGGAATCCACGGTTTACCGCCTGTTGAAGGCCCACGACCTGATCACCAGCCCGGCCTATGTCGTGATCAAGGCTGCCGATCAGTTCCACACGAAAACCACGCGGCCGAACGAGATGTGGCAGACCGACTTCACCTACTTCAAGATCATCGGGTGGGGCTGGATGTATCTGTCGACCGTGCTCGACGACTTCTCGCGCTACATCATCGCCTGGAAGCTGTGCACCAACATGCGAGCCGAGGACGTCACCGACACGCTGGACCTCGCCCTGGCGGCTTCTGGTTGCGACAGCGCCACGGTGCTGCACAAACCCCGGCTACTCAGCGATAATGGCCCCAGCTACATCGCGGGTGAGCTGGCGGAATACATCGAGGCCCGGAAGATGAGCCATGTCCGCGGCGCCCCGTGTCATCCCCAAACCCAGGGCAAGATCGAGCGCTGGCACCAGACCCTGAAAAACCGCATCTTGCTGGAAAACTACTTCCTGCCCGGCGACCTCGAAGCCCACATCGAGGCCTTCGTCGAGCACTACAATCACCAGCGATACCACGAGAGCCTGGCCAACGTGACGCCTGCCGACGCCTACTTCGGCAGGGCTCCGGCAATCATCAAACTGCGCGAAAGGATCAAGCGACAGACCATCGAACATCGGCGCTTGCAGCACCGCAAGTTCGCCGCCTAACATCAACCCCCTGACGAGGTCCGCACTCCGCTAATCTACGCCGCGAGTTGTGCCGAATGTTCTGACGACGGACAGTCGAAGGAACGACCGAGCGCATCCTAATGCCCCGGCTCTGCAAGATCGTTGATAAGGACCTCACTCCAGAGGCCAAGCTCGCCCGGCAATACGTGACGACGATAGAGATCGGGGGAGCTCACTCCCACCTGTTCTATCCCCTTGTCGACTTCCTCGAACTCAAGACGCTCGTGATTACGGATCTTGACGCCGCTAGGGCTGAGAAGATCGTCAACAAAAAAGGCAAGGCGCGGACCACATGGGTGAAATGTCCTGTCGCTGATGGCGAGCGATGCGGCAACGGCGCGATAAAATCTTGGTTCGGCTTCAAGGCCGGAGATGTGCCGCTTGCCGACGTCATCAAAAAGAAGGACGACGCGAAAATCCAAGGGTCGCGCCGTATCGCATTCCAAATCCCCGAAGAGGGGTCGAAAAGCTGCGCCCGTAGCTATGAGGACGCATTGATCCTCGCAAATCTGGACCACTTTGGACTTGAAGAGTCTGAGGATCCTGCAAGCGATGCTTGGGACCAAGCCCAGGACTGGTCGAAGGCAGAGAAGGCGCTGGAGTTCGCCATCCTTGAGGATGACTGGAATGTTCCCCTGTACATCCGCCAGGGCCTAGTCTGGCTTTCCGAACCGCCCCCACCACCACCGGAACCACCCGTTCCGGAGCTCGACGCGGTGGAAGAAGCGATATGAGCGACCAACAAAACCCCGCTTTGATTGCTGCCGCTGCGGCTGAGGCGAAGGTCGCAGAATGTCTGGCGGAGGGGCAGAGTTTTCGACTGGAGGCCGGGGCCGGAGCTGGCAAGACCTACTCGCTCGTCGAAGCGCTGAAGCATCTCATTGCAAAGGACGGGCCGGCTTTGATGCAAACGGGCAGGAAGGTCGCCTGCATCACCTATACCGAAGTCGCCCGTGACGAGATCGCGCGCAAAATCGAAAAGCACCCAGCAGTGATGGTTGACACCATCCACGCTTTCTCATGGGCGTTTATGGCGCAGTTTCAGACTGCGCTCCGCGAACTCGTAGCGCAGCAAGAACATCGCCAGGAGAAACTTGAGGCGGGCGGCGGCGTCGAGGGAAAACGGGTCGAGTACAGTCTCGGGTTTTTCGGGGTGACTGAGCAGGTCGTCACGCTTGGTCACGACGACATCCCCCGGTTCATGGCCGAGCTGCTGTCCCGCCAGAAGTTTCGGCTGCTATTGGCGCGGCAGTTTCCCGTCCTGTTCATCGACGAATATCAGGACACGGATAAACATTTTGCCGCGTCCCTGATGGAGAACTTCCTGGGACCAAAGACAGGCCCGTTGATTGGTCTGTTCGGGGATCACTGGCAGACGATCTATCGGGGTGATTTCCAGCTTGCTGATTTTCCGAATGTTGTCGGCATCGACAAGGGCTCGAACTTTCGTTCAGCCCCAGCGGTCGTGAATGTCCTGAACGAACTCCGCCCCGAGCTTCCGCAGCAAGTCAGCGATCCGACAGCGGCGGGCGAGGCCCGCTTCTTCCATGCAAACTCATATACCGGCACTCGCACGAGCAGCGCCCATTCAAAGGGCGACACGCCGCCCGAGGTGTCTCGCGCTTTCGCAAAGGCACTGACCAAGAAGCTGACCGATGAAGGTTGGGATTTCGATCCGGAGAAGACGAAGGTGTTGATGCTCACGCATAACGCCTTGGCGGCGGAGCAAGGCTATCCGAGCATCGCTGAGATATTCGATTACAACGAGGCGTTCGCGAAAAAGGAAAACCCCGTAATCGAGTTTTGCGCGGACGTCGTCGAACCAGTCGCCGAGGCGTTCAACGCATCCCGTTACGGCCAGATGTTTTGGCACCTCGGGAAGGCTCCTGGTCTTCAAGCACACACCGACAAATTAAGCTGGCGCGAAGATTTGGACGCACTTAACGAGCGTCGCCAATCTAAGACTGTGGGCGACGTGATCGATCTCCTGAAGACGACCCGCCGGCCACCACTACCCGACAAAATCATGCGGCGCGAAGACGACCTTTCGGCGCTCGCTGACGCTGTAGCTGATGATGAACCGAAATCCATCACGCAACACCGCAACCTTCGCGGTGTGCCCTATGGAGAAGTCATCGAGCTGGTCAAGTGGCTTGAAGGAAAGACGCCGTTTGCCACCAAGCACAGCGTGAAGGGCGCTGAGTTCGAGAACGTACTCGTCATTCTTGGTGGGGGCTGGAACCACTATAACTGGCCACAGCTATTCGAGCTCCTTCAAAGCGGCGCGGTGACCAGCAAGAATGAAAAGGGGTATCACCGCGCGCGGAACCTCTTCTACGTGGCGATTTCCCGACCAAAGAAACGTCTAGCCGTCTTAGCCACCCAGACGATGTCAGCAGAGGCCCTTAGCGCTGCCTCGCGGCTCTTCGGAGCGGACCATGTCCATGAACTCCCCGTTCCGGACGGGTTTTGAGACAAACTAAGCCGATCTCCGACCATGACCGTGTGCCGCCGAATTGAGGAAGTTCCGAAAGGCTGGTCGGCCACTGTCGCAGACGTTGACGGCATTCCGAGCCCTCCGGAACCACATGCGCGGGGGAAATGCCTCGGGTGCGGCGCGGCAATGGTCTCGAAGACGGGCCGCGTTCGAAGCCATTGGGCACACGCAGTCTCAAAGGACTGGGACCCTTGGTGGGAAACAGAGACCCCATGGCATCGAGCGTGGAAGGCCCGCTTCCCTGAAAACTGGCGGGAGATCGCAGAGACTGCGACGGACGGGGAAATCCACCGGGCCGATGTCCGGACACCGAATGGATTAGTTCTAGAGTTTCAGCATTCTTCGCTTCGCGACGACGAACTGGCGTCGCGGAACGCCTTCTATCCAAACTTGGTCTGGGTGCTTGATGGCCTAACGTTCAAGCAGAACTTCGAGGTGTGTCACGCGCTGCCACACCCTACCTCATCGATAGCGGAAGATATCGCCTGGGAACCCGCTGTGTGGGGTATGCACGGCGCCATGGGTGGAATGTACTTTAAGGTCTCGGAATACACCCGCGACTACGGCAAGCCTGCATCGAAGGCGCAGGTTCGATGTGGTTTCATCCACGGCTACCACCGGATCACAGCGGAAGTCGCTGCAGCTCACCGGGGCCACTATCAATATGTATGGAAGCGCCCGCGAGCCCAGTGGGCGAAGTCTACTGCGCCCGTATTTATCGACTTCGGAGACGGGCTTCTGTGGAAGCTGGGGGTCTACGAGGACGGCTCAGGCTTGGCCTGTTGCCGTGTCACCTCTGTCGCGCGCTTCGTCGCAGTCGCGCAGTTCGCCGCTTCGGTCGCTGATCTTGAGGCAGCGCTATGGGGGGAGTGAAGGTGCCGACGGATGCCAGCCTTGAAGCTGTTACGGCTGAGGAATTGCGGAAAGTCCTGCGTCAGACGAGCATCCCCGTACTCATCCGGCGAGGCAAGGGTTACCCGCTGCTTGTGCGACTGCCCTACGACCTACTTAATCGGGGCTGGCTTTCGATTTCTGGTCGGCGAAATTCTGATTGGGATGATGTCCGGAAGCAGTGGGAAGTGCCTCAGCGCTGGTTTCCAGACCTGCTAAAGCGGTCCTTAGCGAAGTTTGGTCGCGTGTATGTCGTCCAGCCGTACCGGGAGCAAGAGCGCTGCGCGCCAGCTTGCTGGGACGCCGAGGGTGATGAATGCCAATGCTCTTGCATGGGGATGAACCATGGGTCTCGCAGCCCTGCCGGGCAGTGGCGCATCGTGTCAGATGCTTTCGCTACCCGTTGGGGCGAGCGGGAATTAGCCTGCCGTCTCATCACGGCAAAGGAATAGCGGCCAGAGTCACCGCATCACGATCGGGGCTGCTGTAAGCCGAAATTCCCAACCGCCGCCACGAGTCAGGTCCGGATGCGGGAACGGCAATAACGGAGCGTAGCCGAGCCGAAGCTCAGTCTTTGCGTACCCGCCTACGCCCGACGTCGAGAGTCCTTTCGAAGTGGCTTGTGGGCGGCCTCTTGAAAACTGAGACCAGAGCGTAACCGCTCGCGCATCGCATTTTCCCGCACGCCGTAACGTGCCTCGACATATCGGAAGGCCGCGCTGAGGCTCTGGAAGTCTCGACCGTCGAGGGTGACCGGCTTGGCGGCTTCTGCGTTCTTGTTAGGCGAGAGAACCGCGTCTTCCGGCGTCGATCCCTGCCGCACCCGCAGACGGACCGTGCTAGCAGGCAGCCCATGTGCCTTTGCGAGCGCGTAGAGCCCGCGATACGCGACACCTTCGACGATAACCTCCTGAGCCTTCCGTTTCTCCTCGGCGGCACGAGCTTTCTTCGCCTTTGCGGAAAGGACCTCGGCCCGACGTTGGTCGCGATCAACCCAGGCGAAGTTTCCAGGCCCGTAGGGCCGCGCAGCGTCCTGGCGCTCCAAATCGCACTCGGGACGATCAGGGCCGACATCCTCAGCGAACGCTTCAAAGCTATTCCAACGAGGATCGCAGGCCGCAGCCGACTTAGCCACTCGAGCCCGAAGTGAAGACCAGCGATTGTGAAGGCCGGTGTTGCTGGCGCCGTGTGTGAAGCGGCCAAGCGACTTCTTGTATTCCTCCCGTGTCGCGAGGCGGAAGTTCGTCGCCCCCCAGGGACGGCTTCGGTCCAGTCGCAGCAGAATGAGGCCTTGCTCGATCCCACCGAGGACCGCGTCACGAAATGTCGGGTAGTCGTGCCAGGCGGCATCCACCCCGCAGCCGCTGCGACGCGCATCATTGTGCATGGAGAGCCAGCGCTTGTACGCGGGAGCAGCATACTCTCCGTGCTTTGCCGCCTTGCGCCCATAGCGTCCGATCAAAACGCTGAGATCGGCCTGGGTCCCCCAGCGAAAGTTGGTGGGTCCCCAGGGGCGGAACCAGTCAACAGGGATCAGCACTCCGCTCCCGCTATATCCGGGAGAGACGTCGCGTTCGAAGCTGTCGAAGTCGCGCCATTCTTCGGCGAGCCCCCGGCCACTTTCCTTGTCCGCTGACTTCAGAAGTCTTCGCCAACGCTGCCAATGCACCGTGCCGACCTTGGGATGGTCAAGTAGCGAGCCGGGGTGTATTTCGAAGTTGCCGGGCCCCCATGGCTGCTGCCTGTCGATCCGACTCATCCGATCACTCGGCTGAAGACCTGCGAGGTCGACCGCGAAGCGTTCCCAGTTTTGCCACTCGCTCGACAGCTCTGAGTTCGCGTTGTTTCTCATTGCTCGCCAGCGCGACCATAAAAAGCTGCCGGCGACCCCCTTCCCGCGGGTCTGGAAGACCTTGAGCGGGGTCTCGAGCGGCATTCCCTTTCGAAGGCGTTGGTGAGCTGCGCCGGCAGTCAGGCCATGGCGCTTCGCCATGACCTCGGACGCCTCAAGAACGGACCGGAATTTCTCGCCGTCGACTTCAATTGGACGTTGCCCGCCGCCGCCCAGTGCGCCGCCTGGGTGAAAGTTCAGACCTGCCGGGATTCGTGTTCCAAGCCTTTCAATCCAGGCCCTTTCACGATCGGCGAGGAGTTCGGGCGGAATGTCCTCCTCCAACGTCTCCACGGAAAACCCATTAGGTCCATCGTCCGAGATCGCTCGGCCCAAGGGTGATGCGCGTTTCGGCGCGGACCGCACATGCTGGCTCCATCTCGAGGGCACGGAGACGACGGTCAGTCCTACATATTTCTCGCCGGTTGAGAGGCGGGTCACCAGGTAGATCTTTCCGCTTCTATCCGACGTCTCAAGCTTCGGAACCTCCAGCGCCCTCAGCAGAGCCCAACCTTGGTGGATGCGCCCATACACAAACCCACTGTCGATGCCCGCTTCACGACAGAAGGCCGCTACGGAAGGAAACCACTTCCCAGACAGTTCCGGGAACCGGCGTCCCGAATAGGTGAAAGGGGATCTGACGGGCGGCGCTCGACGGGCCATGGTGTGCTTCAACCCCATCCTGCCCCTCTCTGCCCCAGGCGCGACGCCCGACGCATGCTACGACGTCTCGGCAGCGGCACGACGCCACGCGGGGTGCGATGAGATCGATGGAGGGACTTTGATAGTTTCGGCCGTCACCCCGAACCTTTGCCCTGCCTCTCCGAACCGCTGGAGGGCTTGCAGCGCCATGTGATGGACGTTGGCCGCGCCAGAAAGATCCTTGGCCATATCGTCGGCCGCGCAACCCGTCACCTCGGACCCACGGCGCTCGCTTTCCTCGATCTTCGCGTGCCGCTCTGCATAGACATCAGAGATGCGGGCGTTGATTGCATATATGCGACTGCGCGCTTGCACGAAGTGCTTGAAGACGGAAGGCGGCAGGGAGTGCGGGGCGATCTCGCGAAGAGCCAACGAAGTTTCGGTGGTACGATGTTCTCGCAGTTCGTAGTGGCTCCCTGATTGTCCGGGAGATAGCGCGACATCCAGCCGACTTGTAACCAACGTCAGCGCTTCGTGGGTAAGCGCATAGGCGACGGTCACCAAGTCAGCCCGTCGTCTTTGCTCCGCGCGGGCGTTCTGCCTCACCTGCAGAGAGGCGGCGACCAAAGTGAAAACGATCGCAAGTGTCGTGCCTATCGCCGAAAACCATCCGGCCTCATCCGTGCTCTTCGTTCCGAGGACAACCAACCACGTTGCAATACCGGTGACGCCGAAGATTCCCAGGGTCGTCCCGAGCGCCGACCAAAGGAGTGAACGCCAACCCGTGTCATCCTCACCATCCATCGCCACGCCCCCAAAATCTGAAGCAGCCTTCAGAGCTGCCGCTCCAACGGATATGACCCGTGAGTAGATATCCGAACAAGTCTGCAGTCCGATCAGGAGGTGGCTGAACCCATTCGCCTCTTGGTAAGGGGGATGACGTCGCTCGACATCTGGAACACACTCGGCGCTCTACAATGACCTTCTGAAGCCGCACGATGCTTAAGCGATCATTCCTCGCCGCTCTCCTGGCTCTCTCGCTAACGGGAGCGCGCCAAACGACTGACGCCAGTCCATGGTTCGGGACATGGGCTTTGCGGGCTGAGGACGCAGGTGACCAGCCGGAAACTCTTGTCTACAGCAGCGCCGGCGGCGGTGCGATGCGGATGGAGTCGGTCGAGGCCCGAAGCGTGATCGTCACCCATTTCGACGGCGAGCCCGTGCTGGACAGCGGTCCGACGAACTCGGGCAACGCACTGGCGGTCACCGCGACGTCGCCGAGGAGCTACTCCTGGATTTTCTGGACTGGGGAAAAGCCCTTTGTGGCAGGAACCAACACCCTCGCGGACGACGGGCAGTCGTTCACCGAAATCAGCTGGCGAATCGACCGGCCGGAGCGACAAGTCACGCTGATCTACGAGAAGCGGTAACAGGCGGCTGGCGATCGCTGTCAGCAGGGTCGCAGGTATCGCAAGCCTACCCAAGCCCACACAATCTCCGGCCTGCGGCTTTCAGATGCCAGATAGAAGATCGTCCCAATCCGTGGGCGGATCGCCCTTGCCCAGCCGCCCCTTGAAGACGGCGTAGGGGTCCGTCTTGGAGCCGGCCTTTCGCAGGGTGTTCTCGTCGTTCATCCAGACGTAGATGATCATCTTCGTCTTGGAGTCGAAGCGGTAGAACAGCCGGAACCGCTGCAGGAACTTCGCGCGCCGCCAGTGCCGGTGGGCCGACCCCATCGTGTTGCCGAGCTGGTAGGCCGCCGCGTTCGGATCGGCCGGCACTTCGATCGAAATGATGTCTGTGATGCGCTTGAACAGTTTGGCCTTGGGATGGCTGACGTAGTTCTCGGCGTCAGCCGTCTGTAGCTGCGCCACCTCGTCGCGCAAGCGTCCGTAGTCCCCACGGAAGCTGTCGTGCAGGAAGAGGCGCCAGCCATTGACCACGGCGAAGAGCTTTTGATCGGGGGGTTCGGACATCAGATCCCCTTCCGACGATTGCCGGACGGGCGCGTCGCCGCCCGCTTGGCGGCTTCGGCGTCAAGCGCGGCCTGCTTCATGTCCGCGACGATGCCTTCCAGCCGCCTGACCAGCGGGCTCAGGTCGTAGCGGTTCGAGGTCTGCCCCCCGGACGCCGACCTTCGGGCCTCGCTGACGATCAGCTTCTCATCCTGAAGGCGCTTCAGGCTCCTTTGGATCGTCTTCTGCGACACGCCGAGGCGTTCCGCCAGGGCGCGCTTCGACGGCCAGGGTTGGGACTCCGGGGCCCACCAGTAGTCGATCAGACAGATCAGGGTGGCCAGATCGGTCGCGCCGATATGCAGACGAGGGAGGCCTTTCAGCAAGGCGGACGGGATGACGGTCCAGCCCATGTCCAGGCTGGTCCGCCACTTGATGCGCAGGGTCTTCTCGCTCTCACGCTCCTTGGGCGTTTCAGCGGTCTCTGCCGGGGGGGTTGCGGTATCGGTCATGGGCGCAATATGATCCGTCAGAAGGCCCGAATAAAGGTTCGCGCGAGTGCGACCCCGGGTCGGCAATGACATGGGGGCTAGGACGCAGATGTCTAGGCCCCGGTGACGCGAGAGTCCCACGAAACATGACGCCGTGTTGCAGGATTCCCGGGGTTAAGGACCATAGGACGTATCGGGCCTTGGACAGGAATGTCCCGGTATAGGCGGCTGTTCGGAACGTACTAATATACGTTCCATGGGCAAGCAGGCAGTCAGTTTCGAAGGTTCGGTGACCACCACCGGCAGGTCCGAGGCTGTGCGCCTGGAGAAGGCGTTTTTCCGTGCCCACCCGGAATTTCGTCAGAAGGCGCGCGTGCGCGCCCAAGCGATCGGCGAAGGCCATGTTCTCGTGTCCGTAGCCGAGCCCCTGGTCCCTACATCCGACGAGGTCGATCCCGTGGCCTCCGCCTATCTCTCCTTCCTCGAAGCGGACATGGTGGCCCACCCCGAGCGTCTCTCGCCCTTCAGCAGGGCTGATCTCGCCGCCGCGCGCGAGCTGACGCGTGGAGTCGAGGTGTCGGACGACGACGCCCTCCCCGACGATGTCACGATCTAGGGTCGGAGCCCCTGCGGCCGATCCTCGCTGTCATCGCGTTTGACTGGATCACGCTTCCTGTCCGGCAGTCGGTGAATAGAGCTCGGTGATCAGGGAACGGCACCGGTCGAAGAAGAACTCGGCCATATTGGGTGCATAGACGTGGTCGCTGCCGTGAGCGATCTCGTTCCTGATCGATGCCAACAGCGCGTGTTCGTCTCCCCAGGCGCTGGGCGTGGGGGCGCTCAGAAGGCCGAGCTTTACCGCGTAGTCCAGTCTCGGCTTCAAGCCTCCCATCTTCGCCGCCGGTGCGCCCAGGCGGGTCTTCAGGGAGAACTCCAGTGTCGCGAGAGCCTGTCCGCAGGCGACCACCATCAGCTCGTAGTCGAACCATCCGTACAGCAGGGCGTGAAGGGCTCGACCATAGAGGCGCTCGATCACCTCAGGGACCGCCGTCTGCAGGCCGAGCCGGGTGACCATCTCGTAGTGGTCTTCGAAGGTGACCGGCCGAAGACCCGTGTCGGGGTCGTCGATCATGATGATCCGATAGCGTTCGTCAGGCAGAAGCGCTTGGGGGTAGGATTTCATCGGCTCGAGCCAGGGCGATGTCGGTGAGGGTGCGCCGGGCGTTGAGAACATGTGAGATTCGCATGCGCTCACGCCTTTAGCCGAAGCCTGTACATACGCGTGAGCCGCACCGGGCGGCGCCACTCTAACGTAGAGACAGGCCGACAGGTAGGTCGCGGCGATCGTGAACCGTCGTCAGGCCAGCAGCACAGCGGCGGCCTCGACCGGCGTATGGACCATGTAGTCCGGCACGGCGGCGCTGAGAGCCGAGGCCGCGCCGTATCCCCAGGACACGGCCATGGCGGCCACATGAACGTGGTGCGCCGCTTCGATGTCCCGCACCTCGTCGCCGACGGCGCAGACGCGGGCCGGTTCGACATCCAGTTTACGGATCAGGGACGAGAAGCGCGCCCCCTTCCCGAACAGCGATGCGCCGCAGCTGAAGGCCGAGATCAACGACGCCGATGGCCCGAGCACCGCGCGGACATTCTCCTCGCTGTTGGAGCTGACCACGGCAGACCGGACGCCGCCGTCGTGCAGCCGCCGCAGAAGATCGGGGACGCCTTCGAACAGCGCGATCTGGTGCGCCTCCTGGGCCATTCGCTTGCGCAGATCGGCGGCGATCCCCGGAAGGCGAAGCGGCGACACGCCGAGCGCCTTGACGACGTCTCGCGTCGGCAGGCCCCGAAGCCGTTCGATCTCGGCCGCGTCGGGAGACCGGAAGCGATGGGCCTCGGCGAGGCTCGGCAGCTGGGCGATGAACCAGGCCGCGCTGTCGGCGAGCACGCCGTCGAAGTCGAAGAGGACGAGTTTGTATTGGGCCATTCGGATCGCCATAGCGGGAATACGGTCGGCGGGCACGGGGTCCGGCCCCGCTACGTCCCGCCGGCGATGAGAAACAGGGTGAACGCGGCCGTTAACGGCGACGCTTAAACGAGCCTTCAACGCCTCGCACTAGGTGTCGGGAATGAGCTTCCCCGTCGCCAGACCCGATCGCCGCATTCTCGCTCGCCGCCGGTGCGCCGAACAGTGCGTCATCGAGTACGGCCAGGGGGAAACAGCGCCCGGGGTGCTGCGCCAGCTCGATCTGCACGGCGCTCGCGTCAGATTGCTCCAACGGGGCGCGGCGCTCTCGGGCGATGTCCGCATCCTCACCCATGCCGGCGACGAGGTTTTCGGCGCGACGGCCTGGCGCATCGGCGACGTGGTCGGCGTCCGGCGGCACTCCCGATCCGAAGCCAGAATCCGGGCGCTCGGGGCAAGCTGAGCCCCGCACCAGACCCAGGGCGCTAGAAGTCGAAGCCAAGCTGGCCCTCCGCGACGACCGGCCCGGTCCGACGCCGTGAGCGCGACTTCGGCTTGCTTCCTCGCTGCGACGGCGACGGGTTCGGCTTCGCGGTCGGCGCTGCAATGACGCGGTCTTCGTGAGGACGGGGCGGCGTCGGCTTGATGGGTCGGACCGCCGGCTCGGGTTCCGGCGTTGTTGGACCGCGGCTCTCGTTCCAGCGGGCGATGTCGCGCTCGCGCCAGGCCACCCGACCCGGCGAGATCGGCACCGGCTCCGGAAAGTCTCCGGCCTGACGCATGCGCCAGGCGGTCGTGCGGCCGAGGCCCGTCAGGTCCCGGACCTGACGCCAGCCCAGGAACCGCTCAAGCCCGTCGTCATGGGCCATGACGCTGTTCCAGAAGCGCCGTCGCGCGATCCCCCATGACCGAGGCGAGCGCCGCCGCATCGTTGGCCGCGTCCAGAGGATCCCGGCTCCACCAGACCAGCAGCACGGCCTTGAGAGGATAGCTGACCGTCGGGTCGTTCATCAGGGTCTCGAGACTGGGGCGGGGGGTCGTCATGAGGTCACCTCCCGGCGCCGGGCCTCCCGCCGCAGCCGCTGGCGCTCGCTGGACGAGGCGGCGGGCGCTGTGATCTGAGCCTCGGCCCACGTCTCCAGCAGGTCCAGCGGGTAGTAAGGCTTGTTGCGGATGTGCCGGCACGGCGGACCGCCCGACCCGGTCGAATAGGCGCGCGCCAGGGTCGACGGCTTCATCCGGATGCCTTTGCCCTCCAGGAACACGGAAGCCTCCGCGCGGGTCAGGAGCGTCTCCCGGGGCGACGGCGCGGCAGCGTCCGCGCCGTCATATGGGGCCGTCGCCAAGGTCACAGCCCGGCCTCCGCCGGGACGCATTCCCGCGACGATCGCACCCCGCGTCCCGCTGTGAGCGCCAGGTAGCAGTCGATCACCGAGACGACGTAATTCTGGGTCTCGGTGATGTTCGGGATCCGGCCCAGCCGGGCGACCCGATCCGGTCCCGAATTATAGGCCGCGAGGGCGAGGCGGAGGTCGCCGAAGCGGAGGATCTGGCGAGCCAGATAGTCGGCCCCTCCCCGCAGGTTCTCATAGGGATCCAAGCGGTCGCGCACGCCGAGATCCGCGGCGGTGCCAGGCATCAGCTGCGTCAGGCCGCAAGCGCCGGCGTGGGAGCAGGCCTGCGCGCGATAGGCGCTTTCCACCACGACCAGGGCATGGAGCAACTTGCGATCCAGGCCGTGCCGGTCGGCCGCTTCGGCGATGGCGGCGGCGAAGGGCTGGTCGAGGTCCGCCAGACGCACGGCCTCGAGGCCAGCGGCCTCCGGTGCGGGGGCTTCCGGAACGACGCCCACGAACAGGGCGCCGCCGGCCGGACGCCAGTCGACGCGGGTCTGGGCCGCGACCGGCGTCGCCGCGACGGCGATGACGGCGGCAAGAGGAAGAAGGTGGCTCACCATGTCAGGGTCTCCCGATAGACGCCCTCGATCTGGGCGGTCCTCACCGGCCCGAAGTACCGGCTGTCCAGGCTGGACGGCGTATCGCCGAGCAGCAGTCGTTCGTCGTCGGCGAGCCTGCGACAGCCTCGCCAGGCCGGAAGCGCGACGCCTGCGCGATCCCGGGCGTGGATGCGGACGGTGCGCATCGGCGCGATCAGCCACCGGCCGTCTGAACACACCATCTCGCCGCCCGCCGCCGCCACCCGTTTGATCAGCCGCACCTCGCCGGGCATCCCCTGGCGCGAGAGATAGGGCCGCACGATCTCGGGCTGACGAATGGCGACGACCGCGCCGCGCCCGATGTCGGGAGCGTCGGTGCGGACATAGACGCCCCGAGGCAGGCTTGGGCTCTCATTGATCAGGGCGACGGCGGGCCGCTGCGCCGCGACCGCGCCGATGGCGACGAGGCCGACGGCGGGCGCCACGGCCGCCACGAGAAGACGATGGAGACGGGTCATCGGCGGTACGGCTCCAGAATGAGGTCGCGGGTGATCATCACCCGGACCGGAGCCCCAGCCCGGACCCTTATGGACGGCTGGACGCCGAGCTCGCGATCAACGAGCCGTCCACCGACCTGGGAGGCCTCGATGGACGCGGCGCTCCCCGCACTGGCGGCGAACGAGCGGGCCTCGGATCCGCCGCGCGCCAGTTCGCCCAGGGTCGTGATGGCGCCCGCGAACAGGGTCGCCACGCCGAGCGGCAGAAGCCGACGATCCACCTCTCCCCGCACGCCGACCGCGCCCTGCGCGTCCACGCCCGGTTCTTCGGACAGGATCAGGCTCTTGCCGTTGGGAAGGATCAGCCGATCCCAGACCAGGAAAGCCCGACGGTCGCCGTGAGCGCTCTCGCCTTCATGGCGTCCGATCAGGCGCGTCCCCTGCGGGACGACGAGATGGCGACCGGTGATGGAGTCGAACACATTCTGGCTGACCGTGGCCACGACCGGGCCGGGACGCGAGGTGTCCACGGCCGTCAGCAGGACGCCCGGGATGATGGCGCCGGCCTTCAGCTCGTAGGGGGAAACTGGCGCCAGGAGGCCGTGGGGACTGTAGATCGCGCCATAGTCCCGCATTGCCGGGGACGGCGGCGCATCCGATCGCCCGCCTCCGACCGGAGCGGCGGCCCCGCTCGACGGGCTTCCGAAGAACAGCTCGGACGCCGCCGCCTGCTCCGCCGGTCGCGGCCCTCTGGGCGCCGCGGCGTATGACGGCGCCGGCACGCGTGCGGGCGGCGGCGAGGCGACGGGAGGTTCTTCTTCCGGCTTGGCGCCCCGGCGCTCCGGCAAGGCGTCCGCCTGGGCGAGCCGGTCATAGCTCGCGGGCTGGTCGGTCACCCGCTCCGAGGGTCGAACGCTGCCCCGGGCCTCGCCCGCGCCATCGGCCTCGGCGGCGTCCCGCGCCTGACGCGTCATCTGCGGCTGGACGACGAAGGCCCAGGCGAGCGAGCCGGACACAAGCAGGGCGGCGACCATCACCGCACCCTGGACGACGGGCTTGCGGATCCGGACGGCGCCCGGCCGCGGCGCCCGGCCCATCAGGGGCGGCGGAGGAGTCTTGGGCGTCGCCGTCGGGGTGGACGGAGACGGGGCGACGTCGTCGCGAGGGCTGTCTGGAGAGAGATTGGGATCGGTCATCGGGCGGCTCCCGGAATGCGACGGATGCGGACGATTTGCGGACGACGGTCTCCGAGCCGGAGCTCGGCCTCGTCGAACAGCCTGTCGACGATCAGGACGCCGTCGGCCTGCCGGTAGTTGATCAGCTGGAGTTCCTCGCCGGCCCGAACGAAGAGGGCCGGCGCCTCATCGATCGAGGCTCCCGGCGACAGGGTGATGAAGGTCCGTGCGCCGTCATTGAAGACGGCGGTCGGAGCCCAGCGCAGGGACCGACCTCGCGTCTCGATCCTGTAGCGGGCGTCGAGGGGCCCCTGAGGCGTCACCACCTGCACATCGACGGGCGGCAGGCCCGACAGCGGGTCGGCGACCGGCCGGCTCAAGGCGGCGAAGCCATAATCCCAGGCGATGGCGGCGTTGAAGGCGTCGGCGGCGCCGCTGCGCAAGGTCAGAAGATAGACCCGCTGGCTGGTGGTCAGGACGAGGTTGGTCTCCAGACCGGCCTGCAGGGGTTTGATCAGGACATGGGTCCGGGATGAAGCGCCGGCGCCCGACTGGCTCTCGCCGATCTGCCAGCGCACCGTATCCCCGGCCGCCTTGGCCGTGACCGTCTCGCCCGGCGCCAGGGTGAGGGTGGTGACCCGCAGGGGCGCGGTCCAGACCTCGTAGACCCGACCGTCGGACCAGCCGAACACCTGGACTCCGCCCACGAAGCCGTCGGCGCTGGAGGCGGCGCGAGCGGATCGATTGGCTTCCGCGATCGCGGCGCGTCCGGACGGCGTCTCCGGCGGCGGCCTCTCGGCACGCCCCCGGCGCGGCGGCTCCGCCTGGGCGACCGCCTCGAGGTAGGGTCGGGCCGTCGAGCCGGGCTCGACGGGAGGCGGAGCCGGGTCCGCCTCCGACGAAAGGACGGGCTCGGGCGCGACTTCGGGGGTCGGGACCTCGGGCGGGATCGCCTCGGACACCATGATGGGGTCGGCGTCCGGCCCTCGGAGCAGGGCGCAGCCGGACAGCGCGATAGCGGCGAACGCCGAAAGGGCGGTCACGCTCAGGAAGCGTCGGGGGTCCATGAGACATCCTCGATCTTGAGGCCAAGGGGATTGCGCATCAGCTCGGCCTCGTTGCGCGGCGGCTGATGGGCGACGGTGATCAGGGCGCGCCAACGCTCGGCCCCGGCCTGCTGGCCGTTCACGAAGCGGGTCTCGCGCCATTGCAGGTCGAAGGTGCGGTCGCTGCGGCGGACCACGTTGAGCACCTCGACATTGACCGCCTCGCGGCCTGCCTCCGCGAACGGATCGTTGGCCTGGGCCCAGTCGTTCAGGAAGGCCGAGGCCTTCGGCGTGAGGAGGTCATAGGCGCGCAGCCAGTTCTGCCGGATGACGATCGGATCGATCGATTTCGACCGAACGTCCCGGACCCATTGCGCGAGCGCATAGCCGGTCTGGGCTTCGGTCGGCTCGTAACGGCCGTCCAGCGCCGTGATCCTCTGGGTCTGCCCCCAGTCGGACACCTCGACGACGAAGGGCCGGACCACCGCCCGATCGGCCTGGACCCACCAGCCGGCGCCGAGAAAGGCCGCCAGCGCGAGATTGGCCAGGGCGATGCGGCGCCAATTGCGGGCATGGGCGATGGAAAGACCCATCCGGTCGTCCCAGACCTGTCCGGCCCTCTGGTAGGGGGTGGCCTCGGGCGACGCGGTCAGGGCGCGCTTGGGCTTGAAGAAGGGATGCATGCTCAATCCTCGGATCTGACGGTGGGCTTGAGGGCGCCGCTGTTCTCGCCGGCCGGCATCAGGGCGCGACCGGAGTTGGCGATGAAGAAGGCCTGGAGGGCGGCGGATCGGCCAGCGGCGCGTCCCCCCTTCGCGCCCCCGCCCAGCGGCCGGTCCTCGGACAGGGACGGCCGGGAACGGGTCTCAGCCTGGGGCCCGGCCTTGCCCGGAGACGGCCCGGACGAACCCGGCTGAGGGGGCGGCGCCTCCGACGGCGCTGGGGTGGGAGAACTCGGGGCAGCCGCAGCGCTCGAGGTCGGCGCGGCGTCGCCGGCAGAGTGCGCCGGATCTCGCGCGCGCCCGGCGGGCCCCGATCCGGGTCCGGGGCTCGGTGATGGCCGCGGTCCGCCGCCCGACGGAGCGCCTCCCGAGGAAGGTCCGCCTCCCGATGGTCGCGCCGCAGACGCGGCCCCCGCGGCGGATCGCGAAGACCCGC
>JAEXZS010000026.1 GCA_023451375.1 Pseudomonadota bacterium
CCCAAAAGGCTCTTCTCGAACCGTTCTTCCTCACGATCCTACCGTTCGCCGCGGGATGGAGCAGCCCGGTAGCTCGTCAGGCTCATAACCTGAAGGTCGTAGGTTCAAATCCTACTCCCGCACCCAAGCTTTGAAGCCGCCAGATCCGCGATCTGGCGGCTTTCTGCTGTCCAAACGCCAAGCCCCAAAATCCTGGAAGCCAAAGAAATGGCCCGGTCTGTGCACAGGCGAAGAACGGGTGAGGGGGGCTTCACCGAAAATGCGGCACATCGCCGTGCAACGACCGTCCAGGGACTCTCCATGACCGACATCGACGCCATCGCCGACGTTGAGGCGTGGGCGATTATGCGCGGCGACCCGCCAGCGGCCTAGCGTTCGAAGATCGAGCGGACGCCGCCAATTAGTCAATGTTGATCAGCAGTTCGCCGGTGCCGCCTCCAATGTCGTACCCGAAGCGCCGGCCGCCGCCGCCGGCGTCGTCTTTGACACGCGCGACCGGTCCAGCCGGGCTCTCTTCCGAGTTCGGTGAGGAACAGCGCGTCATCGTGTCGTGAGGCAGGGGTTCAAACACGTGCGCGTATCCTTCTTGATCTTACGAAGGGCGATCGATGGCCTCGGCTCGAACTCCCTGTCGATCTCGCCACGCTGCCCGCTGGCCGAACGACCTCCATGACGGCCGCCGACTGGACGCCTGCAGATCTCCAAGGCGCCGCTTCCATGACCTCCCGGGTTTCGCCTGATTATCAGTCCTCTCGGTTCGCTCCAGATTGGGCGTTGTTGCGGGAGAGCAGTCATGCCTGGCGTCAGGCCCAGTACCGGCTCGTGGGGGATCTTCGCCTGCCTTGTCACGATTCTCGTCTGTACGCGCACGCAGGCCGGCGAAGCCCAGGCCGACCGTGATATCCCGGAGACCGGGCTTCAGGCGGCCCCAGTCCCTTTGTCCGCACCCCCGGAACGAGCTGTTCACGCCGGATCGTGAGATCATCCTCGCTGGGTCGCCCGAGGACGTGGTGGCCGCGCTCGACGCGCCGCCGGACCGGGCGCGCGACATCGGCCGGGCGGCGCGGCGTCGCATCCTGTCCGAACACACCCCCGCACGTCGCGCCGAGACCCTGGAGCGCGAACTGCTCGCCGCCCGCGCCCGTCATGCATCCCTGTCGAAGCCCAAGGAGCCCGCCATGAAGACCGTCTCCAAGTCCCGCACCATCCTCGTCGCCGGCGCAGCGGGTTTCCTGGGGTCGCACCTGTGCGACCGGCTGCTTGCTGAGGGCCACCACGTCGTGGGCCTCGACAATCTCCAGACCGGCGACCTGGCCAACCTGAAGTCGGCGATGAAGCAGCCGGAGTTCGAGTTCGTACGCCACGATATTGTCGAGCCCTTGCCCGAGCGGGTCGCCCAGCGCGTGTTCGACCGGATCTATGACCTGGCCTGCGCCGCCTCGCCGCCCCAGTACCAGCAGGATCCCGAGCACACGATGCTGACGTGCGTCTTGGGCGTGCGACACCTGCTGCAGCTGGCCGAACGGACGGGCGCACGTTTCCTGCTGACTTCAACCAGCGAAATCTACGGCGATCCCGAGGTGCACCCGCAGCCGGAGACCTACCGCGGCAACGTCAATCCGATCGGGCCCCGGGCCTGCTACGACGAGGGCAAGCGGGCGGCCGAGACCCTGACTTTCGACTTCGACCGGGCGGGGCGGGCCGAGGTGCGCGTCGCGCGCATCTTCAACACCTATGGGCCGCGCCTGTCGGCGGTGGACGGACGGGTGGTCTCCAATGTGGTGAGCCAAGCGCTGGCTGGTGCGCCGATCACCGTCTACGGCGACGGCCGTCAGACCCGATCGTTCTGCTATGTCGACGACATGGTGCGTGGCTTGGTCGCCTTGATGGAACATGAGGGTCCGCAGCCAGGTCCGATCAACCTGGGCAACCCCACCGAGCTCACGGTGCGCGAACTGGTCGATGAGGTGCTGGCGCTGACCGGTTCCGCCTCGCCTGTGGTCCACCAGCCCCTGCCGATCGATGATCCACGCCGACGCCGGCCCGACATCGCCAGGGCGGACGCGGTCCTGGGTTGGCGTCCCACGACGGCGCTGGGCGACGGGCTGCGGCGCACCATCGACTGGTTCGACAGCGAAGGCGGCGAAGCCGCGCCTGAGCGTTCGGCGCTGACGGCGTGACCGGTGCGGCCGGATGGGGACATGGCCGCGGTCCTGCGGCGCAACATCGAGGCGTTGCGGGAACGGCGCGAGGCGGACGCGCGGCGAGCCTCCTGGAGCGATCGACTGGCCCAGAGGATCACGGACTTCGCCGGCAGCATGGCTTTCGCCCTGCTTCACCTGGTGCTTTTCGGGGGCTGGATCAGCGTGAACCTGGCGGGACCAGCCTCCCTGCGGTTCGATCCGACGCTGGTCGTTCTGGCGATGGCGGCGTCGGTGGAGGCGATCTTCCTGTCGACCTTCGTGTTGATCAGCCAGAACCGGATGGCGGCGGCGCAGGACGAGCGGGCCGAACTGGACCTGCAGATCAATCTGCTGGCCGAGCACGAGGTCACGCGGCTGATCGACCTGGTCACGCGCCTCGCCGAGCGGCTCGATCTGGCGCCCACGGATCCGGATCTGGACGAGTTGCGGCGCGATGTGGCGCCGGATGCGGTGCTGGATCGCATCGCGGAATCCAAGGAGACCAAGCATGACTGAAGTGATGCAGCGCGCGGGTGTCATGCGCGCCGCCGTCGTCACGGGCCCCGGGCAGGTGGAGGTCCGTTCGGTTACTCGACCCGAGCCGGGGCCGGGACAGGTGCGCGTGCGCATCGAAGGCTGTGGCGTGTGCGCCTCCAACCTGACGCCCTGGGCGGGTCCGGACTGGATGACCTTCCCGACCGCGCCGGGCGGCCTGGGCCACGAGGGCTGGGGCGTGATCGACGCCCTGGGCGAGGGCGTCCAAGGCCTCGTCATCGGAGGTCGCGTCGCCACCCTGTCTCACAACAGCTTCGCCGAATATGACGTGGCGGACGTGGACGCCGTCGTGCCGTTGCCACCGGACCTCGACGGCCGGCCCTTCGCCGGCGAGCCGCTGGGCTGCGCGATGAACATCTTCCGGCGGAGCGGGATCAAGGCGGGCGACAACGTGGCCATTGTCGGGGTTGGTTTCCTGGGCGCCGTGCTCACGCGGCTGGCGAGCGACGCCGGAGCGCGGGTCATCGCCATTTCGCGTCGCGCCTTCTCACTGGATCTCGCACGCCGGATGGGCGCGGCCGAGACCATTCCGCTGGAGGACCACTACGGCATCATCTCGCGGGTGTCGGCGCTGACCGACGGACGCTTCTGCGACGTGGTGATCGAGGCGGTCGGCAAGCAGTGGCCGCTGGATCTAGCGGCCGAACTGACGTGCGAGCGGGGGCGGCTGGTGATCGCGGGCTACCATCAGGACGGTCCGCGACAGGTCAACATGCAGCTGTGGAACTGGCGCGGGCTGGACGTCGTCAACGCCCATGAGCGGGATCCGAGCATCTACGCCGAGGGTGTGCGCGAAGCCGTGGAGGCGGTGCGCGCCGGGCGACTGGACCCGGCCCTGCTGTTCACCCACGCCTACCCGCTGGAGCGGCTGGGCGAGGCGCTGGACGCGACGCGGGACCGGCCCGACGGCTTCCTCAAGGCCGTGGTGATGATGCGATGACCGACACCCTCGTGGACAGGTCCCGCCCCGCGGCGGCGCGCCGGCCGCGCGTCGGCTTTCTGGGAGTCGGCTGGATCGGCCGCCATCGCATGGAGGCGATGATCGCCGAGGGGGGTGTCGACGCGGTCGCCGTCGCCGACGCCAGCGAGACGTGCTTGGCGGAGGCCTTGGCCCTGTCGCCCGAAGCCCTCGCCTGCCGGGACCTGGAGCAGTTGCTGGACCTGGATCTGGACGGCCTGGTCATCGCCACCCCCAGCGCCCTGCACGCGGAGCAGGCGATCCAGGCCCTGGAGCGGGGCGTCGCCGTCTTCTGCCAGAAGCCGCTGGGCCGAAACGAGGCGGAGACGCGGGCCGTGGTCGATGCGGCCCGGCGGGCGGATCGTCTTCTGGCCGTTGACCTGAGCTATCGCCGAACGGCGGCGGTTGAGGCCATACGCGAGCAGTTGAACAGCGGCGCCTTGGGGTCCGTCCATGTCGTCGACCTGACCTTTCACAACGCCTACGGGCCCGACAAAGCGTGGTTCTACGATCCCGCCCTGTCCGGCGGCGGCTGCGTGATGGACTTGGGCGTCCATCTCGTCGACCTGGCCCTGTGGCTGCTCGACGAGCCCGTCGTTCGGGTCGAGTCGCACCTGTTCCACGAGGGACGCCCGCTGGCGGACCGCACCCTGACGGAGGACTTCGCCTTGGCGACTCTGGTCCTGGCCTCCGGCGCCGCGGTCCGCCTGACCTGCTCCTGGCGGCTGCATGCGGGACGGGACGCCGTCATCGAGGCGGCGTTCTACGGCGACCGGGGCGGGGCGGCGCTGCGGAATCTCGGCGGCTCCTTCTATGATTTCGAGGCGCGAGTCTTCCATGGCGTCGACAGTCAGGTGATCGCCGCGCCGCCGGACGCCTGGGGCGGACGGGCGGCGACAGACTGGGCGGCCAGGCTGGCGCGTTCGCCTGCTTTCGACCCCCAGGTGGAAACCCTCGTCCGCACCGCTTCGGTGCTGGATCGGATCTATCAGGCGGCGATGTCGAAGGAGACGGCTGCTGGATAAAGGAGCCGGTCTTCCGACCGCGTCAGGCGCAGGGTGAAGGCCGCGGCCGACACACGGCCGACGCCGGCGTCCCTAAGAAGATCCTGGTCATAAGCAACGCTTGCAGCCGGGCTGCGTTGTCGTCTTTAGATTCCAGATCCAATGGTTGCGGGACGTCCGGGCTCATGAGTTCAAGGCGAGACTCCCTGCTCATGAGGGCCAACACGCTCTTAAGTCCGGTTCGGATCATCGGGAAGAACTGTGTCCAGTGCTGAGCGCTCTGGTTCGTAAGCTTCTGCGTCGGGATGATCTCAGCGAGGAACAGAAGCGGCGATTGGAAGCCCTTCATATATCTTCGCGTCGCGTGTCGATGGGCGAAATGATCATCGAAGCGGGCGACCGACCCACGTTCAGCACCCTGCTTATCGAGGGAATGGCGGGCCGAATGGCCCTGCTCAGCAGCGGCGCGCGGCAGTTCACGGAACTGGTCCTGCCCGGCGACTTCGTGGACCTGCACAGCCTGGTCATGAAAAGGGTCAACCAAGGGGTGCTCGCATTCACCGACGGCTTGATCGGCCTTCTGCCCCACGACGCCCTGCGGCGACTTATGGCGGACGATCTTCACCTGGCGCGGCTGTTGTGGCTGGAGACGGTGGTGGACGGCGCCGTTCATTGGACCTGGCTCGTCGGCCTGGGGCGCAAGGACGCGACCGCCCGCATGGCGCACCTGTTCTGGGAGACCCACGCCCGATTGGACGCCGTGGAGCTGGTGAAGGACGGCCGGTTTCCGTTCCCCCTAAGCCAGACGGAACTCGCCGACATGCTGGGCTTGTCCCCCGTCCACGTGAACCGGACGCTGATGGGACTGCGCGGGGCCGGTTTGATCGAGTGGCGCGACAAGATCCTCGAAATCCGCGACCTCGGCCGGTTGATCCGGCTGGCGGAGTTCGACCCCGCCTATCTGCGGCTCTGGAAGGAGCCGGTCTAGGCCTAAGCCTCCGCGCCAGGCTCGGCCATCTTGCGGTGTCTCTCGGCCAGGGCCGACTGCGGCGTGACCGCCGCCATCGCCGCCTGGAGCTTGTTGCGCAGGCCTGCGACCACGTCGCCGTCACCGCGCTTCATCGCCTCATATCCGGTCTTGGCGACCTTGGCCGGATCGGATTTGCTTTCACTCTGGCCCACCTGGGTGTCCATCAGGTCGGCGCGCTCGAAGAAGTCGGTGTCGGTGGGTCCGGGCATCAGAACGGTGACGCTGACGCCGCTGTCCTTCAACTCGTTGCGAAGGGCGAAGGAGAAGCTGTCGATGAAGGCCTTGGTGCCGTTGTAGGCCGCTTGGAAGCTGCCCGGCATCAGACCGGCGATAGAGCCGGTGAACAGGATGCGGCCACGGCCGCGCTCGCGCATGTCTCGGCCGATCAGATGGGCCAGCCGGATCGTGCCGGTGATGTTGGTGTTGATGACGTGCGCCACGTCTTCGAAGTCCTGATCCAGGAAGGCGTTGCCCAAGCCGTGGCCGGCGTTGGCGGCCAAGGCCTCGACCGGACGTCCGGCGAGGGCGCGATAGAGCGACTGCACGCCCGCTTCGGTGGAGAGGTCCGCCTGTACGGCCGCGACGCTCGCGCCCAAGGTCTCGAAAGTCTGCACCGCCTCCGCAAGCGGCGTGTCGGCGTCGACCGCCAGATCATAGCCGTCCTGGGCGAACAGCTTGGCCAACTCGTAGCCTATGCCGGAAGAGGCGCCGGTCACGACCGCGAGGGGGCGCGCGGCTCCGGCGGAGGTCTGGCTCAGGGTGTCGGTCATTGGGATGATCTTCCGCTCCAACTCACGGGGCAACTCCTCGCGCGAACACCTGTTCCGTTCGGAAACCGTCGGAACGAACCTGGAGGGCGGCGGTTGAAAAAGCTGAAGCCGACCGGAGCCAAACCATGTCTCAAAGCGAAGTTTCGACCGACGCCGATGTCGGCTCGACGGCCTTTGTCGATAAGGATCGCCGCGAGGGCGAGCATGAGGCGTCCAGCCTCAGGGCCGTCCTGATCAACCGCCCGCGCGAAGAGTTGTACGCCTACTGGCGCGACCTCTCGAACCTGCCGACCTTCTCGGAAAACGTTAAGTCGGTCGAAGTGCTGGATTCCGGCCGCTCACGCTGGATCGTCGCCGGCCCGGGGGACAGGGATATCACCCTGGAGAGCGAGATCACCGAAGACGTGCCGGGCGAGCGCATCGCCTGGACCTCTAGCGAAGGCTCCGACATCGACCATCAGGGATGGGTGGAGTTCCGCGACAACGCCTTCGGCCGCGGCGCCGAGGTGCGCGTCTTCATCAGCTATGATCCGCCGGGCGGCGTCATCGGCAAGGTCGTCGCCAAGGTGATGCAACGCGAGCCCCGCATCCAGGCGCGCCGGGAACTCCGCCGCTTCAAGCAACTGATGGAGACGGGCGAGATCTCGACCTCCAAGGCGCCGGAGGCCGCCCCGCGCGCCTCGCGCCACTTCTGATCCTCTCATAGACGCAAGGAGCCGCCATGCGCGCCCTCACCTGGCACGGCAAGCACAACGTGCAAGTGGACACCGTCCCCGATCCCGAAATCGTCAACCCGCGCGACGCCATCATCCGGATCACGTCGACCGCCATCTGTGGTTCAGACCTGCATCTTTACGACAGCGTGATCCCGGGGATGTCCAACGGCGACATCCTCGGCCACGAGTTCATGGGAGAGGTGGTCGAAGTCGGGCGGGGCAACACCAGCCTGAAGAAGGGCGACCGGGTCGTGGTGCCGTTCGTCATCGCCTGCGGCAAATGCTTCTTCTGCGAGCGGCAGATGCAGGCGGCCTGCGACAACTCCAACCCGGCCGACAAGGCCGACGCCTCGGAGATCCTCTACGGCCAGGCGATGACGGGGGCCTTCGGCTATTCGCATCTGACCGGCGGCTTCGCCGGCGGTCAGGCGGAGTATGCCCGCGTGCCCTATTCCGACTACGGCCCGATCAAGATCCCGGACGGCATCGACGACGACAAGGTCCTCTTCCTGTCGGACATCTACCCGACGGGTTGGATGGCCGCCGAGAACTGCCAGATCCAGCCCGGCGACACCGTGGCGGTGTGGGGCTGCGGCCCCGTCGGATTGTTCGCCATCAAGAGCGCTATTCTCCAGGGGGCGGGGCGGGTCATCGCCATCGATCGCCACCCCAACCGCCTGGCTCTGGCGAAGAAGAACGGCGCCGAGGTGCTCAACTATCACGAGGTGAAGGTGCGCGAGGCGCTGCTGGAGATGACGGCCGGGCTGGGCCCCGACAGCTGCATCGACGCCGTCGGCATGGAGAGCCACGGCTTTTCGCCCGACAACATCATCGACGCCGTCAAACAGGAGACGCGGATCGGCACCGACCGTCCGCATGTGCTGCGCGAGACCATCATGGCCGTCCGGAAGGGCGGGACCGTCTCGGTGCCGGGCGTATACGGCGGCTTCGCGGACAAGTTCCCGGTCGGCGCCTTCATGGAGAAGGGATTGACGCTGAAGACGGGCCAGACCCACGTCCAGCGCTACCTGCCGGACCTGCTGCAACTGATCCTGGAGGGCCGGATCGACACCACCGATCTGATCAGCCACCGCCTGCCGCTGGAACAGGCGCCGGAAGGCTACAAGAGCTTCAAGGATAATCAGAACGAGTGGACCAAGGTTGTGCTCAAGCCGCACTGACGCCGGTCAGCAGCCGCAGCTGAACCGGCGCAGGCGATCCGCGTCCGTGACCATCAGCCGTCCGCGCGAGACCCGGATCGCCCCGTCGCGCTCCAGCGCCTTGACCGCCGCGTTAACGCTGGTGCGCTGAACGCCCATGGCCTCGGCCAGTATGGCCTGGGTGGTGCGCACCTCGGGGCCGACGGCTTCGGCCAGGCGACGGATCAGATTGGCGGTGCGGTGCGGCACCTGATGAACGGCGTTGCAGGCGGCCTCGGCCTGCAGGCGGCTCAGCCGGTCCAGAGCATGTCGGGCGAAGACATGCTCGACCCACTCCTCGCCCATCAACTCGGCCAGCGGCCGCGCCGGCGCTTCGACCCATTCCGTGTCCACCATCGACATCAGGCGGACCGGATAGAAGGCGACGTTCAGCGAGGCCTCCCAGCCCAGGACGGATCCGGGCCCGTGCAGGCCCACGCAGGCCAGGTTCTTGCGGTCGAAGGCGGCGAGCGCGCCCTTGGTCACGAAGGCCACAGCGGCGCGCCCTACCGCCGTGTCGCCGGGGCCGAGCCTCCGCCGGACTCCTTGATCCCGCACGAGGCCGCGAGCCTCATCCGGCAGGAGCCGCAGGATCGGGTGGGATCCGATGGCGGCCTCGATGACGTCCCGCTCCGGTCCAACCGACGCCGTCCGGATCTCGTCGAAGGCAGTAGTGACATCGTACATGCCGCCATTCCTGACCAGCATGAATAGCCCCGCCAATCACATAGGTTATCGACGAGGGACTATCGCGCCGGGAGGTCGCGGTCGCGGCTGGCGATCAGCTCGACCACCGGCTCGGCGCCTCAATGGCCGTGTGACCGCCAGTTCAGGACATGGGCCAGCGACAGGATCAGCCCGCCGGCGACGGTCGACACGGTTTCGCTCAAGGGGCTGGGGAACTCGGCCGCGCCGGCGAAGAGCAGGCCGAGGCCGGCGAGCCCCAGGAGCAGCGGCGTCACGGCGCGCCGGCGGGTCAGCGCCCACAGGGAGATGGGCATGGCGGTCAGGGCGAAGGCCCAGTGGACCCAGTGGGCTGCGGCCCATGCACCTGCCAGAGGAAGCAGGCCGGCGGCGATCGGTAGGGCCAGACAGTGGATCAGGCACAGGCCGGACAAGCCGATGGCGAAGGCGTCGCCGACCCTGGCGGACTTGGCGGCGGGCATGAGCAGGCTCCGGAAGGAAGAGGACGCGGCCGAGGCCGCCCGAAGGATCAGAAGCGGGCGCGCAGGCCCAGGACGAAGTTCCGTCCACGCAAGGGCGCCAGGTCGCCGATGAAGGAGGCGTGGTTCAGGGCCAGTTCGTCCAGCAGGTTGGTCCCGCGGACATAGACCTGGGCGCCGACCGGGCCCATGTCGAAATCATAGGCGACGGTGGCGTTGACCATGTCGTAGCCCGGCGTCGTGGTCTCGTAGTCGGCGATGCGGTCCTGCTCGAAGACGCGGATGTACTCGAGGGAGCCGGACCAGGCGCCCTGGATCAGGTCGCCGCGAGCGCCCAGCCGGCCGGCCGGGATGCGCGGCAGGTCGCCGCCATCGTCCAACTCGGCCTGGACGTAGTCGCCGAAGGCGGTGGCCGACACGCCCGGCGCGAACCGGTGCGTCACCTCGCCCTCGACGCCGGTGAAGGTGGCGTCGGCCTGGGTGTACCGGATCAGGCGGAAGTCCTCGAACTGGTCCAGCGTCTCGGCGTAGATGTAGCCGTCATAGGCGTAGCGATAGGCGCTGACGGCGAAGGTGGTGGCGCCGCGCGTCTTCTCCAGCCCGAGTTCCGCCGAGACGACGGTCTCCTCGTCGAGATCGGCCGACCCCATCTCATAGGTGTTGGTCGCCAGGTGGACGCCCCGGGCGTAGAGCTCCTGGACGTTCGGCGCTCGCTGAGAACGCGCCACCGACAGCGACACCGCGTAGTCCGGCATGAAGCGCCAGTTGGCGCCGATGGAGGCCGAGAAGGGTTGGAACTCTCGTTCCGGGTAGCGGCTCGCCGGCGTGCCGTCGGGAATCCGGGTGGTCTGCCACTCCTGCCTCAGCGCGCCTTCCAGGCTCCAGTCGCCGACATCGTAGCTTTCGAGCACGAACAGGGCCGCCGTTTCGGTCTCGCTGGGGCGGACGAAGGACTCCAGGCCGTCCGCGGCGAAGTCGCTACGCGCGACCTGGCCGCCGATCACGCCGCGGAAGCCGGCGATCGGGGCGTGCTGGACCTCCACCCGCGCGTCATAACCTTCGTTGGTGAAGGTGGTGGAGACCACGCCGTCGTCGATCTCTTCATGCTGGTAGTCGGTGTAGCCGCTGCGGAAGCGGATGCGCTCGATGCCGGCGACGGGATCACGCACCTCGCCGCGCACGTCGACCCGCCGACTGATCAGGTCGACGGTCGGAACGTGGCCGTGTTCGTGATCATGGTCGTGGTCGTGATCGTGGTCCTCCTCGCCGTGGTCGTGGCCGCCGCAGTGCAGGCTGGAGCCGTGAGGGTGGCAGTCCTCGTATTCGTGGCTGTGGCCGGGCAGGCCGTATTCACTGTTCTGCTGGGTGTAGGCGGCCCCCAGGTAGCCGCGCGAGCCGATCCACGACAGACCCAGGGTCGCGGTCGAAGAGCGGTGGAATGAGCCGTCCAGCACGTCCTCGTCCCAGTCCGGAACCTCATAGTCGTCCGTCCCGCGCGTCGCCGCCTCGACGCGGACCGCAAGGCCGCGCCCGCCCGCCGTGAGACCGACGACACCGGCTTCCTCATTGTCGGCCGAGCCGACGCGGACCTCGGCCACGCCCTCGCCGCCGTTCGCGGGGATCGCCGAGGGAATCTTTCGATCGATCAGGTTCACCGCCCCGCCGATGGCGCCCCCGCCGTAGAGCAGGGCGCTGGGGCCGCGCAGGATCTCGATGCTCTCGAGCAGCAGCGGCTCGCCGCCGACGGCGTGGTCAGGCGAGACCTCGGAAGCATCCAGCACCGCCGAACCGTCCGTCAGCACCTTCACGCGCGGCGCCGTCTGGCCGCGGATCACAGGACGGCTCGAGCCGCCGCCGAACGTGTCGGAGTTCACGCCAGGCAGACCGTTCAGCGTATCGCCCAGGGTGCCTTCGCGCCGATGGACCAGATGGTCGCCGGCCAAAACCGCGACGTTGGATATCACCTGATCGCTCGAACGCCCCAGCGGATCGGCGGTGACGATGACATCCTCGACCTGGGACACGCGCGGTCCGGACTGGTCCAGGGCTTCCGCCTGGGCCGCCGAAGCGATGGCGAGCGTCGCGGTCGCCGCCAGAAGCAAGGTCTTTGAATGCACTGTCGCACCCCCGTTTACGAGTGATGACGATTCCCTATGTTATACAGTAACGATTCGCAAGGGGGAACTTGAGCGTATGGACGCCGAACCGCGGGTCGGGCGGCGCCGCCACTTCGACCGGAGAGCCGAGCATGACCTCCGCCCTCTTCAGCCATATCGAGACGTTGCAGGACGGCGCGGCCTGGGGCCGTTTTCTCGATGCGGGGACCGGCGTCAACTCCAGCCTCTGGAGCACGGCGCTGGCGACGGAACGCTGGGTGGGCGTGACCGGCTCGCCGGGGCATGCGCGCCAGGTCGAGGGCCGTGTCGGCGACCGGCTGAGGTCGGGTGATCGCCTCATCGTCGGCAACTGGACTGACGAGGCGCTACTGGCCGGCGAGCGGTTCGATACCGTCCTGGCCGACTATCTGCTGGGCGCCGTCGAGGGGTTCTCGCCCTATTTCCAAGCGGACCTCTTCAAGCGCTTGAAACCGCATGTCGACCGGGTCCTCTACGTTGTCGGGCTGGACCCCTATGTCGTCGGCCCGGTCGCAACGCCGGCGGAGAGGATGGCGCGGGAGATCGGGCGAATGCGCGACGCTTGCCTGCTGCTGGCCGACGAAACGCCGTATCGCGAGTTTCCCGCCGAATGGGCCGTCAACAGCCTGCGGTCGGCCGGCTTCATCGTCACCTCCGCGCGACGGTTCCCGAACCGCTATCGTGAGGCCTGGATCGACGGTCAGCTGAACATGGCCGTGCGTCGCCTCCCGCGCGTCCCCGACGCCGCCTTGGCCGACCGCTTGGCGACCGCCATTGAGGCGCTGCGGCGCAAGGGCCGCGACCTGTGTCAGGCCGAGGGCGGCCTCAGGTGCGGAGCGGACTGGGTGGTGCGGGCGGAGCCGGCCTGAGCGCGCATCTTACCGATCGTTCACTTGCGCCGGCTTCCGCGCTCGCGTCAGACTTGCGCGGACGGGTCTAAGGGGGACGCCTATGCTTTCGATCGAGAATCTGACGCACGTTTACGGCAACGGGACGCGCGCGCTGGACGGCGTCAGCCTGGAGGTGCCCACCGGCATGTTCGGCCTTCTGGGTCCGAACGGAGCGGGCAAGTCGACGCTGATGCGCTCTATCGCCACCCTGCAGACGCCGACGTCGGGCTCGATCCGCTTCGGCGACATCGACGTGATCAAGGACCCCGAGCAGTTGCGGCGCACCCTGGGCTATCTGCCCCAGGACTTCGGCGTCTATCCGCGTGTGTCGGCCTACGACATGCTGGACCACATGGCGGTGCTGAAGGGCGTCGCCGGCGCGCGCGAGCGCAAGGACACGGTCGAGACCCTGCTGAACCAGGTCAATCTCTGGCCCGTGCGCAAGAAGGCGCTGGCCGGCTTCTCGGGCGGCATGCGCCAGCGGTTCGGCATCGCCCAGGCCCTGATCGCCAATCCGCGCTTGATCATCGTCGACGAGCCGACGGCGGGGTTGGACCCCGAGGAGCGCAACCGCTTCCTGAACCTGCTGGCCGAGATCGGCGAGAACGTGGTGGTCATCCTGTCCACCCACATCGTCGAGGATGTCGCCGACCTGTGCCCGCGCATGGCTGTGCTGGCCGGCGGCCAGATCCAGCTGGAGGGCGCGCCGGGCGAGCTGATGGGACGGCTGTCGGGCCGTGTCTGGAAGAAGACCATCGACAAGGCCGAGCTGGAGGACCACCGCGCCCGGCACGAGGTCATCTCGACCCGCCTGGTCGCCGGCCGCACCGTGATCCACGTCCTGGCCGACCAGTCGCCGGGCGCCGGCTTCGAACCCGTCACCGGCGGGCTGGAGGACGTCTACTTCTCGACCCTGAGCGCCTCGCGCCGCGTCTCCGCCTGACCGGGGGCCGCGCCATGTTCGCCAAGATCGCCGCCTTCGAATTCCGCTACCAGCTGCGCCAACCGGCGTTCTGGGTCATCTGCATCCTGTTCGGCCTGCTGGGCTTCGGCGTGGTCGCCGCCAGCGAGAACGTCAGCATCGGCGGGGGCGGCAACGTCCACGTCAACTCGCCGAACGCCCTGTCCGTGGCGCACTACGCCTTCAACGTCTTCTTCATGCTGGGCTCGGCGGCCATCGTCGCCAACGCCGTCGCGCGCGACGCCCAGACCGGCTACGGGCCGATGATCCTGTCGACCCGGATCCGCAAGTTCGACTATCTGTACGGCCGCTTCGTCGGGGCCTTCCTGGTCGCCGCCCTGGCCTATGTCAGCATCGGCCTGGGCATGCTGCTGGGGACGCTGATGCCGTGGCTGGACCCGGAGACCCTGGGCGCCTTCCGGCCGGGCGACTACGTGTACGCCTATCTGGTGTTCGGCCTGCCCGGCCTGTTCTTCACCTCGGCCGCCCTGTTCGCCCTGGCGACGGCGACGCGGTCGATGATGGCCGCCTATGTCGGCGTCGTCGCCCTCTTGATCCTCTATCTGATCGCCAGCGGGACCATCGGCTCCAAGCCCGAGTTTTATGAGATTTCCGCCTGGCTGGAGCCGTTCGGCGCCGCCGCGCACGGCCTGGCCACCCGCTACTGGACGGCCGAGGAGCAGAACACGCTGAACCCGGCCCTGACCGGCGCCCTGCTGGGCAATCGCTTGCTGTGGACCGGCGTGGGCCTGGTCCTGCTGGCCGGCGCCTACTTCCTGTTCCAGCCCGCCGCGCGCGGAGCCGGGGAGAAGCGCCAGGCGAAGCTGCAGAAGCTGGAGCGCAAGGCCGTCAAGTCCGCTCCGCCGGCCGGCCGCCCGCTGGCCGACGCGCGCCACTGCGCGGCCTCGGCCTGGGCGCAACTGCTCAAGCGCACCCGGTTTGAGATGGCGCTGATCTTCCGCAGCCCGGCCTATGTCGTGCTGATCGTGCTGGGCTTCGCCTTCGCCGTCGCCAACCTGGCCTTTGCGGGCGAACTCTACGGCGCGCCCACCCTGCCGGTGACGCGCGCGGTGATCGGCACGCTGGAGGGCGCCTTCGGCCTGGTGACCATCGTCATCGCCATCTACTACGCCGGCGAGCTGGTCTGGCGCGATCGCGACCGCAAGATCCACGAGATCATCGACGCCTCCTCGGCGCCGGACTGGACCTTCCTGATTCCCAAGACACTGGCCCTGGCGCTGGTGCTGGTCTCGACCCTGCTGGTCGGCGTGATCGCCGGCGTGCTGATGCAGACCGTCAAGGGCTACACCGACTACGAGTTCGGCAAATACCTGACGTGGTACGTCTGGCGTCAGGCGGTCTCGATGACGCTGCTGGCGGCGCTGGCCATCTTCATCCAGGCCCTTTCGCCCAACAAGTTCGTCGGCTGGGCGCTGATGGTGGTCTACATCATCTCCGGCCTTGTGCTGAGCAACCTGGGCTTCGACCACTATCTCTACACCTATGGAGCCGGTCCCGGGGTGCCCCTGTCGGACATGAACGGCACAGGCGACTTCGCCGGGTTCGAGGCGACGACCAACGCCTACTGGGGCGCCTTCGCCGTCCTGCTGCTGCTGGCCGCCTTCGCCCTGTGGCGGCGCGGAACCGAGGCCCGCTTCAAGCCGCGTCTGGCGCGGGCGCCGCGTCGCCTGCGGGGCGTCGGCGGGGTGATCGGCGGGGTCGCCCTGCTGGCCTTCGTCGGCCTGGGCGTCTTCATCTATGTCAACACAAACGTCTGGAACGTCTATCTGAGCCGCGACGCGCGCGAAGAGCGGATGGCGAACGCCGAGAAGGCGCTGCTGGCCTTCGAGAACACGCCGCAGCCCGCCGTCGCCGACGTGAAGCTGGTGCTGGACCTTCGTCCGCACGAGCCGCGCCTGACGACGGTCGGAAACTATGTGGTCGAGAACCGCACCGACGCGCCCATTCCCGAAATCCACCTGCGATGGATCGAGGACCTTGAGGTCCGCAAGCTGGAGGTCGAGGGCGCCCGCATCGCCCGCGAGTGGCCCGAGTTTGACTATCGCATCTATCGCTTCGACCGGCCGCTGGCGCCGGGCGAGCGGCGCACCATCCGCTTCGAGACGGTGCGGGCGCAGAAGGGTTTCCGCAACGGCGGCAACATCACCGAGATCGTCGACAACGGGACCTTCATCAATAACGCCGGCTTCGCGCCGATGGTGGGGATGAGCCGCGACGGCCTGCTGTCCGACCGCACCAAGCGCCGCAAGTACGGCCTGCCGCCCGAGCTGCGGATGCGCAAGCTGGAGGACCCGGCGGGCCTTCTGCAAAACTATATCGGCGCCGACTGGGTCAACGCCGACATCACGGTGACCACCGACGCCGACCAGACGCCGATCGCGCCGGGCTACAAGGTCTCGGATGCGACCCGCGACGGCCGCCGCACCGCCCGCTTCGTCACCGAGGCGCCGATCCTGCACTTCTTCTCGGTGCAGTCGGCCCGCTATGCGGTGAAGCGCGAGGTCCACAACGGCGTGGCGCTGGAGATCTATCACCACCCGCCGCACGGCCGGAACGCCCAGCGCATGATCGACGCGCTGAAGACGGGTCTCGACTACTACCAGTCCGCCTTTGGGCCCTATCAGTTCCGCCAGGCCCGGATCATCGAGTTCCCCGCCTACGCCAGCTTCGCCCAGGCGTTCGCGAACACCATGCCCTATTCGGAAAGCATCGGCTTCGTCGCCGACCTGCGGAACCCGGAGAAGATCGACTACGTCACCTTCATCACCGCCCATGAGCTGGGGCACCAATGGTGGGCGCACCAGATCGTCGGCGCGGACGTGCAGGGGGCCACGACCCTGTCGGAGACCCTGGCCGAATACTCGGCCCTGATGGTGATGGAGAAGATGTACGGACCGGACAAGATCCGTCGCTTCCTGAAGTACGACCTCGACAACTACCTGCGTTCGCGCGGCGGCGAGCGGCTGGGCGAGGCGCCGCTGATGCGGGTCGAGGCCGGACAGGGCTACATCCACTATCAGAAGGGCGGCCACGTCCTTTACCTGCTGCGCGACCAACTGGGCGAGGACGCGGTCAACCGGGCCCTGCGCCAGGTGCTGGAGGCCAACCGCTTCGGCGGCGCGCCCTATCCGCGCTCGATCGACCTGATCGCCGCGATCCGGGCCAACGCCCCGGCGGACAAGCAGGCCCTGATCACCGACCTGTTCGAGCGGATCACCCTGTACGACGTGAAGACCACGGCCGCTTCGGCCACGCGGCGCGCGGACGGCAAGTGGGACGTGTCGATGACGGTCGAGGCGCGCAAGCTGTACGCCGACGCCCAGGGCGCCGAGACGACCGCGCCGCTGAACGAGACGATGGAGGTCGGCCTGTTCGCCGCCGAACCGGGCCAGGGCGCCTTCGACCAGAAGGACGTCGTCCTGCTGGAACGCCGCCCGATCCGGACCGGAACCCAGACCTTCCGCTTCGTCGCGGACCGGGAGCCCGGTTTCGCCGGCGTCGACGCCTACAATCGCTGGATCGACCGCGACTCCAACGACAACGTCAAGGCGGTGGAACGCTGACGGACGCGCGCCGGGGCTCAGGCCCCGGCGCGGTTCTTCACCAGGTCGTCGACCACCGACGGATCGGCCAGGGTCGAGGTGTCGCCCAGCGAGCCGATCTCGTTTTCGGCGATCTTGCGCAGGATGCGGCGCATGATCTTGCCAGAGCGGGTCTTGGGCAGGCCCGGCGCCCACTGGATCACGTCGGGGGTGGCGATCGGCCCGATCTCGCGCCGGGCGTGGGCGGCCAAGGCCTTGCGCAGGTCCTCGGTCGGCTCGACGCCCTTGTTCAGGGTGACATAGGCGTAGATGCCCTGGCCCTTGATGTCGTGCGGATAGCCGACCACCGCCGCCTCGGCCACGTCGTCGTGCAGCACCAGGGCGCTCTCTACCTCGGCGGTGCCCATGCGATGGCCCGAGACGTTGATGACGTCATCGACCCGGCCGGTGATCCAGTAGTAGCCGTCCTCGTCGCGGCGGCAGCCGTCGCCGGTGAAATAGCGGCCCGGATAAGTCGAGAAATAGGTGTCGAAGAACCGCTGGTGATCGCCGTAGACCGTCCGCATCTGACCCGGCCAGCTGTCGGTGACGCACAGGTTGCCCGACACCGCCCCGGTCAGTTCCTGTCCATCCGGGTCGACGATCTGCAGCTCGACCCCCGGGAGGGGCTTGGTCGCCGAACCGGGCTTCAGGTCGGTGGCGCCGGGCAGGGGCGAGACCAGGATGCCGCCCGTCTCGGTCTGCCACCAGGTGTCGACGATCGGCAGGCGGCCTTCGCCCACCACCTCGTGATACCAGCGCCAGGCCTCGGGATTGATCGGCTCGCCGACGGTGCCCAGCAGGCGCAGAGACTTGCGGCTGGTCGCCTTCACCGGCGCGTCCCCTTCGCGCATCAGGGCGCGCAAGGCCGTTGGGGCGGTGTAGAAGACATCGACCTTATGCTTGTCCACCACGTCCCAGAAGCGGCTGACGTTGGGATAGTTGGGCACGCCCTCGAACATCAGCGTCGTCGCCGCGTTCGCCAGGGGGCCGTAGACGACATAGCTGTGGCCCGTGACCCAGCCCACGTCGGCGGTGCACCAAAAGACCTCGCCCGGCCGGTAGTCGAACACCAGCTCGTGCGTCCAGGCGGCCCAGAACAGATAGCCGCCGGTGGTGTGCAGGACGCCCTTCGGCTTTCCGGTCGAGCCGGAGGTGTAGAGGATGAACAGCGGGTCCTCGGCGTTCATCGGCTCGGGCGGGCAGTCGGTCGAGGCCTTCGCCGCCTCGGCGGCGTAGTCCACGTCGCGGCCTTCAACCATCGGCACGTCCGCGCCGGTGCGGCGGATGACCAGGTCAGTGTCGACCTTCACCTTCTCCAGCGCCGCATCGACATTGGCCTTCAGCGGAATGGTCTTGCCGCCGCGCAGGCCCTCGTCGGCGGTGATCACCATGGTAGAGCCGCAGTCCTCGATCCGGCCGCACAGGCTGTCGGGCGAGAAGCCGCCGAACACCACCGAATGCACCGCCCCGATCCGCGCACAGGCCAGCATGGCGTAGGCGGCCTCGGGGATCATCGGCAGATAGAGCGTGATCCTGTCGCCCTTCTTCGCGCCGTGCGCCTTCAGGACGTTGGCCATGCGGCACACCTCGGCGTGCAGCTCGCCGTAGCTGATGCGCCGGCTGTCGGCCGGGTCGTCGCCTTCCCAGATGATCGCCGTCTCGTCCTTGCGGTGGGGCAGGTGGCGATCGATGCATTCGACCGAGACGTTCAGGACGCCGTCCTCGAACCAGCGGATGCGGAAGTCTTCCTTCTTGAACGAGACGTCCTTGATCTTCCTCGGGGGCTGGATCCAGTCCAGCCGTTTCGCCTGTTCGGCCCAGAAGGCGTCGGGCTTCTGGCGCGCCGCGATCCGCGCCGCGTCATAGGCCGCGCGGTCCATGTGGGCGCGGGCGGCGAGGTCGTCGGGAACGGGGTAGAGTTCGGAATCGGGCACGCGAGACGTCTCCAGCATCAATCAGAATCCATATTTGGCGAACAGCGACAGGCGGGTCATGTCGCCGCTGACGCCGGATTCAAGCTCGCGCTCACCGAACATCAACTCGGCACCGACATCAAACCCCGTCAGTGGCGTCCAGATCAGGTTTCCGCGCACGCTCTGGGCGGAACTGTTGACCAGCAGGCCCGTCAGGCCGGTGTCGTTGTCGACCGCCTGCACCGAATAGATCAGGTTCGAGCGCCAGCTGGGCGACCATATGTGGCGATAGGCGGCGAAACCGGCCAGGACGCCGATCGTCTCAAGTTCGCCTTCGTCGGTCAGCACCGCGTCGTTGGAGAAGTTCAGGCCGATGTAGCGCCCCACGCCGTCGCCGCCGCTGATCATGAAGCGCAGGTCGTCCTGCGCCCCGACCTTCAGCTTGGCCGAGGCGGACAGGCCCCAGCCGGTGGCCGAGCTGTCGATGTCGGTCAGCGGGTTCTCGTGCTTCAGCTGGCGCAGCAGGCCCGACAGCTGCACCTCGCCCCACGGCCGCGCCATCACGTAACGCGCGGTCAGGTCCGGCAGGGCGTTGTCGTCGGCGACGATGCGGGCGCCGCCGCCGAACGGCGTGACGGTGGTCTCCGGGTTCTCGAGCGCGATCGAGAACGGCCCGCGCGTGTAGCGGATCTGGGCCTGGCGGGCGAAGACCGTGCCTTCTGAGGGGCCGATGTAGTCGGCGGTCTCCGGCAGGACGTTGATGTTCTGGAAGTTGGTCCACTCCTGGCCGAACAGCCAGTTGTCGATGGTGACGAAGGCGCGGCGCAGGGCCGGATTGGCCGGGCTGGTCGTGCGCTGGTCGCCGGCGCCGGGCAGGACCTGGAAGTCCATTTCGATCCGGCTGCCGACCTTGTGGCCCCCGACCAAGCCGTCGGTGGTGAACCAGAAGCGGGTCTGACGGGCGTTGAAATCGGTCGCCGTGTCCTCTTCGGCGCCGCCGACAGGGATGGAGCCGGGCAGGTAGAACTCCCGCAGCGCGTCGCCATTGGCGGGATCGCCGCCGGAATAGCTCGAGGTCGTGGCGTCCAGCTTGATGAAGCCGCCGAACTTGACCGTATGGGCGCCGATGCGGAAGCCGTCGGTCGGAGCGACCGGCGTCGCCGGGGCTGGCGTCGCGGCCGGACGGGTCTCCAGCCGGATGATGTCCTGCTGCTGCGCGGCCTGCTGAGTTCGGGCGGAGACAACCTCGGCCTTGAGGGCGTTCAGTTCGGCTTCGAGCTGGGCGATGCGGGCCTCGAGGGCGGACGGGTCCTGGGCCAGGGCGGCGCCGGGACCCAGGAGGACGGCGGCCATGCCGACGCCTCCCATAAGAACATAGCGTTTCATGGTCTCTCCTCCCGCGCCCATCTGCTGCGAGCGTCTGGCGACAGCTTTTCGCCTCGGGGGAGTGGCGGCCATTAGCCAATGGTCTACTTTCGACCAAAGTCGATCCGCGCCATCCTGTAGCCAAACGTGGACGACAAGCAGCCGCGACGAGGGAAGCCGCCCCATGGACCTTATCGTCCACCGCATCGTCGTCGCCGACGATCATCCCCTGTTTCGCGCCGCGCTGCGTTCCGCCGTGAAGAAGGCGGCCCCCGGCGCGGTGATCGAGGAATGCGCCAGCCTGGCCGAGGCCCGCGACGCCCTGGCCCGCCCGGTCGACCTGCTGCTGCTGGACCTGAAGCTGTCGGACAGTGACGGCATGGCGGGGCTGGCCGCCATCCGCGCCGAACACCCCGCCGCGCCGGTCGCGGTGGTCTCGGCCAGCGAGGACGCGGCGGTGGTGCGTCACGCCGTGGGCTTGGGCGCCGCGGGCTTCATCCCCAAGTCCGCCGCCCTGCCTCAGATGGTCGAGGCGATCGGCGCCGTCCTGGCCGGCGACGGCTGGTGGCCCGACCTGCCCGAGGGCGCGGCGGACGACGACCTGGCGGGGCGCGTCGGCAGCCTGACCCCGTCGCAGCTGCGTATCCTGGAGGGGCTGAAGGCCGGGCGGCTGAACAAGCAGATCGCCTTCGACCTCGGCGTGTCCGAGGCGACGATCAAGGCGCACCTGACCAGCGTCTTCCGTAAGCTGGGCGTCCAGAACCGCACCCAGGCGGTGATCCTGGCGAAGCAGTTGGACGGGGCGTGACTTCAGTCTCCTCCCCGTCGCGCAGCGTTGGGGAGGGGACCGCCGCCGCAGGCGGTCGTGGAGGGGCTCTTCGTCCCGCAACACTTCAACCGCCCTGAGAACCCTTCGTCTCGCCGGCTCCGCCGCCGATCCACCTCCCCATTCGGATGGCGAACAGGGAGGAGACGCCGTTCAACTCGACAGAAACGCCTTCAGCGTCGCCGGCTTGATCGGCTTGGGCAGAAGCACCGCCCCCGCCGCCGTCGCCTGCTCCTTCAGCCCGTCGCGCGTGTCGGCGGTGACCAGGGCGATGCGGCGCACCCCCCGCGGCCGCAGCCGGTCGATCACCGCGAATCCGTCCGGTCCCTCGCCCAGATGCAGGTCCACGACCGCCGCATCGAACTCGACCCCGGCCGCCCACGCCTGTTCGACGCCCGCCGCCAGCGTCGGCCGCGCGCCCCAACGGGTCAGCAGCGCCGACAGGGCGTCCAGGATCGCCGGCTCATTGTCCACGCAAAGAACCCTCAAGCCCGCCAGCGGCAGGCGCGGGTCGATCTCCCGCGCCGCTTCCGGGGCCGGCTCGGCCGGGGCGCGGGGCAAGGTGATGCGAAAGGCGGTGCCCAGACCCACGCGCGAGGTCATCTCCAGCGGATGGTCCAGCAGGCTGGACAGGCGCCGCACGATGGCCAGCCCCAGACCGGCGCCCGGCTCGTCGACCGGCCCGCCCGGCAGGCGCACGAACTCGCCGAACACATGTTCCCGATCAGCCTCGGGGATGCCCCGCCCGGTGTCGCGAACCAGGATGCGCACGGTCCCCCCGCCTCGTCGCGCGCCGACCAGCACCCGTCCTCGGTCGGTGTAGCGGATCGCGTTGACGATCAGGTTCTGCAGCATCGACCGCAGCAGGTCCGCGTCCGAGGCGACCCATAGGCCGGACCGGACGATCGCCAGCCGCAGCCCCTTGGCCTCCGCCAGCGGCTGGAATTCGCGGCGCAGCTCGTCGAACAGGGCGTCCAGCGACAGTCGTCGCACCGCCGGCTGGACCCCGCCCGCTTCCAGCTTGGACAGGTTCAGCAGGGCGGTCAGCAGGCGGTGGGCGCTGTCGATCGCCCGGTCGGCGTTCGTGGCCAGTCCCTGCGCGCCCTTGTCCAGCGCCGGCTCCTCCTTCAGGGCGGCGATGAACAGCCGCGCGGCGTGCAGGGGCTGCAGCAGGTCGTGGCTGGCGGCGGCCAGGAAGCGGGTCTTGGAGGCGGTGGCGTCCTCGGCGACGCGCCGCGCCTCTTCCAGCCGTTCCGTGCGGTCGGCGACGCGCGCCTCCAGTCGCTCGTTGGCCTCTTCCAGCTGGCGCGCGGCGCGGCGCAGGGCGGTGATGTCAGTGTAGCTGGTGGCGTAGCCGCCGCCGGGGATCGGCGCGCCGGACGATCGCAGCACCCGTCCGTCCGGCCGCGCCCGCTCATGCTCGTGCGGGATGCGCCGGCTCAGCGCCTCCAACCGCCGCTCCACCCAGGTCTCGACCTCGCCCGGGCTCTCCCCACGTTCGGCGTTCAGGCGGTAGATGCTGGCCACCGGCAGGCCCACGTGGACGAAGCCGGGCGGCAGGTCGAACATCTCCACGTAGCGCCGGTTCCAGGCGGTGACGCGCAGGTCCTCGTCGACCACGATCACGCCCTGGTCGATATTGTCCAGCGTGGTCTGCAACAGGTCGCGGTTGAACTGCACGGCCTGGGACGCCTCGTCCAGCATCCGCACCACGTCCTCGGGCGCGCGGCCGCCGCCGGCCAGGGCGGCGGCGATGACCCGTCGGGCCGAGGCCGCGCCGATAGCTCCGGCCAGCATCCGCTCGGCTCCGCGCGCCAGGGCCGCGTCGGCGGGGTCGGCGTCCTTCAGCCTGGTGTCGGTCTCGCGACCCCAGGCGGCGAAGGCCCGTTCGGCCCGCTCGTCGCCGATGAAGCGGGCGACCAGGGCGCGCAGGTCGCCGACCGATGCTCCCGCCGGGGCGGGACGCCCCTCCAGCCAGTCCGGCCCCAGCCGGTCGACGAAGGCCCGCGCCTGGACCCGATCGATCAGCCGCGGCTTGGCCAGGCGCGACACGCCGACATAGGTCGCCAGATTCAGCGCCAGGCTGGCGAAGACGCCGACCGCGAACGGGTCCTCGAGGCCCAGGGCCCTCGGCAGATGCCAGCCGGCTGTCGGCGCCAGCTGGGGCAGGGCCAGCATCACCAGCCACACCGCCACCCCAGCCGCGATTCCCGCCAGGGCGCCATGCGCATGGCCGCCGCGCCACACCACCGCGCCCAGCAGCGCCGGCGCCAGTTGGGCCATGGCCGCGAAGGACACCAGACCCATGGCCGCCAGCCCGTGCGTCTGGTCCGTCGCCTGATAATAGACCCAGGCCAGCAGCAGTACGGCGACGATGGCTACGCGCCGCACCTGCAGGATCGTTCCGGCCATGTCCGAGGCGTCCCCCCGCATCCGCCAGCGGTCGCGCGCCACGAAGGGCAGGATCAGGCTGTTGGACACCATCGCCGACAGGGCCACCGCCTCGACGATCACCATGGCCGTGGCGGCCGAGAAACCGCCGACGAAGACGATCGCGGTCAGCAGCTGGTCGCCGCGCCCGAACGGCAGGGCCAGCACCAGCAGGTCCGGATTGGCGGTGGGCGCGAACAGGGCGCCGGCCGCCACCAGCGGCACGACCGCCAGGCTGGTCAGGGCCAGATAGAGCGGGAACACCCACCGCGCCCGCCTGACCTGCGCGGGTTCGGCGCCCTCCACGAAGGCCACGTGAAACTGACGCGGCAGGCAGAACAGGGCCAGGGTCGCCACCAGGGTGATGGCGGTGAAGCGGGCGTCGACATTCGGCGGCGCGGCCAGGTCGCCCAGCCCCTCGACGATGCGGCCGGGCTGGCCCTGGTCGACCAGCAGGAAGAGGGCGAAGCCGGCGACCATCAGAAGCGCGCCCAGCTTGACCACGGACTCAAGCCCGATCGCCTGGATCAGGCCGCGATTGTGCTCGGTCAGGTCCGGTCGCCGCGCGCCGAACAGGATGGCGAAGAAGGCCAACACCCCCGCCAGGGCCAGCACAGTCAGCCGCTCCGACCCAGCCACCGGGGTTCCGGCCGTCAGCAGCTCGCCCGCCATCGACAGGCTCTTCAGCTGCAGGGCGATGTAGGGCAGGGAGCCCAGGATGGCGACCAGGGTCACCACCGCGCCCAGGGTCTGGCTCTTGCCGTAGCGCGAGGCGACGAAGTCGGCCATCGAGCCCACGTTCTCCCGCCGCGCCGCCGCCGCGATCCGCCGCCATACGGGGAACAGCAGCGTCAGGCCCAGCACCGGCCCGATGTAGATCGGCAGATACTCCCACCCTGTCCGCGCCGCCGTGCCGACCGCGCCGTAATAGGTCCAGGAGGTGCAATAGATGGCCAGCGACAGCGCATAGACCGACGGACCCAGCCCGCCCCCGCGCGCCCGCGTCGCCGGCCGCTCCTGATGCCAGGCGACGGCGAACAGGATCGCCATGTAGCCGGCTACGAGGCCGAGGATCACCAGGCTGAACATCGTCTCATCTGATCCGCCATCGGCCCCGCTCACAAGGGCCATGAAACAGCGGGGGCGGGCCGCTGGCGACGGCCCGCCCCCTTCGTCAGCGCCTAAAAGCAGGATCAGGCGTTGAGATCGACGTCCTTGCCTTCCTTCACGAAGAGGAAGCCGACCACGACCGTGATCAGGGCCACGACGATCGGGTACCACAGGCCGTAGTAGATGTTGCCCGTGGCCGCCACCATGGCGAAGGCGGTGGTGGGCAGGAAGCCGCCGAACCAGCCGTTGCCGATGTGGTAGGGCAGCGACATGGACGTGTAGCGGATGTTGGTCGGGAACATCTCGACCAGGGCCGCGGCGATCGGGCCGTAGACCATGGTCACGTACAGCACCAGGATGAACAGGATGGCCACGACCATCGGCTTGTTCACTTCGTCGCTGGCCGCCTTCAGCGGATAGCCGGCGTCGGCCAGGGCTTCGCCCAGCCTCGCGTCCCAGGCCTTCTTCCGCGCGCTGAAGTCGGCCGCGCTCATCGCCTCGCCCCGGAAGCTGGGGATCACCGCGTCGTCGCCGATGCGAACTTCGGCCACGGTTCCGGCCGGGGCCTCGACGTTGGTGTAGTTGATGCCGGCCCTGGCCAGGTAGGACTTGGCCAGGTCGCAGGAGTGGTTGAACACGGTCTTGCCTATCGGGTCGAACTGGACGTTGCAGTCCGCCGGGTCGGCGTAGACGGTGATCGGCGAAGAGGCCGTGGCCCGCGCCAGTGCGGGGTTGGCGGCGGTGGTCAGGGCCTGGAACAGCGGGAAGTAGGTCAGCGCCGCCAGCAGGCAGCCCAGCAGGATGATCGGCTTGCGGCCGATCTTGTCCGACAGCCAGCCGAAGAAGACGAAGAACGGCGTGGCCAGCAGCAGGGCGACCGCGATCATGATGTTGGACAGCGAGGCGTCGACCTTCAGCACCCGCTCCAGGAAGAACAGGGCGTAGAACTGGCCGGTGTACCAGACCACCGCCTGACCGGCGGCCAAGCCGACCAGGGCGATCAGAACCAGCTTCAGGTTCGGCCACTTGCCGAAGGAGTCCTTCAGCGGCGTCTTGGAGCCCTTGCCCTCGGCCTTCATGCGCTTGAACGACGGGCTCTCCGACAGCTTCAGCCGGATCCACAGCGACACCGCCAGCATCAGGATCGAGACCAGGAACGGGATCCGCCAGCCCCAGTCGGCGAAGGCTTCCTCGCCCACCGCCGTCCGTACGCCCAGGATCACCACCAGGCTGAGCAGCAGGCCGGCCGTCGCGGTGATCTGGATGAAGGAGGTGTAGAAGCCGCGCTTGCCCTGCGGCGCGTGTTCGGCGACGTAGGTCGCCGCGCCGCCGTACTCGCCGCCCAGGGCCAGGCCCTGGATCAGGCGCATCAGCACCAGGATGATGGGCGCCGCGATGCCGATCGCCGCGTAGGACGGCAACAGGCCGACCACGAAGGTCGACAGGCCCATCAGCAGCATGGTCACCAGGAAGGTGTTCTTGCGTCCCCACAGGTCGCCCAGCCGGCCGAAGACGATGGCGCCGAACGGACGCACGGCGAAGCCGGCGGCGAAGGCCATCAGGGCGAAGATGAAGCCGGTCGTCTCGTTGACGCCCGAGAAGAACTGCACGGTGATGATCGCCGCCAGCGAGCCGTACAGATAGAAGTCATACCACTCGATGACGGTGCCGACGGAGGAGGCCAGGATCACCAGCCGATCGTTGCGATCGACCTGGTGTTCTTCCCCCCCGGGCGCGGTTGCGGCGTCCGTAGCCATTGTCCTGTTTCCTCCATGTCGCCGTTTTCGGCCGTTCTGGCGCGGCCCTTGGCGGACGCGCGAGCAGGGACTTTGGCGCACGCCGCCACGGCTGGAGAGACAGACTTTGGTCGACCCTTCGTTCTGGTGGGCGCCTCAGCCCTCCAGCGACACCACGGCGCCGGCGGCGACAGGCCGGCCGCCGGCGCGACGCTTCAGCCAGCGGCGGATGCGCGACTGGATCGGATCGTCGACGGCGAAGTGGAAGGCGAAGGCGAAGGCCACCGCCGCCATGACGCCCAGCACCCATAGCCCCCACTGGGCGGCGACGGGCAGGTCCAACCGGGCGACGACCACATTGACCACGCCGAACCAGGCGATGCGCACCACCTCATTGGTGATGAACATGGAGAAGGACACGACGGCCGCCTTCTCCACCAGCTTCGACGGCGTCTTCACCGGCACGGCCCCGGCGGCCAGGATGATGATCGAGATCAGCGTCAGGGCGACGAGCGCGTGCTTGTCGTGGAGTTGCAGGGCGAAGAAGCCGACCGCCGCCAGGACGCCGGCCCAGCCGGCCAGGCGCGGCGCGACCCAGGCCTTCTGCGCGAACCAGGCCAGGCACATGCCCAGGAAGAACAGCGGCAGGGCGCGGAAGAAGCCGTAGCGCATCGGCATCTGGTAGACCGGCAGGTCCAGGAACCACCAGCACAGCTGATTGGCCGCCAGATAGACGCCGACCCCCAGCGCCAGCGCCGACCACGGCCCCAGCCGCATCAGTCCCCGTATGATCCACGGAAAGGCCAGGTAGCAGCCGATCAACGCCGAGATCGACCAGGTCGGCGCGTTCCAGCCCAGGCCGCCGTACACGCCGAAGGACTGCACCAGCAGCAGCTGCGCCGGCAGCTGGTCCCAGGCGAACCATTCCGGACTGCGCGGCGCCACCCCGGCCGCACTGCCCAGCAAGACCAATCCCACAAGCGACAGCCCCATCATCAAGTGGGCCGGAGCGACGCGCAGGAAGCGCTTCAGGAAGAAGTCGCCGGGCGACAGCCGCCCCTTGCCCACCGCCGCGCCGTAGACCCGCATCAGGACGTAGCCGGAATCGATCAGGAAGAAGTTGGTCAGCAGGAAGCCGCCGCGCTCGAAGATCGGATTGATGACCTGCGCCAGCGGCGCCGGACCGGCGGCCTGGAAGTGATGCAGGATGATCAGGAAGGCCACGATGAAACGCAGCGCGTCCAGCCAGCCGCCGCGAGCGATCTGGACTGTCTCATTCCGGGTCGAAATCAGCCGCCAGGGCATCGGACACGTCTCCTTCGGCGCGGGCGCCGCAAGAGACGGGCCGGAGCTAGCCCCGCACCAGCCGCAGGAACTCCTCGCGCGTGCGGGGGTCGTCGCGCACCACGCCCAAGAGGCAGCTGGTCGACAGGCTGGCGCCCGGCACGTTGACGCCGCGCAGGGTCATGCAGCTGTGCTCGGCCTCGATGACCACGCCGACGCCCTGGGGCTGGAGCACGGTCTGGATCGCCTTGGCGATCTCGGACGTCATCTTCTCCTGGATCTGCAGCCGCCGGGCGAAGCCGCGCACCACCCGCGCCAGCTTGGAGATGCCGACGACGCGGTCGGTCGGCAGATAGGCGACGTGCGCCTTGCCCACGACCGGCAGCATGTGGTGCTCGCAGAAGCTGACGAAGCGGATGTCCTTCAGCACCACCAGCTCGTCATAGCCGCCGACCTCCTCGAAGGTCTTCTCCAGGTACTGCAGCGGGTCGACCTCGTAGCCGGCGAACAACTCGCGATAACTGCGCGCCACCCGCGCCGGCGTCTCCAGCAGCCCCTCACGCTCGGGATCGTCCCCCGCCCACTGGATCAGCGTCCGCACGGCGGCCTCTGCTTCGGCCTGGGAGATCTTGGGGGCGTTCGGGGCGTCGGTCATGGGGCCTTCATAGCGACGTCGGCGCCCGAAGGGGAGGGGGCGGAAACGGCGGGCGGCGGAGCCGGAGATTTCGGACTGCGGCGGGGGAAAAGACAGTCTGAATAGTGTGAATCGTCTGAATGGTCCGAAATCGGGAGCACGGAAGAGCCCGGCTGAAAGGTGGGGCGCGTCGGCGTGGGGTCAAGGGGAGGCGAAGGGAGGGCCTATGGCTCTCCGCCAAGGCGTCGCGACGGCGCCTTGGACCCGACCCGAGGGCGACGGGTTGCCCTGGCCGGATGCTCTGGGCCGACACCACACGCCACCATCTTAGCGCCCCGTTAACCATCCTCCCGGCATTTTCTGCCCAGTGATTTCGCCCAAGTGATTTCCGGGGAGCGCGCATGACCGGCGCCGAAGTGTTGGATGTGGGCCGCGACGCCCTGTGGCTGACCATCCAGCTGTGCGCGCCGGTGCTGCTGGTCGGGCTGGTCGTGGGCGTGGTGATCGGCCTGTTCCAGGCGCTGACGCAGATTCAGGAGCAGACCTTGATCTATGCGCCGAAGATCATCGCCATCTTCGTCAGCCTGCTGCTGTTCCTGCCGCTGATGGGGGCGCTGCTGGGCGGCTTCATGCGCCAGATCGCCGCCCGTATCGCGGGGATGTAGTGGAGCCGTACGCTACGGCCGACCAGGTCTGGGCGGGCGGCCTGATCTTCGCGCGGGTCGGGGCGATCCTGATGCTGATCCCCGGCGTGGGCGAGGCCTATGTGCCGCCGCGCATCCGCCTGTCGCTGGCGCTGCTGCTGAGCCTGACGCTGTGGCCGGTGGTGGCGGGGACGCTGCCGGCGCTGCCTTCGACCGTCGGCGGCATGGCGGGGTGGATGATCCGCGAGGTCGTGGTCGGGCTGATGATCGGCCTGTTGCTGCGGATGTTCATGGCGGCGCTGTCGACGGCGGGCGAGATCGTGTCGCTGCAGACAACGCTGAGCTTCGCCCAGACGGCCAATCCGCTGCAGGCCCAGCCGGGCACGACGATCGCGGCCTTCCTGACCCTGCTTGGGGTGACGCTGCTGTTCGCAACCAACACCCATCACCTGTTCATCGCCGGGATCGCCGGGTCCTACAATCTGATGGCGCCGTCCCAGCCGCTGATGCTGAACGACTTCGCCGCCGCGGCGGTGCGGACCATGGGCGACGCCTTCCTGCTGGGGGTGCAACTGTCGGCGCCGGTGCTTGTGTTCGCCCTGATCTTCAACCTGGCCTCGGGATTGGTGGCGCGGGTCATGCCGCAGTTCCAGATCTTCTTCGCCGCCGCGCCGCTGAGCGTGATCCTGGGCCTGTCGATCTTCGCCTTGAGCCTGGGCGTGCTGGGCACGGTCTTCATCGACCGCTACCGGCGCGTGGCCGAATACTTCGCCCTGGGCGCTGTTGGGGGAGGCGCCGGTGGCTGAAGGCGCCGATCCCGAGTCGAAGACAGAAGAAGCCACCCCGCGAAAACTCGAGGAAGCGCGCAAGAAGGGCGATGTCGCCAAGTCGGCGGACGTCGGCCAGGTGCTGGCCCTGGCCGGGGCGGCGGCGGTGATCCTGATCGGCGGGGGCTGGTTCGCCTCATCCATGGCCGAGCAGTTGCTGCCCTTCATCGCTGCCCCGCACGAGATGGTGGGCTGGCTGGACGGCGGCGGGGGGACCGAGATCTTCGCCCATGCGCTGTGGGCCATGACGCCCTTCCTGGGCGCGGTCATGCTGGCCACCATCGTCGGCGGGGCCGGCGGGCACCTGGCGCAGTCGGGCCTGATCTTCACCGCCGACAAGCTGAAGCCGAAATGGTCGAAGGTGAATCCGCTGGAGGGATTCAAGCGCATCTTCGGCATCGACGGCCTGGTGCAGTTCCTGAAGACTTTTCTGAAGCTGGTCGCGGTGTGCGTGGTCTGCTGGCTGGTGCTGAAGCCGCACACGCGCGCGTTGGAGAACCTGGTGGCCGTGAGTCCGCTGGCGCTGCTGCCGCTGGCGCGGGACATGGCCATGAGCCTGTTCATTGCGGCGATCATTCTGCTGGGGGCCACTGCGGGGGCCGATTTCCTGTGGCAGAAGTTCCGCTTCGCCAAGCGGATGCGGATGTCCAAGGAAGAGCTGAAGGAAGACTACAAGCAGACCGAGGGCGATCCGCACATCAAGGCCAAGCTGCGCCAGATCCGCATGCAGCGCAGCCGCCAGCGGATGATGCAGAACGTGCCGAACGCGACGGTGATCGTCACCAATCCGACCCACTATTCGGTGGCCCTGCGCTATGAGCCCGACCAGGGCGACGGGGCGCCGATCTGCGTCGCCAAGGGCGTCGACGCCCTGGCCCTGCGCATCCGCGAGACGGCGAAGGAACACAATGTGCCCATCGTCGAGAACGTGCCGCTGGCGCGGGCGCTCTACGCCTCGGTGGACGTGGACGAGGTCATCCCGAAGGAGCATTTCGAGGCCGCCGCCAAGATCATCGGCTTCGTCTTCCAGTCCCGCCGTCGTCGCTAGGACGCAGGTAAGGGTCCGGCAGCAATTGGGCGTATGATCGCCCTTCTGATTCGCCCCGCGCGAGAGGCCGCATGACCACCCCCCGACGCCTCCCTTTCGATCCGCTGCTGGTCGTGATGGCGGTCGGGCTGGTGCTGGCCGTGGCGGCCATGGCCTATCCGGCCTTCCGGTCGGATCCCCTGTCGGCGCCCGGGCTGATGCTGATCGTCACCGCCGGCCTGATCGCCCTGATCGGCCTGTTCGCCTTCCGCCGGGCCGAGCCGCGCGCGGCCGACAGCGACACGGCCATCGATATGTTGGACGCCATGGCCGAGCCGGCGGCCCTGGTCTGGGCCTCGGGCCAGGTGCTGGCCTTCAACGCCGCATGGGCCGAGGCGAACGGCGACACCACCGCCTTGCCGCGCGGCAAGTCGGCCCAGGCGCTGTACATGGCGTTCGCCCAGGCGCGTAAGGGCGAGCCGGGGCACGCCATCGTCACCATCGGCCGGCGTGAGGTCGAGGTGGTGATCGGCCAGGCGGGCGAGGGCCGCTTCCTGCTGCGCGCCGCGCCCGAGGCGGTGCTGCCCGTGCCGGTGGCGCCGCGTCCCGTTCCCGCGACCGGCGAGGCCCGGGCCATGGCGGCGGGAGCGCCGTTCGGCTCGGCCGTGATCGAGGGCGAGGACCTGTTCGCCGGCCGCACGGAGGAGCCCAACGCGGCGCTGCAGGTGCTGACCGGCCCCGCCGCGGCGCGCGACGCAGCCTTCGGCCATCTTTTCGAGGCGGCTTGCGTGGCCGAGGCGCGGGCCAAGCTGGCGGCCGGCTCGTCCGGTCCGATCGACCTGGTCGCGCGGGCGTTTCCGGACCGTATGCTGCACCTCTATGTCGCGCCCGAGGGGGACAAGCGCCGCATCTGGCTGTTCGACGTCTCGACCCAGAAGTCGATGGAACTGCAGCTGTCGCAGGCCCAGAAGATGCAGGCCGTGGGCCAGTTGGCGGGCGGCGTGGCCCACGACTTCAACAACCTGCTGACGGCCATCCAGCTGCAGCTGAGCGGCCTGCTGGAACGGCACCCGGTCGGGGACCCGTCCTATGAGGGGCTGAACGAGATCCGGCAGACGGCCATTCGCGCCGCCGACCTGGTCAGAAAGCTGCTGGCCTTCTCGAGAAAGTCGACGGTCCGGCGCGAGCGGCTGGACCTGGGCGAACTGGTGGGCGAGTTCGCCATCCTGCTGCGCCGCCTGCTGCGCGAGGACGTGCGGCTGGAGACCGACTACGGCCGCGACCTGCCGGTGGTGGTCGCCGACAAGAGCCAGCTGGAGACGGCGGTGATGAACCTGGCCGTCAACGCGCGCGACGCCATGCGCGGCCTGGTCGAGCCGGGGGCCGGCGTCGTCACCATCCGCACCCGGCGCCTGACCGCCGCCCAGGCCCGGTCGATGGGCTGGACCGAGGCGACCACCGACGAGGTGGCCCTGATCGAGGTGGCCGACACCGGGCCCGGCGTGCCGCACGACCTGGTCGACAAGATCTTCGAGCCCTTCTTCACCACCAAGGCGGTGAACGAGGGGACCGGCATGGGCCTGGCCACCGTCTACGGCATCGTCCAGCAGGCGGGGGGACATATCACCGTCGGCAACGCCGAGGGGGGCGGGGCGGTGTTCCGCATCTTCCTGCCGGCGGCGGGCGAGGCCGAACTGGCCGAGGTCCAGCCGGTCGAGGTCAAGGTCAAGGCGCCGCGCGACCTGTCGGGCGCCGGCCGCATCCTGTTCGTCGAGGACGAGGCGGCCGTGCGCGGCATCGCCGCCCGGCTGCTGCGTCAGCGCGGCTACGAGGTCATCGAGGCCGCCGACGGCGAGGAGGCCCTGCTGCTCGCCGAGGAGCACGCGGGCCAGATCGACATGCTGATCTCGGACGTCATCATGCCGGGGCTGGACGGGCCGTCGCTGCTGAAGAAGGCGCGTCAGTACCTGGGCGACGCGCCGGTGATGTTCATCTCCGGCTATGCCGAGAGCGACTTCTCGGACCTGCTGCAGGACGAGGTCGGCGTGTCCTTCCTGCCCAAGCCGCTGGACATCAAGACCCTGGCCGAGCGCGTGAAGCAGGAGCTGCACGCGGCCTGAGGGTTACGGCTTGTTCGCCGCCAGCGCCGTGTCGCCGTCGAGCGGCGGGGGCAGGCGCCGCGCCTCGCGTCGCCTGACCCAACTGTTGACCCAGTCGCGACCCGGGGTCTCGACCCAGCGATAGGTCACGGCCGACAGGGCGATGATGACGCCGATCACGGCCAGGGCGAACAGGTCGTTCAGCCAGACCGAGCCGAAATCGATCCGCCGGCCGACCATGATGTCCAACCGCCGCGCCAGGATCAGCATGACGGTGATGACCAGCATGTGCGTCATGTAGATCGAATAGGACCAGTGGCCGAGGCGCAGCAGCGGCCGGACCGACAGCCAGCGGGAGACGCGCCCCGCCTCGCTGGCGAACACCCAGATGCAGACCGCGAAGATCAGCGGCGCCAGCACCGTCCACGGCCCGCGCGCCAGCCAGACATAGGCCACGGCGGCGATCAGGCTGGCGGGCTCCAGCCAGCGGACCAGCCCCTGTCCGGGATCGGGTGCGGCGCTCCAGATGCGCTGAACCAGGCAGCCCAGCAGGAAGCCGTAGGCGGCGCGCGGGAAGCCGAAGTTGTAGGTGGTGTTCATGTAGCGCGGCGCGAAGGCGAGCACGATGAGCGCCCCCGCCGCCGCCAGGAGAATCGCGATCGGGGTGAAGCGGCGCGGGGCGGACAGCAGCATCAGGGCGAACAGGACGTAGCAGCCCATCTCGACGCTGATGCTCCACGCCGGGCCGTTCCAGGTCAGGTGCGAGTGGATGCCGAAGGCCTGGATCAGCAGGGCGTTGGTGATCAGATACTCCGGCGCCCGGTCGCCCGAGAACGGCGGCACGGCGTCGAAGCGGAACCACAGGCGGCACAGCTCGACCGCCACGAAGGCCGCCAGGATCGCCAGGTGCAGCGGCCAGACCCGTCCCACGCGCCGCACCAGGAACCGCGCCGCGTCGCCCAGCGAGCCGATCCGCTCGCGATAGGCGTGGGCGATGACGAAGCCCGACAGCACGAAGAAGAAGTCGACGAACAGATAGCCGTGCCGGGTCAGCGGCAGGGCGTGGAAATGGCTGGAGACCGGCAGATGGAAGAAGACCACCAGGATGGCGCAAAGGCCCCTGAGCGCGTCCAGCACTTCGAACCGGGTGGTCTTGGAGATCATTCCGCCCCATAGCGCCAACCGGGAGCGGGGGATAGCGGGCTCCGGCGCGGGAAACGCATGGCTTCCGACAGCTTCACGGCCTATATGGCCAGTTCCCCAGAATCCAAGCGCCGAACGCCGATCCATGCCCAGTCTGAACGAGATCCGCTCCACCTTCCTGAACTACTTCGCGGCCGACGGCCACGAGAAGGTGCACTCGGCTCCGCTGGTGCCGCAGAACGATCCGACCCTGCTGTTCGTCAACGCGGGCATGGTGCCGTTCAAGGACTATTTCACCGGCGCGTCCAAGCCGCCCTATCCGCGCGCCACCAGCTCCCAGAAGTGCGTGCGGGCCGGCGGCAAGCACAACGACCTGGACAACGTCGGCTACACCGCGCGCCACCTGACCTTCTTCGAGATGCTGGGGAACTTCTCCTTCGGCGACTATTTCAAGGAACACGCCATCGATCGGGCGTGGAAGCTGGTCACTCAGGAGTTCGGCCTGGACGCCAAGCGCCTGCTGGTCACCGTCTATATCGATGACGACGAGGCCGCCGCGATCTGGAAGAAGGTCACCGGCTTTTCGGACGACAAGATCATCCGCATCGCAGGCAGCGACAACTTCTGGGCCATGGGCGACAGCGGCCCGTGCGGCCCCTGCACCGAAATCTTCTGGGACCACGGCGAAAGCGTGCCCGGCGGCCCTCCCGGCAGCCCGGACGAGGACGGCGACCGTTTCGTGGAGATCTGGAACAACGTCTTCATGCAGTTCGAGAAGGAGAACGACCAGATCGTTCGCCAACTGCCCAGGCCCAGCGTCGACACCGGCATGGGTCTGGAGCGGATGACCACCGTGCTGCAGGGCGTGCATTCGGTCTATGAGACGGACCTGTTCAGGACCCTGATCGCCGCTTCGGAAGACGCCACATCGACCAAGGCGGACGGCGAGCAGGCCCCCAGCCACCGCGTCATCGCCGACCACCTGCGCTCGTCGTCCTTCCTGATCGCTGACGGGGTGACCCCGTCGAACGAGGGCCGGGGCTATGTCCTGCGCCGCATCATGCGCCGCGCCATGCGTCACGCCCACCTGCTGGGCGCCAACGACCCGCTGATGCACCGTCTGGTCCCGACCCTGGTGAACGAGATGGGCGAGGCCTATCCCGAGCTGAAGCGCGCCCAGCCCTTCATCGAGGACACGCTGAAGCAGGAGGAGATCCGCTTCCGCACCACCCTGTCCAAGGGCATGGCCCTGTTCGATACGGCGGTTCAGGGCTTCCGGCCCGGCGACATGCTGGACGGCCAGACCGCCTTCACCCTGTCGGACACCTACGGCTTCCCGTTGGACCTGACCCAGGACGAGGCGCGCCGTCGCGGCTTCTCGGTCAACGTCGACGGCTTCGAGGCGGCCATGGCCGAACAGCGCCAGCGTTCGCGCGAGCACTGGAAGGGCTCGGGCCAGACGGCCAACACCGGCGAATGGCTGGCCATCCGCGACCGGATGGGACCGACCGTCTTTACCGGCTATGACGCCATCGAAGGCTCGGGCGAGGTGCTGGCCATCATGAACGGCGGCCAGCCGGTCGAGGCGGCCGAGGCCGGGGACATCGTCGAGATCCTGTTCGACACGACCCCCTTCTACGCCGAGAGCGGCGGCCAGGCGGGCGACCACGGGACCATTGAATGGCCGGGCGGCGACGCCGAGGTCATCGACGTGAAGAAGCACGCGGGCGACCTGCATGTGCTGACGGCCCAGATCACCGCCGGCAAGCTGGAGATCGGGACCCGCGCGGCCCAACTGGTCGACGCCGAAAAGCGCCGAACGACGCGGGCCAACCACTCGGCCGCCCACCTGCTGCACACGGCGCTGAAGAATGTGCTGGGCGCGGCGGTGGCGCAGAAGGGCCAACTGGTCGACGCCGAACGCGCGCGCTTCGACTTCAGCCACAACGCCCCAGTGACCGAGGAAGAGCTGGCGGCCATCGAGGCCGAGGTCAACGCCGTGATCCGTCAGAACGTGCCGGCGGAGACGAAGCTGATGGCGCCCCAGGCCGCCATCGAGGCCGGCGCCATCGCCCTGTTCGGCGAGAAGTACGGCGACGAGGTCCGCGTGCTGACGCTGGGCCGGTCGCTGACCAGCGACAACGCCCCCTATTCGGTCGAGCTGTGCGGCGGCACCCATGTGGCCCGCACCGGCGACATCGGCCTGTTCAAGGTGGTGCAGGAAACCGGCGTCGCCGCCGGCGTTCGCCGCATCGAGGCCCTGACCGGCGAGGCCGCCCGCCTTTATCTGGAAGGCCAGGCGCGGGTCGCCCGCAATCTGGCCCGTGACTTCAAGGTCCAGCCGGGCGACGTGCCCGCACGGGTGGAGGGCCTGCAGACCTCGGTCAAGGCCCTGGAGAAGCAGGTCGCCGAGCTGAAGAAGCAACTCGCCCTGGGCGGCGGGTCGGGCGCAACCGCGGCGCCGGAGGAGATCAACGGCGTCAAGCTGATCGCCCGCGTGCTGGACGGCGTCGACGGCAAGGGCCTGCGCGGCGTGGCCGAGGACTTCCGCAAACAGGTCGGCTCGGGCGTCGTGGCCCTGATCGGCGTGACCGACGGCAAGGCGGCGGTGACGGTCGCGGCGACGTCGGACCTGGCCGGCAAGGTCAACGCCGCCGATCTGGCCCGCGCGGCCGTGCTGGCGATGGGCGGCCAGGGCGCCGGCGGCAAGCCCGACTTCGCCCAGGGCGGCGCGCCGGACGGGTCCAAGGCCGAGGACGGTCTGGCGGCGGTGAGGGCGGCGCTGGGCTGACGACCGGCTCCTTCTCCCATTGGGAGAGGGTGGTCGGGCGGAGCCCGGTCAGCTGAAGGTCGAACGGCGGGCCGGCTCGCGACGCGGCGACCCTCTCCCCTCGCGCCGGGACGACGGCTACGCCGCCGTGCGCTCAAGCCCTCTCCCACGGGAGAGGGAGACGCTCACCCCATGGGGTCGGGCGTCAGGTCGACGCCGGACAGCTTCCAGCTGAACGGGCCGCGTCGCGTCATGATCAGGACCAAGGCCTCGTCGGGCTGGTCTTCGCGGGCCAGGGTCACCGCGAAGGTGTTCACGCCCCGATAGGCCCAGGCCTGATGCACCTTGTCCTTGGGCACGGCGGGCGCGTCCTCCCGGGGGGTGGGCTGCTCGGGCTCGGGGCGTTCGGCCGAGCGGACCATGGCGGCGATCGCCTGGGGCGTGACGAAGCTGTCGACGGCGCCCTCCACCAGGCCGGGCGCCAGCAGCATGCCCAGGGCGGCCAGGCCCCGGTCGTCACCGGCCCGCTCGCGGATTTCGACGGCGGCGCGGGCGTTCAGCTCGGTCTTCAGGCTCTCGCGGAAGGCGGGGAAGTCGACGTGGCGTTCCAGGCCGGCCTGGTCGCCCATGCGCGCGGCGCGGATCAGGGCCTGGGCCGAGAGGAAGGGCGAGACGAAGCAGGCGATCAGGACGCCGGCGGCGACGGCGATGATCAGGCCGATGGGGATTTTGCGACGCATGGCGACTCCGTAAACGGTTCAGCCGGCGGACGGCGGAAGGCGTGCGGCGGGGGCGGTGGGCGCGGCGGGCGGCAGGCCGATCTGGACCAGGCGCCAGTCGAACGGCCCGCGCCGCTCGAAGGTGAACACGGTGCGGGCCCCGGACGCGTCCGCCACCGACATCCGCGCGCGATTGAAGCCCCAGTAGGCCGGGCGGGGCCACGGCTTGCGGGTCTTGTCCGCCGCCGTCGGGGTTGAGGACGACGACCAGCGATCCGCCGCCCGGCCCTCGCCCCGGGTCAGGGCCGCCAGGGCGGCGGGGGTCAGATAGACGTCGACGCTGGGCGGCCGGATGATCGGATTGTCCTCGAACTGACGGCGCAAGGCCCCGATCGGATCCTCGAGGAAGGCGGGGGGCGGGGCCAGGGCTTCGGGGCGACCCTGCAACTGGGGCCGGATCGACTGCCGCACGGCGGTGAAGTCGATCAGCCGCGCCAGCCCCTGCACGTCGCCGGCCTCGGCGGCCGAGCGAATGGCGAAGAAGGCCACGGCGGGCGCGGCGAAGAAGGCGATGACGGCCAGGACGATCGCCGCCAGGACCAGATTGCCGAAAATCGTCTTCACGCTTGCACTCCCCCGCCGCCATTCATGCACGGCCCCGTGGAGTGCGCAACGAAAAGCCCCGCCGGATGGCTCCGGCGGGGCTGCATTCCTGGTGGTCCTATCGCGCTTCGCGCTGCTTGAGGACGTCTTGTTGGTCCTATCGCGCTTCGCGCTGCTTGAGGAACCTGGCCTTACGCCGCTTGCGGCAGGGCGGCCTTCAGGTTCTCGGCGACCTTGTCGAGGAATCCCTCGGTGGTCAGCCAGCCTTGCTGGTCGCCGACCAGCAGGGCCAGGTCCTTGGTCATGTAGCCCGCCTCGACCGTGTCGACGACGACCTTCTCCAGCGTGTCGGCGAAGGTATCCAGCGCCGCGTTGCCGTCCAGCTTGGCCCGGTGCTTGAAGCCGCGCGTCCAGGCGAAGATCGAGGCGATCGAGTTGGTCGAGGTGGCCTCGCCCTTCTGGTGCTGGCGGTAGTGGCGGGTCACGGTGCCGTGGGCGGCTTCCGTCTCCAGCACCTTGCCGTCCGGCGTCATCAGCACCGAGGTCATCAGGCCCAGCGAGCCGAAGCCTTGGGCCACGATGTCGGACTGGACGTCGCCGTCGTAGTTCTTGCACGCCCAGACGAAACCGCCCGACCACTTTATCGCCGCCGCGACCATGTCGTCGATCAGGCGGTGCTCGTAGGTCAGGCCGCGCGCCTTGAACTCGGCGGCGTAGTGCTCGTCGAACACCTGCTGGAAGATGTCCTTGAAGCGGCCGTCATAGGCCTTGAGGATGGTGTTCTTGGTCGACAGATAGACCGGGTAGTTGCGCTGAAGGCCGTAGGCGAAGCTGGCGTGGGCGAACTCGGTGATGGAGGCGTCCAGATTGTACATGCCCATGGCCACGCCGGCGCCCGGCGACTTATAGACCTCATGTTCGATCACTTCGCCGTCCTCGCCGACGAACTTGATCGACAGGGTGCCCTTGCCCGGCATCAGGAAGTCGGTGGCCTTGTACTGGTCGCCGAAGGCGTGGCGGCCGACGACGATCGGCTGGGTCCAGCCCGGCACCAGGCGCGGTACGTTCGAGCAGATGATCGGCTCGCGGAAGACCACGCCGCCCAAGATGTTGCGGATGGTGCCGTTCGGCGACTTCCACATCTTCTTCAGGCCGAACTCCTTCACCCGCGCCTCGTCCGGGGTGATGGTGGCGCACTTCACGCCGACGCCGTGCTTCTGGATGGCGTGGGCCGCGTCGATCGTCACCTGGTCGTCAGTGGCGTCGCGGTTCTCCATGCCCAGGTCGTAGTAGTCCAGCTCGAGGTCGAGGAACGGAAAGACCAGCTTGTCCTTGATCATCTGCCAGATGATGCGGGTCATCTCGTCGCCGTCGATGTCGACGATGGGGTTCTCGACCTTGATCTTGGCCATGGGTTTGGTCCGCCTTTGCGCTGGGGAAGGAATGTCGTGGCGGCGATATAGCCGCCGGGGGCGACCGCGCAAACCCCGGCCGCCGTTAACCCTGCCCGAAAATGGACGCGCACGGTCAAGCTGAACCGGCGCTGTCGGCGCGGGTTCCCTCCGCCCCATCAGTACGGGAGCGGGGCGGGGATGACGAATGAGGAACGGGAACTGCTGGACCGCTGGATCCTGGCCTTCCTCGAAGCGCCGCCCATCGTCGATCCGGAACTGATGCGCCGGCTGCTCGCTGAGCATGCGAGACAGCGGAGCGACCGATGACCGACAAGACCTTCAAGGCCGGCGACAAGGTTCGCTGGGACCACAGCCAGGGCACGACCTCCGGCAAGGTGGTCCGAAAGATCACCAAGCCGACCATGATCAAGGGGCACAAGGCGGCGGCGTCCAAGGACAATCCCGAATATATCGTCGAGAGCGGCAAGACCGGCGCCCGCGCCGCGCACAGGCCGGACGAACTGCGCAAGGCCTGAGAGGAGCGGACGGTGCGGGGACTGACGGCCCTGGCGGCGACGGCGGCGCTCCTGGCGGCGTGCGATCGCGAGGAGACGCTGGCGCCGGAGGCCGCGCCGGCGACATCGGCTGAGGCGGCGACAGGCGTCATCCTATCCGCCCGGCCCGAGCAGCGGCGGTTCCGCGACTGGCGCGCCGCCTGCGACAACGGCGCCGCCTGTTTCGCCTTCGCTCCCTCGAGCGAGCCGGACGCGGGCTGGCTCAGGCTGAGCGTGGCGGCGGAGGCCGATGCGACGCCGGACGTCGTGATCGGCCTGTCGCCGGGCGCCGACGGACTGTCGTCGACCACGCCGCTGGTGCTGACCATCGACGGCGAGCGGTTCACGACCCGGAGGATAGACGCGGAGGCGCCGATGGGCCGCCTGGCCGCCGCCGACGCGATGACGGTCGTCCGCGCGGCGGCGGCCGGGACAAGCGCCGCGATCTCGGCCGGCGGCCAGTCCGCGCGACTTTCGCTGGCGGGCGCGTCGGCTGCCATGCTGTGGATCGACGAACGGCAGGGGCGGCTGGAGACGGCGGGCGCCCTGGTCAGGGTCGGCG
>JAEXZS010000029.1 GCA_023451375.1 Pseudomonadota bacterium
CCCAAAAGGCTCTTCTCGAACCGTTCTTCCTCACGATCCTACCGTTCGCCGCGGGATGGAGCAGCCCGGTAGCTCGTCAGGCTCATAACCTGAAGGTCGTAGGTTCAAATCCTACTCCCGCACCCAACGATACCTCACACCTACCGGCAGTGAGGATCTGATCCGAAGAAACCCCACGGTCACCGGCCGTGGGGTTTTCTGCGCTCTGGACCCCGCCCAGCCCTAGCAGCACGGCAAGGCTGCCGTGAACGCGCAGGTCGAACTTGCCCAGACCGTCCAGCGGGATAAAGTCCACCCGCTCGATCAACTGGCGCAGTTCCTGGCGCAAGACCTCGCCAGCGTCGCCCTCGATCGCCAGGTGCAGGTCCTCCGCCAGCCGGCGGTAGGCCTCGGCGATCCCAGGGTGGAGCCGCACCGGCTCCGCCGGGACAGGGTCTGGCGTCGCATCGCCAGACTGGCGATAACGATGCAGGATATCGAACAAGCGCGGCTGGCGTTCGCGACCTTCGCCGGGCTCAATCCGTCCTGGGCCGCAACAGAGCGAGACGACCCCCTCTACCAGGGACTCTGACGGCAGTCCGTTCGCATAGGACTTGGTAAGCTTCCGGTCCCGAGGATCGCTCTACAGGTTTGGAACAGCCAAGGACACGAGATGTCGGCTGCTACTCGCCCCAAGAGCGATCGTGTTCGATTTCTGCTTTGGCCGGCGAGTCGTAAGGGCGAATTTGGATTAGGCCCATGCGACGGCATCTGACATGCCGCGTCTGGTCAGCCAAGCCAGACGGACGACAGTGAATGCCCCCAACGTCTTGATTCCGGGGCGGCGCCCATGACCGCAGCTGGCGCATGGGGGAAGCTGTGCGACCGATGACTGAATCTACAACGAATCTGTCCAGTTTTTGTCTGCGCGAAAGGTTTACGCAAAGACGGCGATCGCTCGACAGCTGTCCAAACGCAGCGGCAGCTCTCTATGCATTAATGCGGGCTCGGCGTTGAGGCGTCGGCATCAAGACAAAACCCGCATCGGTCGATAGCGGCTTTGGCTTAGACCCGTCGGGGCGGCGTGGATACCGTCTGGACAAGGCGAGAAGACAAGAGCGCCGCAGGGGCGGCCTCGCGCCGCAAGACGACAGGAATTCCCATGTCCAGAATGACGCCGGCCGAAATGGCCGGCATGATCGGGGGCGGCTTGCTGTCGTTCCCAGTGACTCACTTCGACGCGGAAGGCCGCTTTGCCGAAAGCGCCTATCGCGAGCATTGCGGCTGGATGCTGCGGCAGGACCTAGCCGGCCTGTTCGCGGCCGGCGGCACCGGCGAGTTCTTTTCCTTGACACCGTCGGAGGTCGAGACCGTGGTCAAGGCGGCCGTGGCCGAGACGGCGGGCAAGACGCCGGTGGTGGCTGGTTGCGGCTATGGCACCGCCATCGCCGTGGACATGGCCCGCTCAGCCGAGGCGGCGGGGGCCGACGGCGTCCTGCTGCTGCCGCCGTTCTTGATGTTTCCTGGCCAAGAAGGCTTGGCGGCGCACGTCGAGGCGGTGTGCAAGGCTACCAAGCTGGGCGTCATCGTCTACAATCGTGACAACGCCGTGCTGAACGCCGACACGCTGGAACGGCTCTGCGAGCGCAATCCGAACCTGGTCGGCTTCAAGGACGGCGTCGGCGACATCGAGCTGATGATGCAGGTCTACGCCCGCATGGGCGATCGGCTGACCTATGTCGGCGGCCTGCCGACGGCCGAGACCTTCGCGCCGGCTTATCTGGAGATGGGCGTGACGACCTATTCGTCGGCGATTTTCAACTTCGTGCCCGATTTTGCGCTGAGCTTCTACAAAGCGGTGCGGGCGCGGGATCATGAGGCGATCATGGCGGGGCTTCGCGATTTCGTGCTGCCCTACATAGCGCTGCGCAATCGCGGCAAGGGCTATGCGGTCTCCATCGTGAAGGCCGGCATGACCGCCATCGGCCGCAGCGCGGGTCCGGTGCGCACGCCGCTGACCGACCTGTCCGAGAGCGAGTTCACCGAGCTGAAGGCGCTGATCGCGCGGGTTCAGCCCGCCGCGGCCAAGCTGGCGGCGAACGGCTGAGCATGACCTGTTCCCTGTGGATCGAAGCGCCTAGGCTGCTCGGTCCAGGGGAGGGGGGCGCATGTTCGAACTGAGCCAGCTTCGGTGCTTCGTGGCGGTCGCGGAGGAACTGCATTTCGGGCGCGCGGCGATGCGGTTGAACATGACCCAGCCGCCGCTGAGCCGGCAGGTGCAATTGCTGGAGCGAATCCTGGGCGTCGTCCTGCTGGACCGGACCAGCCGGTCGGTGCGGCTGACGCCCGCCGGCCGGTCGTTCCTGATCGAGGCCCGGCGCATCCTGCGGCTGGCCGAGACGGCGGCGTTGGCGACGCGTCGCATCGCCAGCGGCGACGCGGGGCGGGTGGCGATCGGCTTCACCGCGGCGTCCGGCTACAGCTTCCTGCCGAAGCTGGTGGACCTGGGCCGAACCAAGCTGCCCAACGTCGACCTGGCCCTGCGGGAGATGGTGACCGGCGAGCAGATCGAGGCGCTGCTAACGGGCCGGATCGATCTGGGCCTGATCCGGCCGCCGCTGAACCGGCCTGAGTTCGACAAGCTGAGGGTGATGACGGAGCCTCTGGTGGCCGCCTTGCCATCGGGCGATCCGCGCCTGTCGAAGCCCGTGCTGTCGCTGTCGGACTTCGACGCCCGGCCCATGGTCATGTATGCGCCCGAGGGCGCCGGCTATTTCCACGGCATGCTGAGCGCCCTGTTCGACGGGGCGGGCGTCTCGCCGCAGCACGTCCAGCACATGAGCCAGATCCATTCGATGCTGGCGCTGGTCCACGCCCGCATCGGCGCGGCGGTGGTGCCGGAAGCGGCGATGCGCTTGCATTTCGACGGCGTGGAGTTCCGGCCGCTGGACATCACGCCGGCCCAGCCGGTGGAGCTGTACGTCGCGTGGCGACGCGACAACGACAATCCCAGCCTGAAACCCTTCCTGGCCCTGATCGAGGCTCAGGCGGAGGACGGCGCGCACTGAGGAGGATGCCCATGGTCGAGCACACGCGACGGACGGTATGCGCCCTTGGCGGCGGCTTGGCGATGGCGGCGATGGGCGGCGGCGTCCAGGCGGAGGACGCCGCGCCGGTGGCGATGACGCGGCACGGCCGGGTGCGGGGCTATCTCGACGGCGACATCAAGGTCTTCAAGGGCGTCCGCTACGGCGCCGACACGACGACGCGACGTTTCCAGCCGCCCGTTCCCCCGCGAGCCTGGCGCGGGATCGTCGACGCGACCGCCTATGGCCACGCCTCGCCACAGAAGAGCGACGAGCCGGACCAGGATGAGGACTGCCTGTTCCTGAACATATGGACCCCGGCGCTGGCGGACGGCGGGCGCAGGCCGGTGATGGTCTATGTGCACGGCGGGGCGCACGCAAACGGCTCGGGCTCCAGCCCGCTGTACGACGGCGCCGCCCTGTGCCGGCGGGGCGATGTCGTGGTGGTGACACTCAATCACCGCCTGAACGTGTTCGGCTACAATGGGCTGGGACAACTGCTGGGCGGCGCCTATGCGGCGTCGGGCAGTGTCGGCAATCTGGACCTGATCCTGGCCCTTGAATGGGTGCGCGACAGTATCGCGACTTCGGCGGCGATCCGGGGAACGTCACCGTGTTCGGCCAGTCGGGCGGCGGCGGCAAGCTGGTGACCCTGATGGCCATGCCCAGGGCGGCGGGCCTTTATCACCGCGTCATCACCATGAGCGGCCAGCATGTGACGGCCATGGGCCCGCGCCACGCCGAACTGCGGATGCGCCGGGTTCTGGACCATTTCGGCCTGACGTCGGAGCGGGCGGGCGAACTGGCCACGCTGCCGACTGAACGGCTCAAGGAGGCGCTGTTGCTCGACGATCCGATCGAGAAGGGCGACATGTATTTCTGGTCGGTGATGGACCACGCTGCGTTGCCGCGTCATCCCTTCGTGCCAAACGCCCCGCGTGAGAGCGGCCATGTTCCCCTGATGATCGGCAACACCCATGACGAGTTCGGGGGCGGGGCGGCGGGCGGACCCGGCGCGCCGGAGATCACCTGGGACAACATCGCCGGTCGTCTGGCGACGCAGATGGTTCTGGACCTGAACGCTCGATATGTCGTCGACTGGTATCGCGCCCGTTTCCCGGAGATGACGCCGCGCGAGGTCTTCGTCGCGGCCGTGACCTGCGGCCGGTCGCGACCCGGTCATCTGATCCAGGCCGAGGAGCGGGCAAAACTGAACGGCCCTACCTGGATGTACCAGCTCGACTTCGCCTCGCCGGTCGAGCCGTGGCGCGGCGCCTATCATGGGTTCGATATCGGCCTGGCGTTCGACAATTGCGACAAGCCGGGATCGAAGGCGGGGACCGGCGCCGAGGCGCGCAAGGTCGCCGAGGCCATGAGCGAAACCTTCATCGCCTTCGCCCGCACCGGCGATCCCAACAATGCGAGGATTCCGGCTTGGGGCCGCTACACCCTGCCGGAACGGGCGACGATGATCTTCGATGTGGACAGCCGCGTGGAGAACGACCCACGCGCGGACGAGCGCCGCCTGTTCCAGACGGCGCCCTTCCTCAAGCTGGGGACCTGATCCCGGTCAGCGCTCCCAAGGGAAGGTCAGGGTCGGCGGATTGACGTAGCGGTCCATCCCCAGCACCAGCCGCGCTCCGGAGCCGGGCTCGAGCCGAACGGTGAAGCTGTCGGCGTTCACCGCCTGGCGCGCGCCGTCCAGCATCACGTCGCGGATGCGGTGTTCGCCATAGCCGCCGCCCTGGACGACTACGGTGCGCGCCTCGACCGGACTGAGATTGACCAGGGTCACGGCCGTCTCGTCGGCGGTCATCCCGTCGACCAGCGCCGCCACGTCCTCGGGCACGCCCGCGCGGCGGCGGTCGGCATCGAAATAGCGCAGGCGCGCGTAAAGGGGCGAACCGCCGGAGTTGGACGAGGTAGAGGACCAGGCGGGGCGGGCCAGATGGATCGCGCCCATCATGGTCTGCATCAGGGCCGTGACCTGCGCCGGGTTCTGATCCATCACCGCATCGGCCAGACGGGTGTCGGGCGTGGTCGTGTCCTGCCGCTGGGCCTCGGCGCGCTTTTGCACCTCGGCCAGGTCCTTCTTCAAGGCGGCTACGGGATAGGTCGGGTCGCGGCCTTCCAGATAGGCGACCCACGGATGGTCGGGCGCGCGGCGGCGGTCGCCGTCCTTCATTGAGAACCACCAGATGTCCAGCGCATTGGCCTGGTTCAGCCCGTTCCGCCAGCCGTACCAGCCGTCGGCGCCGTACATGGTCGGGGTCTGCACCTGACCGTCCACCGTGCGCCGCTGGGCGTTGATCCGGTCGGTCTGGCGCCGCCAGACATCCAGATACTTATCGTCGCCGGTCAGCAGATAGGCGTTGAAGAAGCCGATGATGGTGCGCGGCACGCGATTGCGGTTCTCGCGCTCGCCGTTGACCGGGTTCACCGGGCTGAAGCCCCAGCCGTAGGCGCCACCCCACCAGCTTCCATCCGCGGCCGAGCCGATCACCCCGTCCAGGCCGACGTTCGACGGCAGGACGTCGTCATTGGCGCGCGCTCGCTCGGCCCAGGCGTCGACATAGCCCAGCAGCCAGTCGCGGTACTTGGCCTCGTGCTCCAGCATATAGGCGTTCAGCGCCAGGGTGGTGGAGAACAGGTTCAGCGGATGGTCGCCGACGACGTCGGTGTATTCCTTATAGTGCTGGAGGAATTCCGCATAGGAATCTTCGCCGTGGCCTAGGTGGAAGCCGCTGGTGTCGAAGGGGTCGCCGGCCCAGTCCAGCGCCGTGGCCTTGCGCAGCATCGGACCCCGGCTGCCGTTCATCAGGCTGCGGATGATGCGATGCTGGGGATCGTAGTTCGGGGCGTCCGGATCCTCGCCCATGTACAGGCCGGCGAACCGGCGGGTCCGGGCGCGGAAACGGGCGTCGTGCGGGTCCGACAGGCCCTGCACGTTGAACATCGTCAGTTCTTCGGAGTGATGCTGCCAGTCGTTCTGGACGTGGAACTCCTTGTAGAACATGCCCTGGCGGCCGACCTCGACCTCGGTCGTCTTCGCCTCGGTGAACTGGCGCAGATGGCCTTCCCAGGCCTGGGTGTACATGGCCTTGACGCTGTCGGCCGCTCCCAAGGCGTGCAGTTGCGGCCAGTCGTTGACGTTCTCGATGGTGTCGTCCGGCCCGTCGTTGGCGCCCCAGCGCTCGAAGTGCAGGAAATAGCCCCGCTCGTCGAAATACCGGTTGTAGTAGACCGTGCAGGCCTGCGCCGTGACGCGCAGCAACTCGCGCTGCAGCAGCGCCCAGTCCGGCGCCGCCATCGGCGTGGCGATGCGGAGGACGGGGGCGGCCCGGGCGGTTTTGGCCGAGACGCCGAGGGCCGCCGCCGAGACGCCGGCCAGGAAGGTTCTGCGGTTCGCGCGCATCAGGCCTTCGCCTCCCGGGCCTTCAGCATCAGGCGTTCGATCTTGCCGGTGATCAGGAAGTAGGCGGCGACGACCAGCAGGCAGTGTAGGCCCACGAACCACAGGGCGCCGTCGAACGAGCCGGTGGCGGCGACGATGTAGCCGATGACGATCGGGGTTACGATGCCGGCGGTGTTGCCGAAGGTGTTGAAGATCCCCCCTGTCACGCCGACGAACTCGCGCGGGGAGGTGTCGGACACCACGGCCCATCCCAGGGAGGCGATCCCCTTGCCGAAGAAGGCCACGGCCATCATCACGATGACCAGCCACGCCTGCTCGATATAGGCGCAGCTGATGATCAGGGCCGACAGGATCATGCCGATCAGCAGCGGCGTCTTCCGGGCGATGGTCAGCGAGCCGGTGCGCTTCAGCAGGCCGTCCGAGATCACCCCGCCCAGCACCCCGCCGGCGAAGCCGCACAGGGCGGGGGCCGCGGCGGCGAAGCCGGCCTCCAGGATGTTCAGGCCGCGCTCCTTGACCAGATAGATCGGGAACCAGGTGACGAAGAAGTAGGTCAGCACATTGATGCCGTACTGGCCGATGAACACCCCCATCAGCATGCGGCTGCCCAGCACCTGCTTGACGTTGTCCCAGCTGAAGGCCGCAGATTTGGTGACCGTGCGATCTTCCATGCGGATCAGGCCGCCGCCGGCCTCGATATGGGCCAGCTCGGCAGCGTTGACGCGCGGATGATCGGCGGGGCTGCGGATCATCTTCCAGAAGACGAAGGCGGCGATCAGACCCAGGCCGCCCATGACGAAGAAGACCGAATGCCAGTCGAACGTGTGCACCAGCCAGCCCATGAAGGGGGCGAACACCACCAGCGAGAAATACTGCGCCGAGTTGAAGATGGCCGAGGCGGTGCCCCGCTCTGATCCTGGGAACCAAGCCGCCACCAGCCTGGCGTTGCCGGGGAAGGAGGGGCTTTCAGACAGGCCAACCATGAAGCGCATCAGGAACAGACCAACGAAGATCGCCCCGCCGGTCAGGAAGCCGGAGAAACCCTGAACCAGCGTGAAGAAGGACCAGGCGGCGATGGCTACGGTGTAGATCAGCTTGGTGCCGAAACGATCCAGCAAGGCCCCGCCCGGTATCTGGCCGATGACATAGGCCCAGGCGAAGGCCGACAGGATGTAGCCCATCTGGACCGGGTCCAGCCCCAGGTCGCGCGAGGCTGCGTCGCCCGCTATCGAGAAGGTCGCGCGGTCGGCATAGTTGATCGTCGTCAGCAGGAAGATCAGTAGAAGAATCTGGAATCGGACCCGGGTGCGACGACCGGTCGCGGGAGCTGAGGGCGCGGCTGGGCGGTCGGTCATCGGCGGTTTCCTCGATCTGCGAGACGGATCTAAGGACGATGGTCGCCGCAGGCCGCCTCATTCCCTTGGTACGCGCCTCTGCGGGCGCTTCATGGCGACGATAGGCGCCGGATCGATCGGGCGTCTAAGCCAAAAACCCTATCGACCGATACCTTTTCTATATCGAGAGGTGTCGCGGCATCAGTTCACATTCTGCATAGGTTCATGCCTTCTTGGGATTGGCGCGCATCGATCAGGCGAACCTATGGTCCAAGTCGAGCGGTGCGGCGCCACGTCCTCCGCCGACGCAGGAGGAAATCTGGCGTCGCCCAAGAAGAGATCCGCCTTAGGCGGACAGAGGGGAAGGAAACAGACGATGCGTTCCACGCATGGATTCCAATTCGCACTGACGGCGGGCGCTTCGGCGCTTGCGATCACTTTGGGCGCGGGTTCTGCCTTCGCTCAGGAGGCGCCGGCCGAGCAGGCGGCCGAGGTTGATGAAATCGTTGTCACCGGATTCCGCGCCAGTCTGGCGAATGCGCTGAACATCAAGCGCAACGAGAACGGCGTGGTCGACGCCATCTCGGCCGAGGACATGGCGGACTTCCCTGACCTGAACTTGGCGGAATCGCTCCAGCGCATTCCCGGCGTGGCCATCACCCGGCGGTCAGGCGAAGGGCGCCAGATTTCTGTTCGGGGCCTGGGTCCGGACTACACTCGCGTGCGTGTCAACGGCATGGAGGCGATCGCCACCTCCTCGGGCACCTCCAACTCGGGCGGCACCAACCGGGGGCGTGGCTTCGACTTCAACATCTTCTCCTCCGACCTGTTCGCGAACCTGATCGTCCGAAAGACCGCTTCGGCCGAGGTGGATGAGGGATCGCTGGGCGCCACCGTCGACCTGAACGCCTCCAAGCCGTTCGACACCCCAGGGCGCAAGCTCGTCCTGTCGGCCCAAGGGAGCTACAACGAACTGGCGGGCGACGTGACGCCTGGCTTGTCCTTTCTGGCCAGCGACCGGTTCATGGACGACCGCCTAGGCGTTCTGATTTCGGCCTCCTATGACGAGCGCCACTTGATCGAGGAAGGCGCCAACATCACCCGGTGGACCTACGGTGGCTCCAACGGCGGTTGGAACCCGGCCTCGACCGTGCCTGGCCTGGTCACAGGCTCGGATCCCGGGCAGCTGAACTATATCGTCAGGGGCTATGATGACGCTGAGAATGGAATCTACGCTCCGCGCATCCCCGCCTACGCCAGCTACGACACGTCATCTGAACGGCTGGGTCTCTCGGGGGCGGTGCAGTTCCGCCTGACCGACGCCACCCTGATCACCCTCGAGGGGCTGTATTCCAAGTTCGAGGGCGTGCGTCTCGAATCCCAGCTGCAGGCGCTGGGGCTCAGCCGCCCGGGTGCGGGCAAGCCGCAGTCGATCATCCGTTCGGGCGTCCTTGACGGGAACAATCTGGTCCAGGCCGACATCGACAACGTCGACCTGCGCACCCAGTCCAGCCACAACGAACTGAACACCGAGTTCAAGCAGATCACAGGCTCCATCGAGCACGACTTCAGCGACCGCGCCCGTGTCAAGCTCACCGCCGGTCGTTCGGAGTCCAGCTACAACGATCCGATCGCGACCGTGGTCACCTTCGAGCGCATCGATTCCGACGGCTTCTCCTATGACTTCCGCCCGCGGATGATGGAGATGGACCTGGGCTTCGACGCGACCGATCCGAACGCCTGGTACACCGCTCAGGGAACTTCAGAGGTGCGCCTGACGCCGGAATGGGTCAATAACGCCTTCACCACCTTCAAGGCGGCCGGCGAGTACGACTTCAGCGACAACCTGACATTGAAGGTCGGCGCGGATTACAAGCGTTTCGACTTCGAGAACCGGGCCCTCGAGCGTCCCAGCACCTACGTCACGCCGGTCCTGGCCGCCGGGGACGACATCGCCGCCGTTTCGCGGACCTTCAACTTCGACCAGGGCCTGGGTCTGCCGGATTCCGCCCTGAGGCGTTGGCTGGCGCCCGACCTGGGCAAGTACGTCGACGCCTACGACATCTACAGTGGCGAGGGCATGTGGGAGCTGGTCGAGGACACCGGGGCGAGGTCCGAGGTCCGCGAAGAGACGACCGGCGTTTATGCGCAGCTGGATTTCCGTTTCACGGCCTTCGGCCTGCCCTGGCGCGGAGACGTCGGCGCGCGCTGGTTCAAGACCGAGCAGCGGTCGGGCGGCAATGCGGTGGTCGGCGACGAGGTGTCGTTCATCACCGTCGACAACGAATACGACATGATCCTGCCGTCCGCCAATCTGTCGGTGGAGTTCACCGACGCTCTGATGGGCCGGGTCAGCATCGCCGAGACCATAGCCCGACCGGGGCTGGGCAGCCTGTCCCCCGGCGGCAATGTCTCCGTTCAGGGCGCGAACCGCAGCTATTCCGCCGGCAACCCCTTCCTGAAACCGACGAAGTCCAAGAACCTGGACCTGTCGCTTGAGTGGTATCCGCAAAGCGGAGCGATCCTGGCGGCGGGCGTCTTCTACAAGGACATCGACACCTTCGTCCAAACCCTGCGCAGCGAGGCGGTCTACAGCAGCCTGGGTTTGCCGAACTCTCTGATCGAGGGCACTGAAGCCACGCCGGACATGGTGTTCTCCGTGACCCAGCCCGTAAACTCCGACGGCGGCGATCTGATGGGGTTCGAACTGAACCTGCAGCAGCCCTTCACCTTCCTGCCGGGCTTCTGGTCGAACTTCGGCATCCTGGCCAACTACACCTTCGTCGATTCCGACATCGAGTACGTCACTTCTTCGGCTCCGGGAGCGCCGGTGGTCAACGCCACCCTCATCGGCCTGTCCAAGAACGCCTGGAACGGCACCCTCTACTATGAGGACGACCGTTTCAGCGCCCGGGTCTCCGTCGCCTATCGCGACGAGTATCTGACGGGGGTGCCTGGCAATGACTTCAACAGCTGGCACGGCACCAACGCCACGACCAACGTGGATGCCCAGGTGGCCTACAACTTGACGGACAGCGTCCGGATCAGCCTGGAAGGGCTGAATCTGACCGACGAGTACAACGATCTCTACGTCGACGAAAGCGTACCCATCCGGTGAGCACCGCGACGAGCTGACGGCTAGTTCGGCTGTAGAATGCCGTCCGTCTCGATCAGTCTGAGGGCCTGGCGGAGGGTTTTGGACCGGTAAAGGCAGTGCCAGACCCCGGTGTGGCGATGCCACTGGATGTTGAAGCTGTCCGGGGCGAGCCAGTCGAGACGGACGAACGGCGCGTCGAACTCGTAACCGAGGTTGTCAGCGAAGCCAGAGCGGTAGCGTTGGATGAGCCGATAGCGGGCTCCGTGCCACTTGCCCTGGATATTGACGGGATAGTTGAACTCAGTGGGACGTACGACCGGCAAGAACCGCGGCTTCAAGATATCCTCGATGAACCGCTCGCAGGTGGACGTGATGTGCACCTTCTCAGTGGGTGACGGCCCGCTCACGGAAGCGCCACGACGGATGAGCTGGTCCAGTTCCACGGCAACAACTCGTCGAGGCGGTTGCTGGGAAGGTCATTGATGCGCGCCAGGACGTCGGCCAGCCAGGCCTGAGGATCGACGTCGTTCATCTTCGCAGTGGCGATCAGGCTGTACATGGTCGCCGCCCGCTGGCCGCCACGGTCTGAGCCGCAGAACAGCCAGGATTTGCGCCCGAGCGCGATGCCTCGCAGAGCACGTTCGGCGGCGTTGTTGCTCAGGCAGACGCGGCCGTCCTCCAGGAAGAGTGTGAAGGACGGCCAGCGCTTCTGCAGGTAGTTGATCGCCTTGACGATACCGTGGCTGCCGGTCAGCGGCTCGCGTGCCGCGGCCAGCCATTCCTTGAGTTCGGCGACGATGGGCGCGCTCTGCGTCTGGCGGACGGCAAGACGTTCGGCTGGGCTGGCGCCGTTGATGGTCCGCTCGATCGCGAACAGGGCGTCGATCAGGCGCACGGCTTCCAGCGCCTTGGGATACACAGCTCTGGGCTTCTCGCCGCGCGCCTTCTTGCGCTGGGCGGCCTCAAGGTCAGCCAACTCGAAGAACTTGCGCCGGCCGTGCGCCCAGCACGCTGCTTCCAGGATCGGACCGGGCGGCCGGCCCTCCTTGTAGAGTTCGTTGTAGCCGCCATAGGCGTCGGCCTGCAGAACACCGCACCAGGTCTGCAGATGGGTCTGAGGATGCATCCCTCGCCGATCCCGGGAGTAGTGGAAGATCGCCGCGGGCGGCGAAGTCGCGCCGAACGGTGCGTCATCGCGCACATAGGTCCAGAGCCGGGCGATGTCGGTCTTGCCCTTGGCCAGAACCGGGACGGTCGTGTCGTCGCCATGCAGTCGCTCGGCGGCCAGCACATGGGCTTCAATGCGCTGGTACAGCGGCGCCAGCACCGAAGCGACGCCGCCAACCTGGTCCGCGAGCGTCGACAGGCTCAGTGGCACGCCTTCTCTGGCATAGCGCTCGGCCTGCCGGTTCAGCGGCTGATGCTGGCCGAACTTCTCGAACATGATCATCGCCAGCAGGCTTGGCCCCGCCCAGCCGCGTGGCAGAACGTGGAACGGCGCCGGCGCCTGAGCGATGGTCTCGCAGTCCCGGCACGAGAACTTCTCACGCACCGTCTGGATCACCTTCCACTGGCGCGGAATCACCTCCAGCGTCTCGGTGATGTCCTCGCCCAGTTTGCTCAGCCGCTCACCGCCGCAGCAGGCGCAGGCCGTCGGCGTTTCCAGCACCACCCGTTCGCGTGGCAGGTGTTCGGGGAAGGGCTGGCGAGACGGCTTCTTACGGGCGAACGCCCTGACCGTCGTGGTCGCCCGGGCCGCCTTCTCGGCGGCCAGCTCATCTTCGGTGGCCGAGGCCTCCAGCTCTTCGAGCTGCAGCTCCATCTGATCCAGCAACCGGCTGGAACGCTCCGAGGAGACGCCGAACGTCTCGCGTTTCAGCTTGGCGATCATCAGCTTCAGGTGCGCGATCAGCGCCTGGTCTTCAGAGCGCTCTGCCTTGGCGACGGCGACCTCGGCACGGGCCTCATCGCGCTCGTTGCGCATGCTGGCCAGCGCCGCCTTCAGCGCTTCGAACTCCTCTGCACTGGGCGCGGTCGCGGCTTCCATGACCCGAATTGAATCACAGATCACGCCGCTTGTGGCGCCCTAAAATGCAGCCGGGCCCAACTATTTTCGGCTCAGCCGGCGCTGCTCGGCCGCCAGCTGTGCTGGGGATTACGCCAGTCGATTCCTTCCAGAAGGTAGCCCAGCTGGGCGCTTGTCAGCGCGACAGCTCCACCCTCAGCCTTCGGCCAGATGAACCGTCCCCGCTCCAGCCGCTTGGCGTAGAGCGACATGCCGATCCCGTCATGCCAGATGATTTTCAGCAGGGAGCCGCCGCGACCGCGGAACACATAGAGGTCGCCGCCGTGGGGATCGCGCTTGAGGTGCTCCTGCACCAGCAGCGCCAGCCCCTGCATCCCCTTCCTCATGTCCGTGTGGCCAGTGGAGATCCAGACTCGACCGCCTGGGGGTATCATCGCAGCGCCCGCAGCACCGCGCCCACAAGCACCGGCGAGGCGGCACCGGTGATGCTCACTCGTGCCGCCGCCAGTTCAACCCGGATCACCGGATCACCGCTCGGCCCGGATCTGGACCCAGCATCCGCCATGACGGCTTCGACGAAAGCCGGGTCGCCGGTCTGCGTACGCGCATTACGACGCCAGGTGTAGATCAGGCTCGAAGAGACCTCGTGACGGCGGGCGACCTCACTGACGCAGGCCCCCGGCGAAAACGCTTCTTCCAGGATGGCCAGCCTCTCCTCGTCGCGCCACCGGCGGCGGCGTTCCGGTCCCGTTAGCAGGGTAATCTGGCTCATCTGCGCTTAAGCTCGCTCGAACGCCCGGTCTTAAGACCAGGCTTAAGCGCAGAGCATCGCCGGAGAATTCAGCGAAACAAGGCGGCCCCCACCGGAGGGTTAC
>JAEXZS010000037.1 GCA_023451375.1 Pseudomonadota bacterium
ACGGGTGGTATCGGTCCACATCACTGATCTCCAGAAGTTCTTCGCAAAACTCCTGAATCAGCCCTGGATTTGGCCGTCAAGCTAACTCGCTGATATCACCCAACTTAGTTTCGGGTCAGGCTCTTAGTGGGCCACGCCCTTCCAGATGCGGCGGTAGCTGACGTAGGTCAGGCCCGCGAAGATCAGGAGGAAGATCATCACGCCGAAGCCCGCCTGCTTGCGCTCGACCATCTTGGGCTCGGACGACCAAGCGATGAAGGCGGCGACATCTTTGGAATACTGATCGACGGTCTGCGGCGCGCCGTCGTCATAGGTGACCTGACCGTCCTGCAGCGGCGGCGGCATGGCGATGAAGCCGCCTGGCGGGACGTGGTCGTGGTCGCCCGTCCAGAACGGCGTCAGGTCGCCGGCCATGTAGGGGTTGTAGTGCTGGCCCTCGCGGATCTGCAGGCCGGCCGGCGGAGCGCGATAGCCCGACAGCAGCGAGTAGATGTAGTTGGCGCCGTCGTGGCGAGCCTTGGCCATCACCGACAGGTCAGGCGGCGCGGCGCCGCCGTTGCCCGCCGCCGCCGCCGTGGCGTTCGGATAGGGCTCGCGGAACTTGTCGGCCGGCGTGGCGTCGCGCTGGACCGGCTCGCCGGTCTCGCTGTCGATGTCCGCGACCTGGATCTGAGCGGCCAGCGCCTTCACGACGGGGTTGTCGTTCGGGTTCGGATACTTAGGGTTCCAGAACGGCCCGTGACGGTCGCCCAGGTTCCGGTAGTGCAGCATGTTCATGCCGTGACAGGCCGCGCAGACCTCCTGATACACCTTGTAGCCGCGCTGCAGCTGGCCCTGATCGAAGGTTCCGAAAGGGCCCTCGAAGCTGAAGCCGCCCGAGCGGGGGTGCGCCGCGCCGCCGGCGGCCAGGGCCGGAGCGGCCGAGGCCAGGAGGCCCAGCGCCACGGCCGCCGAAGCGATGATCTTGGTGGTCGACACGGTGAGTTTCCCAATCATCATGACGCGCTCAGCCCTTCGTCTCGGGCGAGGCCGGAGCGGCGACCGAGACGGCGCCCATCGGAGCGCCCGGGCCCGGCAGCACGGGTTCGGAAATGGTCGCCGGGATCGGCAGCGGCGTCTCCCTCAGGCCGACCAGCGGCATGATCACCAGGAAGAAGGCGAAGTAGTAGAGGGTGAACAGGCGCGTCAGCCACAGGTACGAATTCAGCTGGCCGTCGAACAGGGTGAAGCTGGGCATGCCCGGGATCACCGGCGCGTCGGGCAGCTGTCCGCCGCACCAGCCCAGACCCACGCCCACCACCAGGAAGATGATGAAGAAGGTCCGCATGGTGGGGCGGTAGCGCATGGAGCGCACCTTGGACGTATCCAGCCACGGCAGGATGAACAGCACGCCGATGGCCGCGAACATCGCCACCACCCCGCCGAACTTGTCCGGGACAGCGCGCAGGATGGCGTAGAAGGGCAGCATGTACCACTCGGGCACGATGTGCGCCGGCGTCTGCAGCGGGTTGGCGGGGATGTAGTTGTCGGCGTGACCCAGCGCGTTCGGCATGAAGAAGACGAAGATCGCGAAGAGGATCAGGAACAGGACGACGGCGAACCCGTCCTTGACCGTGAAATAGGGATGGAACGGCACCGTGTCCTTGGCCATCCGGTCCTTGGGGATCAGGATGCCGACCGGGTTGTTCTGGCCCGCGTGGTGCAGCGCCCACAGGTGCAGGACGACGCAGCCCAGGATGGCGAACGGCAGCAGGTAGTGGAGCGAGAAGAAGCGGTTCAGCGTGGCGTTGTCGATCGCTGGGCCGCCCCGCAGCCAGATCAGGATCGGCTCGCCGATGCCGGGGATGGCGCCGATCAGGTTGGTGATCACCTCGGCGCCCCAGAAGGACATCTGCCCCCAAGGCAGGACGTAGCCCAGGAAGGCGGTGGCGATCATCAGGAAGAAGATCACGCAGCCGATGATCCAGATCATCTCGCGCGGCGCCTTGTAGGAGCCGTAGTACAGGCCCCGCAGCATGTGCAGGTACACCGCGATGAAGAACATCGACGCGCCGTTGGCGTGGACGTAGCGGATCAGCCAGCCGCTGTTGACGTCGCGCATGATCCGCTCGACCGAGGCGAAGGCCAGGTCGACGTTCGGCGTATAGTGCATCGCCAGAACGACGCCGGTGACGATCTGCGTCATCAGGCACAGGGCCAGGATGCCGCCGAAGGTCCACCAGTAGTTCAGGTTCTTCGGCGTCGGCAGCGACATGTAGTCGGCGCCGAAGCGAATGATCGGCAGGCGGCTGTCCAGCCACTTCTCGACGCCCGTCTTCGGGACGTAGGTGCTCTCGTGATCGCTCATGATCCTCCCCTGGTCCTCAACCGATCTTCACGCGGGTGTCGGACACGTATTCATAGTCCGGCACGACCAGGTTCAGCGGCGCCGGCCCCTTACGGATGCGGCCGGAAGCATCGTAGTGCGAGCCGTGGCACGGGCAGAACCAACCGCCGTAGTCGCCGGCGTTGAAGGTCGGCACGCAGCCCAGGTGGGTGCAGGAGCCAACGACGACCAGATAGGGCTCATGCCCGGCCTTGGTGCGTTCCGCGTCGGTCTGCGGCGGGCTGCCCACGGCGCCTTCGGCCACGACCTTCTGGATCTCGGCGGCGGTGCGATAGCGCACGAACACCGGCTTGCCCTGCCACTTGATGACGACCTGCTGGCCTTCCTGAACCTTGGTCAGGTCGAATTCGATCGACGCGAGGGCCAGGGTGTCGGCCGCCGGGTTCATCTGGTTGATCAGCGGCCAGGCGATCATCGCCCCGGCGCCGACGGCCGCGGCGCCCGCGGCGATATGGATGAAGTCGCGGCGAGTGGCGTCGCCGCCCTCAGCCTCAGGATGCACGACCGATTCGGCCACGTTTCACCTCTCGAACACCGCCCTGACCATCGGGGAGCGACTTCCCCCCGCCGGATCGGACCACTGGACGAACCCGGAAATTCCCGACGGCCCGCGCTTACGGCCCCTCGCCGCAAGTTGCTGACGCTTCTTGAGAAACGTTCGCAAAACAGACCGCGACAAACCCCCAGGTCGCGCGTATGGAGGGCCTTAGAATGCGTCTCGCCCTTTTTCAACCGGACATTCCTCAGAACGTCGGCGCCTGCATCCGATTGTCGGCCTGCTTCGGCGTCGGCCTGCATGTGATCGAGCCCGTCGGCTTCCGTTTCGACGACCGGGCGATGAAGCGGGCCGCGCTCGACTACGGCCCCCTGTCGCACATGACACGCCACGCCGACTGGGACGCCTTCCAGCATGACCGCCCGGCCGGACGCCTCTTGCTGTTCACCACAAAGGGCGCGACGCCCCTGCCCGACTTCGCCTTCCAGCCCGACGACACGCTGCTGTTCGGCAAGGAAACGGCCGGCGCTCCCGACTACGTCCACGCGGCCGCCGACGCTCGCGTGGTGATCCCGCTTCGCCCCGAGGCCCGATCGCTGAACCTGTCCGTCACGGCGGGCATCGCCCTGTGGGAAGGGCTCAGGCAGACCGGCGGAATAGGCTGACGTTCACCGTCTTCGCTAACTCACAGACAATCCCCAGCCGATAACCTCTCTCCCAAGGATTGTTTCAGGAGAGTGGGATGACCGACACCGTTTCCATCGTCGTGGCCATCGTCGCCTTTCTGGCCCTCGTCGGCGGATGGGAGATGCTCACTCGCCGACGCAAAAAGCGGACGCGCTCTCGTCCCGCAGGTCCCAGCTTCAACGCCGCGCCAAAAATCACACCCTTCCCTTCCGCGACCCAGCAGTTGGAGTCGGTGATGAAGGCGACGTTCGAGGCCCGGCGGCTGATGTCCCAGAAGGAGTCTTCCGTATTTTACGCCGCCGAGCGCGTAATGAAGCGCCTCGATATCAAGGGTCACGTCATGGCGCAGGTCTGCCTCGGCGAAATCCTGCGGACGCCGGAGGAAGCCGCCTTCCGCGCCATCAACAGCAAGCGCGTGGACATTCTGCTGATTTCAGGCGGCGGCTTCCCCCTCGCCGCCATCGAATACCAGGGCGAAGGCCACTACCAAGGCAATGCCTATGCGCGGGATGCAGTGAAGAAGGCGGCTCTGCAGAGCGCTGGCATCGCCTACATCGAGATCACGCCCCAGCACAGCGTAAATGACATCGAGCGGGAGATCGCCCGCGCCATGGAGGCGAAAGCCGCCCGAGCCGTCGGGCCTCAACCGTCGTCTACGGCTCGATCCGCGCCAGCGACGGCTGCTCGCTAGCCTTGGCCGCCGCCACGGCTTCCACCGACCGCATGACGCGCAGCAGGTTCTCGCCGGCGATCTTGCGGATGTCGGCCTCGCTCCAGCCTGCATCCATCAAGGCCGCCAGGATGGTCGGATAGGCGTCCACGCCGCCGACGCCTTCGGGCAGGCTGCCGATGCCGTCGAAGTCGCCGCCCAGCCCGACGTGGTCGATCCCGGCGACCTCGCGGACGTGCTGGATGTGCGCGACGATGTCGGCGATGCTGGCGCGGGGCGTCGGGTTCGCCTGAACCCAGGCCGCCATCCCGGTCTCGACCGCCGCCGGATCGCCGGGATTCAGCGACTTCAGCCGCGCGTCCTCCGCCGTGCGCGATGCGCCCCAGCTTCGAACCTCTTCATTGATGAAGCCCGGCACGAAGGTGACCATGACGATGCCCCCGTCCTCGGGCATCAGGCGCAGCACGCTGTCGGGCACATTGCGGGGGTGATCGGTCACGGCGCGCGCCGAGGAGTGAGAGAAGATCACCGGCGCGTCGGACACCCGCATGGCGTCCAGCATCGTCTCCTCCGAGACGTGGCTGAGATCGACCATCATGCCCAGGCGGTTCATCTCCTTCACCACCGCCTCGCCGAAGGGGTTCAGCCCGCCCCATTTCGGTGCATCGGTCGCGCTGTCGGCCCAAGTCGTGGTCGTCGAATGGGTCAGGGTCATGTAGCGCGCCCCGGCGCGATGGAACTCGCGCAGCACGCCCAGCGAATCGTCGATCGAATAGCCGCCCTCCATGCCGATCAGGCTGGCGATGCGGCCGGAGGCGAAGACCTGCTCGATCTCGTCCGCCGTGGTCGCCAGGGCGAAGGTGTCGGGATGGGCGGCGATGATTCGCTTGGCCGTGTCGATCTGTTCGAAGGTGGCCTGAACCGCCTCCAGCGGCGTCAGGCTGGCGGGCACATAGACCGACCAGAACTGACCGCCCACTCCGCCGGCGCGCAGGCGCGGGATGTCCGTATGAAGTTTGGTCGTGGCCGACAGGTTTTTGGTTAAGTCGACGCCGAAGACGTCGTTCCCATAATCTTGCCTCAGCGCCCACGGCAGGTCGTTGTGCCCGTCGATCAGGGGCGTGGTCTTCAAAAGCTCGCTGACACGCGCTTCTCCCTCCTGGGCTTGCGCGGTCCCCGCAAGGGCGGCGACCGAGGCGGCGGCGAGCAGGATGCGGCGGATCATGGCGGGTCTCCCAAACAGCAAGGCCCGCATTAGTCCCGGCGATTCCCCCTATGACAACCTGCCCAGGATGACGCGGCGCGCGCGACGTGGTTGAAGCGGGCCATGAGCGACGCCGCCTTCTCCGATCCGCTCGACCTCAGGAAGGTCGAGACCCGCGCCTGGTTCGAAGCCCTGCGCGACCGCATCCACGCGGCCTTCGAGGCCCTTGAGGACGCCGCGCCTGCGGACCTGTTCCCCGGCGAACCCGGCCGCTTCGTCCGAACTCCGTGGGACCGCGCCGAGGGCGGCGGCGGCGTCATGGGCATGATGCACGGCCGTCTGTTCGAGAAGGTCGGGGTGCATGTCTCCACCGTCTTCGGCAGCTTCCCGGCCGACTACGCCAAGGGGGTGCCGGGCGCCGCGGAGGATCCGCGCTTCTTCGCCACCGGGATCAGCCTGATCTGCCACCCGGTCAGCCCGCGCGTGCCGTCTGTCCACATGAACACCCGCTTCATCACCACGACCCAGAGCTGGTTCGGCGGCGGCGGCGATCTGACGCCGGTGCTGGACGCGGATCGCCGCCAGGATCACCCTGACACCCTCGCTTTCCACGCCGCCATGAAGACCGCCTGCGACGCGCACGATCCGGCCTGGCACGAGCGCTACAAGGCCTGGTGCGACGAGTATTTCTACCTGCCCCACCGCAAGGAGCCGCGCGGCACGGGCGGCATCTTCTACGACCATCACGACAGCGGCGACTACGACAAGGATTTCGCCTTTACGCGCGACGTCGGCCTGGCCTTCCTGGATGTCTATCCCCGCATCGTCGCCCGCCGCATGACGGAAGCCTGGACGCCCGAGGAGCGCGAGGAGCAGTTGGTCCGGCGCGGCCGCTATGTGGAGTTCAACCTGCTGTACGATCGTGGCACGATGTTCGGGCTCAAGACCGGCGGCAACGTCGAGTCGATTCTCAGCTCGATGCCCCCGGTGGTGAAATGGCCCTGAAGTCCCCGATCGCGAAGATCCTGGTGCGCAGCCTGGCGACGACGGTCGTCTTCGTGATCCTGTACGGCATCTATCTGACGATCGGCCGCCATCCCGACATCCCGATGACCTTGGCGGCGACCGGGGCCTTCTACTTCGCCGCCGCCCTGCTGATGGAGCGGTTCGTCTTCCCGCGCCTGGGCCTCTAGCGCATCAACTCCGCGAAGGCGTCGCCCGCGCGGCTGCGATAGCGTTCCTTGTGTCGTAGCAGGCGGAAAGGGCGTTCCGGCAGCAGAAAGGGCGCCGTCGCCAGGCGCCCGGCGGCCACCGAGGCGTAGGCCACGCTCTCCGACAGCGCCGTCGCCCCCGCCCCCGCCTCGGCCGCCGCCAGCACCGCCTCGTTGGACGGCAGGGTCATGGCGATGGGCAGGGCGTCGGGATCGGCGCCCGCCTGCCGCACCGCCTCTTCCAGCGTCGAACGCGTGCCTGATCCGGGCTCCCGCAGCACCCAGGGCGAGGACGCCAGTTCATCCGCCGCGAGACGCCGACGCGCCGCCCAAGGGTGATCCGGCGCCACCACCACCGCCAACCGGTCCGAACCGACCTGAACCTGCGACAGCGCCGGTTCGTCGACCACGCCCTCGACCAGGCCGATCTCGGCCGCGCCGGTCAGTACGGCCTGCGCCGCCTCGCGCGTATTGCCGATCTGGACGTCCAATTCGACACCGGGATGGGCCTTGTGGAAGGCGACCAGTCGGCGCGGCAGCCAGTAGCTCGCGATGGTCTGGCTGGCGAAGACCGCCAAGCGGCCCCGCCGCAGCGCGCTCATGTCCGCTAGCGCCGCTTCCGCCGCCGCCGCCCGGGCCAGCACGGCGCGCGCCTCGGGCAGGAAGGCGCGGCCAGTCTCGTTCAGAACCACGCCCCGCCCCACCCGGTCGAACAGGTGGACGTCGTGTTCGGCCTCCAGCGCCGCCAAGGCGTTCGATACCGCGGACTGCGTCAAGTTCAGCGCCCGCGCCGCCGCCGTCACATGCTCGCGTTCCGCCACGGCGACAAAGATGCGCAGGCGTTCAAGGGTCACAACCAATCTCCAAATCGGATTGGAATGAGCATAACAATCCGTTGGATCGCGGTCGAGGGTCGGCGCATGGCTGGCCGATGTCGTCGCCGACCACCGATCTCGCGTCGCTACAACCGTTGCCGCTGGGGAATCTCAAGCGCATCGCGCCGGGCTTGGCGCTGTGCGCCGCCGTGGCGCTGGCGGCACTGGGTCTCGCCCGGTTCGAGCTCGGCCTGTTCGGCCATGCCTGGCTGGAGCCGTTGGTGCTGGCCATCCTTATCGGCGCCGGCGTGCGCACGGTCTGGTCGCCGGGCGCGGCCTGGACGCCGGGCGTGAACTTCGGCGCCAAGGTCCTGCTGGAGATCGCGGTCGTGCTCCTGGGCGCCTCGATCAGCGCATCGACCTTGTCTCATTTGGGCGTCACGTTCGTATTCGGAATCTTGTTTCTGGTCGTCGTCGGAATCGTCGTCGGTTTCGCTATCGGCCGGGCGCTGGGTCTGAACCCGCGCCTGGCCCTGCTGGTCTCATGCGGCAACGCCATCTGCGGCAACTCCGCCATCGCCGCCGTCGCCCCCGCCATCGACGCCGACGGCGACGACGTGACCGCCGCCATCGCCTTCACCGCCATTCTCGGCGTGCTCATGGTTCTGATCCTGCCGCTGCTGGGCGTGGTGCTGGGGATGAGCGCGCTGCAGTACGGCAGTCTGGCCGGCCTGACCGTCTATGCGGTGCCCCAGGTGCTGGCCGCCGCCGCGCCCTTCGGGTCTGGCGCGGTCCAGACGGGTACGGTGGTGAAGCTGGTCCGTGTGCTTATGCTGGGCCCGGTCGTTCTCGCCCTGTCCCTGTTTCTCGGCCGAAAGGCGCGCGCGAGGACGCCGGGCCTGCATCGGCTGGTTCCCTGGTTCATCATCGGTTTCGTCGCGATGATTGCGCTGCGCTCGCTGGACCTGATCCCCCACGCCGCCCTCCCCGCCCTGGCCTGGACCTCGGGCCTGCTGACCGTGGCGGCCATGGCGGGTCTGGGCCTGCAGACGGATCTGCGGATGGTGGCGCGCGCAGGCGGGCGGGTGATCGCGGCGGCGGTGCTGTCGCTGGCCGCCCTGCTGGGGCTGGCCCTGCTGCTGATCCGGCTGCTGGGGCTTTAGATGCCGCTGCCGTCGGTCTCCACCGGCGGGGGCGTCAGCAGCAGGAAGGCGCGGATCCACGCGGTCAGCACGGCGCGGTCGTTCGGCCGGCTCAGACTGTCGATCGCCTCGTCCGCCACCGCCTCGGGAATGCGGTCGCGACGGCCTTCGACCAGGGCGGCGGCGTATTCCGGCTGGAACTCGGGGTGGCACTGGAAGGAAACCGCATCATCTCCCCAGGCCAGCCCCGCGTAGGGCGTGAAGGCGCTGCTTGCGATCACCCGCGCATCCGGCGAGATCGCCACCACCTGATCCTGGTGCGACACGGGAATGGAGATCGTCGCCGCACGCGGATGCATCCAAGGTTCCCGGGCCGTCACGTCATAGCGATGCAGCCCCACGCCCCAGCCCCGGTGCGACTTCTCGACCTCGCCGCCGAAGGCGTGCGCCATCACCTGGTGTCCGAAGCAGATGCCCAGCAACCGTGCCCGGCCCCGGGCCGCCCTCAACCAGTCCACCAGTGGCGGGATCCACGGCAGATCGTCATAGACCCCCGCCGCCGATCCCGTGACGATCGCCCCCTGGAACGCCGAAGGATCTTCCGGCAGATGCCCGCTCTGCACGTCGAACCGCGTCGTCGGCACGCCTTCGCCCAGCAGCGCCCGGAACCGGGCCGGATAGTCGTCGAACTGGTCCTTCAGCGCCTCGGGCGGGTGGCCGGTCTCCAGGATCGCGATGCGGGTCATGTTCGTGAACCTAGGGCCTCGGCTCAGAAGGTCCAGACCTCGGCGCGACCGCCGGGCTCGCCTAGGGTCGAAACGACCCAGTCGCAGATCTCGCTCGCGGCGGCCTGCGTTCCCGGCGGCGGATTGACGACCACCATGGCGCAGCCGTTCATCTTCATCGGATTGGTCAGCGGCCGCAGTCGCGCCTCGGCGGCCAGGGTGGGGCCCGCCCTGCCCTCCAGCCGTCGGATGAAGCCGTCGAACGTCTCCATATCCTTCAGCGGCGTCCATATGGCGACGACGGCCTTGGGATCGCGTGCGCGGATGGCCAGGGCCGTCTCGGCCGCGCGGATATAGTCGTCCGGCCGCTCAAACGGCGGGTCGATCAGGACTAGCGACGGGACAGCCCCCAACGCGCCGACGGCCGCCACATAGCCGTCGCCTTCCCGCGCCTCGGCATTGGCCCGCCCCGCCAGCGCCCCGGCCAGCACCTCCCGCACCGGAGGATTCAGCTCGAAACCGACATAGCGGGCGTCGGGGCCCAGCGCCTCTGCGATCAGTAGTGGCGACCCTGGATAGTAACGCACGCCGCCTTTGGGGTTGAACGCCGCCACCCGCGCGGCCAGGGCGTCCAGCAATGGCGGGCGACCGTCGGCCGTCATCAGCCGGGCCACGCCGGCCTCGGCCTCCTTCGACCGGGCGGCGTCGCCGGACAGGTCATAGAGGCCGGCGCCGGCATGGGTGTCGATCACGGCGGCCGGCCGCAGGGTCTCGACCAGCCAGAGCGCCAGGGCGTGCTTGACCAGGTCCGCGAAATTGCCTGCGTGGAAGCTGTGGCGATAGTTCATGCCGCCTCGTCTCTCGTCAGACCCGGCCGGTCAAGCGGAACCGCGCGCCGCAGGCGGCGTTCGTCGCAGGCCCTTGAGAAACCTGGCGTCCATGGCCGACAAACACCCCCTGACCGACAAGCAGCGCATCCCGCCCAAGAGCGTCGCCGAATGCGCAGGGAAAGGTCTGGAACTTCGCGAGAAGCACCGCCGGGGCGGCACCGAGGTCGGCCACGCCCGGGGCCTGCAGTTGAAGAACCGCGAGCCCGTCAGCGATCGCGACATCAAGTCGATGTACAGCTATTTCGCCCGGCACGCAGTCGACAAGCGCGGCAAATACTGGGGCATGAAGGACAAGCCCTCCGCCGGCTATATCGCCTGGCTGTTGTGGGGCGGCGATCCGGGCAAGGAATGGATCGACGACCTGCGTGACAAGCTGCGGGAGGCCGAGTGATGGCCGACGGCGCCGCCGCCTTCGCCCCCGAAGACGACATTCCGCAGGGCCTTAGTTGGTGCAATGACGATAATCCGGGCCTGACGCGGCGTCGCTCGGGCAAGGGCTGGTCCTATCGCGACGCCCAAGGCCGGACGATCGCCGACCCCAAGACGCTGGACCGCATCCGCGCCTTGGCCATCCCGCCCGCCTGGACCGACGTCTGGATCTGCCCCAAGGCCAACGGACACATCCAGGCCACCGGGCGCGACGTGAAGGGGCGCAAGCAGTACCGCTATCACGCCGATTGGAGCACGGCGCGGTCGGAGAACAAATTCGATCGCCTGCCCGCGTTCGCCCGCAAGCTGCCGAAGCTGCGTCAGCGCGTGGACCACGACCTGTCCCTGCGGGGCCCCTGCAAGGACAAGGTGCTGGCCACGGCCGTCCGCCTGCTCGAGATCACCCTGATCCGCATCGGCAACGCCGCCTACGCCCGGCAGAACCGCAGCTACGGCCTGACCACCCTGCACAAGCGGCACCTGGACGTGGACGGCGCGGCGCTGACCTTCGAGTTCCGCGGCAAGAGCGGCAAGGATCACCGCGTCAGCGTCCGCGACCGCCGGCTGGCGCGGGTGATCCGCGCGTTGGAGGAATTGCCGGGCCAGCAATTGTTTAAATACCGCACCGACGACGGCGAGCTATGCCCCGTCACCTCGGACGACGTAAACGCCTATATCCGGGACGCCATGGGCGAGCAGTTCTCGGCCAAGGACTTCCGCACCTGGGCGGGCACGGTGTCCGCCGCCCGCGCGCTGCGCGACATGGAGCCGCCGACCTCGCCCACCGACGCCAAGCGAAAGATCACCGTCTGCGTCAAGGCGGTGTCCGGCCTGCTCGGCAATACGCCGACGGTGTGCCGCACCTCCTACGTCCATCCGCGCGTGTTCGAACTGTACGAGAGCGGCGCGCTGGCCGAAACCTTGCCGGGCGCGGAAACCAAGGGTTTCGAACCCGCCGTGATCCGGCTGCTGGCGCAGGCTTAGGGCGGCCGGTCAGGCCGCCTTGTTCCAGTCCAGCACGACCTTGCCGGACTTGCCCGACTTCATGGCCTCGAAGCCCTCGCGGTACTGGTCGTAGGCCAGCCGGTGGGTGATCAGCGGCTGAAGGTCCAGACCGGCCTTCAGCAGGCCCAGCATCTTGCGCCAGGTGGTGAACATCTCGCGGCCATAGACGCCCTTGATGGTCAGGGCCTTCAGGATGATGGCGCCCCAGTCGGTCTCCATCGGCTTGCCGGGGATGCCCAGCATGGCCATGCCGCCGCCCATGATCAGGGTGTCGACGCACTGTTTGAAGGCGATGGGCGAACCCGACATTTCCAGCGCCACGTCGAACCCGACCTTCAGGCCCAGCTCCTTCATGACGTCGTGGATGTCTTCCTTGGTGGTGTTCACGGTGCGAACGCCGGGCGCGACCTTCTGGGCCAGGTCCAGACGGAAGTCGTTGATGTCGGTCAGGACCACGGTGCGCGCGCCCGCATGACGGGCCACGGCGGCGGCCATCATGCCGATGGGGCCGGCGCCGGTGACCAGCACGTCCTCGCCCAGCAGGTCGAACTGCTGCGCCGTGTGCACGGCGTTGCCGAAGGGATCGAGGATCGAGCCGATCTCATAGGGCACGTCGTCGGGCAGTTCGATGACGTTGAACGCCGGCGCCACGACGTATTCGGCGAAGGCGCCCTGACGGTTCACGCCGATGCCGCGCGTGTGCGGGTCCAGGTGGAAATGCCCGGCGCGGGCCGCCTCGGAGTTCAGGTCGATGACGTGGCCCTCGGCCGAGACGCGCTGGCCCACCTTCAGCGGACGGTCGACGTCCTTGCCGACAGAGACGATCTCGCCGGCGAACTCGTGGCCGGTGATCATCGGGGTCGGGACGTTCTTCTGGGACCACTCATCCCAGTTCCAGATGTGGATGTCGGTGCCGCAGACGGCGGCGCGGTGCACCTTGATCAGCACGTCCTCGGGCCCCGCCTCGGGGATCGGCGCGTCGATCAACTCCAGACCTTCCACCGGCCCGGTCTTGGCCAGGGCTTTCATCGTTTCCGCCATGCGGCTTCTCCCTAAGTGGTACGGAAATCCGTTATGCCGGGCCTGCGCCCAGGATCCAGACTCCGGCGTCCATCGCGACCCACGTCCACGACGGCGTTTATGAAACCTCGCCACAAGGGCGAGGATGACGACGTTTTCAGGGCGTCAGATGACACCCAACTCCCGGCCCGCCCTGGTGAACGCCTCGACCGTCCGGTCGATCTGCTCGAAGGTATGCGCCGCCGACATCTGGGTGCGGATGCGCGCTTGGCCGCGCGGCACGACGGGGAAGCTGAAACCGATCACATAGACGCCGAGGTCCAGCGCCTTGGCCGCGAAATCCTGAGCCAGCTTCGCGTCTCCCAGCATGACCGGAATGATCGGATGTTCGCCCTGCAGCAGGGTGAAGCCCGCATCCGCCATGGCGCCGCGATAGCGATGAGCATTGGCCGACAGCCGGGTGCGCAGGGCATCGCCTTCGGAGCCCTGGGCGATGCGGATGGCCTCGAGGCTCGATCCGCACACCGCCGGAGATAGGGCGTTGGAGAACAGGTACGGCCGCGCCCGCTGCTTCAGCAGGTCGACCACCGCCTTCCGCGCGCAGATGAAGCCGCCCATGGCCCCGCCCAGCGCCTTGCCGAAGGTGCCGGTGACGAAATCGATCTCGACGCCATGATGCGCGAACGAACCCTTGCCTTGCGGACCCAGGAAGCCCGTCGCATGGCAGTCGTCGACCATGATCAGAGCATCATATTTGTCCGCCAAGGCCCGAATTTCGTTCAGCTTGGCGATATAGCCGTCCATCGAGAAGGCGCCGTCGGTGGCGATGATGATGTCCCGTGCGCCCGCCGCCCGCGCTTCTTTCAAGCGCGTCTCCAGTTCATCCATGTCGGAGTTGGCGAAGCGGTAGCGTTTGGCCTTGCACAGCCGTACGCCGTCGATGATCGAGGCATGGTTCAGACTGTCGGAAACGATGGCGTCGTTCTCGCTGAACAACGGCTCGAAGATGCCGCCGTTGGCGTCGAAGGCGGCGGCGAACAGGATGGCGTCCTCGAAGCCGAGATAGCCGGCGATGGCCGCCTCAAGCTCCTTGTGGATTTCCAGCGTGCCGCAGATGAAGCGGACCGAGGCCGTGCCCGCGCCCCACTTCTGCTGCGCCGCCATCCCCGCCTGGGTCACCCGCTCGTCGCCGGCCAGGCCCAGGTAGTTGTTGGCGCAGAAGTTCAGCACCTCGCGTCCGCCGACCTGGATCACCGGCCCCTGGCGCGAGGCGATGACGCGTTCGGGCTTGGTCAGCCCCTGGGCGTCGATGTCGGTCAGTTCGCCGGCGACGCGGTCGTAGAAGCTCTGGGTCATGGCCGCGACCTACGCCCAATTCACGCGGCTTTCCACCCGCCGTCGCTGTCAATCCGCCGCGCGCAGCGGGCTGACGCGGATACGGTCGCCGCAGGGGCTGAACTCGAACGGGGCGGTGATGACGGCGGTGTCGGCGGGCGCGATGACGCGGATTTCGGCGACCGTCGGACAGGTCTTCTGGCCCTGAGCTTCGTTGGGCACGACGGTCCACGCGACCTCGAACAAGGCCTTGGCCTGGGGCGCCAGGGTCACCGGCGTCGGCGCCTGGCCCTGGCGGAAATAGCTGCCGGGGCTCTGCTCGGCCCGAACGTCTGTCAGCACGTCGCCGTCGTCGTCCTGCACCGTCACGGTCGGATAGCCGGTCAGGGTGCAGGTTTGCGTCCCGGCGTTCTGGAGCGCGAAGTTGCGCACGCGATTGCCGGCGCCGGCGTCGCCGCCCTCGACCGACAATTTCAGCTGCGGCCCCTTGCAGGGCGCGGCGGCGGGCAGAAGGCCGCCCGGGGCCGGCGTGGGCGTCGGCAGCGGGCCTGTGGGCGTGGACCCCACGGTAGGCCGCGTGCAGCGTTCCATCACCGCGGAGCCAGTCTGATTGTCGGGGCCCAGACGGCTGAGGGTGGCGCTCTCCTCCCCGTCGCGGTTGGCCGTCCACCATTCGACGCCCGAGCCGATGTAGCGCGCGCCGCTGGCCGCCTCGACGGAACGCAGGGCCAGCGTCTGGCCGCGATAGACCAGTTCGGCGGTGGCGGAGTCCGGATAGCGCGCCTGGATCGTTGCGCCGCTCTCGCAGGCGTAGCCCACGGCGGGGGTCGGCGCGGTCGCCGGATCGACGGCCGGCGCCTGAACCGGAACGGGCGGCTGTTCCGGCTCGGACTGCTGGCAGGCGGCGACGCCGGTCAGGGCGGCGATGGCGACGGCGGCGAGGCGACGGGTCATGAGAAGCTCCTTCCGGGACGCTGAACGGCTCAGGTCGCGGAAAGGCTCCGCTTAGTGACCGTCCTTGGCCTTCTCCATCAGCTCGATCAGCACCCCGCCCATGTCGCGCGGATGCAGAAAGACGACCGGCGTGCCGTGGGCGCCGATGCGCGGTTCGCCGGTGCCCAGGATGGTGACGCCCTTGGCCCGCAGCTCTGCGATTGCGCCGAGGATGTCGGCGACCTCGAAACAGACGTGATGCTGGCCGCCCTTGGGGTTCTTGGCCAGGAAGCCGACGATGGGGCTGGTCTCGTCATAGGGTTCGATCAGCTCGATCTGGGCCGTCGGCGTGTCGACGAAACAGACCTTCACGCCTTGCGCGGGCAAGTCGAAGGGTTCGCCGATCTTCGTCGCGCCGAGGATGTCGCGATAGAGCTTGATCGAGTCGGCGATGGAGGGCGTGGCGACGCCGACGTGGTTCAGGGCGCCGATCATGCGGTCTCCTTGGGTGCAGGCTGGGCGTAGCCTAGCCGCTGGTTCAGCTTCTCGATCAGGTCCACGGCTGTGTCGGCGATGGCCGAGCCGGGCGGATAGACGGCCGCCGCGCCCATATCGAGCAGGGGCTGGACGTCCGACGGCGGGATCACTCCCCCGACCACGATCATGATGTCGGGTCGACCCAATTTCTCCAGCTCGGCCTTCAACTCGGGAACCAGAGTCAGGTGACCGGCGGCCAACGACGACGCGCCTACCGCATGGACGCCCTTTTCCACCGCATCGCGTGCGGCTTCGGAGGGGGTTTGGAACAGGCTGCCGGCGGTAACGTCGAAGCCCAGGTCGCCGTAGCCGGTGGCGACGACCTTCTGCCCCCGGTCGTGGCCGTCCTGGCCGAGTTTGGCGATCAGGATGCGCGGCGGGCCGCCGTCGTTCTCGACGAAGGTCGCCACCATTTCGCGGGCGCGGGCGAAGCGGGCGTCGGTCCCCGCCTCCTTCGCATAGACGCCGGACACGGTCTGGACCGTCGCCACATGGCGGCCGAAGGCGGCCTCCAGCGCGTCGGAGATTTCGCCCACCGTCGCCTTGGCGCGAGCCGCTTGCACCGCCAGCTCCAGCAGATTGGCGTTTCCGCGCGCCCCGTCGGTCAGAGCCTGTAGCGCGGCGTCGGTCGCTGTCTGGTCCCGTTCGGCCCGCAAGCATTTCAACTTATCGATCTGGGCCGCCAGGACCGCCGCGTTGTCGACCTTCAGCATCGGAATGTCGTCGATGACGGGGTTCAGGTATTTATTCACCCCGACCACCGTCTGCTGACCGGTGTCGATCCGCGCCTGGGTCTTGGCGGCCGATTCCTCGATCCGCAGCTTGGGTATGCCCGCCTCGATGGCCTTGGCCATGCCGCCCAGGGCCTCGACCTCGGCCATGTGGGCGCGGGCGCGTTCGGCCAGTTCATGGGTCAGTCGCTCGACGTAGTAGCTGCCGCCCCAAGGGTCGATGACCCGCGTCAAGCCCGTCTCCTGCTGCAACAGGATCTGGGTGTTGCGCGCGATCCGGGCCGAGAAGTCGGTCGGCAGGGCTAGCGCCTCGTCCAGCGCGTTGGTGTGCAGGCTCTGCGTCTGGCCGCCCGCCGCGGCCATGGCCTCGACCATGGTGCGCGGGACGTTGTTGAACACGTCCTGAGCGGCGAGGCTCCATCCCGAGGTTTGGCAGTGGGCGCGTAGGGACAGCGACTTGGGATCGATTCCGCCCTCCTTCCGCACCGCCTCGGCCCACAGCAGGCGGCCGGCGCGCATCTTGGCCACCTCCATGAAATAGTTCATGCCGATCGCCCAGAAGAAGCTCAGACGCGGCGCGAACCGGTCGATAGGCATGCCCGCCGCGACGCCGGCGCGCAGATATTCGATCCCGTCCGACAGGGTGTAGGCCAGCTCGATGTCCGCCGAGGCCCCTGCCTCCTGCATGTGATAGCCGCTGATCGAAATCGAGTTGAACTTGGGCGCCTCGGCCGCCGTCCAGGCGAAGATGTCGGCGATGATCCGCATCGAGGGCTCGGGCGGATAGATGTAGGTGTTGCGGACCATGAACTCCTTGAGGATGTCGTTCTGTATGGTCCCGGTCAGCTTGGCGTGCGGCACGCCCTGCTCCTCGGCCGCGACGACATAGAGGGCCAGGATCGGCAGCACCGCCCCGTTCATCGTCATGGACACCGACATCTGGTCCAGCGGAATGCCGTCGAACAGGGTTCGCATGTCGTAGATGCTGTCGATGGCCACGCCGGCCATGCCGACGTCGCCCTTTACCCTGGGATGGTCGCTGTCATAGCCCCGGTGGGTGGCCAGATCGAAGGCGATGGACAGCCCCTTCTGCCCGGCGGCGAGGTTGCGGCGATAGAAGGCGTTCGACTCCTCGGCGGTCGAGAAGCCGGCGTACTGGCGGATCGTCCACGGATTGCCCGCGTACATGGTCGGGTAGGGACCGCGCAGGAAGGGTGCGAAGCCCGGCAGGCCGTGGTGATGGTCCAGCGCGTCCAGCGTCTCGGGGGCGTAGGCGGTCTCGACCGTCAGCCCCTCGGGCGTCAGCCACGGATCGCGCGCCGGCCCCTGCCCCGTCGCGTCGAGGCTCAGCGGCAAGCGGGTGAAGTCGGGGAAACTCTTAGAAGCGCTCATTGGCCCGCCTCCTCGAAGGCCGCAGCGAAACGGATCGGGCTCAGGGGTTCGCAGACCCTCTCGACTACCGCATCGGCCTTATCGACCGCCTCAACCGTCGTGGCGCGCACGTCCGCATCGACATATTTAGTTACGCCGACGATCTGGGCGGCGCCGTTCTTGAGCGCGGCCTCGCGGACGGCGCGGGCGCGGGCGATGCGGGGCTGGATCACCGAGCCCTTCAGCGCCTCGACCAGCCCGCCCTCGGCCTCGATCAATTGGAACTCGGCCCAGCCGGCCTCGGCCAGATCGCGGGTGCGGGCGTCGAGATACCAAGATCCGGCCGCCGGATCATCGACCCGGCCCAGGTTGGCCTCCTCCATCAGCACCAGCTGGGTGTTGCGCGCCTGACGCCGGGCGAAGGCGTCGGGCCGCCCCGAAGCGCGGGTGAATCCGTCCAGCACAACCACATCCGCCCCGCCGACTGCGCCCGCGAACCCCGCCGCCGTCAGCCGCAGCAGGTTCGGCCAGGGGTCGCGCGCCGACAGCATCCGCCGCGATGACCGCGCCTCGATCACGGCTGGGGTTTCCATGCCGAACGCCTTGGCCAGGCTGGCCCAGATCGACCGCATGGCCCGGACCTTGGCCAGGCTGTCGAAATATTCCGCATCGACCGACAGGCCGAGGACCGTGCCGCGCAGGGCCGCCTCGACCGACATCCCGGCCTCGACCGCCGCCTTCACATGGGCGACCACGCTGGAAGCGGCGAAGGCCAGTTCCTGCGCCGCCGAACCGCCGGCCTCGTGCGCCACGCGGCCGCTGGCCATGAAGAAGGTAGCCTCGGGATAGGCGCCGGCGTGACGCGCCGCTGTGTTGGCGGCGAGGTTCAGATGCTCCTCGACCGAACGCGGCGAACCGCCCGCCTCGGCGAAGGCCGAGACGGGGTCCATGTGGAAGCGCAGCTTGGCGCGCGGCGAGCCCTTGGCCACGACGGCCAGGGCGTTGGCTGCGTCCGGCCCGTCGATCCCGGCGTCCAATGCGACCGGCGCCAGTTCCAGCGCGACGCCCTCCAGAGCTCGGCCCAGAGGGACGGAGTCGTTCAGCACCCGGCCCTTCAGCACCACCGACGCTGCGCCGTTCTCCAGATCGGTCAGAACGGCGGCGTTGACCGCCTCGGCGTCGTCGCCCTCGACCAGGGTGCGCAGGTCCCAGGCGCGGCCCTCGGCGTCAGAGGGGCGCGGCGCGAAGATCGGCTGCACGCCGGTGGCGCCGGCGTAGAGGGGCCGGGTCACCAGTTGGTCCGCGTCGAGGTGCATCAGCGACTCGATCGGCCGGTCCTTCAGCGCCTTCTGGGCGGCTTCTCGCCATTCCAAAGGGCTGGGATGGGGGAAGGTCATGCGACGCCCTTCCCTTCTTTCGTCATCCTCCGGCAAGCCGCGCAGCGGCGCAGACCGGGGGACCCAGTGGCGCGCGCGAGCGCGACCCTGCCGCGCACTCGATCTTTCGACAGCCAGCGGCGTTCGGATTTCGCCTTCGGCGCCGCTGGGTCCCCCGGTCTCGCTACGCTCGCCGGAGGATGACGAAAGAGAGGGAGAACCATCACCCGAACTCCACCAGCACGTCGTCGGCCGCGACCGGGTCGCCGTCCTTGGCGCCGACCGCCTTCACCACGCCGTCGCGTTCGGCCTTGAGGATGTTCTGCATCTTCATGGCCTCGATGATGGCCACGGTCTCGCCAGTCTTGACCTCTTGGCCGACCACGACCGGGATCGAAACCACCAGACCCGGCATAGGCGACAGCACCAATTTCGACGTGTCCGCTGCTGCCTTCTCCGGCAGGCGGGCGTACAGTTCGGCGACATGGGGGCGCAGCACCCGGACCCGCGCCTTGGCCGCGCGGTGGCGAATGTCGAAGCCGTCGGCGGTGCGCCTGACCTCGGCGGTGAAGGGTTCGCCGTCCAGTTCGGCCTTGAACTGGGCCAGGCCCGGCCGCCAGTCGATGTCCGACAGGCGGATGTCGCCCCCGCCCGTCAGAGTCAGGATCATCGCCTCGTCGGCGTCATAGGACAGGCCGACGCCGTGAGGCGCCCGGTCGATCAGCACGATCCAGTCAGTGCGGTCGGACGGATCGCCGTCCTGTTCGGCGATGATCTCGTGCATCGCCATGGCCGAGGCGATCAGGATGCGCTCCTGCTCCCCCGTCGGCCTCAGACCGTGGAAGCCGTCCGGGAACTCGTCCTTGATGTAGCTGGTCGACAGGTTTCCCGACCTGAACCGGTCCTGGTCCATCACCGCCGCCAGGAAGGGCGCATTGTGGCCCAGGCCCGACAGGTGGGTGTCCTCAAGGGCGCGGGCCATGCCCTCGATGGCGGCCTCGCGCGTCTCACCCCAGGCGCACAGTTTGGCGATCATGGGGTCGTAGAACATGCTGATCTCGTCGCCCTCGCGGACGCCGGAATCGTTGCGGACGGTGTAGTCCCCCTGATCCCCTTCCTCCGGCTGCTCGTAGCGGACCAGCCGTCCGATCGAGGGCAGGAAGCCGCGATAGGGATCTTCGGCGTAGATGCGGCTCTCGATGGCCCAGCCGTCGATCTTCAGGTCATCCTGCTCGAAGGCCAATTTGTCGCCCCAGGCCGAGCGGATCATCTGTTCGACCAGATCGACGCCGGTGATCAGCTCCGTCACCGGATGCTCGACCTGAAGACGGGTGTTCATCTCGAGGAAATAGAACGACTTGTCCTGGCCCGCCACGAACTCCACCGTGCCTGCGGAGTCGTAGTTCACGGCCTTGGCCAGGGCGACGGCCTGCGCCCCCATGGCCATCCGGGTCGCCTCATCCAGCAGGGGCGACGGCGCCTCCTCGATGACCTTCTGGTTGCGGCGCTGGATCGAGCATTCGCGCTCGAACAGGTGGACGACGTGGCCGTGCTTGTCGCCCAGCACCTGAATCTCGATGTGGCGCGGGTCGACGATGAACTTTTCCAGGAAGACCCGGTCGTCGCCGAAGGCGTTCAGCGCCTCGGCCTTCACCGCGGCGAAGCCCTCGGCCATGTCGGCGTCTGAATGGGCGACGCGGATGCCCTTGCCGCCGCCGCCCGCCGACGCCTTGATCATGACTGGATAGCCGATCTCGCGCGCGATCCTGACCGCCTCGTCTGGCGTTTCGATCAGGCCCATATGCCCCGGCACGGTCGAGACGCCCGCTTCGGCCGCCAGCTTCTTGGAGCTGATCTTGTCGCCCATGGCCTCGATGGCCTCGGGGTTCGGGCCGATGAAGGCGATGCCCTCGTCGCGCAGACGCCGCGCGAAGCCTGCGTTCTCGCTCAGGAAGCCGAAGCCCGGATGCACGGCCTCTGCTTCCGTCTGGCGCACCGCCTCGACGATCTTGTCCGCGAGCAGATAGGACTGGGCCGCCGGCGCCGGCCCGATCAGCACCGCCTCGTCGGCCATCTCGACCGCCAGCGACCCGGCGTCGGCCTCCGAATAGACCTGCACCGTCTGGATGCCCATGCGGCGGCAGGTCTTAATGATCCGAACCGCGATCTCGCCCCGGTTGGCGATGAGGATTTTGGAGAACATGGCTATATTTCCTCTGCCGTCATCCTAGGCCTTGTGCCTAGGATCCAGAGACTCCGTCGCAGCCGAGGGGCCACGATCGACACCGGGAGTCTGGATCCTCGGGACAAGCCCGAGGATGACGGGAAATGGGGGATGCGATGGTCGGAGCAAACAGCCTGATCGGCTGCTACATCATGACGAACCGGATGCACGGAACGCTCTATATCGGCGTCAGCAGCCAGTTGATCACGCGCGTCGGGGAACACCGTGCGGGCGCCATCGACGGCTTCACCAAATGCCACGGCCTGAAGCGACTGGTCTGGTACGAATTTCACGAGACCATCGTCGGCGCGATCCAGCGGGAGAAGTCGCTGAAACGCTGGCCGCGCGACTGGAAGACGAACTTGATCGAACGGACGAACCCAGACTGGAGCGACCTGTTCGAGGGACTGGTGAACAACGGCGTGGAGGTTCCGCCCGATCCCGAGGCGTACCGCGACTGGACGCCGCTGGAGGAGTGAGCCCCTCTTTTTAGTCCCGTCATCCTCGCCCTTGTGGCGAGGATCCAGACTCCCGGTGTTCGACGGTGCGCCCCGTCCTCGACGAAGTCTCTGGATCCTAGGCACAAGGCCTAGGATGACGGGAGAGAGGGCGTGCAAACCGAAGCTCATCACAGCGGAATATTGTCGTGCTTCTTCCAGGGGTTCTCCTGGACCTTGCCCTTCAGCGTCCTGAGCGCCTTCACCAGCCGCCGCCGTGTCCCGTGGGGCATGATGACGTCGTCGATATAGCCCAGACCCGCCGCCACGAACGGATTGGCGAACCTCTCCTTGTATTCGGCCTCGCGCGCGGCCAGGGCCTCGGGGTCGCCGGCCTCCTTGCGGAAGATGATCTCGACCGCGCCCTTGGCGCCCATGACGGCGATCTCGGCCGAGGGCCAGGCGTAGTTGACGTCGCCGCGCAGGTGTTTGGAGCTCATCACGTCATAGGCGCCGCCATAGGCCTTGCGCGTGATGACGGTCAGTTTCGGCACGGTCGCCTCGGCATAGGCGAACAGCAGCTTGGCCCCGTGCTTGATCAGGGCGCCGTACTCCTGCTTCGTCCCCGGCATGAAGCCCGGCACATCGACGAAGGTGACGATGGGAATGTCGAAGGCGTCGCAGAAGCGGACGAACCGCGCGGCCTTGCGGCTTGAATCGATGTCCAGCACCCCGGCCAGCACCTGGGGCTGGTTGGCGACGATGCCCACCGTCTGGCCGTCCAGCCTGCCGAAGCCGCAGACGATGTTCCTGGCGAAGTCGGCGCCGATCTCGAAGAAGTCGGCCTCGTCCACCGTCTTCAGGATCAGTTCCTTCATGTCATAGGGCTGGTTCGGATTGGCGGGGACCAGGGTGTCCAGCGAGGCCTCATCCCGCTCCGGCTCGTCATAGCTGTCGCGCACCGGCGGCTTTTCGCGGTTCGACAGGGGCAGGAAGCCGATCAGGCGGCGGACTTCGGCCAGGGCCTCCAGATCGTTCTCGAACGCCCCGTCCGCCACGCCCGACCTGCCCGCATGGACGCGGGCGCCGCCCAGGTCCTCGTGACTGACCACCTCGTTTGTGACGGTCTTCACCACGTCGGGGCCGGTGACGTACATGTAGGAGGTGTCCTTCACCATGAAGATGAAGTCGGTGATGGCGGGTGAATAGACGTCGCCGCCCGCGCAGGGCCCCATGATCACGCTGATCTGGGGAATGACGCCGCTGGCCAGGGTGTTCTGCAGGAAGATGTCGGCGTAGCCGGCCAGGCTCTCGACCCCTTCCTGAATGCGCGCGCCACCGGCGTCGAACAGGCCGATGATCGGCGCGCCCGTGGTCAGGGCCATCTTCTGCAGCTTGACGATCTTGGCCGCGTGAGCGCCCGACAGGCTGCCGCCGAACACGGTGAAGTCCTTGGAGAAGACATACACCAGCCGCCCGCCGATGGTGCCGCGCCCCGTCACCACACCGTCGCCGGGAATGCGCTGCTTCTCCATGCCGAAGTCATGGCTGCGGTGCTCCACGAACATGTCGGTCTCCTCGAAGGAGCCCTCGTCCAGCAGCACGTCGATGCGTTCGCGCGCGGTCAGCTTGCCCTTGGCGTGCTGGGCGGCGATGCGCTTGTCGCCCCCGCCCTGTTTCGCGGCGGCGCGGCGGCGCTCCAGTTCCTCGAGGATGGCTTGGCTCATCGATCGGCGGACCTTTCCCTTATCATCGGCACTGGATTGGCCGGTTCATCGCAGCAAGGCAAACGCAACTTTGCAAATCGTGCGGACCTGTGCGCAGTAGCAAAGCGATACCGCTCGATCTGCAAAACTGCGAATGGCCGAAAAACTCTTTCTGGGCGCCAAGCTGCGCAAGCTCCGCGAGGCGCGCGGCTGGACGCTGGAGGCCTGCGCCGAGCGTCTGGGCCTATCGCCCTCCTATCTTTCGCAACTGGAGACGAACCAGCGCCCCGCCACCGCGCGCGTGCTGATCGCCCTGACGCGCGCCTTCCATGTCGACGCCAGCCTGTTCGACCTGGAGGGCGACGCCCGCCTGCTGGCTGACCTGCGCGAGGCGACCACCGACATCGCCGGCCAGGCCGAGCCGCCGACGGCCGCCGAGCTGAAGCAGGCCGTGGTGAACGCGCCGAAGCTGGCGCGACAGTTTCTGGCCCTGCACCAGACCTTCCGCCGCCTGGACGAGCGGGTGAAGGCGCTGGACGATCGTCTGGGCCGCGACGAGCAGCGGACGGCGGCGACCCTGCCCTATGAAGAGGTGCGCGACTTCTTCCACTACCGCGACAACTATATCGACAGCCTGGACACGGCGGCGGAGATGCTGGCCGCCGGCCTGCCACGCGAGGGCCAGGTGGAGCGGTCGCTGGAGGCGGCGCTGGGTGACATCCACGGGGTGCGGGTCGTCACCGTCGGCGGGCAGGAGGCGCTGCGCCGCTATGATCCCATCAGCCGGATCCTGACGCTGGACGCCTGGCAGCCGGGCGCCACGCGCGCGTTTCAGATGGCGCACCAACTGGCCCTGCTGTCCTTTCGCGAGCAGATCGAGGCCGAGCTAGACCAGGCCGCCTTTCGAACCGAGGCGGCGCGGGACGTGGCGCGGGTAGGCCTGGCCAACTACGCCGCCGGCGCCCTGCTGCTGCCCTATCGGACCTTCCTTGAGGCGGCGCGGGCGGAGCGGCACGACATCGACCGGCTGCGAACGCGCTTTCAGGTCAGTTTCGAACAGGTCTGCCACCGGCTGTCGAACCTGCAGCGGCCGGGCTGGCGCGGCGTGCCGTTCTACTTCGCCCGCGTGGACATGGCCGGCAACATCACCAAGCGGCACAGCGCCACGCGCTTCCAGTTCGCCCGCTTCGGCGGCGCCTGCCCGCTGTGGAACGTGCACGAGGCCTTCGCCGCGCCGGACCGCATCGGCGTACAGCTGGCCGAGATGCCGGACGGGTCGCGCTACATCTCCATCGCCCGGAGCGTGTCCAAGCCCAGCGGCTCCTACCTCGCCAACGACCGGCGCTACGCCCTGTCGCTGGGCTGCGAGGTTGAGCATGCCTCGTCCCTGGTCTATGCGGCCGGCCTGGACCTGAACGGGCCGGCTGCGCGCATCGGCATCAGCTGTCGCATCTGCGAGCGCATCGATTGCACCCAGCGCGCCTTTCCGCCGATCGACCGCGCCCTGCATGTGCCCGAGAACGAACGCGACATCGTGCCCTATCGGCTGGACGGCGAAGCGGCGCCGTCCCGCTTTTGACACATGAGCCGGTTTTCGTAACATTGGTTTGCAAGAGCATGAAGCGGCTGATTCGCTTGGGCTAATGTCGATTTCCGACATTGGCTGCTCAGCCGCCGCCGGAGCCGCCTCCTCCTCGCCCATGAGCACCGCCGACCTGACCATCCTGCACGTCGATGACGACGCCGACATGCGCCACGTTACAGCCCTGTGCCTCAGCCGCGACGCCGGGGTCACGGTGGTGTCCGCCGAGTCGGGCCGCGAGGCGCTGGACCTGCTGCGGTCGGGCCTGCGGCCAGACGTGATCGTGCTGGATGTCTCCATGCCCGACATGGACGGTCCGGCCACGCTATCCGCGCTTCGCGATCTGGACGGACTGGAAGGCGCGCCGGTGGTCTTCCTGACCGGCAGGGCGGCGGAGCATGAGCGTCGGCGCTATCTGGCGCTCGGCGCAGCCTCGGTCATTCCCAAGCCTTTCGACCCATCGACCCTGGCCGACGACCTCCGCGCCGTCGCCCGCAGGTGACGGCGCTGGCGCGGGCCCGCGACGCCGCCTAGTCTTCCCTCGACTTAGCGCGGAGGGCGGCATGCGACGGATCGGACTGGCGGCGGCGATAGTGGCGACGATGTTGGCGGGCGGCGCGATCGCGCAGGCTCCAGCGACCCCATTCGACGCCGTCGATCCTTTCATCGGCACGGCCGGCAAGGGCCACACCTTCCCGGGCGCCGTCGCGCCGTTCGGCATGGTTCAGGTGAGCCCCGACACCGACATCAAGCCCTTCCGTCAGTCCTACGACTGGGCCTCGGGCTATCGCTACGATGACCCGACCATCCTGGGCTTTTCCCACACCCACTTCTCCGGTTCGGGCCATTCGGACCTCGGCGACGTCCTGCTGACGCCGCTGTCGGGCGAGGTGAAGTGGGAGCCGGGCGAGGCGGACAAGCCCGGCTCGGGCTATCGCTCGCGCTACGACAAGGCGACCGAGACGGCTGAGCCCGGCTATTACGCCGTGAACCTGACCGACTCCGGCGTCCGTGCAGAGCTGACAACCGGAACACGCGTCGGCCTGCATCGCTACAGCTTCCCGGCGGGACAGTCGGCGCACGTGCTGCTCGATTTCCGTCGGTCCATCTACGATTATCCGGGCAAGGTGCTGTGGTCCCGCATCCGGCTGCGGCCCGACGGCACGGTGACGGGGTTCCGCGAAACGCGCGGCTGGGCCCCTGCCCGCCAGCTCTATTTCGCCATGCGTTTCTCGCGGCCGATGACCGGTCACGCGATCAAGAACACCGAGACGGACATCCCCTACAACGGCTTCCGGCAGCCGGGCCACGCGCCCGAGAACAAGACGGTTTTGGAGGGCCGGGCGCTGGAGGCCGCCTTTGACTTCGGCGTGCTGGACGAGCCGTTGCTGGTCAAGGTCGCCATCTCCACGGTCGACGAGGAAGGCGCGATCCGCAATCTGGACAGCGAGGGCGGCGATTTCGACTTCGACGGCCTTCGCGCCTCGACCCGTGCCGCCTGGGAACAGGCCTTGGGCGCCGTCGACATCGACGCGTCCGAGGACATGCGGACCAGCCTCTACACCGCCCTCTATCACGCCCTCATCGCCCCCAGCGTCTCGGGCGACGTGGACGGCCGTTATCGCGGGCCGGACAACCAGGTGCACACCGCCGACGGCTTCACCTTCCACTCGTCGTTTTCGTTGTGGGATACCTTCCGCGCCGAACATCCGCTGCTGACCCTGGTCCAGCCCGAGCAGCGGAACGCCGACATGATCAACTCCCTGCTGGCATCCCAGCAGGCCAGCCCCCACGGCGTCCTGCCGGTCTGGCAGTTCTCCGGCCAGGAGACCTGGACCATGATCGGCTATCACGCCGTGCCGGTGATCGCCGATGCGTGGCTGAATGGGCTGCGGGGCTTCGACGGAAACGCGGCGCTAGACGCCATGATCGCCAGCGCGACCTACCGGCCTTACGGCGGCCTGGGCGACTATATCGACCTGGGCTACGTCCCCATCGACCGCGAGCCCGAGGCGGCGTCAAAAACCGTGGAATACGCCTATGACGACTGGACCATCGCTCGCATGGCGCGGTCGCTGGGCCGGAACGATGTCGCCGAGACGTTCGAGCGGCGCGCTGGCTTCTGGCGGAACACCTTCGACCCCGAAACCGGCTTCGTCCGCGCCCGCAAGAGCGACGGGACCTTCCGCGAACCCTTCGACCCGGTCGCGATCAACTATGGCTCGGACTACACCGAGGGCAACGCCTGGCAATATTCCTGGTTCGCGCCCCAGGATCTCGGCGGCCTCGTCGGCGCCATGGGCGGGGATCAGGCGACGGTCGCCAAGCTGGACGCCATGTTCGACTACGACAACACGGGCCTGGACTATTCCCACGCCGAGGACATCGCCGGCCTGATCGGCCAGTACATCCACGGCAACGAGCCCAGCCACCACACGGCCTACATGTACGTGTACGCGGGCCAGCCCTGGCGCACCCAGGAGCGGCTGAAACAGATCGTCGAGACCCAGTACAAGACCACGCCCGATGGCCTCGCCGGCAACGACGATCTGGGCCAGATGTCGGCCTGGCTGATGTTCACGGCGCTGGGCTTCTATCCGGTGACGCCGGGCTCGAACGAATACGTGGTCGGCCGTCCTTTCATCGACCGCGCCACGCTGAACCTGCCGAACGGGCGCAAGTTCACGGTGCGGGCCGAAGGCCTGTCGGACGACAACCCCTACGTCGGCTCCGTCACGCTGAACGGCCGACCGTTGGATCGATCCGTCGTGACGCACGAGCAGATCATGGCCGGCGGCGAACTGGCGTTCACGATGAGCGCCGAGCCGAACCGGACATGGGCCGCGGCGCCCGACGCCCGGCCCTATTCGATGACGCCCTACCCGCGCTGAGGCGTCAGACCAGTTCGACGCCCATCGCCGTGGCCTCGCCGCCGCCGATGCAAAGGGCGGCCATGCCCCTGGTCTTGCCGCGCGCCCTCAGCGCCGACAGCAGGGTCGTCAGCACCCGCGCCCCCGAGGCGCCCAGCGGGTGGCCTAGGGCGCAGGCGCCGCCGTTGACGTTGATCTTGTCGTGCGGGATGCCGAGCTCCTGCATGGCGATCATCGGCACCACGGCGAAGGCCTCGTTCACCTCCCACAGGTCGACATCGTCGGCGGTCCATCCCGCCCTATCCAGCGCCTTGCGCAGCGCGAAGACCGGGGCGGTGGTGAACAGGCTGGGCTCATGCGCATGGGCGGCCTGGCTGACCACGCGGGCGACCGGCGTAAGGCCCAGCGCATCCGCCGTCGACTGGCGCATCATCACCAGGGCGGCGGCGCCGTCCGAGATCGAGGCGGCCGAGGCGGCGGTGATAGTGCCGTCCTTGCCGAAGGCGGGCTTCAGGTTCGGGATTTTCGACGGATCGGACTTGGTCGGCTGCTCGTCGCGATCGACCGTGACCACGCCCTTGCGCGTCTTCACCTCGACCGGAACGATCTCGGCGTCGAAGCCGCCGCTGTCCTGCGCCGCCTTGGCGCGGCCGGCGCTGGCGGTCGCATAGGCGTCCTGCTGTTCGCGCGTGAACTGATAGACCTGGGCCGTGTCCTCGGCGAACTGCCCCATCAGCTTGCCGGGATTGTAGGCGTCCTCCAGCCCGTCCAGATACATGCTGTCCGAGATGACGTCGTGGCCGATGCGCGCGCCGCCGCGGTGTTTCTGCATCAGGTAGGGGGCGTTAGTCATCGACTCCATGCCGCCCGCCACGATGACCTCGGCCGAACCCGCCAGCAGCGCATCACGCGCCATCATCGCCGCCTGCATGCCCGATCCGCACATCTTGTTGATGGTCGTGGCCTCGGTCACGACCGGAAGGCCGGCGCCCATGCCCGCCTGTCGAGCCGGCGCCTGGCCCAGGCCCGCCGGCAGGACGCAGCCCATGATGATCTGCTCGACCTTCTCCGGCGCCAGGCCGGCGCGCTCCAGCGCCGCCTTCACCGCAGCCGCACCCAGATCGGTGGCCTTGGCGTCGGACAGCGCGCCCTGGAAACCGCCCATCGGCGTGCGGGCGTAGGAGACGATGACGACGGGATCGGACGCGGACATGACGGTTTCCTCTTGGTCTTGCCGCACAGATAGTGCGTGGAAGTCAGGGTGAACAGGGCGGCTTAGGCGAAGTGCAGCCGGCGGTACTTGCCCCGGAAATACAGCAGCGGATCGCGGCGCGGCTCGAACCGCGCCCGTAGCACCCGGCCGATGAAGACCAGATGGTCGCCCGCCTCCACCACCTCGTGGGTGGCGCATTCAAAGCTGGCCAGAGAGCCGGACAGCACGGGCGCGCCGGTGTCCCAGCTCTCCCATGCCACGCCCTGGAACCGGTCCTGGGCGGAGCGGGCGAAAACGCCGGAGGTCGGCTGCTGGCCAATGTGCAGCACGTTGATGGCGAAGTGTTCGGCCGCTCGGAAGCGCTCCAGATTGCCGGACGACTTGGCCAGGCAGAACAGGATCAGCGGCGGGTCCAGCGACACGGCGGTGAAGGAGTTGGCGGTCAGGCCGATCGGCAGGCCCGCGTCATCCCGCGTCGTCACCACCGTCACGCCGGTGGCGAAACACCCCAGGGCGTCGCGCAAGGTCCGGGCGTCGGAGCCGGAGTGATAGACCAGCGCTTCGCGGGGCGCGTTCTCTTCCAGGAAGCCGACAAGCGCGGTGTCGAAGGTCTCGACGGGGTCGGCGCCCGCGAAGGGGTCGATAGCCAGAACCGGCGCGCCGAACGTCTCGAACTCGGTCGGTGTCGGCCCGGCTACGATGACCGCCGCCGCCAGAGACGGCCCCTTGGCGGCCAAGGCGTGCGAAAGCAGTTTTACGTCCTCGGCCGCGCACAGCACCGACGGCCGTGACGCCATCTCCGTCAACAGCCGGCGCAGGGCCACGGAGGCCAGCCCCGGCTCCAAGCGTTCCAGTTCCGGCGCGATCACATGGCGCCCCGCCTCCACCAGAGCTTTCACCGAGGCGCGCCAGTCGGCTGACAGCCGCTCGCGCGGGCCGACCAGAACCACCACGGGATCGTCGGCATCGCCCCAGGACTCGACGTCCAGTTCCATGATGGCCAGCGGCGAAGACATGAAGGCGTGAGCGTCCGGATCGGCGAAAGGTCGGTCCTATTAAGGCGTTCGGCGCGTCCGACGCCAGCGGCTCAACGTCCCTTGAAGTCTGGCTTCCGCTTTTCGACGAAGGCGGACATGCCCTCCTTCTGGTCGTCGAAGGCGAACAGGCTGTGGAACAGGCGGCGCTCGAACCGCACGCCCTCGGTCAGGGTCGTCTCCAGCGCGACATTGACCATCTCCTTGTTCATCATCACCGCCAGCGGGCTCTGCGACGCAATCTTCGCCGCCGCCGCCCGCGCCTCGTCCAGCAGGGCGTCCGGCGCGACGACGCGGCTGACCAGACCCGCCCGCTCGGCCTCGGCCGCATCCATCATTCGCGCGGTCAGGATCATGTCCATCGCCTTGGACTTGCCCACCAGCCGCGTCAGCCGCTGCGAACCGCCAATGCCCGGCGCGACGCCCAGGTTGATCTCCGGCTGGCCGAACTTCGCCGTCTCCGACGCGATGATGAAGTCGCACAGCATGGCCAGCTCGCATCCGCCCCCAAGCGCATAGCCCGACACCGCCGCGATGATCGGCTTCCTGAAGCGCGTGATCCGGTCATGGCCCAAGGCGAAGAAATTGCCCTTGAACATGTCGGCATAGGACTGGTCCGCCATCTCCTTGATGTCGGCGCCGGCGGCGAAGGCCTTGGCCGATCCGGTCAGGATCAGGCAGCGCACGCTGTCGTCGCCCTCGACCGCATCCAGAAAGGCCGCCAGTTCGCCGAACAAGGTCGAGTTCAGCGCGTTCAGCGCCTCGGGCCGGTTCAGGGTGACGACGGCGTATCCGTCTTCGTGGCGCTCGATCAGCAGGGTCGAATAGGCGTCGCCCATCATTGGGTCTCCAGCGTCGAGAGTTGGCCGCGCAGCAGTTGCAGCATGGCCGAAAAGTCGTGACCGCCGTGTCCGAGCCGGTCGAACAGGGCGTACATGGCCTCGGCCTGGGCGCCCAGGGGGGTGGAGGCGCCGGACTTGGCCGCAGCATCCTGGGCCAGCTTCAGGTCCTTCAGCATCATGGCCGTGGCGAAGCCACCCTGATAGCCCCGGTTCGAGGGCGCGGTGGGCACCGGGCCGGGCCAGGGATAATAGCTGCTGACGCTCCAGCATTGACCCGACGATTTCGACGCGATCTCGAAGAACCGCTCGGGATCGAGGCCCAGCTTCTCGGCCAGGGCGATCGCCTCGCACGTGCCCAGCATCGATATGCCCAGTAGCATGTTGTTGCAGATCTTGGCCGCCTGCCCCGCCCCGTGGTCGCCGGCGCGGATGGTGATGCGGCTCATCTGCTCCAGCGCCGCCTCGACGCGGCCGAAGTCGCCCTCGTCGCACCCGACCATGAAGGCCAGCGTGCCCGCATCCGCCGCCGCCGTGCCGCCCGACACCGGCGCGTCGGCGAAGGCGTAGCCAGCCGACTTGGCTAACCCCGCCACCTTGCGCGCCGTATCCACGTCGATGGTCGAACAGTCCAGCAGCAGGGCGCTGGTCGGCGCCGCGCCGATGATCTGTTCCGAATAGACCTTCAGCACATGCGGCCCGGCGGGCAGCATGGTGATGACCACCTCGGCGTCCTTGACCGCCTCGGCGACCGAAGCGACTGGTGTGCAGCCCGCGGTGCCCGCCCGCTGCAAGGCCTCGGCCGACAGGTCAAACGCCGCCACCGCATGGCCCGCCCTCGCCTGGTTCGCGGCCATGCCGCCGCCCATGTTGCCCAGGCCGATGAAGGCGATCTTGGTCATGGTCTCTCTCCCTTGTGTCGGCGTCGCCGTCACGGCAGCGGCGTCCATTTCTCATTGTCCGGCAGCGGCGCGAACAGATCGTCCAACATGGCGGCCGTCACGCCCTCCAACGTCGCGGGCGACCATTTCGGCGCATTGTCCTTATCCACGATCACAGCCCGCACACCCTCCTGGAAGTCGTGGGTCCGCACCACCCGCCCGCCCAAGGCGTATTCCATCGCCATGTTGTCGGCGAAGCTGTCCAGCGCCGCCCCGGTGCGCAACTGGCGCAGGGTCACCTTCAGCGATTGCGGCGACTTGGTCTTCAACGTCGCCAACTGCGCCAGCGCCCAGTCGGACCCGTCCGCCTCCAGCGCCGCGAAGATCGCCTCGACCGTATCGAAGGCGAACAGCCGGTCGATGGCCTCGCGATGGGCGTCCAGCGACGCCGGGCCGGCGTCTCCGCACACGCGATCCGCCACCGCTTCCGGGTCGGCGGACGCCGCAAGCAATTCGCCGGTCAGGGCGTCGATCGCGCCGCTGTCGATGAAATGCGTATGAATCCCCAGCGCCACCGTATCCGCCGCCTTCAGCCGCGCCCCGGTCAGCGCCAGCCAGACCCCTGTCTGTCCCGGCAGGCGCGGCAGAACCCAGCCGCCGCCCACATCGGGAAACAGGCCGATTCCCGTCTCTGGCATCGCATAGGTCGTCCGCTCGGTCGCGATCCGCACCCTGGCCGGCTCGGAAATCCCCACGCCGCCGCCCATGACGATCCCATCGACGATGGCCGTGATCGGCTTCGGATATTCGAACATCAGATGGTTCAGCCGATACTCAGCCATGAAGAAGGCCTTGGCCTCCGACGCATCCCCCGCCCCGCTCTCGGCGATCATTCGGATGTCGCCCCCGGCGCAGAAGCCTCGCTCGCCCGCATGGTCGATCAGTATGGAGGAGACGGCGGGATTCGAACGCCAGTTCAGCAGCGCCTCGATCATGATCTCGCACATGGACCGGTTCAGCGCGTGGATCGCCTTGGGCCGGTTTAGCGTGATCCGGCCGACGCCGTCCTCGACGCGGGTGATGACCTCCGCTTCGCTCACTTCGACATCTCCCGCGCGATGATCACGCGCATGATCTCGTTGGTGCCTTCCAGGATGCGGTGCACCCGCAGGTCGCGCACGATCCGCTCCAGCGGATAGTCCTTCAGATAGCCATAGCCGCCGTGCAGCTGCAGCGCCTCGTCTGCGATCTGGAAGCAGGCGTCGGTGGCCAGGCGCTTGGCCATGGCGCACCACTTCGTCTTTTCGGGATGATCGGTGTCGATGGCCCAGGCGCCGCGCAGCACCATCAGCCGCGCCGCCTCCAGGTCCGTCGCCATATCGGCTAGCCGGAACTGCAACGCCTGGAACTCGCCGATCGCCTTGCCGAACTGCTTCCGCGTCGCGACGTAGTCCTTGGCCGTTTCCAGCGCCAGCCGCGCTCCGCCCAGCGAGCAGGCGGCGATGTTCAGCCGCCCGCCGTCCAGACCGGCCATGGCGTAGCGGAAGCCCGCTCCCTCGTCGCCCAGCAGGTTGGCGACCGGCACGCGGCAGTCGTCGAACTGGACGATGGCGGTCGGCTGGGCGTTCCAGCCCATCTTTCTCTCCTGTGCGCCGAACGACAGGCCGGGCGTCCCGGCCTCGACCACTATGGCGCTGACGGCCTTCGGTCCCTCGCCGCCGGTGCGGACCATGACGACATAGACGTCCGACGTTCCCGCGCCGGATATGAAAGCCTTGGATCCATTCAGCACATAGTGGTCGCCGTCGCGCACCGCCGTAGTCCGCAGCGCCGCCGCGTCGGAGCCGGAACCGGGCTCGGTCAGGCAGTAGCTGGCGATCTTGTCCATCGTCACCAGCGACGGCACGAACCGCGCGCGTAGATCGTCCGACCCGAACCGGTCGATCATCCAGGTGGCCATGTTGTGGATCGAGATGAAGGCCGCCGTCGCCACGTCGCCGCGCGACAGCTCCTCGAAGATCACCGCCGCCTCGACCCGGCCCAGGGCCATGCCGCCGTGCTCCTCGCCCGCATAGATGCCGCAGAAGCCCATCTCGGCCGCCGACTTCATCACGTCGACGGGGAAATGCTTCTCCTCGTCCCACTTGGCGGAATGCGGGGCCAGCTCGGCCTCGGCGAAGGCGCGCGCCGCCTCCTGGATGGCCCGCTGGTCGTCGTTCAGTTGGAAGTCCATGCGGCCCTCAACGCATCGTCGGAATGACGAACGAACTGTCCGCATGCTCCAGCGCCGAATCCGGCCACCGCGCCGTGACGGTCTTGGTCTTGGTCCAGAAGCGGACGCCCTCCATGCCGTGCTGGTTGATGTCGCCGAAGGCCGAGCGCTTCCAGCCGCCGAAGGTGTGATAGGCCACCGGCACCGGGATCGGCACGTTGATGCCGACCATGCCGACGTTGACCCGGGCGGCGAAATCGCGGGCCGCGCGGCCGTTCTGGGTGAAGATGGCGACGCCGTTGCCGTACTGGTGGTTGGACGGCAGGGCCAGCGCCTCCTCGAAGTTCTCCGCCCGCACGATCTGCAGCACCGGCCCGAAGATTTCCTCCTGATAGGACGACATCTCCGGCTTCACATGGTCGAACAGCGACGGGCCGATGAAATAGCCCTTCTCGTGCCCCTGCAGGCTGAAGTCGCGGCCGTCGACAACCAGTTCGGCGCCTTCCTGAACGCCCTTCTCGATCCATCCAGCGATCCGATCACGATGCTGGGCGGTGACGACGGGGCCATAGTGGGCGCCCGCGTCGGTCGAGACGCCGACGCGCATCGTCGGAATCTCGGCGACCATCCGTTCGCGCAGTTCGTCGGCGGTCTTCTTGCCCACCGACACCACCACCGGCAGGGCCATGCAGCGCTCGCCCGCCGAGCCGTAGGCCGCGCCCGACAGGTCCTTGACCACCTGGTCCATATCGGCGTCAGGCAGGACGATGCCGTGGTTCTTGGCCCCGCCCATGGCCTGGACGCGCTTATGGTTGGCCGCGCCGGTCTGGTAGACATAGTGGGCGATGTCGGACGAGCCGACGAAGCTGACCGCATGCACCAGCGGATGGGTCAGGATGGCGTCCACCGCCGTCTTGTCGCCGTGCACGACGTTCAGCACGCCGGCGGGCGCCCCCGCCTCCATCATCAGTTCGCCCAGACGCACCGGCAGGGAAGGATCCCGCTCCGACGGTTTCAGGACGAAGGTGTTGCCGACCGCGATGGCCACGCCGAACATCCACATCGGGATCATGGCCGGGAAGTTGAACGGGGTGATGCCCGCCACCACGCCCAGCGGCTGGCGCATCGAATAGACGTCGATGCCGGGACCGGCGCCGTGGGTGTATTCGCCCTTCAGCGCGTGGGGGATGCCGCAGGCGAATTCGATCACCTCCAGCCCCCGCTGGATGTCGCCCTTGGAGTCGGCGATGACCTTGCCATGCTCGCTGGACAGCAGTTCGGCCAGTTCGTCCATCCGCGCCTCAACCAGGCGCTTGAACTCGAACATGACCCGCGCGCGACGCTGCGGATTGGTGCTGGCCCAGCCGTCGAAAGCGTTCTGGGCGGACTGCACCGCGCGATCGACCTCGGCCGTCGTGGCCAGTTGCACGCGCGCCTGCACCTCGCCGGTGTTCGGGTTGAAGACGTCGCCGAACCGGCCCGAGGCGCCCTCGAAGGCCGCGCCGTCGATGAAGTGGCGAATGTCGCGCATGGTTTCCTCCTTGTTTTGCCGAGACTCTAGCAGTCCTGTCGCTGAGAGAGGAAGCGGAGCGCTAAGAAATTTGCCGGAACCGCCGTTCGACGCGTCAATCTTCCCATGGCGGATGATCGCCATACAGATCGGCCAAATAGGCGATAAAGGCCTTGACCGCCGCCGGCGTCAGCTCCGATCTGGGATGAACGGCGTAGAGGCCGACCGACTGAGCGCCCTCGTACCGAGGCAGCACGACCTTCAGCCGCCCCGCCGCCAAATCTTCATGGATGTCCCACGTCGAACGCAGGGCGATCCCGGCGCCGGCCAGGGCCAGTTCTCGAACCACCTCGCTGGAGTTGGTGACGACGCGACTATCGACCGACACCGTCTCTGGACCGTCCGGTCCCTGCAGCCGCCAGGGCGACTGACCGGCGGCGGCCAGCAGGCGGTGGTCCGACAGGTGGCGCAGCGTCTGCGGCGCGCCGTGTTCGGCGATATAGGCGGGACTGGCGCACAGCACCCGGCGGTTCGAGGCCAGCCGCACCCCGACCACCGACGCCTCCACCCGAGCCGCGATGCGGATGGCCAGGTCGTACCGCTCGCCCACCAGATCGACGTAGGCGTCCGACAGGCCCAGCCGCAGCGCGATCTGCGGGTGGCGGTCGAGGAAGGCTTTCAGGTACGGCGCGACATGCATCCGCCCGAAGGACGTCGGCGCGGTGATCCTGAGCGGCCCGGCGACCGTGCGCGCCCCACCCGAAACCCGCGCTTCCGCTTCGCGCGAGGCGGCCAGTATCTCGACGACGCGGCGGTAGAAGGCCTCGCCCGCCTCGGTCGGGCTCTGTCGGCGGGTGGTGCGGTTCAGCAGGCGTGTGCCCAGCCGGTCCTCCAGCCGCGCCAGCCGACGGGAGGCCATGGCCGGCGACAGCCGCATCGCCCGAGCGGCGGCCGACAGGCTGCCGTGCTCAACCACGGCGGCGAACAGGGCGTATTCGTCATCCATGCGGAGATATTTGCACAATCTGCAAATCAGATCAGCAATCTTTGCGTCTGGTGCGCAGGCTGGACGAGACCTACTCTGGCGTTCGAGTGGAGAACCTCATGACCTACATCGATCGCGCGGGCCTGACGGTGGCCGAGGAACTGGCCGCCTTCGTCGAGACGGAGGCTCTGCGGGGAACGGGTCTGGACGCGCCGGCCTTCTGGTGCGGCTTCGCCGATCTGCTGGGTCGTTTCGCCCCGGAGAACACCGCCCTGCTGACGGAGCGCGATCGGCTGCAGGCCGAAATCGACGCCTGGCACGACGCCCATCCGCACCCGGTGGACAATGAAACCTACATCCGCCTCCTGCACGACATCGGTTATCTGGTTCCGGAGCCCGCGCCTTTCCGGATCGGGAGCGAACGGGTCGACGCCGAATTGATCGCCGCCGGCCCGCAACTGGTCGTGCCGGTGCTGAACGCTCGCTTCCTGCTGAACGCCGCCAACGCGCGCTGGGGCAGCCTGTACGACGCCCTCTACGGTACAGACGCGATCGCGCCGGTTCCGACCGAAAGCGGCGGCTACGATCCTGCACGCGGCGCGCAGGTCATCGCCTGGGCCAAGGCCTTCCTGGACCAGGCCGTCCCGCTGGCTGAAGGCTCCTACGCCGAGGTCGCCGGCTGGTCGGTGAAGGACGGCGCCTTGAGCCCCGCCCTGGCCGATCCGTCCGCGTTTGTCGGTTATCGCGGCGATCCCGCGGCCCCGGAAGCCGTCCTGCTGCGTCACCACGGCCTGCATATCGAACTGGTCATTGACCGCGCCCATCCGATCGGCGTGAGCGATCCGGCGGGTCTGGCGGACGTGGTGCTGGAATCCGCCCTGTCCACCATCGTCGATCTGGAGGATTCGGTCGCGGCCGTGGACGCTGAAGACAAGGTCGCCGCCTATCGCAACTGGCTGGGCCTGATGAAGGGCGACCTGTCGGCCGACTTCAGCAAGGGCGGCGAGGTCGTGTCCCGCCGCCTGGCCCACGACCGCACCTATTCCGCCCCTGACGGTTCGCCTTTCGCCCTGCCCGGCCGGAGCCTGCTGTTCGTGCGCAACGTCGGTCACCTGATGACCACGCCCGCCATCTGTCTTCCCGACGGGTCCGAGGCGCCGGAAGGTCTGGTTGACGCCGTCCTGACCGTCCTCATCGCCCTGCACGACCTGAACGGCGCCGGCGCGTTCCGCAACAGCCGCGAAGGCTCGGTCTATATCGTCAAGCCGAAGATGCACGGCCCGGCCGAGGCGGCCTTCACCAATCGCGTCTTCGACGCCGTTGAGGACTTGCTGGCCCTGCCCCGACACACGATCAAGGTGGGGGTGATGGACGAGGAGCGTCGCACCTCCGCCAACCTGGCCGCCGTGATGGCCGAGGTCCGCCAGCGGATTGTCTTCATCAACACCGGCTTCCTGGACCGCACCGGCGACGAAATCCACACCTCCATGCGCGCCGGCCCGATGGTGCGAAAAGCCGAGATGAAGGCCTCGGCCTGGATCAAGGCCTACGAGACCCGCAACGTCGCCATCGCCCTGGCCGCGGGGATGGCGGGACGCGGCCAGATCGGCAAGGGCATGTGGGCCGCCCCTGACCGCATGGCCGCCATGCTAAAGGAGAAGATCGGCCATCCTCAGGCGGGCGCCAACACCGCCTGGACGCCCAGCCCGACCGCCGCGACCCTGCACGCCGTCCACTATCACCAGGTCGACGTCGCCGCCCGCCAGCGCGATCTGACGGGCCAGGCGCCGCCGCCCCTGTCGGACCTTCTGACGATCCCGCTGGCGACCAACACCAACTGGTCCCCGCAGGAGGTCGCGCGCGAACTGGACAACAACTGCCAGGGCATCCTCGGCTACGTCGTGCGGTGGATCGACCAGGGCGTCGGCTGCTCCAAGGTGCCGGACATCGACGACGTGGGCCTGATGGAGGACCGGGCGACGCTGCGCATCTCGGCACAGCACCTGGCCAACTGGCTGATCCACGGCATCTGTACGCCGGAGCAGGTGGATCAGGCGCTGCTCCGCATGGCGGCCAAGGTGGACGCGCAGAATGCTGGCGACCCGGCTTACCGCCCCATGGCGCCGTCGCCCGACGACAGCCTGGCCTTCCAGGCCGCGCGCGCCCTGATCTTCGAGGGGGCTAGCCAGCCGAATGGTTACACCGAGCCGCTGCTGCACGCCTTCCGGACCAGGGCGAAGGCACAGGGGGCCAAGGCGACAGGCTGACCTCGTGCTAGACAGGCGGCGGAATCGTCCCGCCGCCTGAGGCCCGCCATGTCCGCCCGCCACGTCCGCCTGAACCGGTCCCAGCTCTCGGTTCCCGCCAGTTCGATGCGCTTCATCGAGAAGGCCGCCGCCAGCGACGCGGACGTGGTCTTCCTGGATCTTGAGGATTCTGTCGCCGCCGCCGACAAGGCCGAGGCCCGCGCCAACGCCGCCCGCGCGCCGTCCATGTTCGACTGGGGTTCAAAGACCCTGTCGATCCGCGTCAATGCCTGGGACACGCCCTGGACCTTCCGCGACGTGGTCGCCGTTCTGGAGGGCGAAGGGGAACGGCTGGACCTGCTGATGTTGCCCAAGGTCCACCGTCCCGCCGACGTTCACGCGCTGGAGGCCCTGGTCGCCCAGGTCGAGCTCGAACAGGGCCGCACGAAACCGGTTGGTCTGGAGCTGATCATCGAAAGCGTCGAGGGCGTGGCCAAGGTCGACGCCATCGCCGCCGCCTCGCCGCGTGTCGAGACCCTGCACTACGGCCCCGGCGACTACGCCGCCTCGACCGGCGCGCGCACCACCGCCATCGGCGAGCAGGACCCCACCTATCCGGGCGACCTGTGGCACTATCCGATGTCGCGCATCCTGGTCGCCGCTCGCGCCAACGGCCTGCGCGCGCTGGACGGTCCGTGGTCCCGCCACGCCGACCTCGAAGGCCTTGAGACCGCCGCCCGCCGCGCCGCCGCCATGGGTTTCGACGGCAAATGGGCCATCCACCCCGGACAGATCGAGACCATCAACACCGTCTTCACACCGCCCGAGACGGAGGTCGCCCACGCCCGCCGCATCTTAGACGCCATGGCCGAGGCGGCGGATCGCGGTCGCGGCGCCGCGACGCTGGACGGACGAATGATCGACGTGGCCTCGGTTCGTCAGGCCGAAGGTCTGGTGGCGAAGGCCGACCGGATCGCCCGGCGCGCCTGACCGGCCTCAGACGATAGGCAGGCTGAAGCGGCCCGGCTCCACAGCCTCGCGGCTGAACACCGCGCTACGCACCGCGCCCTGGAAATGGCTCACGCGATTGTAGCGGCAACCGATCGAACTGCGCCCCGCGCCCTGGGGGCGGAAGGCGATGACCGCCTCGTCCTGAACCACCCCGTTGACGAAGCTGCGATAGGTTCGCCCGTCGAAGGTCTGGGCGACGTGGAACCACTGGCCGACAGGAAACCGCTTCGCCTCTGTGATCAGGGTATGGTTGTAGCCCGGCCCCTTGGCGAAGGCGTCCAGCCACCATTCGCCGTCCCGCGTGCGGATCTCGAACAGGATGCGGGTGTCCGTCGCCTCGCCCGTCGCGGGACTGATCTCCTGCAGATGGAACCAGCGCTGCTCGAACGCCCCGCCCTCGGGCCGGAACAAGGCTTCGAAGGTGAAAGTCTCCGCCCCCGCCAACGGATGCGCATCGACGAACAGGGCGTCATCCTGCCCGTCGAACCGCACGGCCTGACCCCATGGCGAATCCACGAGGCTCGGCGCGCCGTCCGCCTGCGCGGCATGCCCCCCGACCCGGCGAAGGTTATCGAATGTCCACTCCGCTTGCCCCTCTTCGCCCGCTTGTCCGCGAGGCGTGACGCCGCCGGCGCAAGCGGCCCCCATGAGACCCAGTCCGACAGCGGCGGCGCGACGCGTAAACATCCGTATTCCTTCTCGCTCAGAGAAGAGAGGCGCCGATCGCCCGACGCCTCCCAGCCCCCTAGAACCGATACCGAGCGCCGACCAGAACCTGGCGACCCGTGTGGTGATAGACGTAGGTGCTGTCACGCGGCCCATCGAGGTCACCGTGATTCTGGCGGTTTTCCTCGTCGGTCAAATTCAGGCCCTCGATCGTCAAGCTGATCCGGTCGGTCAGGTTGTATGAGGCCGAGGCGTCGATCGTCGTCGTCTCGGTCTTGCCCTGATACGGGATGCCGTTCGATCCGCCGTTCGAACCCGGCACGGACTGGTAGTAGCTGTCGCGGTAGGCCGCTGAGACGCGGGCGTTGAACCGGCCGTCGTCATAGTAAAGCGTGGCGTTCCACGCGTCGGGGGACAGGTTGACCAGATCCTCAGTTACGAAGGCGTCGCAGTCCGGGGTTTCGCAATAGTCGATTTCGGATTCGACATGAGTGTAGTTCAGCTGCGTACCCAGGTTTGACAGCAGCCCCGGTAGGAAGGTGAAGGTCTGCTGATAGCTGATCTCAAAGCCCTTCAGCGGACCGCCAGGCGTGTTGGCGGGACGGCTGAAGGCGTATTGGGCAGGCGGCTGTCCCGGAAGCGGATCACGAGCGGGGTCCGGCGGAAAGGCGACGGGATCCATCGCCGTCAATTCGTCATAGGTCAGGTCTTGGCGCGTGGTCTGCACATAGGTTGAGATGTCCTTGTAGAAGTAGGCAAAGGACAGCAAGGCTTCAGGCGCAAAGTAGTATTCAACGGAAATGTCATATGTCTTGGCTCGGTACGGGTCGAGCGCGACGTTCCCGAGCGAGGCCGTATTGTTCGCCGCGTTGAGTGGGCTAAGCGTGAATACAGGGATTAGGCTGCCGACGGGCGGACGCGCCATGACCTTGGCGGCTCCGAAACGAACAATCAGGTTCTCGTAAGGTTCCAGCGACAGGTTCAGCGACGGTAGGGTGTCGTCATACTCGTGGGTTTCGGATTTCGGCGTTGCGACCCCGCCGACATTCGAATAGCCAAGCGCCTCGACCTCGGTCTTGACCTGACGCACGCCGACGTTGCCGCGGAACGGCATGCCGCCGATCGTGGTGTTCCAGTCGGCTTGGACGTAGCCGCCGGTGTCCTCTTCCGAGACTTCACGCCAAGTGCCGAACGTCGACGTATTGTCGTTGATACCCAGCAGGCGAAAATCGCCGCCGGGGACGCCGGTATCGCAGTTGCAGCTATAGTTCCAGACGTCGTCCAGCGCGGCCAAATCCGGACGAACCCAGGACGTCGCCGTGCCTGCCGGGATATCCAGATTGCGTCCAAATCCTTCCAGCATGTCAGTGACATCCGCGACGGTGACCCCCGCAGGCAGTTCGGGGGCGCCGTTACTTAGACGCGCGAACCCCCGGCTGCTGGATTCGAATTTCTTCCAGCTAGCTCCCGCTTTCAGGGTCAGCCAGTCGTTGAGATCGTAGGCGAAGTTCGCCTCGACCGTCGAATAGACATTGTCCTGAAAATTGGTGCTGGAACGTAACTCGGAGCGCGGCTGGGCGCCGGCGGGGCCGACGATTGACCATTGCGCCGGATCGGTGACATCGAAGCCGTAGTTGATAAGCGGCAGATTGCGGTCACTACGGAAGTCGATGACGTACCCGTCGACGTTCTGGCGATCGATGATCGCGCTGACCTGTGTTGGGTTACCGAACTGAGAGTCGGCGCGACCGACCAAGCCGTTGAAGCGGAATCGGTCCGAAAACTCGTGCTCGACGCCGAACGTCAGTTGGGTGAACTCGGTCTCCAGGATGTCGAAGCGCTGCTCGCTACGAATATCCATGTTGTTGAGCTCGGCGTAGATCATTTCGCCGGTTTCGGGATCGATCTCGAAATCGACGATCTCGACCTCCGGCTTGCCCCCTTGGCTGGCGTTACGACTCAGCGACCAGGCTTGCAGGAAGTTCTCACTGCGGGTCGAATCCAGCTTCGAATATAGGGCGTCGAAGGTGAACAACGTCGGACCATTGTCCGGCCGCGCCTGGAACGAGAGGGTTGCGCCCAGACGTTCCTGGCCGTGCTCAAGTCTGCCATAACGCGGGATGCGCGGGTGATAAGTGCCAGCGGCATCGGGCAGAACCCCGGTGTTCAGGAAGCCGGCATCGCCACTAGCAGGCCCCCAACGCACCGAGCTGAAGCCCTCTTCCAGACTTTCCTTCTCGCTGTAAGCGATCGAGAACAGCGCCCCCAACTGGTCATTCGCCCAGGTATTCGAGATCAGGCCTGCGAAGCGGGGGTCCCAGTTCTCTGACAGGTCGTTATAGCCGTACTGGCCCGAGATCGCTGCCTGGAAACCCGGCTTGTCGAATGGCCGGCTGGTGCGCAGGTCGACCGTGGCGCCCAGGGAACCCTCTTCGACCTCGGCCGAGGCGGTCTTCCGCACCGTGATGTTGTTGAACAGCTCGGACGCGAAGACGTTGAAGTCAAAGCCGCGCCCACGGTTCACGCCGCCTGAGGAATCGGTGGCGCTGGTCGTCGCCTGGGCCTCGATGCCGTTGATACGGGTGCGGGTGAACTCCGAGCTGAGGCCGCGTACGGTGATCGAACGACCCTCGCCTGCGTCGCGGTCGATCGAGACGCCCGGAATGCGCTGGATCGATTCGGCCAGGTTGGTGTCGGGAAAGTCGGCGATGTCCTCGGCCGAAATGGCGTCGACCACGCCGGCTTCGTTGCGCTTAATGTTCAGGGCGTTGGCCAGACTGGCGCGGAAGCCGGTGACGACGATCTCGCCGACCTCGGCGGGCTCACCGGCCGGCGGCGCGGCTTCGTCGGTTGTCTGCGCCGCGGCGTCATGGGCCATCACGGCCAAGGTCAGCGCCCCGATCGACGCGGTGGCGGTCAGCGCGCGGCGGGCGAATTGGTGGCGTCGGTTCATTTAGGTCTCTCCTCCCAGGTTGGGCCCTGTCGGAGATCCGATCGTCTCCGCTTCGGCCGCCCGCTGCTGGCGGGCGACACCGGTGTCAGGTTTAGTTTGCCTAAGCTCTGCTACCGGTGTCATAGAATGCTACGCACAGATGCGATCCGGAGGCAAGACGGCGGAAGACGGGATTTCCCGCCGCTGTGGATTCTCGGGAACGTAGCTCTGCGGAAGCGACCAGGCGCGACAGACGCCGGCGCGGGAGGAGGACGAAATGAAGCTGACGACCATTCTCATGGCCGGCGCCGCCCTGTGGTGCGCGCCCGCTTTCACGGCTTTAGCCGACGACGGCCTGCTGTTCCGACTATCGGCGGACCGGGGACTTGTCGCGGACGTGGCGACGGGGCAGGCCGCCCCGACCTTCGCTGACAAGGTCTCGGTCCTGCCTGACGGCGGTCGCCTTGGCGGCTACCTGCGAGCAGAGGACGACCAGGTGCTGGCCTGGTCCGCGCCCGGCAACATCCAGGCGCAGCGGGGTTCCCTGTCCTTCTTCTGGCGCGCGCGAGAGTCTCTGGGCGCGAACCAGTTCCCGCTGTTTCGGGTCAGCTATGCGAACCATTCCAGCTGGGACATGGCCTTCCTGCGCATCGACTGGAACGGCCAGGGCTTCGACGCCTTCGTCACCGACGCCAACCTGTCGCGGGTCCGCGTCTCCTGGACCATGCCCGAACGACCCGCGCCGGACGCCTGGACCCATATCGCCTTCGCATGGGACGAGACAACGGGAGTGAAGCTCTACGTCGACGGCCGCCTGGTCGACCGCAGGGATCAGCCCGCCCTGCTCGACGCCGGTCTCGACCAGCTCGGCCCCCACAGCCGCATCATCAGCCCGATGCAGGTGCAGAGCCGCTACAACTTTCTGCGCGGCGGCGACCTGGACGAAGTCCGCATCTACGACCGGGCGCTGGACGAGGCGGCCGTGGCCGCGCTGGCCCAAGGCGCCGAACCGACGCCGCCCGCGGCCCAGCCCGAGTGGCTGGCGACCTGGAATCACCGGCTGGGCTTCGACGGCCCGCCCCCGCCCTATCTGGCCGATGAGACCACCGTCGTTCGTCGTGTCGAATTCACCGATCAGCGCGACGTGGCCCAGCGGATGTGGAAGGGGAACGATGGCGTCCGCGAGACGACCTGGCCGGGCGTCTACAACCGCTCGCGCCTGACCGGGCGCCACGACTATTTCACCCTGCCCGATTGGAACGTCTATTCGATGGGCGGCAAGGCCGGGACATGGTTCCTACCGGACGAACCTTGGAACCACGTGGAGATTCAAGGCGCCGCCTACGGTCGCCTGTCCACCCTCGCCGACGGTCGCGTACCCGAAGGGTCGGCCCAGGTGGACGAAGGCGATCTGCTGGCCCGCCGGCGCGAAGGGGTCGAGCGCACTACAACCCGGCTGTCCCAAGACCGGACCGGCGGCGCCGTGCGCTTCGTCAACGACGACCAGGAAACCCCGATCCAGGAGATCGGCGTCTACCGCGTTTCGGCGGGAATCGCGCCGGAAGGGATCGGCCGGTTCGACTTCATCATTCGTGGAGACGCCGATCCGACATTCGAGGCGACGCGGTCCATCTCCGACTTCATCGCAGGCCGCTATCCGATCGAGGAGCGCGCCACGGTCGCTGCCCTCCCCTCAGGCGCGCCGTTCCAGCCCCGCCCCGGATCGACGGCCAGCGCCCGCCCGCTGGTCCATGTGGTCATCCCGCAGGACTTCCGCACACAGCCGCCCGGTCTGCCCCTCAGCCGCAACGGGCCCATCTATGGCTACGAGAACTTTGGGGGACTGGACGGTCTTGAGCTGACCATCCCCGCCCTGGATGTCGCGCCCGGCCGCGACGGGCTGATCCCGCTGAATATCCGCGTCAAGGATCCGCTGACGCCGACGCGCGACCTGATGGACGTCAATGTCTCGGTCAGGCCCGGCGAGGCCCGCACACTGTGGCTCGACACGCGCGATCGCATCCTGGCGTCGGGCCAGAGCGTCTATTTCACCATCGCCTCCGCCAGCCCTGACTTCGGTCCGGCGGCGCTGGACGGCGCCAAGGTCGCGCTGGTGTTCAAGAGCCGGCAGGACGCCCACGCCGAGCATGAAGCCGACCGCTTCGAGCAGGTGCGTGACAACTACGGCTTCCTGGTCGAGGAGCGCCAGAGCAATCGCGACCTTGGCCTGTTCAAACGCTTCTACGAAGACCTGACAGACCTTCTGCGCGTCAATCCGGAACATCCGGGCGGGCTCCGCTACTGGGCCGAATGGAACCCGCAGCAGCCCCTGCCGCCCGTCGAACTGGCGTCGGCGCCGCAAGGCGTTCCCGCCTGGGCCTGGGGCCAGACCCAGGCGCTGAAGCAGGCGGGCGACTTCGTCCAGTGGTGGATCGACCACCGCCAGGTCGAAGGCGAGTTCGGCGGCGGCCTGTCGGACGACACCGACCTGACCAACCAGTGGCCCGGCCTGGCCCTGATGGGCGTTCAGCCGGACAAGCTGAACGGCTCGCTGAGCCAGATGATCGACGCCATCTACCGCAACGGCATGTTTACGAACGGCCTGGGCACGATCGTGACCGACGAACTCCATGTCTATGAGGAGGGCGTCAACGCCATCAGCCAGTCGGCCTATCTGAACCCCGGCGATCCCCAGGCGCTGGAACGATTGATGGAGACGGCTGTCCGGTACCAGGACCTGACGGCGGTGAATCCGCAGGGCAACCGCCTGCTGATCAGCAACTATTTCGGCGGCGACCACATCGTCACCGAGGCGCCGTGGCAGCGGTCCAAGCCCTACTCCTACCTGATCTTCCACCCCGGCCTGCTGCTGGTGGACTGGAACGGCTCGCCTGAGCTCAAGCGACTGCTGCTCGAGGTGGCGGACGGCTACCTGGCCCATGGGCGTCAAGATGAGCAGGGTCGCTGGACCTATCCGACCGAGATCAACTGGCCCGACGGCGCGACGCGGGGCGGCTCGAACCCGCAGCAGACCAACCTGCTGATGTGGGCCGCGTATCGCTGGACGGGGGATGCGAAATACCTTCGTCCGATCGAACAGGTGCTGCGCCAGAGCGGTCCGTCGGCATTGTCCAGCCTCATCAATGGCGACATCGCGGCCACGCTTGCCAGGCCCGAGTTGCGCGACGCCTTCGTGCAAGCCGCGCAGGATCGGAACGCCTCGGCCTACGTCCTGAACGCCGCCTGGGGCGCGACCGGCGACAAGGCCTATCTCGAGCGGCTGTACGACGACCTGCGGCGCTCGGCCCAGTTCCGCATGCCGATGATGACGGAGGACCACTGGTGGGTCGATCGGGTCGAGATCCCGACGCAGGAGTTGCAGCGCCAGCGGCTGGGCGGCGTCGCCCTGTGGCGTAACGCCATCGTCCCCGGTCATCTGATCGGCTGGCGCTTCGATGCGCCGGACGATGCGGAGAAGCTAGCCGTGCTGGTGCGGGAGCCGACGCCGACGGGCTTCCGAATCGTCGCACACAATCTGTCGAGCGCGCCGATTGAAGCGACCGTCACCGGCGCAGGCGTCGCCACCGGGCGCTGGACCGTCCGCCAGGGCTCCGACGCCGACGGCGATGATCGGGCCGATGCAGTTGGTCAGTCGAACACAATCGACTTCGGCCGCGACCGAACCCTGAGGCTCAGCTTCCCGCCCGGTGTGACGACTGTCGTTGACCTGGCGCTGGACGGCGAGGCGCAGGACGTAACGGCCCGCCCCGACCTCGGCGTCGCCGCGCGGGACCTGCGCTGGCGCGGCAGGCGTCTGGAAGCGGTCGTGCACTCGCTCGGTTCCCGGCCATCCACCGGCGCCGTCGCAAGACTCGAAGCGGCGGACGGACGGATACTGGCGGAGACGCCCGTTCCGGACCTGCCCGCGCCGGACGATCTTCGCGCCAAGACGACCACCGTCCGTCTCTCGCCTCCATCCGGAGCCGACCTGACCGGCGCGCGCCTGCGCATCGTCTCGTCCGCCCCGGAAATCACCGACGCCAACAACGACGCGGCCGTTCCGGCCCGTTCCCGCTGAGGAGCCCGATCATGTTCAATCGACGCACCGCCCTGCTGTCCGGCCTGGCCGTGGCGGCCCTGCCCTCCGCTTACCTCGCCGCGCGACAGGCCGGCGATCCTCGCGTCCAGACCGCCGCCGGTCCGGTCGTGGGCCTGCGCCAGGACGGAATCAGCGTGTTCAAGGGCGTCCGATACGGCGCGCCCACCCTGCGCTTCCAGCCGCCGGAGCCGCCCGCGCCCTGGACCGATCCCGCCCGCGCCGTGGCCTACGGCGGCGCGAGCCCGCAGCGCGGCGACGAACCGAACCAGAGCGAGGACTGCCTGTTCCTGAACGTCTGGACGCCGGGAACCGACGCCGGTCGCCGACCCGTCATGGTCTACATCCACGGCGGCGCCTATTCGAGCGGTTCGGGCGCCCATCCCCTCTATGACGGCGCCCGGCTGGCCGCGCGGGGCGATGTGGTGGTGGTGACGCTGAACCACCGGCTGAACGCCTTCGGCTACGCCTATCTGGCGCGTCTCGCGGAGGGTTTCGAGGACTCCGGTAACGTCGGCCAGCTCGACCTGATCCTGGCGCTGCAATGGGTGCGCGACAACATCGCGGCCTTCGGCGGCGATCCCGACCGGGTCATGCTGTTCGGCCAGTCCGGCGGCGGCGCCAAGATCGCCACCCTGATGGCCATGCCCGCCGCTAAGGGCCTATTCCACAGCGCCGCGACCATGAGCGGCCAGCAGGTCACCGCCTCCGGCCCCATCAACGCCACCAACCGCGCCGAGGTCTGGCTGAAGGCGCTGGGCCTGACCCCAGATCGGGCGGCCGAGGCCGCGACCCTGCCCGTAGAGCGCCTGATCGAGGCCCAGTCGACCGAGGATCCGATCTTGGGCTTCGGCGGCGTCTACTTCGGCCCGGTGCTGGATTTCCGCAGCCTGCCCCGCCACCCCTTCTATCCCGACGCGGCGCCGCAGGGCCTGTCGATCCCCATGATCATCGGCAATACGCGCGAAGAGACCCTGGGCTTCATGGGCAATGACCCGCGCAATGTCGGCCTCACCTGGGACACCCTGCCCGGGCGCCTGACGCCGGACGTCATGCGCATCGACATCAGTCCGGAGGCGGTGATCGCCGGCTATCGCCGCATGCACCCCGACTGGACGCCCGACCAGGTGCTGATCGGCGCCACCACCGCCGGCCGCTCGTGGCGCGCCGCCGTCATCGAGGCGGAGGAGCGAGCCAAGGCAGGAGCGCCCGCCTGGGTCTATCAGCTGGATTTCCCCGGAACCATGCCGTCCGGCCGCAAGGGCGCCTTCCACACGGCGGACATCGCCCTGGTGTTCGACAATGTCGCCATACCGGAATCGCGCGTGAACGGACCGGGCGCCCAGGCGGTGTCGGAAATGATGAGCGAGGCCTTCATCGCCCTGGCGCGGGACGGCGATCCGAACCATGCGGGCATGCCGCGCTGGGACCGCTATGAGCTGCCGCGCCGCCAGACCATGCTGTTCGACGTCCAGGCTCGCATGGCCGACGATCCGCGCGGAGACGAGCGGACCTTCTTCTCCGCCATCCCCTACATCCAGCCGGGGACCTAAAGGGGGAAGTTCAGCCGGGCGGCCCAGGCGCGGACCAGGTCCGGCCAGACCTGGGCCGGCCGCCCCTGGATCAGCCGCACGCCGAAGCCGTGGCCGCCTTCCTGGAACAGGTGCGCCTCGGCCTTCACGCCCGCCGCCTTCAGGGTGGACAGCAGTTGCAGGCTGTTCTCGACCGGCACCGACGTGTCATCCATCGCATGGACCAGGAAGACCGGCGCCGCGCCGGCCCAGTCCATCCGTTCCAGCGAATAGGCCGCGATCGCCTCAGGCGGCGGGTTCTCGCCCAGCAGGAAGCCGCGCGACCCCGCGTGTACATGCGGATCGGCCATGGTGGCCACCGGATACATCAGCGCGGTCAGGTCGGGCCGGGACGAGCCGGTATCGGCCGCATCAACCGCCGCATAGACCGCGTCCGTCCGCGCGCTGCCCAACCCGGCCAGATGCCCGCCCGCCGACGCGCCCAGCAAGGCGATGCGGTCGGGGCGGACGCCGTAGTCCTGCGCTCGATGGCGAATCAGCCTCAGCGCCCGCTGCACGTCCTGCAGCGGCGCGTCCGGCCCCGCGGCCCAGCCGTCGCCCGGCAGGCGATTGCGGAGCACGAAGCAGGTCGTCCCGCTGGCGGCGAAGACGCGGGCGACGTCATAGCCCTCCTTGTCGACCACGACCCAGCGATAGCCGCCGCCGGGCGTCAGCAGCATGGCCGATCCGTTCGGCCGTTCGGGCCGGAACACCGTCATGATCGGGTCGGTCGTATACTGGGCGTAGCGGTCGTGGAACGCTGGATCGGTCGAGCGTTCGGGCACGATCGGCGTGACTGTCACCCCCTCCCCGCCCGGCGCGCCGTTCGGCCACAGGCGGATGGTCTCGGTCGGGTCGGGCGGCGCGACGCCTGCGGTCTGCACCGCGGCTTGGGCCGAGGCCCTCGTCGCCGCGGCCACGGCGCTTCCCACCGTCAATCCCAACATCGTCCTGCGCTCGATCGTCATTGGAGCCCCCGAAAGGAAAACGGCCGGACGATCACTCGTCCGGCCGTCCGGTTCATCCCACCTTCGCCGGCGCGTACTTCGGCGAGATCAGGTGTATCACCAGCAGCGCGACCAGATAGGCCGAGGCGGCGACGATGAAGATGGGCGTGTAGGTCCCGATCTTCTCCAGCACGAAGCCGGCGTACTTGGCCATGATCATGCCGCCGATGCCGCCCAGCATGCCGCCGATGCCGACGACCGAGCCGACCGCTCCACGCGGGAAGACGTCGCCGGGGAAGGCGTAGAGATTGGCCGAGAAGCCCTGGTGGGCCGCCGTCGCCAGGCCGATGATCAGCACCGCCAGCCAGACGTTGGAGGCGAAAGCCGCGAAGGCCACCGGCACCGCGCACAGGGCGCAGATCAGCATGGTGATCTTGCGCGCCGAGTTGACGCTCATGCCCCGGTGCATCAGCCGCGAGGACAGCCAGCCGCCGCCCACGGAACCCACGTCGCTGAGCAGATAGATGGCGACCAGCGGCGGACCGAAGCTGAGCAGGTCCAGGCCGTAGCGCTTGCCCAGGAAGTCCGGCAGCCAGAACAGGAACATCCACCAGATCGGGTCGATCAGGAACTTGCCGGCGGCGTAGGCCCAGGTCTCCTTGACCGTCAGCAGCTTCTTCCAGCCGATCTTCTCTACCGCATCGGCCGGATCCTGTTCGATCCAGGCCAGTTCGGCCGGCGTGACCTTCTTCTGCTCACGCGGACGGCGATAGACCAGCAGCCAGATCGGCAGCCAGATCAGACCCAGCAGGCCGGTGATGACGAAGGACATCTGCCAGCCGACGCTCAGCACCAGGGCAGGCACCAGCAGCGGGGTGACGATGGCGCCGATGTTGGTGCCCGCGTTGAAAAGGCCGGTGGCGAAGGCGCGTTCCTTCTTGGGGAACCATTCGGCCACGGCCTTGATGCCGCCGGGGAAGCCGCCGGCCTCGCCGACGCCCAGGATCGCGCGGGCCATGATGAAGTGGCTCAGATCGCGCGCCGCCCCGTGCATCATGTGGCCGACCTGCCAGATCAGGAAGGCGACGCCGAAGCCCCAGCGGGCCCCGACCTTGTCCATGATCCGCCCCCAGAACAGATAGGCGACGGCGTAGGAGGCCTGGAACCAGAAAACGACGTCGGCGTAGTCGGTTTCCGACCAGCCGAATTCGGTTTGCAGCGTCGGCTTAAGCACGCCGATCATCTGCCGGTCGACGTAGTTGATGACCATGGCCGCGAACAGCAGCCACATGATGATCCAGCGATATTTGCCGGGCGGCGGCGCCGTCACCTTGATCGGTGCGGCGCTGGCGGCGTCAGACATGATTACACCCGTTCCTGATTGTCCTCGACGCTTCCCGCTTCTGACCGTCCCTGAACGGCGAGCGGGTTGGCGCCCGATGAATGCTACTTCGCTTCGGCCCTCACGACCGTGCAATGGATTTGAGCCAGTCCCCGAAAGTCGCAGACCGTCTGGTCCCCGGCGTGGACGCGGTGAACCCCGGTCACGGCGCCGGTGGAGATCAGCGTCCCCTTCTTCAGCGGCCGGCCCCAGCGGGCGCAATGCTCCAGCAGGAAGCGGACCGATTCGATCGCCCCGCCCGCCAGCGACGGCGAGCCGCCGACGCCGACGCTGGCGCCGTTGATCAGGGTCTCTACCTCGACCGCATCCAGGCGCTCGCGCCAGTCCTCGAACTCGGGCCCGATGATCAGGCCGCCGTTGTTGCCGAAGTCGGACGCCACGACGGCCGAGCCCAGGTCGTTGATCGCCGACAGCGGGCTGCCGGCCAGTTCGATGCCCAGGAAGATCTTGTCGATCTGCGCCTTGGCCTCGTCGATGGTCCAGTCGGTCTTGGCCGGATCGGCGTCCGCGCCGATGCGGGCGATGAACTCGGCCTCGACGGCGGCGAATCCGCCTTCGATCTCGGGCAGCGGGGTCGGTCCGCTCTCGGCCATGTCCCAGACATTGCGCGCGAAGATGGCGCCGGCCAGGCGATGGACGCCCAGTTTCGGCTGCTGCGCCGGGGGCACGCCGCCGACCTTCCAGCCCACCACCTCATCCGGGAACAGGGCGATGGCCGCGTCCTGGATGGCGTAGGCCTCGGCCATGCTTTCCGGGATCACGCCGGGGTATTCGGGCGTGCAGCGCGCCGCCAGGCGGGCCGCCACGAACTGTTCCGCGATCGCGCGCGGATCGCTGGCGCCTTGAACTGGGGCAGCGGTCACGGACGGCTGCTCGCGCGTTTGAGGGGGGTGATCAATTGGGGAAGCCTTCACGAATAAGCTTCGATAATGGGCGGGGAAGGAAACCGGTGTCAATCCGGTTCGGTCCTGTCGGCTGGCGTCTAAGGCGACTCGTCGCTATGGCTGGTCGGACAAGATGGGAGGGGCCGAACCTTGGCTCAGGACGATCCGCGCACCGGCAAGCCGGGCAAGCGGGCCACGATCAACGACGTCGCACGCGTGGCGCAGGTCTCGAAGAAGACCGTCTCGCGTGTGATCAACCAGTCGCCCTTCGTGCGTGACGACACGCGCGAGCGGGTCAGCGCCGTGATCAAGGAGCTGGGCTTCACGCCTGATCCTCAGGCGCGCGGCCTGGCCTTCCGGCGCTCGTTCCTCGTCGGCCTCATCTACGACAACCCCAGCCCGACCTATGTCGTGAACATGCAGCAGGGGGTGCTGGACGCGCTCAAGGGCTCCGGTCTCGAACTGGTCGTCCACCCGTGCAACCGCAACTCCCCCACCCTGCTGGAAGACATCCAGGGCTTCGTCGAGCGCCAGCGGCTGTTCGGCGTCATCATGCCGCCGTCGGTGTCCGAGGATGAACGGGTCATCAGCCTGCTGCGCGACCTCGACACGCCCTATGTGCGAATCGCCTCGGTCTCGCTGGACGAGCCGCAGTCGATGGTCGTCACCAACGACTGGATGGGCGCGGCCGAGGCGGCGCGGCATCTGGCCGATCTGGGCCACAAGCGGATCGGCCTGGTGCGCGGCCCCGACCTGTTCCGCTCTTCCGCCGTGCGCGGCAAGGGCTTCCAGGACGCCCTGGCCGAATGCGGCGTCCCGCTGGATTCCCGGTACGATTTCAAGGGCGCCTACACCTTTGAATCGGGCGTGGAGGCCGGTCACGCCCTGCTGGCCCTGCCCGAGCCGCCGACGGCCATCTTCACCCTGAACGACGACATGGCCATCGGGGTGATGCAGGCGGCGCGCGAGCGCGGGTTGGAGTTGCCGCGAGACCTGTCGGTCGTGGGCTTCGACGACCTGCCGATGGCGGCGCGGGTGTGGCCGAACCTGACCTCGGTGCGCCTGCCGATCCGCGACATGGGCCGGATGGCCGCGGAGAAGCTGCTGGCGCCCACGCGCGGCGTCGATCCCGCCAAGCTGGAGCAGCCCGAGGTGCGTCCCGCCCTGGTGGTGCGCCACTCCGCCATCAAGGCGGACTAGCGATCGAAGCGGGCGGGCGACCGGCGCCCGCCCGCTTCGCCTTCTTACGCCGTTTCGAGCGCGGGCTTGGCGCTGAGAACGCCCTTCAGGTAATCGCGGATGCCTTCGTCCGTGGCGTTGGCGAAGAAGTATTCCTGGAACCGCTCGCCCGCAATGGCCGCCTTCAGCAGGTCCTGATCCATCGTCTTCAGCACCGTCAGCATGTCCTTGCAGGTCACCGACTTCAGGTCGCTGAGCACGCCGCGGTTCTTGCGCATGATCTCGGCCCGCTCCTTGGGATAGCCCAGGCCGCGCTCGCCCTCGAACAGCTTGCGATAGACGTCCTGCAGATTCAGTTCCGCCGCCCAGCCGAAGCCCTTGGCGTAGGGCATGGAGATGGCGTTGCCGTCATTGATCTGGCCGAACAGGAAGGCGTCGGTCGGATCGATCACCAGGCCGCAGAAGACGCCCGGCATGCTGTTGCAGGCCAGCATCGAGCCCATGCCCGTGCCGCAGCCGGTGACGACGAAGTCGGCCGCGCCCGAGTTCAGCAGGATGCCGGTCAGGACGCCGTTCATCACATAGGTCAGCGACGCCTTGTCCTCCGCCGCATACATTCCGTAGTGGAACACCTGATGGCCCAGCGGTCCGGCGACGGCGTTCAGCGCCGTGTGCACCGTCTCGCTTTTGGCGGCTTGGCTGTTTTCGATGATGAGAGCGATCTTCATGGGGAATCCTCAAGCGGTGGCGACGCGATGCCAAACGGAAGTCGGCAAATAGGGTCTAATCGATTGCATGATAGTATGACACCGGTTACCTAGTCCACTGAAGGACGGACAAAAGATCCGCCCCGTCGCTCGACGGCGAGGTCCAGAGGGAGAGCATCATGTACGATCCCATGTACGACAAAGTCTATCAGGCCACCCATCCGGACATGATGGAGGGCGCCACGAACCAGCAGCTGCGCGACCGCTATCTGATCACGGACCTGTTCGTTCCGGGCAGGATCAGCCTGAACTATTCGCACCACGAGCGGATGATCATGGGCGGCGCGACCCCGGCCGGGACGCCCCTGTCCCTGCCGACCCATTCGGAGCCGCCGTCGCTGGCCGGCGCGCCCTTCCTGCAGGCCCGCGAGCTGGGCGTGGTCAATATCGGCGGCGCCGGTTCGATCACCGTCGACGGCGAGACCATCGAACTGGGCTTCCGCGACGGCCTCTATGTACCCATGGGTTCCAGCGACGTCAGCTTCGCCTCCCAGAACCCCGCCGAGCCGGCCAAATTCTATCTGGTCGCGACCCCGGCCCACGCCCGCTACGCGCTGACCAAGATTTCCATCGACGAGGCCGTGCCGCTGGAGATGGGCGCGCTGGAGACGTCCAACGAGCGCACCATCTACCAGTACATCGTCCCGGCCAAGATCAAGTCCTGCCAGCTGCTGCTGGGCGTGACCGTGCTGAAGCCCGGCTCGGTGTGGAACACCATGCCACCGCACCTGCACGACCGCCGCTCGGAAGCCTACCTCTATTTCGGCCTGGGCGAGAACGACCGCGCCTTCCACTTCATGGGCGAGCCGGACAAGTCGCGCCACATCGTCGTCGCCGACGGCGAGGCGGTGATCTGCCCGCCGTGGTCGATCCACATGGGCGCGGGCACTTCAAACTACACCTTCATCTGGGGCATGGGCGGCGAGAATCTCGACTACACCGACATGCACAAGCTCGACATCTGCCAGTTGAAGTAATCAGGACTAGAGGAAGAAAATCATGAGCAATCCATTCGACCTGACTGGCAAGGTCGCCCTCGTCACCGGCGGCAACGTGGGCCTGGGCCAGGGCATCGCCCTCGCCCTGGCGGAAGCCGGCGCCGACATCGTCTCGGTCGCCCTGTCGGAATCCGACGACACCGTCGCCCGCGTGAAGGCCATGGGCCGCCGCGCCCATGCGATCAGCGCCGACCTGACCTCGATCGAGCCGGTCGAGCGCGTGCTTAAGGAAACCTTGGACGCGATGGGCCGGGTGGACATCCTGGTCAACAACGCCGGCTTGATCCGGCGCGCAGACGCGGTGGACTTCACCGAGGCCGATTGGGACCTGGTGATGAACATCAACCTGAAGACCGTCTTCTTCATGAGCCAGGCGGTCGCCCGCCACTTCATCAAGCAGGGCGACGGCGGCAAGATCATCAACATCGCCTCGATGCTGTCCTTCCAGGGCGGCATCCGTGTGCCGTCCTACACGGCGTCCAAGTCGGGCGTCGCCGGCCTGACCAAACTGATGGCCAACGAGTGGGCGCCGCACCGCATCACCGCCAACGCCATCGCCCCCGGCTATTTCGCCACGGCCAACACCCAGGCCCTGCGCGAGGATCCGGTGCGTTCGGCCGAGATCCTGGGCCGCATCCCGGCGGGGCGCTGGGGCGAGCCTTCGGACCTGGGCGGCGCGGCCGTCTTCCTGGCCAGCCGGGCCTCGGACTATGTCCAGGGCGCCATCCTGCCGGTCGACGGCGGCTGGCAGGCCCGCTGATACCCGGCTAGCCTGACCGCATGACAATGAACGCCTCAGGAGACGCGGGGCCTCAAGCCGCGAGCGACCGCGTCGCGAGCATAGGCCCCCGAGAGAAGCGCGGCCGTATTCTCTGCTTTGGCGAGATGCTGCTGCGGTTTTCGCCGAACCAGAACGAGCTGCTGATGCAGTCCCCCGCCCTGACGATCCGTCCGGCGGGGGCCGAGGCGAACGTCGCCGTGTCCCTGGCCCGCTTCGGCGCGCCGACGGCCATGGCGACGGTCCTGCCCGACAACGCCTTGGGCCACGGGGCGCGCGACGAGGTGCGCAAGCACGGCGTGGACACCAGTCCGGTCGTGTTCAAGCCCGGCCGCATGGGCCTTTATTTCCTGACGCCCGGCGCCGTGCGCCGCCCGTCGGAGGTGCTGTACGACCGCGCCGGCTCGGCCTTCGTCGAGCATGTGGACAGCGCCTTCGACTGGGACGCGCTGCTGGACGGCGTCGAGTGGCTGCACGCCTCCGGCGTCACACCCGCCACAGGTCCGAACGGTTCGGCGGCAGCTATCGCCATCATCGAGGCGGCCGTCCGCAAGGGCGTGAAGGTTTCCTATGACGGCAACTTCCGCGGCAAGCTGTGGGAGCAGTGGGACGGCGATCCGCCGACCACACTGGGCAGAATGCTGTCGGGCGCGACCATCGCCTTCGCCGACGACCGTGACTTCGCCCTGGTGCTGAAGCGGAAGTTCGACAGCCCCGATCCGGCCGTCCGCCGTCGCGAGGCCGCCAAGGCCGCCTTCGAGGCCTTCCCGCGCCTTGAGCGCATCGCCTGCACCCTGCGCGTCCAGGAAAGCGTCGATGACCAGGCCTTGTCGGCCGTCATGCTGACGCGCGGCCCTGAAGGCGTGATCGAGACCAACGCCGAGGCCATCCACATGGCGGGCGTAGTCGATCGCGTCGGCGGCGGCGACGCCTTCGCCTCGGGCGTGCTGTTCGGTCTGTGGAGCGGCTGGTCGGACCAGGAGGCGCTGGACTTCGGCCTGGCCGCCGCCGGTCTGAAGCACTCGGTGCCCGGCGATTTCAACCTGTTCTCGGCCGCCGAGGTGCGCGCCGCCATGGGCGACGGCGGGTTCGACATCCGACGCTGAGAACCTGCCGGAATTCTCTAGGTTTCAGAGGCCGTCTGGAGAAATCCGGGCGGCCTTTTCCTTGTGAGGACGAGGACTAGGAAACCGGTGTCAGGCGTGCTTCTATCCTGCGTCGAACGGTCGCGAAGAACCGTCGAGAGAGGCATTCCCAGGAGTTCAGCCATGACGACCATGAACCGCCGCGCGCTGCTGGCCGCCGGCGCCGCCGCGACCTTCGTCGCCGCCTCGGCCCCCACCCTGCCCGCCGGCGCCCAGGCCGCCCCCGACCGCGCCGCCGTTCTCGACGCGATGAAGCGCGCGACCCGGTTCATGCGCGAGGAAGCCGCCGTCGACGGCGGCTACGTCTGGCAGTACCTGCCCGACTTCTCGCGCCGCTGGGGCGAGCTCGAGGCCACGCCGACCATGATCTGGGTCCAGCCGCCCGGCACGGCGACCGTCGGCCACCTGTTCCTCGACGCCTATCACGCCACCGGCGACGAATATTATTTCGAAGCCGCCAAGGCCGCCGCCGACGCCCTGATCCGGGGCCAGCATCCGGCGGGCGGCTGGAATTACGTCATCGACACCGCCGGCGAGGATTCGCTGAAGCGCTGGTACGAGACGGTGGGCAAGAACGCGTGGCGGCTGGAGGAATTCCAGCGCTACTACGGCAACGCCACCTTCGACGACGCGGGCACGTCCGAGGCGTCGCAACTGCTGCTGCGGGTCTATCTGGAGAAGCGCGAGCGCAAGTATCGCGCACCGCTGGAGAAGGCGATCGCCTTCGTGCTGGACAGCCAGTACGCCAACGGCGGCTGGCCGCAGCGCTATCCGTTCGTCCAGAGCGGCGGCCTGCACGGGCACGAGGACTATACGCCCTACATCACCTTCAACGACGACGTGGCGGGCGAGAACCTGGAGTTCCTGATCTACGCCTACCATGGGCTGGCGACGAACGGCCGGGGCGACGCGCGCATCCTGGACGCCATCCACCGGGGCATGGACATCTTCGTGAAGACCCAGCAGCCGCAGCCGCAACCGGCGTGGGGCCTGCAGCACTTCCCGGACACGCTGAAGCCCGCCGGCGCGCGGACGATCGAGCCGCAGGCCTTCGTCACCCATGCGACCGGCGGCAACATCCGTTCGATGCTGGGCTTCTATCGCCTGACTGGCGACCGCAAGTTCCTGGAGCGCCTGCCCGAGGCGCTGGACTGGCTGGACCAGGTCAAGGCGCCGGAGGCCCTGCGCGGTCCGGGCCGGACGCACCCGACCTTCATCCTGGAGGGGGCGAACACGCCGGTCTATATCCACCGACGCGGGTCCAACGCGACGAACGGCCAGTATTACGCCGACGACAGCCCGGACAATCTGATCGTCCACTACGGTTCGTTCCGCAATGTCGACACGGCGGCGCTGCGGCGCGAGTACGAGGCGCTGGCGGCGATGTCGGCGGACGAGGCGACGCGCGGTTCGCCGCTGAAGGCGCGGCCGGGCTCGCTGCACCTGCCGAAGTATTTCACCCTGCAGGACGTCGATGTGTGGGACATGTCCAGCGAGGCGCGGCGTGCGGCGCGGCCGACGGCCGGGCGGGCGGCGGAGCTGATCGCGGGGCTGAACGCGCGCGGCTACTGGCCGACGCCGCTGACGACGACGTCCAATCCCTACATCGGCGATGCGCCGGCGGCGGTGACGGGCGGGGAGTACCAGATGACCCGCGTCGGCGACCTGTGGGACACCTCGCCCTATCGGACCGACTTCCCGGCGGAGGGCGTCTCCACCTCGGTCTTCATCCGCAACATGGGCGAATTGATCGAGACGCTGGCGGTTTAGCGTTTTGGTGGTCTAGCGGTTCGCCTCGAGCGCCGCGGCCAGCTTGCCCGCCAGGCGGCAGGTCGCGCCGCCGTCGGGGCGGGCCTTGTCGCGGGCGGCGACGCGGATGTCGGTGCGGCCCGGACGGATGCGGACGACCGCGTCGTGGGCGAAGCCGAACCAGGCGCCCTCATGCACGCCCTCGACCTCGAAGGTCGAGGCGCGGACGACCGGAAAGCCGGCGTCGACCAGGGCCGAGGCCGCCTGCTGGGCCAGCACCTGGGTCGGGATCGAAACCGCCGCCGGGCAGGCGTCCGGTCCGGCCGGGGTCGAGCCGCGATGGAAGGCGGCCAGACGCGAGAAGACCGGCGGCTCGGCGGCGTTGCTGGTCACGTCGCGCGGCGTTCCGGCCTCGTACCGCGCCGCCTGCCACAGGAAGCCGCCGACCGCGGCGCCCGCCAGCGCGAGGGCGATCGCGGCGTAAAGCCCCCTGCCCTTCAGATCGCGAAACGCCAGGAGCGTGGCCACGAGGGCGGCGGCCAGGCCGAGCCAGGCCAGAATGCGGGCGACGGTCCAGGTCAGGACGTCATGGGCCGTCCCGATGTCCAGCCCGCCGAAGCGCGTCGCCGCCACCGCTGCCACGATCAGCACCAGGGGCGCGGCGGCCAGCGCCGTCAGCCAGGGCAGGACGGCGGGCAAGGGCTTTCTGGACGGCATCGGCGCTCCGGATTTTTTGGGATCAGGCGGGCAGACGGTAGTCCTTCATCCGCTCGCGCAGAAGCTTCTTGTCGATCTTGCCCGTGGCGCCCAGCGGGATCTCGTCCACCGCGACCACGTCGTCCGGCATCCACCATTTGGCGATCTTGCCCTGCAGGAAATCGAGATGCTCCTGCTTGTCCAGGGTCTCGCCGTCCTTCAGCTTGACCAGAAGCACCGGGCGCTCGTCCCACTTGGCGTGGGCGGCGCCGATGACGGCGGCCAGCTCGACCTTCGGGTGACCCACGGCGATGTTCTCGATCTCGATCGAGCTGATCCATTCGCCGCCGGACTTGATCACGTCCTTGGAACGGTCGGTGATCTGCATGAAGCCCATGTCGTCGACCGTGGCGACATCGCCGGTGTCGAAGAAGCCCTGGTCGTCGACGATCGAGCCCTCCTCGCGGAAGTAGGCGCGGGCGACCGTCGGGCCCTTGACCATCAGGTGGCCGTAGGTGTGGCCGTCGTGATCCAGCGTCCGGCCGGCGTCGTCCTTCAGCTTCAGCTCGATGCCCAGCGGCGGCGTGCCCTGTTTGACGCGCCACTTCAGCTGTTCCTCGAACGGCTTGTCCGCCAGCTCGGGCGTCATGTTCGACAGGGTGCCGATGGGCGAGGTCTCGGTCATGCCCCAGCCCTGCAGAACCTCGATGCCATAGTCGTCGTGGAAGGCGCGGATCAGGCTTTCCGGCACGGCCGAGCCGCCGATCAGCACGCGATTGACGGTCGAGAGCTTGAGGTCGTTCTGCTTCATGTGGGCCAGCAGGCCCTGCCACACGGTGGGAACGGCGGCCGAGAAGGTCACGCCCTCGCTCTCCAACAGTTCGTACAGGGAGGCGCCGTCCATCTTGGCGCCCGGCATCACCAGCTTGCAGCCCGAGGCCGGGCCGACGAAGGCGATGCCCCAGGCGTTGGCGTGGAACATCGGCACGACCGGCAGGATCACGTCCGAGGTCTTGCCGCCGACCACCGAGGACTGCAGCGCCATGAAGGTGTGCAGGAAGTTGGAGCGGTGCGAATACAGCACGCCCTTCGGATTGCCGGTCGTGCCCGAGGTGTAGCAGAGGCCGCAGGCGGTGCTTTCCTCGAAGTCGCCCCAGACGCAGTCGGCCGACTGGCCTTCCAGGACCGCCTCATAGGCCTCGGCCTTCGGCAGCTTGGTCTGCGGCATGTGGGCCGCGTCGGTCATGACGATGACGCGCTCGACCTTGGGGATGTGCGGAAGGATGGCTTCCAGCAGCGGCACGAAGGTCAGGTCGACGAAGATCACCCGGTCTTCGGCGTGATTGATGATGTAGACCAGTTGCTCGGGGAACAGGCGCGGGTTCAGGGTGTGGCACACCGCGCCGATGCCCATGACGCCGTACCAGGTCTCGATGTGCTTCTCGGTGTTCCAGGCCAGGGTGGCGACGCGGTCGCCCGGCTTGATGCCCCAGGCCTTCAGCGCGTTGGAGACCCGCCTGGCCCGCTCGTGGATGGCGGCGTAGGTGGTGCGGGTGATCGGTCCCTCGACCGAGCGGGTCACGACCTCCCGCGATCCGTGCCAATTCTTCGCATGGTCGATGATCTTGTCGACCGTCAGCGGCCAGTCCTGCATCAAGCCCAGCATCGTATCGTCCTGTCCCTTGGTGCGTCTGCTTGTATGCGACGCTTGAGCTGACGCTATCTTGGTGATCGTCGTTAAGCAACGTGACGCGACGGCAGGATCGGCGCGACGGATCGTCCCCGGTGGTCTTGGCGTCCGGGGCGATCTAGAAGGCGCGACATGGCCATACTGATCGCGATCACGGGGGGCTCCGGCTCCGGCAAGAGCACCCTGGCCGAGGCGCTGGTCTCGGCCCTGCCGCCGGGCAAGGCGGTGCTTGTCCGTGAGGACTCCTACTATCGCGACGCCGCCTCCCTGCCCGGCTTCGACGCGGCGACCTTCGACTTCGACGACGTGGCGGCGCGGGACCATGACCTGATGATCGCCGACCTGTCGGAGCTGAAGGCGGGGCGGCCGGTGACGGCGCCGCTCTATTCCTTCATCCACCACGGTCGTGAACCGGGCGGCGAGCCGGTCCCGGCGGCGGAGGTGGTGGTGGTCGAGGGCACCCATGTCCTGTGCACGCCGGAACTGACGGCCCTGTTCGACATCCGCGTCTTCGTCGACACCCCCGCCGACATCCGCTTCATCCGCCGCCTGCTGCGCGACCAGGAAGAGCGCGGCCGATCGGCGGACTCGGTCGTGGCGCAGTATCTGGCGACCGTGCGTCCCGGTCATGAGCGGCTGACCGAACCGTCCCGCACCCACGCCGACTTCATCGTCGCCGACGCCACCGCGGCGGTGCGGCTGGAAGACCCGCAGGCCGTGGTGCGTCTGGCGGCGCCGGTGCTGGCGCATCCGCTGCTGCAGCCGCTGCTGGAAGACTGAGAGGCCCACGCCTAGTGGGGGGTATCCGCGTCGCCGGTGTCGGCCCCCAACTCGACCCGGGCCTCACAGGCAATGGGGCCGAGACGCGCTGTCAGGGCCACAGCCGCGTTTTCGCCCATCCTTCGCCGTCGCGGTCGAAGCGGAGGCGGTCGTGGAGGCGGAAGGGACGGTCGCGCCAGAACTCGATCGAGCGGGAGATGACACGCCAGCCGGTCCAGCGGTCGGGGCGCGGCACGTCCTGGCCTTCGAAGCGGGCGGTCTCGCGGACCACGGCGGTCTCCAGCGTCGGACGGTCGTCCAGCGGCTGGGACTGGTCGGAGGCCCAGGCGCCGATGCGGCTCTCGCGGGCGCGGCTGGCGAAATAGGCGTCGGCCTCCTCCGGCGTGACGGGCTCGACCCGGCCGCGCACGCGGATCTGGCGGCGAAGCGACTTCCAGTGGAAGGTCAGGGCGGCGACGGGGTTGGCGTCCAGCTCCAGTCCCTTGGCGCTCTCGCGATTGGAGTAGAAGGTGAAGCCGCGCGCGTCGATGTCTTTCAACAGCACCAGGCGGGCGTCCGGCCAGCCGTCGGCGTCGACGGTCGACAGGGTCATGGCGTTGGCGTCGTTGACCTCGTGCGCGCGGGCGTCGGCCAGCCAATCGAGGAACAGGCCGATCGGCTCGGCGCGGTCGAAGATCGCCTCGTCGCCGTTGGCGGCCAGGGCGGCGGCGTAGTCGCGGGCGTATTCCTCTCGCGACGGGCTGGGCGGGATCACGGGCGCGGTCATGAGCGCTGATTACGCCGCCGACGCGTGCGTGGGAATGGGGATCGCGCCAGGGGCCTCAAGCAACGCGAAGCGCAACAGGCCGCCAAGGCCGCTCAGGGTTAACCTCATCTTGACCATGTAGAGCGAAGGCTGGGCGCATGAGCGCCTCCCCTCCCTTTTCCGACGCCGTCCTGAGCGACGCCCTGGCGCTGCTGGGACTGGAAGGGCCTGCCGACACGCAGGCGCTGAAGGCTGCCTTCCGCGCGGCGGTGAAGGCGGCTCGGCCCGATCAGGGCGGGGACGCGGATCGGTTTCGCCGGGTCATCGCCGCCTATCGGCTGCTGCAGGCGCACGGCGCGCCGCGACTGGCCCTGGCCGCGCCGAAGCTCCGACCGCGCCCGCTGCCGGTCGTGGCGCTGACGCCGATGCAGGCCGTGCGGGGAGCGGAGATCGAATTGCGGCTGGGCAAGCGGCGCCTGAAGGTCGCGGCGCCGGCGGGTTTGCGCACCGGCGAACACCTGCGGCTGCGCGGCGGAGGCGAGGACGGTTCGGACCTGTATCTGGCCGTGCTGATCCGCCCGGCGGACGGTCTGTCGGCGATGGGCGACGACCTGTTCATGACGGCGCCGGCGGGGCGGCGCGTGCTGGCCGACGGCGGACGGCTCGAGATCGACACCCATGCCGGGGTCCGATCGGCCTGGGTGACGCCGGGCCTGCAGTCGCCCGTGCGGCTGAGCCTGCGCGGCCTGGGCCTGCCCGCGCGCGGCTCACGGCCGGCGGGACGGCTGATCGTGACGCTGAGCCCGTGCGAGGACGCGCCTTCGGCCGCCGGCGACCTGCTGGAGCGATTCACCCGGGTCTGGACGGCGGAGCGCCTGGCGGCCTAAGTCGGGCCCATGTCGCACAACACCTTCGGCCATCTGTTTCGCGTGACCACCTGGGGCGAGAGCCACGGGCCGGCGATCGGCTGCGTGGTGGACGGCTGTCCGCCGCTGATCCCGCTGACCGAGGCGGACATCCAGCCGTGGCTGGACCAGCGGAAACCGGGCGGCAGCCGCTTCGTCACGCAGCGGCAGGAGAGCGATACGGCGCAGATCCTGTCGGGCGTGTTCGACGACGGCGACGGGCCGGTGACGACGGGGACGCCGATCTCGATACTGATCCGCAACGAGGACCAGCGCTCCAAGGACTATGGCGAGATCGCCCGCGCCTATCGGCCGGGGCACGCGGACTTCGCCTATCAGACCAAGTACGGGGTGCGGGACCATCGCGGCGGCGGCCGGTCCTCGGCGCGCGAGACGGCCAGCCGCGTGGCGGCGGGAGCGGTGGCGCGGCGGGTGCTGGGCGACGGTGTGCGGATCCGCGCCGGGGTGGTGCAGATCGGTCCGCACCGGATCGCGCCCGAGGCGATCGACTTCGACGCCGTGCATGGCAATCCGCTGTTCGCGGCCTCGGCCGAGGTCGTCCCGGCGTGGGAATCCTATCTGGACGGGGTGCGCAAGGCGGGATCGTCGATAGGCGCGGTGGTGGCGCTGGAGGTGACGGGCGTGCCCGCTGGCTGGGGTGCGCCGATCTACGGCAAGCTGGACGCCGAACTGGCGGCGGCGCTGATGTCGATCAACGCGGCCAAGGGCGTCGAGATCGGCGCCGGCTTCGAGGCGGCGGAGCTGTCGGGGGAGGAAAACGCGGACGAGATGCGGCTGGACCTGAACAAACAGCCCGTCTTTCTGTCGAACCGGGCCGGCGGGGTGCTGGGCGGCATATCGACCGGCCAGCCGGTGACGGCGCGGGTGGCATTCAAGCCGACCTCCTCCATCCTGACGCCGCGCCAGACCATCACCCGCGACGGCGAGGAGACGGACCTGCGCACCAAGGGGCGGCACGATCCGTGCGTGGCCCTGCGCGCCGTGCCGGTGGTCGAGGCCATGGCCGCCTGCGTCCTGGCCGACGCCATGCTCAGGCACCGGGCGCAGGTGGGCTGACGATCAGGCGTCGGGCGCGTCGTCGTCGGACTTGGCCTTGTCGTTCTTGTTTTGCGCGGCCATGCCCGCCGTGCCCACGCCCGCGCCGATGGCGACGCCGAGCGCGATGCCCAGCGCCAGGTTGTCCATGGCCAGGCCGAAGGCCACGCCGATGGCGATGCCCATGCCGATCCCGCCCGAGAAAAAGGCCGCGCCCTTGTTCTTCATCCCCGACTCCTTCGTGGCTGCGGCGACGATAGCATCGCGCGAAGCGGAATCAGCGCCTAAATAGGCGCATGAGCACGCCCCGTTCCGTCCGCCTCGCCATCATCGGTTCCGGTCCCGCCGGCTGGACCGCCGCCATCTACGCCGCCCGCGCCTCGCTGAACCCGGTCGTTATCGCCGGCCTGCAGCCCGGCGGCCAGCTGACCATCACCACCGACGTCGAGAACTATCCCGGCTTCGCGCAGACCATCCAGGGCCCGTGGCTGATGGAGCAGATGCGCGCCCAGGCCGAGCATGTCGGGACCGAGGTCATCCACGACATCGTCGTCTCGGCCGACCTGTCGCAGCGCCCGTTCAAGCTGAAGCTGGACGGCGGCGACGAGCTGCTGGCCGAGACGGTCATCATCTCCACCGGCGCCCAGGCCAAGTGGCTGGGGCTGGACTCGGAGGCGGCCTATCAGGGCTTCGGCGTCTCGGCCTGCGCCACATGCGACGGCTTCTTCTATCGCGGCAAGGAGGTCGTGGTCGTCGGCGGCGGCAACACGGCCGTGGAAGAGGCGCTGTTCCTGACCAATTTCGCTTCGAAGGTCACCGTGGTCCACCGCCGCGACGAGTTCCGCGCCGAGAAGATCCTGCAGGACCGGCTGTTCGCCAATCCCAAGGTCGAAGTGATCTGGAACCATGCGGTGGAAGAGGTGGTGGGCGTCGTCGACGGCGTGGCCCGCAACGTCACCGGCGTGCGGCTGAAGCATGCCCAGGACGGCTCGACCCGCGAGATTCCCGCCGACGGCGTCTTCATCGCCATCGGTCACGCGCCCTCGTCGGAGCTTTTCAAGGGCCAGCTGGAGACGAACTCGGGCGGCTATCTGCGGGTGAAGCCCGGCACGGCGGCGACGGCCATCGAAGGCGTCTGGGCCGCCGGCGACGTGACCGACGACGTCTATCGCCAGGCCGTCACCGCCGCCGGCATGGGCTGCATGGCCGCCCTGGAAGCCAGCCGATTCCTGGCCGAGGAAGACCACAAGAAGCAGGGCCACCCGATCAGCCACAAGGAGGCCGAGAAGATCGGCGCGTGGTGACCCTGCGGCGGGCGGAGCGCGAGGAGGCCGCCGCAATCCGCGCCGTGCTGGTCGCCGCCTTCCCGACCCCGGAAGAGGCCGATCTCGTCGATGGCCTTCGCGCGGATAACGACATCCTGCTGGAATGGGTCGCCGAAATCGACGGTGAGATCGTCGGCGTCGTCCACTACAGCCCGCTTCGTCTGGCGCGGCCGTCCGGCGAGACCCTGGCCGCGGCTCTCGGCCCCCTCGCCGTCCGTCCCGAGCTCCAGCGCCAAGGCCTGGGCGCGCGACTGGTCGAAGCGACCCTGCCCCTTCTCCGGGCGCGCGGCGACCTAGCATCCGTCGTAGTGCTGGGGCATCCCGCCTATTATCCGCGCTTCGGCTTTTCAGCCGACGCGGCCTCGACCCTGATCGATCCCTTCGACGCCGGCGCCGCCTTCATGGCCCTGCAGCTGACATCGGACGCGCCCGCCGGGCGAGCGAGGCCGATCTATGCCCCCGCCTTCGGCCTGCCTCAGTAGGCGCTCGCCTCCGTCAGCTCCGCCCGGTCCTCGTCCGACAGCTCCAGCGTCGCGGCCTTCAGCGTGTCGGCCAATTGCTCGGTCGAGGTGGCGCTGACGATGGGGGCGGTGACGCCCGGCTGGGCCAGAAGCCAGGCGAGCGAGACCTGCGCCGGGGTGGCCTCGTTGCGCTGGGCGACCGCGTCGAGGACGGCCAGGATGCGGACGCCGCGCTCGTCGAACTTGTCCTTCAGCATGCCTTCGCGCGCGGTTCCGGCGATCTGGTCAGCGGTCTTGTACTTGCCGCTCAGGAAGCCGCTTTCGAGGCTGAAATAGGTGATGACGCCCAGCCCCTTCTCAACCGCCAGCTCCTGCAGCGGCCCTTCGAACGTCGCGCGGCTGTACAGGTTGTAGTGCGGCTGGATCGACTGATAAGCCGCCAGCCCTTCCCGCTCCGAGATCGCCAGCGCCTCGCGGATTTGCCCGGCGTCGTGGTTCGAGACGCCGACGGCGCGGACCTTGCCCGCCTTCACCAGCCGGTCGAGCGCGCGCAGCGTCTCCTCCTGCGGCGTGTTCGGATCGGGCCAGTGGGTCTGGTAGAGGTCGATGTAATCGGTCTGAAGCCGACGCAGGGAGTCCTCGACGGCTTTCTCGGTCCAAGCGGGCGACAGGTCGTTGTGCCCCTGGCCCATGTCGGAGCCGACCTTGGTCAGGATCTTCACAGCGTCGCGCCGACCCCGCGCCTTCAGCCAGCGGCCGATGATGGTCTCGCTCTCGCCGCCCGAATGGCCGGGAACCCAGCGCGAATAGGCGTCGGCGGTGTCGATGGCGTCAAAGCCGGCATCGACGAAGGCGTCCAGCAGGGCGAAGGACGCGGCCTCGTCGGCCGTCCAGCCGAAGACGTTGCCCCCGAAGACGAGGGGCGCGATGTCCAGGCCGTCGGCCAGTCGGCGGGGCGCGGAGGCGTCGTTCGTGGAAGGCATGGGAAGGCTCCGTTTTCGGGGAGCCTTGGACATAGGTCCGGGCCAGCCGACCGCAACCGGCGCGGCGGCGGTTCAGCCGAAAAGCTGCAGGCCCGGCGGGGCGTACTGGGTGGGTTCGCCGTGGCGGCGGCGCAGGGCGTATTCCACGGAGGTCTGCACCGCCCGTTCGTCCGTCGGCTTGGACAGGACGCCGATCGTACCGGCCACGCCCTCTCGCACCATGCCCGGGTTGGCCGTCATGAACAGGACGCTGACGCCCATATCCTGCCCCAGACGCCGACCGAGGTCGATGCCGGTAGGTCCATCGGACAGGTGGATGTCGACCAGGGCCAGATCAATGTCGGTCTCGCTGACCGTATCCAGCGCGGCCTTCGCGGTGGCGCACACGCCAGCGACATCGTACCCGAGATCCTCGAGCACGAACCGAAGCTCCATGGCGACCAGGGCTTCGTCTTCAATGATCAGGATGCGGGCACTCATGGACGGTGGGGGTTATGTTCGCGGCCGGACTTAACGCGCTAACGTTGTAGGGGTTTCCAAAAAGTTCCGCATCTATGTGGACTTTTCAGCGGCGCGGCGCCGGGACAACGCCGTGGCGGGCAGGTCGATGGTGATCTCCAGTCCTTCCCGCCGCCATTCGCGCTGCAGTTTCCCGCCCAATTGAGCCTCCACCGACAGGGTGGCCAAAGAAGACCCGAAGCCCGCGCGCGTCGGCGGACCGTGAAGTTCCGGCCCCCCGGTCTCCGTCCAGGTCAGGATGAAACGATCGTCCTCCCGACGCGTGGTCAGCACGACGCGCCCGCCGGATTCCGACAGGGCTCCGTACTTGGCCGCATTGGTCGCCAGTTCGTGGAACAGCAGCGCCACGGAGGTCGCCGCCTGATCGTCGAACACCGCGTCGTCGCCGCCGATGTGGACACGGGACGCGCCGTTCTCTTCGGCATAGGCGGCGAAGAGGTCGTTCAGGAAGGAATGCAACGTCGTCGCGCCGACCGTCGTGCGCGAGGTCTCGGTATGGGGCCGCACGAACTCATGCGCCCGCGCCAGGGCGTTGATGCGGGTCCGCAGGGAGGTCGCGAAGCCCTTCGCCTCGGGATGCTGCCGGGCCGACAGGGCGACCAGGGCGCTGATGACGGCGAAGATGTTCTTGATCCGGTGGCTGAGCTCCTGGCTGACCAGTTCGCGGCCCTGTTCCAGTTTCTTCAGCTCGTCGATGTCGGTGCAGGTGCCGAACCAGCGGACGATCTGGCCCTCGTCGTTGTGCAGCGGCATGGCCCGGCCCAGCGTCCAGCGATAGACGCCGGAATGGTGTTTCAGCCGGTACTCGATCTCATAAGGTTCGCCGGTCTCCAGCGAATGCCGCCAGCGGGCCCAGGCGCGCTCCTGATCGTCTGGATGGAACATGTCGTTCCAGCCTTCGCCGTCGGTCGAGCCGACCGGCGCGCCGGTGAACTCGTACCAGCGGGCGTTGTAGTAGTCGTGGAAGCCCTCCGGAGTCGTCGCCCAGATCATCTGAGGCATGGCGTCGGCCAGAACCCGGAACTGGGCCTCGCTCTCGCTCAGGCGGCCGGCGATGGCCGCCAGGTCGGCGTCTTTCTGCTTGCGCGTCGTGACGTCGACAGAGATGCCCGGAAAGCGAACGGGCGCGCCGTCGCGATCGAAATAGACCTGCCCCCTCGCCAGGATCCAGCGTTGGTCCTGCCCCGGCGGCGCGATGCGGTACTCGCTGGCGAACACGCCCTCCCCGCCCAGGGCCGCGTCGATGTCGGTCTGCAGGCGGGCCGCGTCGTCCGGGTGCAGGTGGCGCATGAATTCACCGATCGGCGCGCCCTCCGCGCCGAGCCGGGGATCGACGCCGTACATGGCGGCGAAGCGGGTGTCGGCTACGACCCGGTCGTTCGGAATGTCCCAGTCCCAGGCGCCGACGTAGTTCGAGGCTTCCAGCGCGCGGCGGGTCGTGTCCTCGCTCTCCTGCCGCTGCCGCAACGCCCGGCGCAGCTCCAGCTGGGTCATCACCTGCCCCGCCAGGGTTTCCAGCGCCATGGCCTGCAGGTCTGTGAGGCCTTCGGGGCGCGGCTCGGTGTCCAGGACGCACAGCGTGCCCAGCGGCAGTCCGTCGGGCGTTGTCAGCAGGCGGCCGGCGTAGAAGCGCAGGTGGGTCTCGCCGGTCACCAGGGGATTGCAGTCGAAGCGGGCGTCCTTCGTCGCATCGGGGATGACCATCCCCGCCTCCTGCAGCAAGGCGTGGGCGCAGAAGGAGGTGGCCAGAGGCGTCTCGCGCACGCCCAGCCCCACCTCCGCCTTGAACCACTGACGCTCGGCGTCGATCAGATTGACCACGGCGATAGGCGCCTCGCAGATGCGGGCGATCAGGCGGACGATGTCGTCGAAGGCCTTTTCCGGGTCCGTGTCCAGGATGCCGTAGGCGCGCAGCGCCGCCAGACGTTCGGACTCGTCCCAGGCGGGAGCGGCTTCGTCATGGGCGGTCGTCAAGCAATCGGTCTCCTGGAGCGCGGCCGGTGGGAGCGCGGCCGGACGCCATCAATGCGCGGACCCGGCCAGGCGTTGCAAGATAAGGATTAGTCGGCGGCCGGTGCGGCGGGCCGTCCGACCTCCTCCACCGCCATGGGCGTGACCCCGGCGGGCGGCGCGACTGAGACAGACGGCGCCGGCTTGGGCTGTTCGAAGGCCTGCAGGCGCGCGTTGATGGCCGCGATCTCCTCGTGCGTGGGCAGACGGCGGCCGCCCAGGCTGGCCACGCCGACCACGCGCTGCTGACCGTCGATCTCGACCGTGCGCAAAGGCGCGCCGTTGGCGGCCTTGTCGGGATCGGGGCCGCCCGTCGCCTGGCCCGCCGAGGCGGCGCCGGGACGCGGCCGGGCGAAGCGCGCCTCGTCGATCACGGGCTCATTGCCCTTGTAGACGGTGCGGAAGGCGGCGGTTTCGCCATAGACGCCCTTCCAGCGATAGAAGATGTGCGCGCCGATCTGGCTGACCTTGGCGACGGTCGGCGCCCACCAGGGATGGACGTAGTCGGCGTGATAGTGGGTCGCCGTGCCGACCTGCTGGGCCACATGGCCGTTCAGGGCCGTCTCGGCCACCTTTCGCGCCCGCTCCCACGCCCAGGCGACAGGCGCCTGAGACAGCGAGCCGTCGCAGGTGAAGCTGAACTGGCATCCGGTCGTGCGCTCGGCGCCCTCGAACACCACGCCGCAGACGGTGTTGGCGTAGTTGGGATCGCGGACGCGGTTCAGCACCACCTGGGCCACGGCCTGCTGGCCGGCGTCGGGCTCCAGCGCCGCCTCGTAATAGACCGCCTGGGTCAGGCAGCGCAGGGCGCGCCGCCGATCCTCGGCCCCGCCCTTGAAGACGAAGGGTTGGGCGGGGCGCAGCGCGCCGGACGCCACCGGCAGGGCGGCGTTCATCTGCTGCGCCTTCAGCCCACTCTCGCCCGGCTCCAGCCCCGGCCTGCCGGCCAGGGTCAAGGTCTCCCAGCCTGGAGTCAGGCCGTAGAGCGCCGGCTGAACAGCCAGCGGATCATGCCGTTTCGCCTCCGCCTGCTGGGCCGGCGTCAGACGCGCCAGCAGGGCGTCCAGACCCCTGCGGCCGAAGTCGCCGCCGGTCGCGCGGGCCACCGCCTCCGCAGTCCTGTCGACGTCGGGACGCGGGGCGGAACCGGCGGCCATGGCGACGCCCAGCACGGCGCCGGCGGCGGGAATGGCCGCCGCCGAGCGCGTGAACGCCGTCCAGATCGCTTTCCAGTCCCGCTTGAGCATTCGTGTTCCGGTTCGGAAGTTCAGATGAGAACTCCGCAGCCGCAAGGCAATGCCCGGACTTATGGGCGGTTTTCAGGCGTCGGGAAACCGATGTTATCGGCCGCCCAGGGTGGAGCGCAGCATCCAGGTGAATTTCTCGTGCGCCGCCAGACGCTGGGTCAGCAGATCGACGGTGACGTCATCGCCGTCGTCATCGGCCACTTCCAGCGCCGCGCGCATCGTTGAGATCAGCGTCTCGTGGTCGCGCATAAGCTCACGCAGCATCTCCGAAGCGTCCTTTTCGGGATCGCCATCCTTGATGCTGGTCAGGTTGGCGAAGGTCGAATAGCCCTGCGGCGCGAACTCGCCCAGGGCGCGGATGCGCTCGGCGATGTCGTCCAGCGCCTCCCACATGTCGCGGTACTGCTGCTCCAGCAGGTTGTGGTAGGTGAAGAACTCGGGCCCGCGCACGTTCCAGTGATAGCCGTGCGTCTTCAGGTACACGGCGTAGGCGTCGGCCAGCACCTTGGTCAGTTCGCGGGAAACCTCGGTGCGGTCTTCGCTGTCCAGGCCGGTGTCGATGGTGGCGGTCATGCTTGCTCCGTGCATACGAATAGGCTTACGCCGACAGGGAGGTCGGGCGCGGTTCAGGAACGCCAAGACGGCCAAAGCGTTGCAGAGCGGAAGACCGCGAAGCGGCTGGGGGAGGATGCGTCAGGCATGACGAAGGCGGCGTTCACGAAGACCTTGTCGAAGGTCGACGCCACGATCATGCGCCTCGCGCGGCTCCGGCAGAACTCCATCATCGGCGCGATCCTGGTCGGCGCGGGCTGGGCGCTGGCCGGTCTGGCGCTGCGGGCGGCGGCGTCCAGCTTCTACGGCGCGATCTCCGGCTTCATCATCCTGTTGCCCGCCGTGATCCTGGCGGCGCTGTCGGCTGGGCGTGTCGGCGGATGGACGGCGATGGCGGCTTGCCTGCTGGGCGGCTGGGCCGTGGTGACGCTGACGACGCCGGACGGCGCGGCGATGACGCCGGGCCTGGGTCGGGTGGCGACGATCAACTTCGTCATCGTCGGCCTGTTCTGCACCGAGATGGGCGCCTGGCTGAGGCGCAGCCTGCAGCGGCTGGAACATTCCCTGTCGGCGCTGCGGCTGTCCGACGCGCGCATCGACGAGACCGAGGGGCGGCTGCAGGTCGTCAGTGAACTGGCCCCCGCCATGCTGTGGATGAGCGACGCCGAGGGCAAGTGCGTCCACCTGAACCAGGACCAGCGGCTGTTCTGGAACTCGCCGGACGACCTGAGCGACTTCGACTTCCCCAGCCTGATCCACCCCGACGATCGCGAGCGGGTGCTGGCCGCGACGACCGAAGCGATGCAGACGGCGCGCGGCTTTACTCTGGAAAGCCGGCAGCGGCGCCACGACGGCGTCTATCGCATCATCCAGTCGCGCGCGCGACCCCGGCTGTCGCCGTCCGGCGCGTTCATGGGGCTGATCGGCGTCAACACGGACGTGACCGAAGCGCGTGAGGCCGAGGCCGAGCTGACCCGCAGCCGCACCGAACTGCAGGCCATGGTCGAGCAGTCCGCCGCCGGCATCGTGCGGCTGGACCTCGACGGGCGGATCACGGCGATCAACGCCCGCTACGCCGAACTGCTGGGCCTGACACGGGAGGAGGCGATCGGCCGCTCGACCCGCGAGGTCAGCCATCCGGAGGACATCTCCGCCACCCAGGCCGCGCTGGAGGCGATCAACAGCGGCGGCGGCGGCGGCCAGCTTATCAAGCGCTACGTCCATCCGGACGGCAAGGTGATCTGGGCCCTGGTCAGCGTGCGCGCCCTGCGCGGCGAGGACGGGGCGACCATCGGCTATATCGCCGGGGGCGTCGACATCACGGCGGCGCGCGAAGCCGAGGCCGCGCTGCGCGAGAGCGAGACGCGCTTCCGCCAACTAGCCGACACCGCCCCCTCGCCTGTCTGGCTGACCGACGTGGACGGCGGCATCGACTTCGCCAACGCGGCGCTCAGAGAGTTCTTCGGCGAGGGGGCCGCGACGCTGTCGGGCCAGCGCTGGCGCGAGGCGATCCATCCCGAGGACGCCCCAATGGTGGCGCGCATCCAGGAGGATGTGCGGCCGCGCAAGGAGCCCTACGGCTTCGAAGCCCGCATCCGTCGCCATGACGGCGCGTGGCGCTGGATGCGCATTTCGGTCAAGCCGCGCTTCGACGACGACGGCGTCTTCCTGGGCTACGCGGGCATGGCCTTCGACGTGACCGAAAACCGCGAGGCGCTGGACGCGGCGGCGAGGCAGGAGCGGCGCCAGGCCTTCCTGCTGCAACTGGTCGACCGGCTGCGCGACATGTCCGACCCCGACGCCATCATGGACGAGGTCGAGCGGTCGCTGGGCGATCTGCTGGAGGCGCATCGCGTCGGCTACGGCGAGGTTGACCAGGAAGCCGGCCTGGTGTCGATGAGCCGCGACTGGACCGCCGGCGTCGCCAGCGCGCGGGGCCAGTTCAGCCTGCGCGACCTCGGCGCCGGACTGATCCCGGAACTGGCGGCAGGCCTCACGGTCCGGGTCGAGGACGTGCGCACCGACCCCCGCACCGCCGAGGTCGCGTCCGCCTTCGACGCCCTGCAGACCCGGTCCCTGATCCGCGCGCCGCTGATCCGGGGCGGCCAGCTGCGCGCCTTCCTCTATGTCCACGCCTCGCACACCCGCCAGTGGACCGAGGCCGAGGCCGCCCTGCTGGAGGAGGTCGCCGCCCGCACCTGGGCCGAGGTCGAGCGGGCCCGCGCCGAGGCCGAGACGCTGGAGAGCGAACAGCGGTTTCGGGCCATCGCCGACACTGCGCCGGTGCTGATCTGGGTGACCAATCAGGATCGCAGCCGCGCCTTCGTCAACCAGGCCTATGTCGACTTCTACGGCTCGACCTATGAGGCGGCGCGCACGGCCGACTGGCGTTCCGTGCTGCACCCCGACGACCACCAGCGCATCCTGGAGGAATCCCTGGCGGGCGAGGCCACCGGCGAGCCCTTCTCGATGGAGGGGCGGTATCGGCGCCACGACGGCGAATGGCGCTGGCTGAAATCCTTCTCGCGGCCTCGGCTGAGCGGAACCGAGGTGGTCGGCTTCGTCGGCGTCGCCTTCGACGTCACCGACATGCGCGACGCCCGCGCCCGACTGGAGGAGTCCGAGGGTCGCTTCCGCACCGTGGCCGACAGCGCCCCGGCCCTGATCTGGATGAGCGACGACGCCGCCCAGATCGTCTTCGCCAACCGTCGCTTCCGCACCTTCTTCTCCGTGCGCAGCCAGCGGCAGCTGCGCGACAGCTGGCGGCGGCTGATCCACCCGGACGACGAAAGCGTGTTCACCGGGGCTTTCATGCGCGCCTTCGAGGCGCGTGACCGCTTCGAGGCGCTGAGCCGGGTCAATCACCCGACGTTGGGCCAGCGCTGGCTGCGGACGGAAGGCGTGCCGCGCTTCGACGCCGAGGGCGGGTTCCAGGGCTATGTCGGCGCCAGCCTGGACATCACCGACGCCAAGCGCGCCGAGCAGGATCTGAAGCGCATCAACGAGCTGCTGGAGGAGCGCGTCGGCGAGGCGCTGGAGGAGAAGGCCCAGGCCGAAGCCCAGCTGATGCACGCCCAGCGGATGGAGGCGGTCGGGCGCCTGACCGGCGGGGTGGCGCACGACTTCAACAACCTGCTGACTGTGGTGATCGGCGCGCTGGACATCATCCTGCGCAGCGACGACGCCGCCAAGCGGAAGAAGCTGGGCGAGGCCGCCCTGGCCGCCGCGCGCCGGGGCGAGAGCCTGACGCACCAGCTGCTGGCCTTCTCGCGTCGTCAGGCGCTACGGCCCGAACCGGTCGATCTGAACGGCCTGATCCGCGAGAGCGAACCGCTGCTGCGGCGCGCGGTCGGCGAGGCGGTCGATTTCCGCGTGCGGCTGAAGCGCGGCGGCGCGCGCGTGCGGGTCGATCCGGCCCAGTTCGAGGCGGCGCTGCTCAACCTGATCGTCAATGCGCGCGACGCCCTGGGCGACGTGACCGGCGGCCAGATGCGCGAGGGCGCGCGCATCACCATCCAGACCCAGGCCTGCGTGGTCCAGGCCGGCGACGCCCCCGAACTGCCGCCCGGCGAGTACATCTGCGTCACCGTCTCCGACAACGGCGCCGGGATGAGCCCGGAAATCCTCAATCGCGTGTTCGAACCCTTCTTCACCACCAAGGCGGTGGGCAAGGGCACTGGTCTGGGCCTGAGCCAGGTCTATGGCTTCGCGCGGCAATCCGGCGGCGGCGTCCGTGTCGTCTCGACGGAAGGACGCGGCACGGAAATCCGGCTGTACCTGCCGCCGCTGTTCTCGGACGCAGAGATCGAGACCCCGTCCAGGGGGCCCGTCCTCGAAGCGCCCTTCACCGGCGGCCGACGCGTCCTGCTGGTCGAGGACGACGTCAATGTCTCGGCCATCGCCGTCGATCTGCTGGAAAGCTTCGGCTTCGACGTGCGCCTGGCGGAAACCGGCGCGGAGGCGCAGGACGCGCTGGCGAGCGAACGGTTCGACGTCATGCTGACCGACGTGGTCATGCCCGGCGGCATGAGCGGGGTCGAACTGGCGCGCCAGGCCGCCCGCGACTGGCCGGACATGCGCATCGCCCTGACCAGCGGCTATGTCGGCGACGACGTGGACGCGGTGCTGGCGGACACGCCCTGGCCGTTCCTGAGGAAGCCCTATTCAGGGGAACAGCTGCGTCAGGTGATCGAGGGCCGGGCCGCCCTGCCCGCCTGACAGGCAAAAGAAAAGGCGCCGCGATCGCGGCGCCTTCATCTCGCTTCGACTGACGAAGTCGATCAGCGCTGGCGCGCCTTGCGCGCGGCGTAGCGCGCGTCGCGCTTGGCCTTCTGCTCTTCCTTGGTCAGTTGCTTGCGGGCCTTGCGCTCGGCGCGGCGTTCCGCATCGACGGCGTCCTGGGCCAGGCGCTCGGCCTCCATGCGGGCCGCTTCCTTCTCGGCCTTCTCGCGGCGCAGCTCGGCCTTGGCCAGCTCGTGCTGCTGGCGCAGGGCTTCCTTTTCGGCGGCGCGCTTTTCGGCCAGGCGCTCGAACTCGGGATCGGGGGCGGCGGGCTTGGGCTTGAACTTGGCGAGCAGGGCCTTCTTGGCGTCCTGCTGGGCGGTCAGGCGGTCGGTGAATCCGGTCTTCAGATCTCTCATGCGAGCGGGTCAGGTTTCCTTGTGAACGGCCGAGGAACGGCCATCGGGGGTTCAGGCGGCGATAAAGCGCACGGCCCGGCGCGGCCGGACAAAGCCGAAACCGACTCCGAAATCAAGAGCGCTAGGGGTGCATAGACGCGATTGAGCGCAGGCCGTCGCCGAAACCCGCGCTGCGATGCAGATAGGTCGCACTGGCCGGATTACAAGCCCGGCCGTGCGGCCCGCCGGTCAGCCCGGCTTCTGCGCCTGCCCTACGGCGGCGCCCGCAGCCCCGCCCACGGCCGCGCCGACCGGCCCGCCGACCACGGCTCCGGCGACCGCGCCGGTGGCGGCCTTCTGTTCGATGGTCGTCCCGCACCCGGCCAGGGCCAGGGCCCCGAGGGCGGCGAGGGTGATTACGGTCAGTCGGGTCATGGCGTCCTCCAATGGCTGAGCTTGAAACACACGGAATCGATCTGAGTTCCCAGATGGCGGGACGAGAAAGAAAAAACCAACAAATCGATAATCCGTTGAGCTTACGACGGCCGCACGCACACCGCGCCCCACATCATGAATGTAGAAGATCGAAGTATTCCAGCCATCATCTCAAGGACAGACGCGCCGCATCACGGAAAACGTTGCGACACATTGTCAGGCAGCGCCCGTTTACGCGTGATCTTGCGAATCGACCACATTGAGGTCACAAACTGCGCTATATAGGCCCGTCCTCGACGCCCGGGCCCTTGAGCCGAGCGTCCTGTTTGCAGGCCGGTACGCGACCACGGGTCGCCCGGCCGGCGAGACTACCTCCGGGGGCGGCGTTTCCAGCCCTGCTGACTTAGGATTCTACGTTGTCGCATTCCTCGCAGACGCGCGCCGTTTCGGCTGCCGATCGTGTGGCGAAGATCAAGCCCATGCACGCGGCCGCGGCTGTTGGCGGTCTGGTGGGACTGGCGATCGGGGCGGCCTATCTGGGCGGCGCGACGGCGCGCGCGACGACGCTGCGCGTCCAGGCCGAACGCATCCAGGGCGCCACCGCCGCCGGCTTCACCGAGGAAGCCCTGTCCGCCGCCGCCGGCGGTCTGGACGCCAGCGCGCTCTTGATCGCGCGCCGACACGACCCCTACACCAGCGCTGGTTCCGCCCAACGCGACCGCCAGGCCGAACTGATCTCCGCTCGGCTGGAGCAGCTTCGCATCACCGGCGATCCCAATCTCCGCCGCGCCAGCCTGACCTCTCCCACGCCGGCCCGCCCCTTCCAGATGGACCATGCGCTGGACGCCAGCCGCGACCTGGATTGCCTGACCCAGGCGGCCTACTACGAAGCGCGCGGCGAAGGCCGCGACGGCATGCGCGCCGTGGCCCAGGTGGTCCTGAACCGCGTCCGCCACCCCGCCTTTCCCAAGAGCATCTGCGGCGTCGTCTATCAGGGCGCCGCGCGGCGCACGGGCTGCCAATTCTCCTTCACCTGCTCGGGCGTGATGCGCGGCCGCGTCAACCAGGCGGCCTGGAACCGGGCGCGCGACGTGGCGTCGAAGGCGCTGTCGGGTTCGGTCTATGCGGGCGTTGGCAACGCCACCCACTTCCACACCACCGGGGTGTCGCCGGCCTGGCGCGGCTCGCTGGTCCGCGTCAACCAGGTGGGCAGCCATCTGTTCTATCGCTTCGGCGGCCGTTCGGGCTCCAGCAACGCCTTCACCTACAATCCCAGGCCGTCCAGCGCCGCCGATCAGCCGCGCCTGATCCAGGCGGGCCTGAACCCGGTGGAGGCCGCCCGTCAGGCCGGCGAGGCCGTGGCCTATTCGCTGGTTCTGGCGCAGGAAGGCCGGTCCCTGCCGGAAACGCCCGCCCAGACCGCGTCGCAACGCCCGGCCGCCCCGCGCGCCGCCGTGTCGGAAACGGCTTCGCCCGCGCCTGCAGCGCAGGCTCCCGCACGTCCGGCCGCCACGCCTGCGCCGGCCGCGCGGCCTGCGGAGACGCCGCCGGCCAAGGTGGCGATCAAGGACGTCGCCAACGCGGCCTGATCCGTTCAGGCGTCGCGGTCGCCCTTCGAGGAGCGGTGATCGTCGTCGTGGCTGTGCTTGAGGTCGCGGACTCCGCCGCCGCCTGAGACCTTGCTGTTGCGCCCGTTGGTTGGGCCGCCTTCGCGCGGATCCTCGAACTCGGGCGGTTCCGCCTTGGCGTTCTGATGGCTGGAGCCGGGACCGCCCCAGCGCTTCTCATCGATCGGCGTCGGTTCATGCTGGTTGTTGGACATCTCAGCGGTCCCCGGACTTGTGCTGGGTCGTCAGGTTCTGCTGCAGATTGCCGAAGCGACCCTGCTGCGCCAGGTTGGCGTCGGAATCGCCGGGTTGGCCGGACTGCAGGCCGGTGGCCGCGTCGCGCCGGTCGACAGCCGCGCCGTCGAGATTGGCCGAGCCGCCGAAGCTGCTCTGTTCCTTGGGAATTCTGGGCATCTTGCTCATGGACGCTCCTTTCAGTCGGTCGGTTTGGAAACGTCGGGCCGCCGGGCCTGTTCCGTACCGCTCCGCTGTCAGAGGGCGTCCAGGCCGATGTCCAGCACCGGCGCCGAATGGGTCAGGGCGCCGACCGAGATGACGTTCACGCCCGTCTCGGCGATGCCGCGCACGGTGGTCAGGTCCACTCCGCCCGAGGCCTCCAGCACCAGCCTGCCCTCGACGCGGCGCACCGCTTCGCGCAGGTCCGCCAGGCTGAAGTTGTCCAGCATCACCACGTCCGGGCCGACGCCCTCGGGCAGCAGGGCCAGCACCTGGTCCAGCTGGTCCAGCCCGTCCACCTCGACCTCGACCTTCATCAGGTGCGGGGCGAAGGCGCGGGCGCGCCGCACGGCCTGGGACACGCCGCCGCAGACGGCGACGTGGTTGTCCTTGATCAGGATGGCGTCATCCAGGCCGAAGCGGTGGTTGATCCCGCCGCCGCAGGCCACCGCGTGCTTCTCCAGCGCCCGCAGGCCGGGCGTGGTCTTGCGGGTGTCCGCGATGCGGGCCCTGGTCCCGGCGACGGCCTCGACATAGGCCCGCGTCAGGGTCGCCACGCCGCTGAGCCGGCCTAGTAGATTCAGCGCCGTCCGTTCGGCGGACAGGAAGGCCCGCGCGTTCGCCTCGACCACCGCCAGGGTCGCGCCTCTGTCGAAGGCGTCGCCGTCGTGGGCGCGGATGTCGATGCGCGCCGCCGGATCCATGGCCGAGACGCTCAGCCGCACGGCGTCGATCCCGGCCAGAACGCCGGGCTTCCTCGCCACGAAGGCGGCCTTCATCCGCGCATCGGCCGGAATGCAGGCGGCGGCGGTCACGTCGCCGGCGCGGCCCAGGTCCTCGGCCAGCGCCATGCGGACCACGGGTTCGATCAGGGCGTCGGGAAGCCGTCTCATTCCGCCGCCAGCGCCTCGAACTGTTTCAGCCGCACCCGGCTGTGCCGCGCCTCGGCCGCCGTCTCCGGATGGTCGGCGCGGAAGTGTCCGCCCCGGCTCTCGCGCCGGTCCAGCGCCGCCCGGGCGATCAGGCGTGCGGCCAGCAGCGGCGCGGCGGGGCCGTGCGCCGCCTCCAGCCGGTCGATCAGCGCGAGCACGCGCATCAGGCCGTCGGCGTCGCGCACCACGCCGGCATGGGTCGTCATCGCCGCCCGCAGTTCGGCCAGCGCCGCGTCCGGCAGGTCCGGCGCCGGGACGGTCGGCAGGGCCCGCCCTCCGCCGGTCTCCAGCGCCGCCGCCCGTCCCGACCGCCGTCCGAAGGCGGCCGCCTCCAGCAGGGAGTTGGAGGCCAGGCGGTTGGCGCCGTGCACCCCGGCGGCGGCGCATTCGCCCACCGCGTAAAGACCCGGCAGGGTCGTCCGCCCGTCGGCGTCGGCGGCGATCCCGCCCATGTGATAGTGGCAGGCGGCCATGACCGGGATCGGGCTGACGCGCGGGTCCAGGCCGCTGCGCATGCAGGCGGCGAAGACGGCGGGAAATTCGTGCGGAAAGGCCTCGCCGATCGCCGCGCGCGCATCAAGAAAGGCGCCCCGCCCCCCCATCCGCGCCGCATGCACCGCGCGCGCCACCACGTCGCGCGGCCTCAGGTCCGCGTCGTCCGCCTCGCCCAGCAGGAACCGGCCCCCGCCGTCGACCAGCCGAGCCCCCTCGCCGCGCAAGGCTTCGGTGGCCAGCGGCGCGGGATCCAGGCCGACGTCGATGGCGGTCGGGTGGAACTGGACGAACTCCGGGTCGAGGATTTCCGCGCCGGCCAGGGCGGCCAGGGCCATCCCCTCCCCCTTCAGCGCGGCGGGGGTGGTCGTCGCGGCGTAGAGCCCGCCCGCGCCGCCGGTGGCCAGGACGACGCAGGTCGCCGTGACCTCGGTCGGCCGCCCCTCGGCCCGCGCCATCACGGCCCCGACCACGCGGCCGGCCTCGTCCTGCAGCAGCCCCTTCAGCTGGGCGTCGTCCCAGACTTCGATGTTTTTCTCGGCGCGCACGGCCGTGACCACGGCCGACAGGATGGCCCGGCCCGCCCCGTCGCCGCCGACGCGGGCGACGCGCGGCACGCTGTGGGCGGCCTCCAGGCTGACGGCGAAACCGCCGCCGGCGTCGCGATCGAAGGGCGCGCCCAGACCGGCCAGCCATTCCACGGTCTCGCGGCCGTGGTCGGTCAGGGCCCGCGCGGCCTCCGCCTCCACCAGACCGGCCCCGGCCGCCACCGTGTCGCGGGCGTGCAGATCGGGGGAATCCGCCGCCGTCAGCGCCGCCGCCATGCCGCCCTGCGCCCAGGCCGAGGAACAGGCGTTCAGCAGCGGCTCGGGCGTGACGACCAGCACCTTCGCCCCGGCGCGGGCGGCCTCCAGCGAGGCCGACAGCCCCGCTAGTCCGCCGCCGACGATCAGCGGCCCGTCATGCCTCGGCCGGTTCACAGTCTCACGCCCAGATAAGCCAGCCCCAGTCGCACGGCCTCCACCGGCGCTCCCTCCGCGACCGGCAGCATGGCGCCCACGGCGGCGGCCGCGCACAGGGCGGCCGTCAGCAGATAGAGGCCCAGGCTCTTGCCCGCCTCGGGCCAGCTCAGCGTGCCCCAGGCCGGACGCCAGACGCCGCGCCTCAGATGCGAGATCACCGCCAGCCCCAGGAACACCGCCAGGATGAACCGCCCGGTGGAAACGCCCCACCAGACCACGACGACGCCGATGACCAGCAGCACGATCTGCTCCAGCCGGGGATGCACCCGCGTCAGCACCGGCCCCAGCGCCTTGGACCCGTCCAGCGGCGGCGCGGGCACCAGGTTCACCAGGTTCAGCATGGCGATGAAGAAGGCCCCGGCCAGCCATTCGGCATGCCCCATCACCGCCCAGGCGGCGACGAAGGGGATCATGGCCAGCAGGCCGAACGCCGGCCCCGCCAGCGACACCAGCACCCCGTCCCACTCGCTCTTCGGCTCGCGGCGACCCTTGGCCAGGCCGCCCAGGAACGGGATGATGTAGATGCGCGCCGGGCCCATGCCGACGCGGTTCATCACCAGGGCGTGGCCCGCCTCGTGCACGAACAGGCCGAACAGGATGGCGCCCGCCACGATCACGCTGCCGGTGATCCACCACAGGAAGCTCGCCATCAGCAGGGTCGAGGCCACGGACCAGACGACGCTCTGGTCCTTCTCGACCGGCGCGTCGACGGGCGTCGCGGCGGGCGCGGCGTCCGGCTTCGGATCCCACGGACCGGGCTTGCGTAGGGTGTTGTCGGTATCGCTCATGGCGTTCCAGATGGGCGTCGCGCGCGGTCTTCGCGAGAAGACCGAACGCCGCGCCTCAGATCAGCTCCACCGCGACGTGATGCCGGGCCTTGATCAGGTCATAGCGCGCCGGAACCGCCGGCGGCGGCAGGTCGATCATCCGCTGCACGGCCAGCCGCCCGCGCTCCAGCATGTCCTGCGGCACCGTCACCTCGAACTGCATGTTGGCCAGGCAGTCGCGGATGTTCTCCAGCGTGATCCGCTTCATGTGCGGGCACAGGTTGCACGGCCCGATGAACTGGACGCCCGGCACGTCGCCGGCCACATTGGAGGCCATCGAGCATTCGGTGATCATCACCACCTGCTTCGGCTTTTTCGCCTCGACGAAGTCGATCATCGCCGCCGTCGATCCGGCGAAATCCGCCGCCGCCAGCACATCCTCGGGACATTCCGGGTGTGCCAGGATTTCCGCGCCCGGATAGGCGGCGCGCATCTCGGCGATGTCGTCGGCGGTGAAGCGCTCGTGCACCTCGCAACGGCCCTTCCAGGCGATGATGCCCACCGTCGTCTGGGCCGCGACATTGCGCGCCAGATATTCGTCCGGGATCAGGATGACGCGGTCGACGCCCCATTCCTTCGCCGCCCACTCCACAACCTGCACGGCGTTGGCGCTGGTGCAGCAGATGTCGGTCTCGGCCTTCACGTCGGCCGTGGTGTTCACATAGGTGACGACCGGCAGGCCCGGATAGCGCTGCTTGATCAGCCGCACGTCCGCGCCGGTGATCGACGACGCCAGCGAACAGCCGGCTCGCAGGTCGGGGATCAGCACCGTCTTCTCAGGGCTCAAAATCTTGGACGTCTCGGCCATGAAGTGGACGCCCGCCTGGACGATCACCTTCGCGTCCGACCGCGCCGCCTCCTTGGCCAGGCCCAGGCTGTCGCCGACATAGTCGCCGACGCCGTGGAAGATCTCGGGCGTCATATAGTTGTGAGCCAGAATGACGGCGTCGCGCTCGCGCTTCAGCCGGTTGATCTCGCTGATCAGCCGCGCCTGCTCGGGCCACTCCAACGGTGTGACGTGGTCCCTGACCTTGGCCCACACCCCGGCGGTCTCCCGCTCCAGTTCCTTCGTCAGACCAAAGGCGCCGTCGGCCATGACCTGTTCTCCATACCCTTATGCTCAAAGTTAGCATAAGCGGAACCAATGTAGGCCGATCACGGAGCGACGCAAGCGGGGAATCCCACGGATGGGAGAGCGACGACGCCTTCCATCGCGATTCGCCAAAGATAGGTCCGACTTATCAATAGGCTGGATGGTTCGGACGGCGTCTTTCCTGCCACCCCTCCAAACTGTGCGATCCTGCACTACCGGCGCCGAAGGCGCAGCGGTTCGGGTCATGATCGGAGGGAAGCCGTCGCCGATTTCAGACTATTCAGACTATTCAGACTGTCTTTTCGCGGGCCGAGTCTGAATCCGTTTCTGAGCCGGCACGTGCAGATTTCCGCACGAACCTTCCCCGCACTCTCCAAATCCCCTAGACGAACGACGACTTCCTTCCCCTACCTCGCACTTCCGACGACGTTTTCATGCAAGACACCATCCGCCGCATCCTGACCGCCCGCGTCTATGACGTGGCGGAGGAGACGCCCCTCGATCCGCTGAACCGGCTGTCCGGCCGTCTGGGCCGGCCGGTGCTGCTGAAGCGCGAGGACCTGCAGCCGGTGTTCTCGTTCAAGATCCGCGGCGCCTACAACCGGATCGCCAACCTGACCGAGGCGGAACTGGCCAGGGGCGTTATCTGCGCCTCGGCCGGCAATCACGCGCAGGGGGTGGCGCTGGCGGCGGCGCGGCGCGGCGCGGCGGCGACCATCGTCATGCCGACCACCACGCCCGGCATCAAGGTGGCGGCGGTCAGGGCCCTGGGCGGACAGGTGGTGCTGCACGGCGACGGCTTCGACGACGCCCACGCCCGGGCGCGTGAACTGGAGCGCGAGACCGGCGCGACCTTCATCCACCCGTTCGACGATCCCGACGTCATTGCCGGCCAGGGCACCATCGGCCTGGAGATCGCGCGCCAGCACGCCGACCCGATCGAGGCCGTCTTCCTGCCCATCGGCGGCGGCGGCCTGGCGGCGGGCGTGGCGGCCATCATCCGCTTCCTGCGGCCCGAGACGAAGATCATCGGCGTGGAGCCGGTCGATGCGCCCACGATGAAGACCGCCATCGCCGCCGGAAAGGTGGTCAGCCTGAACGAGGTCGGCCTGTTCGCCGACGGCGTCGCGGTGCGGCGCGCGGGCGAGGAAACCTTCCGCCTGTGCCGCGACCTGCTGGACGACATCGTGCTAGTGGACACCGACGCCATCTGCGCCGCCATCAAGGACATCTTCGACGACAGCCGCGCGGTGGCCGAACCCGCCGGCGCCGTGGCCCTGGCTGGGCTGAAGGCCTGGGCGGCGGCCAACCCCGGCGCGGGATCGCTGGTGGCGATCAACTCGGGCGCCAACCTCAATTTCGACCGACTGCGGCACGTGGCGGAACGGGCGGAACTGGGCGAAGGGGCTGAGGCCCTGCTGGCCGTCACCATGCGGGACGACCGCGACGACTATCGCCGCTTCCTCGACAGCCTGGACGGCCGGTCGGTGACCGAGTTCAACTATCGCTGGTCCGGCGACGGCGTGGCCCAGATCTTCGTTGGCGTGTCGCTGCGCCAGGGGCCGCACGAGCGCACTGAATTGATCGAGTCGCTGCGGGCCGGCGGCTATGCGGTCGAGGACATGAGCGACAACGAGACCGCCAAGCTGCACGTCCGCTACATGGTCGGCGGGCGCACCATCGGCCTCCCGCACGAGCGCATCCTGCGCTTCCAGTTCCCGGAACGGCCGGGCGCCTTCCTGCGCTTCCTCAATAGCCTGCAGCCGGAATGGGCCCTGACCCTGTTCCACTATCGCAACCACGGCGACGACGTCGGCCGGGTGCTGGCGGGCATCAGCGCCCCGCCCGAGGACCAGGCGCGGTTCGACGCGGCCCTGGCGGCGCTGGGCTACCCTTACGTGGAGGAGACCGACAATCCGGCCTGCCGGCTGTTCCTCGACGGCGCCTGAGCCCGGTCGTTGGCGGGCCGTTCGTCGGCGCGTGGGGGGGCCCTGCCCTGCCCCGTCCGCATCAGGGCCAGCAGTCCCACCGATCCGGTCATCACGATCATGCCCGACGACTCCCTGATATTGCGAACCGTTAGCAGGTTTGCGCGGATCGGCCCGACGTGCAAGCGTAGGATGTCGGTGGCGATCGACAGGAGCATCAACCGTGCGTGAAGACGGAAAACTCGACTACCTCGAACTGCCCGCCGCCGACCTCGGGGCGACCAAGGACTTCTATTCCCGCGCCTTCGGCTGGACCTTCCAGGACTACGGCCCGACTTACGCCGCCTTCGACCAGGGGCTGGACGGCGGCTTCGACGCCGACGCGGCCGAGCGGACCCGCACGCCCCTGCCCGTCCTCTACGCCCACGACCTGGAGGCCATGGCCGACAAGGTGACGGCGGCGGGCGGAACGATCGTGAAGCCGATCTACGCCTTCCCCGGCGGTCGGCGGTTCCATTTCACTGACCCGGCCGGAACCGAGCTGGCGGTCTGGTCCGAGAGCTGAGGCTCAGCGCGGCTCGACCGACTGGGCGATCTGCTCGGCCTGCGCGGCGTCCGGTCCTTCCAGGTAGGACACCCAGACGTGGGTCTCGCGCGACTCCAGGTCCTTGGCGAACAGGTGCTCGACCGCGCGCCGCCGACCACCTTCGTCGACGACCACCGAGGCCCGGCCGCCGGCGTCGATCAGCTCCCCGTCATAGATCGGGAATTGCGACGCCGGCCCCTGGTAGATCATGACGAAGCTGCGGCCGTCCTTGCGGACGGCGTAGACCTTGGCGTTGGGTCCCGCGTCCGACGGCTCGACCTCGAAGCCCTCGGGCAGGTCGATCCGGAACGGCAGCGCCTCGACGGCCGCCTCGGCGAGGGTCTCAGCCGGAGCCGGCGCGGTCGGAGCCGCCTGGACCGGAGCGGGCGCGGGTTCTGCTGACGGCTCCGGAGCGGGCGTCGGCGCAGGCCGTGCGGCGGGGGTCGTCGGCGTCGGCGCCGGCGTGCTCGGCCTCGGCGCGGGGCTCGCTGACGGCGGACCGCTGTTCAGGTCGCGGGTCAGCGACGAGGTCGAGCCCGTCGGCGCAGGACGAGCGGGCGGCGCGGACGAGGAAGGCGCCTGGCTTCGCGGCGCGGGCGCGGTCTGCGGGCTGGTCGAAGGT
>JAEXZS010000045.1 GCA_023451375.1 Pseudomonadota bacterium
ATCATGTTCGGTCGTCTGAAAGACTGGCGGCGCGTCGCCACCCGCTACGACCGATGCCCGAACGTCTTCCTGTCCGCCATAGCCCTCGCCGCTACCGTGCTCTTCTGGCTATGAGTCCTGAGCCTAGCCAGCAGTACTTATGACGACCTCGTACGAGCGGCGGCGGATAGGCGAGTGCCACTTGAGACTGTGATCAACGATCTGCTGCTGGAGCGTGTCGGCCCTGAGCTAATCGCGCCCTCCCCTGACTGGCGCGCGATCCCTGCGTTGATCGGGACGATTTCCGTGCCGCTGACGGATGAACTGCTCTCCGAACTCACGACCCTAGCGGCCGAAGCAGGTCAGCAACTGTCTGTGGTTATCTACAACCTGCTCAATGGCGGCTTGCCTTTTACGCAGCCCGCTCTCCCCTTAGGGTATCTTCGGACAGAGCCTGGTCGAGGGAGAGTGTTCGGGATGTACTTCGAAATTGCCGGTTTCCAATATGCGCTACTTCGTCATCTGGCCGGCGACCATCTCAGCGTCAGCCGCGTCATGGATGTTGCTTTCATATCGCTTGCGCGGCTTGCAGCAACCTCCGGGACTATGAACGGCCATGCGATCTCTGCAACTGCTCGCCAGTTCGCAGCGAAGGTGATGATGATCGAGAATAGGAGGCGTGCTCCAAGACGTCCCTCTTCTGTGATATAGTACGGCGACGTCCAATGAAAATGAACGGCTCAGCACGATCAACTTTCATGCGACCGATGAAAATGGTCACATCCGGCATCTATTATCTTTTCATACAATCGAGGGCGTCGTCATGAAGATATGGTTGCCATTGTGGATCCTTAGGCGTTTGGCCCGGTCTAACCCATGGCTGCTTTCTCAAAGTGGTGAAGCGAAGCGCTCCCTAAGCATTCCCGTGCTGGGGCTGGGGACGTTGGAAGTGCGAGGAGCAATGTCCTTGTCCGAAAAACAAAGGCAACGACTCTTGAGCGAGCAGGACCGTTAGTCCCGTCGGTTGCGAAGGCGAGCGCTGGACCGTGTCATCCAGCGCCGCCATTGCCCGGAAGGTCGTGCCTCAGCTAGGTGCCGCGCCTCCCAGCGCCGCGAAGTTCGTCTCCCCAGTCGGCAGGACGGCGTAGCGGATCGTGAGTGAGTCGCTCGGCGCACCCCGGCTGTCATCGTCGATATGAACGACCTCCACGGCCGCGTAGAAGCCGTGAATGTTCTGGAGCACAGCGATCTCGCCGACCTTCACTGTCCGGCTGCGGGACGTGAAATCATAGGCCGATGCGTCCTCGATCTGGTCGATTGCGGTCGCACCTCTCGCTAGGGCGATGCCGTGAATGCCGGAGGGATCATTGTAGAGATGGATGGCGGCGTCGCTTGCCTTGGACCAGGCCGTCTCAAAGGTGCTTGTCCCTGAGCCGATGACATAGCGGCCGTTATAGGCTCCGTAGTCGAACGTAACCTCTCCCGACAGGGCGCTGGAGAATGGCGGTGGCACGTGGGACGCCTTCCCTGCAGTCGGAGCGACCCCAACCTTCTTCGCGATCTCGACGGCCAGCTGGGCAGGCGTGAACCGGTCGGCCATCAGATATTGCATCGTGTCGGTAATCCCAGGCACTTCGGCTTGATCGAAGCGGACGGGCAGGATGTATTCGCTGTCGGACTTGATCTGTCTGCTGATCGCGGCGCGGCGTTCCTGCCGGGTCCAAGCCTTGGTCACATAGGCCTGCGAGATAAACATCACCACATATTGGGTCGCGCTCGAGTAAATCCGGTGGAAGTGCTCCGCGCCATCAGTGCCCCATAGGCTGTTGGCTTCAAACTCGTCGTAGAAGACTGCGATGTGGCGCGCCGAGAGCGCCTTGGCGACGTCGCGCACATAGTCTCGCTGCTCGCCGGCGAAGGACAGGGCAACCTGGTAGGGGCGCGCGTCGGCTACGGCCGAGGCTCCAGCGGGCGTAGCCGACGCTTGCGATGGCGGCGATGCAGGCGCAGCTGTGGCGGTGGGCGACGCCAAAACGGCGGCCGGCGGGAAGAGCGCCGCCGTCAGTGCTGCAGCCTGTTCGCTGATATCCTGGTCCGTCGTCCCGACCCATCGCCCCTTATCATCTTGGGGGGGGAAGTTTACGCCGTCGCCGCGCAGAATGCGGTCCTTCTCAACCGCCTCGTGACGGACGGCGGCGGCGAAGCGCTTCAACAGGTCGGCGCATTGCGAGATCCCCTGGATCGCGACGCTGCGCTCATAACCCTTGGCAACCTCCTCGACCCACTGAAACTGGTTCAGAACCTCTTTGCGCAGCCCCCTGGAGATCGCGTCCCAATAGACATCGCGCGGGCTGCCCCAGAAGGCGATTCCGGCCAGACTGGACATGCGGCCGTCGAACAAATCGATCTCGACCGGCTCGTCGCCGCCGATGAGGTGCCATTTGAAGAACCACTCATTGTTGAACCAAGCCCGCCTTTCGCTGAGCCGTTGCTGCAGGCGCGTGGCCGTCGGTGTCATTGTCTCTCCCCTCGCCGTCCCGACCGTATCGAGGCCCACGTCATATTGCCGAAACCGGAAGGCGATTCTTTCATAGAGGCGCGCCATGCGTTGCTCGATCGCACTAGCGGCGTCCTCGCTTCCGATCTCATCCAACAGCCCATCAATCCCGGCCACGCCGCGAAGTACTGCGGCGAGTTCACGCGTGCGAACCAAGGCCTGGTCTCGGCAGGCCGCTCCATCGACGTCTGTTGCCAACTGCATGTGGCGCAAGACCTCGAGGGTCTCGGCCAGGCCGCTTTCGAGCGCGGTTTCGACCAAGCTGGCCAACCCCGTCAATGTCGCGCCCGACGCCCTCAAGCCCTTCGCCGCATTAGCTGCGATCAAAGCCCGCGCCTCGCCCCGCACCGCTTCTCTCGCCGTGTCGCGGATAAAATAGAGCCGCGACAGAAAGTCGTTGATAGTCGGCATGGGCGAAGGCGACATCATTCTGCTTCTAGATGATCCCCTGCGAAACGCGAGGGTGGTTGACCGTCTGCCGCGCCTATTCGTGCTGAATGTAGAAGAGTTCGAGTAGGTCGATGATCAGATCGGAGGGATCCTCGCCGCGCTCCTTGATGGCGAGCATTTCTATGAGGTGCGCGGGCGTGATGAAAAGGATGACCGTCTTGTCTTCGCTGTAGATCGTGTTGCGTTTGATATGAGCCTGGGGCTCCGGTGCCTTGTTCGTGCAGAGCACGGCCAGTCGGCCCATTGGTTTCCTCAGATAGTTCCGGGTCTGCTCACTTCAGCTTTTGGGCGATATAGTCTGCTCGCACCCGTAGAGCTTTTTCATTTGCGTGCTTGAGGGTTCGACGGACGCGATCGAGGTATTTGCGTCCACGACCCGATCTGGCCGCCTCGTCGATCAAGGAGCCCGCAAGCACCCCATCATCGGTCAGACGACCAAACACAGCTGGATCGAGGTCAAAATCGACGAAACGACCCACTACCGTCTCTCTCAGTCGGGAGCAGTCGTCCCAGTCGAGCCAGAAGCCGTAGCCTAGCCGTCCACGCGCGAACCTCGCCGCGTCGGACGAGAAGCGGCGTTCCTGGAACGCCGTGTAGACTTGGGTATAGGAGAATTGCATCAACTCCGCTTGGGAGCGAGATTCGCGGCCGAGGGCGCGAGCGATCAGGTAGGCGGCGAGAAAATCCTGGTCGGTTCGGCTAAGGGTTCCCGAAGCGCTTCTCAACCCGATGAGCCAAGGATCGTCTCCGTAGGCGTTTGGCACGTCGTCCGGTTGGGAAAATGACGCGATAGCCCGGAGTGTCGACATCCGCTTCACCGTGCCGCTCGCAAGGACTGCAGCGATGCGGTTTCGATCGAGGCACAGAACTTCGATCCATGCGTACGCGGCGGGAGTAAAGGCGTCGCTTGCCTCGATAATGGGGGCCAGGTCGCCTATGGCGAGCCGAGGGATGAGTTTCATTGCGGGCCGCGCGCGGCCCGCAGCGAGAAGCGCGCGCGCCGCCGGCACTTCAAGGTCGTTCGGAATCAGGTCCGCGACCGCATCGTCGACCTCAGGGATGCGCCAGAAATCGGCCTCTTTCAACAGACTGGGGCGTCTGGAGGCCAGGCTTGCGGCGATATCGCCATGGCCTTTGAGTCCCGCCAGAATTTCATCGGCGTGAAGGTCTTCTAAAGCGTGGGCGGCGGCGTAACCCAATGCGCCACCGTCTTCCAGCGCGATAAAGAAGCGACGCGGCGAACGTCGCCACAGCGCAATGCCGAGTTGATCGCCAAGTTCGACCCTGTCCGCCTCATCGCTGGATTGCTCCAAGGCCTCGACAAGAAAATCGAAGACTTCATCGTCGATCTGTTCCGCAGACTTCCTCGCCTGACGTGCGACCAAGGTCCGAACAGAACGCGCCTGTGGCTTTCCATCGCCATCGAGAAGGCCAAGGGCGCGCACCGCGCCCGAAAGGTTCGGTGGGCTCTGGCCAAGGAGGCTCACATAGAGGTTGCAGAGCGGGATCATAGCACGGCGGCCACCATCGACGTCGCCGCCGGTTCGCTTCAGGAATTCCCGAAGATTGGAGCCGTCGGTGGCGAGCAGATCTGCAACCAAGGGCTCTAACGCGGCCGAGAGGGCGTCTCCGGTGGCGACGAACGCGTTTGGGAACTTCGCCGAGAGATGCGGCCCGCGTTCCTGGGCAAGTTGCAGGTCGAGCGGAACGCCCTTCGCCGAACGATCCATCCCCGCCAATGTGCAGAACCCGAAGGTTCGGCGCAGTCGAGGCCATTGCTGCATCCAGATCGCGGTCAGAAGGCGTTCGTCGTCGCCGCCGGCGTCCGGCATCGCTTCGGCGACGATCTTGCGATCGGGGACAGAGTAAAGCGCGTCGATTAGGGTGCGGACACGGCTCAGGATCGGTGCGAAAGGCGTCACGGCCGAACGATCAATCGACACGGCCGTCGAATACTGGGCTTTCGCGCCCAACCCGACGGGTCGCGAGAACGCCTCCAATAGACCCGCGGCAGACGTCATCTTGGCGAGGTCGGCGTTCGGTATGATGAGGGAGTGCGTCCAGACACATCCCGGGCGAGGCATCTCCGGCGCGGCCCAGGTCCGAGCGAGAACGTACTGTCCGCTCTCTTCCAACGGATATCCCGTCAGATAACCGTCCGTCGTGGGCTTCACCCCCGGACCCGACAGATCGCTCATCACCAGCATGGCCCGCGCATCTCCGCTCTGCAGAGATACGGATCCGGAAATGAGACGATGGCCGTCGTTGTAGCCGTGGAGCGTCTGATGGACCGAGAGCGGCGTCATCCCGCAACAAGCCATTCCAATGGCTTCGTAATATCCGAACTGACCCCTTGTTCGTCCGCCACCTTGATGCGGTCCGACGGCCGCTCGAAGTCTCGCAGCTTGTCGGTTTCAGGGAAGCTCTGGTCCTTTTCAGGATCTTCATAGACGCCGCCTTGAGCGCTGAGACCCCAGACGCGCCAGGTCCACGGGTCGCGGGCGCTCGTCAAATATTGATGCAGAAGCGGCAATTTGCTCTCAAGAAGCGCCGCGGGCGTCAGCCCCTCGGCCTCGACCTTGTCCCACGCCGAGACGAGAATGGCGAGGCGTCGGCCGCCGACATATAGTCGGTCTGACATGAGCATCTGCAACAGGTCGACCACCCTGACCTGCGTGGGAGCAAGATCAGCGCTCCAATCGACGGGATCCGCAGTTGGTTTGGCCATGCCGATCTTCTTGGCCAAGGCAGCCTGATCGACCAGCCAAGCCGGCATGCGGATGGTATCGCCATTGATCAGGAGCGCCAGCGCCGGCGCGGAGAGCGTATCATCCATGCTGGGGTCGAGCTCGCGGCGCTCCCACATCCGGGCGAACTCCTCGCCGGGAAGATCGGGGAACGTCAGATCAACTTGGCGACCGGATGCGCTCTTAAGGCGCATGGTCACGTCCTTTGCCCCGCTCACCTGCGTGCGTTGCTGGATTTTCCCGGATCGCCAACGCTTGGCAAGCTGGTTCAGATGCTCGTAGTTCCCGATGCTCAGCCGGTCGAACGAAAGCGCGATTGACGCCCCTGGCTCGCGCACCATGTGCCACAGGGCGGCAAGGAGGGTCGTTTTGCCAGAACCCGGCAGGCCGATGATTGAAACATGGACCTCGTCGCTCACTGCTCCGGCCCTTTCTCGGTCAAGACGTCGATCATCCGGTCAAACACCGCCTGGGGCTGATCTTGTAGCGGTCGGACGACACCGGCTTGCAGCCAAAAGTGCAAAAGTTCGACCAGCCCCTCCCCTCTTTCGACATGTTCGATGTCCTTTGGCGAAGCGGCGACTACAAACTTGCGAACCTCGCCCAGATGGTCGGCGTGAGCTGCGGTGATTGAGGCGACCAGCCCGTCGAAGTCCTGCTCGGCCCGCTGGGCATGTGGCGAAGCCACAACGGCATCCTTCTTGGTGAGGACGATCGCCAGCTGGCAGCCTTTCCGGATCGCCTGGGCCTCAATAAGGGCGTCTACGATTTGCGGCGTCGCCGCGCGCGCCTCATGCCGCAGGCCTGAGTCTACCAGATGCTCACCGTTGACGAGCAGTGTGATGCAGTCCGCCCGCCGGATTTCAAAGAATGCGGCCGCCTGAGAAATTTCATCCGTCGTCGCCAAATAGTCTTCGCCCGACCGGTCTCCGATCAAGAGGGAGACGAGCCCCGCGCCCTTCTGGCGGTAGTCCAGATGAAAGAAGGTTGCGTCGACGCCTCGGCTTGTTCGCTCGGTGTGCGGCCCTGCACGTCGAGATGCCATACGCGCGAGGTGACAGACCTTCTCGAAGGCGACCAATGTCGAAGACCCGGCGAAAGTCAGTCCCGGGACCGGCTTTTCCTGCATGAGTTCATAGACGCCGGCGATGAGGCTTGTCTTGCCAGAATCGTTCGGCCCGATCAGCCCAACGACCCGCGAGACGAGCCGTCGCTGCAGGTCGGAAGCCGCCGGCCGGTCGAGGGATTCTCCGGGCGACAAGAGGATTGCCGGCGCCTGGACTTGGGAGACTCTCTCCGGTTCCTCGCTCTCCGGAATGTCGTCGATCGAGAAATGCGTGACATGTGGACATTCCTCGAACTCGAAGCCTTCCACGCATTTCCCGTCGACATCCAGGTTGCAGTCCGGGTTCCTGCAGCTCAGCGATTGCGTCGCCATGGTTTCAGGCGCCGACGAACAGGAACAGGTGCTCGCGATAGAAGAGCTGCGCCAGTTCGATCGCCGGCAGCGAAGCGTCCTCCGACAGGCCTGTCATGGAGCTCCACACAGCTGGCCAGGCCAAATCCGAGCCGATCTCGACCCGCCTCTCCACCGCAAAATGCAGGGGCGTCGTGACCGGCGAGATACACTGCGGTTTCGACCAGGTCTCGCTCAGGTCCAGTTCCACGGCGTTGACCGCCTCGACGACCTTCACCTCGTCTTGGCCGAGACCCGCCCGCGCGAATAGGGCGGCTACTGACGCGGGTCCCGGCGACACCATTGTGAGTTCAGCGAGTTCTTTGCTCAGCACTAGGGGCTTGAGGGCGGGATCGAGGTCTGTGAACGGCGCGCCGACGATGCGGCAATGGCCGCCGATGAGCCACCAGAGCATCTGAAGTTCCTCGTCGCCCAAGGCGATCTGACGCGCCAGAAGTTCAGCGACGCGGTTCTGGCCATCCACGACGCCTTGAATGGCCGTTTGCGCAGCATCGCGGAGGCCATGGAGCTCCTCGACCGAATGTTCCGCCGTTACATCGTCTTCAAGCTCGAAGTCGATCTTCGGCGTGACGATCTTGAATGCTTTAGAGTCCGCCCGGGCGTGCTGTCGCTTCGAAAGGTCGAGCAGGGCCTGTGACGCCAGGCCGCGAAGATCCATCGGCAGGTCGGCGGTGCGCTGACCGACGAATGAGGCGTTGAGGACGGCGATCGGAGCGTCTGGCAATGTCGCGAACAAACGTTTGAGGACCATTGCGGACAAAACCTGCAGTTCCCGCCGCGATGTCTGGGGATTCATGGGGCCGCCGCCGCCCGCGATCGTCGTCAGGATCGACAGGTGTTTTTCAGCTAGATTTTCGTTCTTGCTGCCCTGCGGCGGAGCAGACGTTTCAAACGCGTAGCGCACCAGGACTTCCGCGGTTTGATAGCCCGCCCCCGCGCACGTATCGACGACGCCCTTCCACCGCTGGGTCCGGACCGGCCCCTCTTCCATGAAGGTTTCGGCGTACACGCGAGCGAAGTCGGCATCCATTTCGGGCGTCTTGGCCATTGTCACATCTCCCGCTTGGCGACTTCAGCCGCGACTTTATCAATGAGTTGAAGCTCCGCCGCGCGGATCAGCGCGCGTCCATACCGCTCGGGCTCAGGCAGACTCATCTCGCCGTCCTCCAGGAGGCTGAGTGCTGTCGCGATTTCGCGGCGCTGACTACTGGTGAGGCTCCAAAACCGGTAGAGCAAATCTCGAGTGTCGGCTTCGCCCATGCTCGCTTCCGCATCTTGCATGACTTCGCCCTCAGTCTTTGACGGGTACGGCTCCCCGCTAGGCTTATGGGCCTGTCGGAACACCGTGGCGGAAGGCGGCGCCGGCCGGATTGCGGCCAGGGGAATCGGAGCCTCGAACGGCAGGTGGATCGTTGAAGAGAATATGTCCGTCCCCTGGTTCGTCTCTATGGAGATAAACCGCTCGGGAACATCCTGCATACGGCGTTGGCGGACCTCCACCTTCACCTGGCGCGCGGCGCCGGTTCCTTCGACGCCGAGCCGAATGAGATTGTAGCCGGGTTCATAGGGCCTTTCGTCCCGCGACGGGTTCACCGCGGCGGCCGCGAACCGCACATAGCTGGGATCCATGATCAGCCGCTGCCGGTGCTTGTGTCCGAACAGATGGAAGGCCGCGCGTGTCGTGAGGCGGTCATCAACGGTTTCGCCGTCGCCCAGCCAGTCAATCGGATGGTGGCAGAGGACGAGGTTCAACGTGTTTGGCGCAGGATCCAGCACCGTCTGTATGGGGCTGAGATAGAGATCCTTTTCTTTATCGTCCTTGCCCTCGCGGCCAGACAGAAGGGTGGAGGTCAGCCCGTAGAGCCGTAGCTTAACACCCTCCTCCAGATCGATGTCTTGATGCCAGAAGGGCTTGTCCGGCCATATCTGGCATCCAAACCGCGCCGCGAACGCGTTGTAGGCAGAGTGAGGTTCCAACAGGAGCGGCCCAGTCGTCGCGTCCATCAGTTGCTGGCGCAGCCTCCACTCCCGGTTGCCGAGATCGGTCGAGGCAATGGCGTGCTGGACATTCTGAATCTGGACACTGTCTCCAATAATACGCCGGTCGACATCGTGATTCCCCGGCACGACGAATATCCGCTCTTTGGGACAACCGGATATAAGCGCGAGCTGCTGAATCCATGCGAGCGCCGTTTCATATTCGTCAGGGGCGGCTTTGTAAGCGACATCGCCGCCGATCAGGATTGCATCGACCTGGCCATGCTTCTTCACCTGATCCGTGAGGTCGCGCATCATCCGCGTCCGAATAGACGCATCCGGATCCATCATGGGGTTAAGGCACTGGGGCGACTTGAAATGGATGTCAGAGATATGAAGCATCAACACGAATAACGTCCCCCACGGCGACGCCTCGACCGCGATGCCTTCGCGACTTGTACCCTATCGGCACAGCCCTTCAATGACCGAAGCGTGTCGTGGCCTCGCCTGACGAGTGTTTTGTTGTTGGTCGAGCCAGATTGACCGCCGTGCGACTTTCTCGGGTGGATGGCGAAAGCAGAGTGCGCATCGCCAAGATTAGCTGATCATCGTCTTTGACGTCAGCGTGAGTGATTTCCCCAGCCCGGGAGTCCTCCATACGCCGTCGTTCTCCATGTCAGGCGGCCTCGACTAGCGGTCACTTGGCCTCCTTGGCTCAATCGATCATTCGCCTTCGCTTCTGGCGTTTATCCACAACCTATCTGCGCATCAGATTTTTGGGACCAGAGCGCCTCTGAAAGCACTAGGGCGCCTTCAAAGCTGCAACAGAAGCTCGATGGCGGGATGCAACAGCAGCTCACACCGAAACTCCTAATATGTTACCATTATTCAGAAGCGTATATCTGCAACGGCGGCCGAGACTGTGCGGTCTGTGAAATCGGCAACCGTGCCGGTTGCGATAGATTGACAGGCTCTGGCGTTTTTGGATGGGTTCTGTTCCAGATCACTGGCTGGGGTTTCCGCCGATCAGCGCCAGTACGATCATCGCCACGAGAAGAGCGGGCGTTCCGACCAGGATCCAACGGGCGGTTTCGTTGCGGTGGAAGAAGGGAATGGCCTTGGACAGCCACATCACGACGGGTGCGATCAACCACGGGATTGCAGTGGTCGCCGCGTCGGCAAAGCGGGCCCCCAAGGTCGCCCCGGCCGAGAACCAAAGCATCACCGTCAGGAAGATGCCGGCGGCGAAGATCAAGGCGTAGAGGACATCGAAACGGGATACCGCGAGGCGGTCACGCAGGTCCGGCGTGGGTCGGAGGCTGCTGCGGGGTAGCCTGGTCCTACTGGCTTGCCATTCGATCATCTGAACTTCTTCCTTGTGAATGAAGGGGTTTCGCAGTGAAGCGGCTACGGAGCGCGGTAGCCGGTGAGCCGCCGAGGCGGCTAGGAGGCGCGGACAGAACAAGCCCAGCATCACAGCCCCATCGCCGGGCTGTTGATCTCGACGGCCTTGTCGAAGGACTTGTCCTTCTCGGCTTCCTTGGCGGGCTCGGAATCCTTGGGCTTATCGGCCTCCAACGTGCCCGGCAGGGGCTTGTCGGAACCGTCCTCCTTGTCAGGTCCGTCCGCGCCGGTCGCCTTGGCCAGGTCGGAGGGTTCCTTCGTCGAGCCGTCCAAGCCGTCGGCTTTGAGCGTCGCCATGGTGTCGGGCCCGACCGGCGCGCCATCCAGAGCCAGGGCGATCGCAGAAAGCTCCCGGCCGGCGCTGGCGTCCTGAGCCGACAGAGCATCCCGCGCCTCGTGGGAGGCGATCATGCTCTGCCCGTCCTGCCGATTGAGTCGCATTGAAAGGAGGGCGAGGTCGTTGGTCACGAAAGTCAGGGAATCCGCTGACCGTGAAGCCTGGACATAGGCGCGGGCCTGGTTGGCCCCCTCCCCGTGGGTGCTGGCCAGCACCGCGACTACGTGTTGATAGGTGGAGCCCTGGGAGCGGTCAGCGGTCTCGGCATAGGCGTGGCCGGTGAATTTAAGGGCAGGATCGTCGGCCTTCAGCTGGTGCTGCTTGCCGTCTTCGGTGCGAACCGTCCACGCCGTCCCCGATATCGTTTCGACGGTGAACCGTTCGCCGGTCTTGAAGCCGCGGTCCTCGTCGCGCCGCTCCCAGACGAGACTGTCACCAGAGCGAACCTCCAGCTCTTTGGCCCGATAGGTCTCGAACTTGCTCATGCGGCTGTCGCGGAGCTGCACGAGATCAATCGTGGTCTGGCGCTTGCCGTCTGGCGAGACAACGAGGCGCTCGTTTCGCTCGTCCCGACCGACGATGGTCACATGGGCGCCTTTGGTCAGGCCGGCGTCGCGGATGCCGGAGTGAAGGACCAAGATCTGGCCCTCTTGGTAACTGGCGGCGCGATGGGCCTCAGCGCGGGTCATCCGAACATGGGACAGGGAGGGAATGGTGTGTGCCGTCCCGCCGAGCTCGCCCCGGCTCGTAAGGTCGGCGCGGATGAGGGTGGAGACCTTTTCGCGAAGGGCGTGTGTGGGGACGATGACCGGCGCGTTTCCGCCGGCGTCTCGTACTGCCGCCCACGCAGCGAAAGCCGCGCCGGCGAGCTTGTCGTCGGACGCGTCTTTGCCGACCTGAACCACGCGCGAACCTAGCGCGCGCAAACCCTGAGCCGGGGCGCCCTTGGCGAGATGTTCGACGGCGGCTTTGATCTCCGGGTCGTTCTGCCGGCGGATTTCGGTCATGCGCGCGTGGTCGAGACCCTCGTTGAGGAGGAGGCGCCACGGCGCTCCCGCCTCCGGGGACCCCAGTTGCTTCTCATCACCGATGAAGATCACCCGGCCGACGCCGACCCTGTCGGCAACGCGCAGAAGCCGATCGGCCTGGGCGTTGGAGAGCATGGAGGACTCATCGACCAGGAGGGTCTTACCCCGCCACTTCTCCTGCGCGCTCGTAAGGCCAGCTTTTGCCAAGCCCTGGTCAGCCTTTTCAATCACCCGTTCGTTGGCGGCGAGGAATTTCTCGACGGTATTCGAAGTGATGCCAGCACCGTGTTTCAGTTCCTGTGCAGCCTTGTGGGTGGGAGCCAGCCCGGCGATCTCGACGCCGGCCTTTTCGGAGAGGGCACGAACGACCCGAAACATGGTCGTCTTGCCGACGCCGGCGAACCCCTGGACGCCGACGAAGCGGTCTGGGCTGGAGAGAAGTTTCTCCGCAGCCTGACGCTGCCCCTCGTTGAGGATGATGCCGCCAGAATTCTGAAGGGCGCCGGACGATAAAGCGGCCGCTGCAGCAGGGCCGGACATAATCTGAGCGGCTTTGCCCTTGCCCGCCTGCACCTGGGCGATGAGCCGTTCCTCGAGGGCGATGGCACTCGCCGTCGTGATCCCCCCGTGCATCCGGGCGTCCGCGGGCTTCACACGGCCATCAGAGGCCAACATGGACAGTTGCTTCTCGAGGCGATCCGCCGTCATGCCGGCGACTGCGAAATCGAGCGCCCGGCCGACCACCTCATGGCGGGTAAAAACCGCCTTCCCCTGTTCCGCAACCTGAAGCCCATAGGAGACGGCCGCACGGGCGTCGTTATCGCGGATCAGCTGACGTGGCTTGAAGCTATAGGGATCGTTGGCCGTGAGGCCGGGAGCGCGGCCGGTCAGGGACTTCCAGGCGGCGACAAAGCGCGACATGCCGTCAGATACGACGCCGGAGACGCGGGTCGTGACATCGACACCCCGCGCGCCGCGTTCCTGACTGGTGGACACGACGCGATCAGCATCCAGCCCTGCAGCCTTTGACTCGACTGCCCAACGAGCAACTAACTCAGCGCGTGGCGTGTCCAGCTTCTTGGGCCGGTCCCGCAACGCCAGCGCATCCTTCTGGGCCCCGGTAAGGGGCCCTCCCCGCTTCTTCTCCTCGATCGCGATCGCAGCCTCGATCTGCTCCCGGCGCTTGCTGAACTGGCGAAGCTGCTGCTCGCCGAATGATGCCAGCTCGAACGTTCCGGTCTTGGCGTCTCGGCGGACGTCATAGCCGAGCTTCATCGCCTCCTGGGCCAGCTCCGCGCGGTAGATCCGGCCGACTAACTGAATGTGTTTGAAGAGCTGGTAGCTCTCCAGGGCGCGAACCTTCCCCGTCGAGGGTTCAACAGTGGCGTTGGCGACGACAACATGGGTGTGACGCTGCGGGTCGCCCTGGCGTGAGGTGCCGTGCACGGTCTTGGCGTAGACGAGGTTGCCGGTGTTCACCTCGCGGATCTTGCCTTGGTCGCGGACGCGAGTGATGGCGAAGTGCTTTTCAGCGTAAGCCATCGCCCGATCGACGGCCTTGTTGTGTGCGACGTCGAGCCGCCGGTCGCCTCCCACCAGGATGGCAAGGCTGACGCTCTTGGGGGCCGAGAACGTGAGGTCCCAGCCGGCGCGATGCTTGGGGTCCGCGCCGCCGGGGGTCTTGTCACCGTCTTTGAAGGCCGGATGGGTGCCCTGTAGAACCTGCTTGAAGTCGGAGCCTTCCGCCTTGCCCTGAAGGCCGATCTTCGCAGAGCCTTTGCCGCCCCATTCGAGGCCGGGCGTGTCGGCTTCGCCGGTGACGTAATAGTCGTCCTTGCCGTAATACTCGGCGGCCCCGGACGAGCTGCCAATGCTGCTGACGGAAAGCATCGTCAGAGCCCCCGGCCATAGTCGCCGGTCAATTCACCGAGTGAGCCGAGGCTATGTTCCTCGCCTGCAGGACGGGTCTCCGGGGTAGGACGATCCCCGTCGAACAGTTCGCGCTGCTGCTTCTGTTCGTTCTCGCGGGCGGCCTCCTCCCGGGCGGCTTCGGCGCGGGCCAGGGAGATCGCCCTCCCCTTCTCTGTCGGCAACGCACCGGGATCCGCGACCAGGTCGTTTTCATTGACCGTCTCATCCGTATCGCCGTCGACGACAAGGTCGCCATCGACCGCCACGAGGACAGGGCCGCCGCCGGCGGCCGCGGGCGCGGCGGCCGTGCCTTCGGCGGGGTCTTCCGGTCGCTCTCCCCGTGCGCGCGCGATGAACTCGCGGATGGGGTCGGGTCCGGTACGAGGAATGTAAGGGTCAGCGACCTTCGGGCTGGCGTCGAAGCTGAAGGCGACCGGGGCGATAGGGAACGGCCGCCCGGCGCGCTTGTTGCTCATCCGGACGATGCCCTGCAGTGATGGCAGGTTCATCAGGTCCGTGGGGAGGTAGACCGGCTCCTTTTCTTCGCGCGGGGCGATGCCGACGCCATCGCGAATGCTGTTCGCGCCATAGGAGGTGTTCTCCGAGACGCGGTGCATCACGCGCTCGCCGATCGTCTCGCTCATGATCTGTGCGGTCTCGCTGTCGCTGCAGCGCAGGATCAGCTTGTTGAGGCACTGGCCCATGATCGTGCGGGCCTTCTCCTTCCCGTAGATCTCCTGGATCTGCGAGACCTGCTGCATTCCAAAGACCATGGCGCCGCCATACTTGCGGAGGCGCTGGGGTCCGTCCGCCAGCTTGTCGATACGGCCAAGCGAGGGGAACTCGTCCAGGAACAGCCACGTCGGATGCGGGGCGATGCCTTCGGCGTTCCGAGACAACAGGGCACTGATGACGATCTCGGACCAGAAACCGAGAAGCGGCCGGAGGGTATCGGCATGGGTCTCAGGCGCGGACAGGAAGAGAAGTCCCGGGGTACGACGTTCCTGATTGACCCAGCGACGGATGGAGAAGGGGTCGCCCTTGCCGAGGAGGTAGACCAGCGGCGTAACCCCTTCGACCAGCACGGACTCAATCGACGACACGCGAGGTCCTGCGCCGCCGCTGATGTGCTTGTGTGCCGGGGTGCCGACGAGCAGACGTTCCAGCCGCTTCGTCGAACCGAACAACATGTTCAGCGCCGTATCGAGGCTGACGTTGGGGTCGCGCTCTTTCAGAGTGAAACAGGTCCACGAGAACAGCGACCGGGCGACGTTGCTCCAATAGGGGTCGCCGCTTTTGGGGTCCTTGAACAGGCCGTGGGCGAGCCGGTCCCATTCGACGTGATCGGTAGCGTCGTGGAACGGCGACCAGGCGGGTGACCGTTCGTCGAAGGGATTGAGGATGAGGTCGGTCTCGGGGTCGTAGTGCTGGGCGATATATTCCAGCTCAGGATCGTAGACGACGCCGCGATCCCCGCGCGCCCGCACCGACCGAATGAGACGGTGCATGGCGACCGACTTGCCCGCGCCCGGACTGCCGGTGATGAGGGTGTGTTCCTGCTCGGCGTCCATCGGGTACGGGATGCCAACGAGGTTGGCCGGGAGGTGGTCGGGCCGGTTCTTCGCCTTGGCCTGCTCCTGATTGAACAGGGTGATCTCGTGCGCAAGCTGGGGTGCGCGAACGACCTGTTGTCCCCGAATCTGGCGGGTCTTCAGCTTCTCCTTGCCCGCTCGCGTATACCAGTAGGCCGTGGCGATCCCGGTCAGCGCCGCGCCCATGATCCAAAGAGCGAAGCCTAGCTTGGCGTGATGGAAGTAGCCGTAGGCGTGGGGCGCGACCCAGCTGAGTTGCTCGACTTCGCCAACAGGGTACGGTCGGGGTCCACGTCCGGGTGTGGGCACACTGATGAGTTGGGGTGCTGGCGGACCGACCCATTCGAGGACGTTCGCCATAAGGGCGAGGGTCCCATAGCTCTGCTCATCATCCGAAGCGCGAAGGTTCACGCAGATGACGCAGACGGCTCCCCACAGAATGAGGACGATCACGATGCGCGCGAGAACCTCGCGGATCATGTCGAAGGTATGCCCGATGGTCTGTCCGCCACGAAGCCAGGCGGAGAGGTTGCCCTTGGAGGGTCGGCTCATTGTCACTTCCCGATTGGGTTAGGCGACAAGAGCGGGGCGGCGTCGGAAGGGGTGGCGCTTGATACTACTCCGACAGCGCCGCGAAAAGGGCCACCAGACGATCATCGTCAGGAACAGGCGCCTCCACGTCGAACGGCCGCTTCCCTAAAGGCCCGAAAAGCAGGGCTCCGGCCTGGTGCCCCATGTGGCGAACCTTGGCCAGTTCGTCGTCAGTCAGGGTCCGTTTGGCGAGGGCTGTGACAAGCGCAAGGGTCAACATGGTCTGATAGCCGGACTGGACGACCGACCAGCTGCGCCGATCCTGACTGGCGTGGTCGACTAGATCCTCCAAGAGCACGGCGGGCTGCACGCCTCGCTCTCGGCAGAGGCTGTGGAAGCGGCCTGCGGCCTCCGCCGAAAGCCGAATCTGAAGCCTTACGTGACCGCCAGCCATCGGAGTGCCCTTGTATGAGTGGAGTAACTATTGGCTCCACTCTATACTATTGAATTACCGGCGTAAATCGCCTGTTTTTCAAATTGGAGTAACTGTTGGCTCCACCCTTCGGAGTTTTATTCCCGTTGATTATCAACGGCCTAACCCTACCGCAGGTGTGCGTAAGGTGTGCACCTCCCACAGGGAGGTTTCTTCAACAGGCCCCCCCAGGGGCCACTCCTCACTCCCGTGACTGGTTTGGGACTCCGAGAAAGGCCTCCCGACCCTCTAGGCACAGACCCATTTCGGCATCACCGACCAGCTCGAGAACACCTCAACCGAGGCCGCCTTCGGCCGAGCAAAGACCCGCGAACAGCGGCTCGCCAGATCCGCCAGAGGCGGTTCGCCTCCCGTCGCCCGTCAGGGCCAGGGCAAAGGCGAACCGTCAGCGGATCAAAAACGGAGTCGAAGACGCACGTGCGTATCCGAGAGGGTTCCCCCGGCGGCCGCGCAGCGACCCCGGGCCGGAAGAAAGGCGCCCCGCGCCTCTAGGCATCGACCTCATGGCCCCCGCCATGGCCGCCGTCCTCCGCGCCGCAGGCGCAACAAAGCCACGCCGACCCGCGCACCGACCACAAAAAAAGGCCCGCCCTGGACAAGCCAAAGCGGGCGCAGCCCAACCAGAAAAAACAGCGCTGGCGATCAGGGACGAACGGGCGACAGCGAGCGCGCAGCGCAGCCGCCCAAAGGCCCGCGAGGCGTCGCAGAACGCCTCGGCGTTTTCGGTTCAATCCCGCGCCGAAGGCGCAACCGAAAACACGCCGCGCGCGCCCCGCCGGAACAGACGCCTATGGCGTCCATCCGCTCTCGAAAGTCGCCTGCGACAGGTCCGCTATTTCATCGGCGCAGCCGACCCAGACCACGCGCCGCGAAAGGTCACTGTTCCACGGGGCGACCGCGTCGCCATCGTCCTGGTGGCTCAGATAGAAGACCTCGAACCGGAAGGGCGTGCCCAGCGCCGAGAACACCCCGCACCGGCGCTCGCCGGATGGATCGATGTTGTGAGTGAAGCCGACGAAGTCGGCAACGCCATCCCAGAGCAAGCACCAGCGACCCCGGCTGACATGGAGATAGACCTGCGGCCGTTCGTATTCCTCATCGGGCACGACGCCCGGCGCAAGGAAGGCCATCGCCCCGGGGGAATAGGCCCGCCGGCAGCGGGTGTTGGTGTCCCCCGCGCGTGCGCGATCATTGAGAGCGGCCACGGCGGAGAGACGGTCCGCCGTAGGCATCGGGACAAGGGTGGATGCGGGCACCGCGACACTCTTCAGCGTGTCCCAGATCAGCGAGGCCAGAAGCCCCGGATTGCGGGGAAACCATCGGCTCGAATTGTACCGGGCCAGCACCGCCGCGCGGGCATGGTCCGGCAGGGCGAATAGCCGTGTCCGGACCTCCCGCCACTTGGCGGCATGAGCATCCCGCGCGCTCTGCTCCCAGACGATATCGCCCGCCTGACGACGGGCCATCTCCTCCTCGGCCGGAAGCTGAGCCTCCGCGATGAGCGGAGCCAGCAAGGGCAGCTTCTCGCGCTTCGCGCGACAGCTGCGCGCATAGGCCGACAACTGGCGGGGGGTGATGACGCGGGGGCCGTGGCGCTGTTTGCGAACGAACTGCATGACGGCGCTCCCTAGGCCAGACCGTGCGCGGCGCGGGCTTCCGATTCACGCTCCCACAGTCGGCGGCAGGTCAGCGGGAGCCCGCCGTCCGACCGGTCCCCGTCATAGCTGGGCCACGCCCGCGACCGCGCCCACTCCGCGCCGGAACGGCGCCAGACATAGTCAGCCAGCACCCCCCAATACGGGTCGTCGTAGATGACATAGGCCCACTCATGCCGCCCGATCGTCATGACCGGGGAGACGTAAAGGACGGGCGCAAGGAAGAGATAGCGGACCTCGGGCGACGCCGAAGGCGGCGCATCCGAAGCCGTGAACAGGGCGAGCTGCGACACCGTCAATGCTCCGTCGGTTCGCCAGCCAGCCGCAAGGCTTGGGCGGCGGCGCAACGCGCCTCGCCCAACGCCGCGACCAAAGCCGGATCCACGGCTAGCCTGCGCGAGCTGATATCCTCGGCGACCGCGCCGGCGGATTGCTCCAGGGCGACCAGAGCGGCGAACAGCCGCTGGGCGCCAGCGAGCATCACGCCATCGGCCGTGGTCCCGTTGACAGTGGCCACGACCCCACGGCTCGGATCGACCACGACGCGGCGCTGTTCGAGGTAAAGCCAGCCCGCTGGCAAAACGGAAACCGGGCTCACATCGCCCCCCGCATCTGGTCCGCCTCGGCGGGCGAGGACAGCAGCAGCCGAAGCGCGAGATGGGGCCGGGTCGCCCGCTCGATCCGCCGCTGCTCCCGGCGCGCCTGCCGCAGGACCGCAAGCGGCCGAGGGATCACCCCGCGAGCCAGGGCGGTGACCGCAATGCGGGCCGCCGTCGTATCGTGCAGGCCGTGACAGGCCAGCGCATATCGCACAGCATCCCCGGCGAGGCGGTGACGGTCAGCAGCGCCGAGGCCCGTCTTGGCCGACGCGGCCAGCGCTTCCGCCAGGGCGAAGTCGGCGGACGTTTCACCCAGCGCCACGGCATAGATGCGCGCGCGCTGGCGGCGGGGCAGGTCCCGCAATGTGATCGGGGTCATGACTACTCCTTTCGGCCACAGACACGGCGGGCGAAGGGTTCGCACCTGGGCCAGAAATCGTGATGGAAGGCGCCCGCGCTTTTCCGAAGCGTGGGCGGCAAAGCCGCACCGCGGACGGGGGAGGAAGGAGATCAAGGTCGTGGCGGCGGAGGGGGATCACCCGCCCTGCAGGCGGAGCCGAAGGGCGGGGACACCGCCGCCTAAGCCGCCTTGGCGGTCGCCTTGAGGGACGACCGGGGGCGGAGCCCCCCCAAGGGGGAAAGAGGCAATCCGACGCGACCAGGCGCAAGCGACCGCGAGGCCGAAGGCCAGCTGGTCGCCAAGCCCGGGAGCGCACCCTGCCCTGTCCGTCGCCGGGTCACCGCGCGCGAAGCGCGGCGGTCGGCGCCCCGCTGAGACGTTGACGCGACAGGCGGTAATGATCGCGAGGCCGCAGGCCAGCGATCGGCCCGCCCAGAGCGCTTACAACGGTCAAACCGGCAGGCCGTCGTCGCGACCCGTAGGGAGCGGCGCGCGCAGCGAGGCCGTCGCCGGCAGCGCCTGTCGGACGTGACCAGGCGCAAGCGACCGCGAGGCCGAAGGCCAGCTGGTCGCCAAGCCCGGGAACGCCCCCAGCCCTGCCCGTCGCCGGGTCACCGCGCCGTCAGGCAGCGGTCGGCGTCACACCGACGGGCGCGCACAAAAAGGGGGCCGAAGCCCCCGGGGTCAGTAGGGACAGCGAGCCAAGGCCGTTTGCGGGGTCAGGTCCGGGTCGCGTTGCCAGAGCTTCCGGGTCTCGGCCTCGACGGTGTCGTAGATCGACACCGCCGTGACATAGGGGTGGTGAGCCTGGCAGCGATCAAACTCGGCGGCGGCGACCGCGAGGTCCGAGGTGCGGTAGGCCTCTTCCTCGCCAACGATCTCGTCGACGACCAGGACGAGGTAGCGCCCGTTCGCATCGCCGGGGCCGTAGTACCGTTCGGTGCTTGTGAGGCCGGCCGGGGCCGATTGGGTCGTGGCGGATTCGGACATGATGGATCTCCATGGGGCCGGTCCCAGCGACCGGCTATGGAGCCTCGGGGCACGGGTGGGCGCCCGGCAGTCACCGGAGCGGCGGCCTCGGCCGACGCGCAGGGGAACGGCGCAGCCGTTGACTTCCGGGCTCCCGTGACACGATGCGGAGGAGACGTGCGCGCTCTCTCTCAGTCCGGCAGGCCGTCGTCGCGACCCATAGGGAGCGGCGCGCGCAGCGAGGCCGTCGCCGGCGCACCTGTTAGACGTGACCAGGCGCAAGCGACCGCGAGGCCGAAGGCCAGCCGGTCGCCAAGCCCGGGAACGGCCCCTGCCCTATCCGTCGCCGGGACACCGCGCGCGGAGCGCTGCGGTCGGCGCCGCGCCTGGGGACCGCGCACAAAAAGGGGGCCGAAGACCCCTCGATTAGAAGGGGCAGCCCATCATGGCGTCCGCCGCCGCCGGATCGAAGCGATCCCAGAAGGCGTTGTCGCTGGGATCGTTGGCCAGGATCATGGCATCGAACCACTCGTCCGCTGCGCTGGTGTGCTGCAGCTCCTCGATCGAGTCCCGGATATACTCGTCCTCAAAGGGGAAGGTGCCTGCATCCCACATGGGCTGCAGGACCAGGTAGAACGGGTCATGACCTTGATCTCCGTAGTCGATCGAGCGGGTGAAGGCGTCCCAGGCCTCGATTTGAGCCTGACGGTCCAGAGCGGCCCAGGCGGCTTGAACTTGTTCGATCGTTTGCATGACTGTTCTCCATGAAGCCGATCCCAGCGACCGGCGATGAAGCCTCGGGGCACGGGTGGCGCTCGGCAGTCACCGGAGGCGCGGCCTCGGCCGCGGCGGAGGGGAACGGCGAAGCCGTTGACTTCCGGGCTCCCGTGACACGATGCGAAAACGACGTGCGCGGGAAAGTGCCCGCGACTAGCGGGCACACGATCAGCAAGCCCGTCAGGGCGCAGCGTGTGCTGACGATGATCCGGACGCGGACAGCCGAAGTCGCGGCGACGGCCACAGGCCGCCGCCGTCGTGGCCCGGTAGCCCGACCCATCGCCCGCTCAGGCAACAGGTCGGATCGGGGACGGTGTCAGAAGGCGAAGGCCCCCTGCCCCGACGATTGTTCGATGAAGGTGGCGGACGGTCCGGCTTGGTGACGGTCCCGGCCGAGGCGCGTCCACTGCAGGTGGCCGCTGCGGTCCTTGGCGAGCCATCCGGTCTCAAGTCCGATGACCATGGCCCACGCGGTATCGCCTGGCGCGTCGCAGCCCGTGTTCACGGGCCAGCGCTCAACCTTGTCGTCTGCCGTAACGGATCCCGGCCGGGGGAAGCTGCAGAGGATGGCGTTTGGATCGGCGGGACAGGCAACGCCCAGCACATCGAAGATGTGGCGGGCATCGGAGGGGGTGAGGGCGTCGCCCTCCTCCCGACCACAGCTCAGCGAGAAGGTCACGGCCTGCAGGAGATAGGAGTCAGTCGTGAACTGGCGGGTGTCGAGGGCATCTTGCCAGCGACCCGCCGAGATCAGATCGACGGCGTGCCACCACATGCCGAGGCCGGTTTTGGTGTAGCCGTAGGGGTTCGGAGCGCCACCGGCGGGGATGGCCATGCCCATGACCTGGCTGACGTGTTTGACGAAGGGATGATCGACCAGGGCCGGGTGCATGAGGCCCAGCCGCCGCCCGCCCTCCTCATACTCGCTGACCTCGATCGGGAAGCGGAACAGGCGAGAAGGGAGATTCCACGGCGCCGGGAGGGTCCAGTCGTGGGGGACGGTGAGGGCGTGGTTCAGATCCAGCAGGAAGCTGTTGTGAGCCAGTCCTTCGGCGATCAGGCGGTCGCCAATCTCGTCGCGCGGCAACTCGGCTGCGGGAGCCTCGGCGATGAGGACGGGAGGGGCGGTGACTTCGGGAAGGGCTTCGATCGCTTGCATCGTGGTCTCCATCGTTGGCCGGTCCCAGCGACCGGCTATGGAGCTTCGGGGCACAGGTGGGCGCCCGGCAGTCACCGGAGCGGCGGCCCACTCGGCCGACGCGAAGGGCGAACGGCGCAGCCGTTGACTTCCGGGCTCCTGTGAAACGATGCGAACAAGACGTGCGCGTTTCTTTTTCAGTCCGGCAGGCCGTCGTCGCGACCCATAGGGAGCGGCGCGCGCAGCGAGGCCGTCGCCGGCGCACCTGTCGGACGTGACCAGGCGCAAGCGACCGCGAGGCCGAAGGCCAGCTGGTCGCCAAGCCCGGGAACGCCCCCTGACCTGTCCGTCGCCGGGTCACCGCGCGCGAAGCGCGGCGGTCGGCGTCGCACTGACCGATCGCGCACAAAAAGGGGGCCGAAGCCCCCGGTTAGATGAGGCCCTTCGACTTGAAGCTGATGCAGCTCTCGCTCGCGACGATGACATGGTCATGGACGGTGATGCCCATGAGCTTGCCGATCTCGATGAGGGACTTGGTGATGTCGATATCGGCCCGCGACGGGGTGGGGTCGCCTGAGGGATGGTTGTGCACCAGGATCAGAGCGGCACAGCCAAGCTCGAGGCCGCGCCGCATAACCTCCCGCGGGTAGACGGGGGCATGGTTGATCGTGCCCGCCCCCAGCAGCTCGTCGCGGATAAGGCGGTTCTTGTTGTCGAGGAACAGAACCCGGAACTGCTCGATCTTGGCGTGGGCCAGCCGAGCCCGCAGGTATTCGTTCAGGACGGACCAGGAGCTTAGGACGCAACGATCCTCGATCCCGGCCCGCGCCATTCGGGCGCCCAGCTCGGAGGCGAGCTGCAGATCCTGGTGAACCGCCGCATCGAGCCCGGTTCGATGAATGAAGTCGCCTACGGTGGCGGACGTTGCCGCCGCCGCTGAGCCGAACTCGTCGATGATGATATAGGCGGCCCCGAGGCCGCCGTTGTGGCGAAGGAGCCGGCCTAGCAAGTCGATATCGCTGAGCGATCCGCAGTTGTCGTGGTTCGGCGAAACGGTTTCCCGGGGGAGGAAGCCCGCGAAGGGCAACGCCAGCTCCGAGACGCCGGGCGGGGTTGAAGAACGGCGGCCCATCTTAGATAGCCCCCACTTGCTGAGCGGTGACCCAATGCAGGGGAACCTCTTGCCAGGCCGCGACCTGCTGGCGGGCGGCCAGCTCCGTGGCGGCCCATGTAATGACCGAGAACTGAGTGACGCTGCCGACCAGGCATTGCCACTTGGGGAAACCGTTGATCGTGACGGTGTTCATGTCGATGCTCCTCTTCGGCCGATCCCAGCGATCGGCGATGGAGCTTCGGGACACGGGTGGCGCTCGGCAGTCACCGGAGCGGCGGCCCCCTTGGCCGCCGGCGGAGGGGAACGGCGTAGCCGTTGACTTCCGGGCTCCCGTGACACGATGCGAAAACGACGTGCGCAGTAAACTCTCCGGTGCGGGCAGGCCGTCGTCGCGACCCATGGGGAGCGACGCGCGCAGCGAGGCCGTCGCCCGCCGCACCTGTCAGACGTGACCAGGCGCAAGCGACCGCGAGGCCAAAGGCCAGCGGGTCGCCAAGCCCGGGAGCGCCCCCGGTCCATCTGTAGGCAGGCCGAGGCGGCGAGCGGAGCGAACCGCCCGCCGCACGGCGCGGCCGTCGCCGGCGCAACAGGCCGGAGACGAATGTCACCAGGGCAGGATCTTCCAGGCGGCGTGAGCCTCGGCCTCAAGCCGATCGGCCAACTGGATGTCCATCAGGTGATCGCCCTTGGCGATGCACCAGGCCTCATTCCAGAACCACATGTTCGCGTCGGCCCGGGCCTCTTCGGCCGGGTCGTCCGCAACATGGTGGCCCCTGGCGGGATCGTAGTGGGTCTCGTAGGACCCGCTCGGCTCGTGACCGACGACGTCGAGGAAGGCCGCCGCCATGACCATGTTCGAGTCGCAGAAGTCGTGCGACGCACAGGTATCGAATGGGCTGTCCCACGCCTCGGCATTGCGCCGGAGCATTTCGGCCCACTGTTCGGTAGTCAGCGTCTCCTTCAGACGCTCGACGAACCGGGCGGAGAGCGAGGCGACCAGACCGGTCAACAGCTCAAGGGCACGCCCCAACGCGGCGCACGCGGTGGCGTCCTCGTCGATGTTCGGGGTGTGGCCGCCGGAAAGGTCAACCAGGCCGTCCGGACCGGGCTGCAGCGCGCGCCATTCGTCGACGCTGTCGGACTCGCCGTCGAGCCAGATGGCGACTTCGGTCTGAACGGCGGGCGTGATGCTGATGTCGGCCCAACCGTTCCAGGTTGTGCCGTGGGCGAAGCCGTCCCAGATCGGGGAATCGTCAAAGTGCCATTTGACGGGACGCAGCGAAGCGCCGGTCATTGGACCGGGCCCCGCGCGCCGTCGAAGCACAGGTGGAAGGGGTGGAAGACCGCCTCGCCAGCGGCCTCGGCTGCGGCGTAGCTGTTGGCCTGCGCCATGCGCTCGGTGCCCGACAGGCTCTGGAATGCGGCGATGATGGAGGCGCGCTGCATCTGCAGCTGTTGTGCGATGATCGACATATCGGGACGGGGCATCTTGTTTCTCCAGCTCCCAGCCAGGTGATCCGGCTGGCTCGCGGGTGTCCCGCGATCACGCCCCTTGCCAGGCGGGGTTTGAGCCGGAAGCGCACCCGAAGGGCCGGAACGGAGTGGAGGACGGCGAAGCCGTTGAGCGACCGGCGACCCCGCCCCTCTTGGGCGTGATTGATCGCGGAACCCGCAGGCCGGAAATCAGGGGAGCGACCGAGAAGCGCCCCGCTGTCCTGTTTGACCGACGACAGCCAATGCCCGCCGCCCTGCCCCCTAAGCCGCACCTGGAGCCCACGAGCGGGCGGCATGGCCGGGGAAGCCTGTTTGCCTGCGTCGTTCCCTCAGCGCGGTCCCACGCCCACCAGCGGCCATTCTCACGGCTCACACAGCCAGCGCCGGAGCTTGGCGCGCATGTAGCCGATCTGGTCGTTGATGATGGTCACGGGCGCGCTGGCCGCGATGAACCCGTGATCGGTCATCTCAGCGACATAGGACTGCCCGACCCGGACGTACTCCTTGCCGCCGCAGATGGCGACGTCCTCAAAGGCGCAACCCGCTTCGCGGACGAGACGAGCGATGACGCCGCCGGCGGTCCGCAGTCGCTCGCGGCTGGCAAGGTGCCGATCGCGCGCGCCCTGGGTGCGGAACGTGAGGTTATAGTTGGGATAGTACCCCGCCAGCCCGCGCTGGATCATCGTGTCGGCGGTCTTGGCCGTGAGCAGGGTGTTGTAGTGGGGCAGAGGATCCCGGGAGTGCCCGAAGCCGTAGCGGGCGGAAAGGAACGCGACGTGCGCTAGAGACCCGTCGGGGTCGGCCGCCTTGAGGGTTTGCCAGAGCGGCCCGGTGTAGCGGTCCCGCGCCGAGAGGTCAGCGCCTTCAGCCTTGGACGAGGAACAGGCGAGGATCAACAGCCGCGGCCGCGCTAGCGGGCGCGCAGCAGGAGCGCAGTCGGCCGGAGCGGTGAAGTCCAAGTCGTGCTGGCGCATAAGTTCGCACAGTGTTGCGTGGGTCATCGGGTTCTCCTCGGTGAGCCGCCCGGAACGGGCGGGGCGCGCCCTATCCGTTGCGAGGTGCCGGCCCGTCACCGAGGACCCGGCCTCCCGGCCGGTCAGAGGGGAACGGCGAAGCCGTTGACGGGATAGCCGGCGGTGCCCTTGCATTAGGATCGGGCGACCCCGCCGCCCCTCTCTCAGTCCGGCAGGCCGTCGCCGCGACCCATAGGGAGCGGCGCGCGCAGCGAGGCCGTCGCCGGCGCATCTGTCGGACGTGACCAGGCGCAAGCGACCGCGAGGCCGAAGGCCAGCTGGTCGCCAAGCCCGGGAACGCCCCCTGACCTCACTGTAGGCAGGCCGAGGCGGCGAGCGGAGCGAACCGCCCGCCGCAAGGCGCGGCCGTCGCCGTCACCCGGATGGGTGAAGGTCCAGGATCGCGTCCGCCTCATCCCGGGCGAGGACGTAGCCACAGTCCGCCGGGATCTCGCTCTCGTCCTGGTAGATGTGCGTCAACAGGGCCTCATCGACGAGGTCGCGCAGGGTGCGAAGCACCGTGAGACCGTCGGCGCTGAGCTCGGCGGCGGAGGCCGAGGCGCGCAGCGCCCGGGCCTCGATGATGAGATAGGACAGCGTGTCCACGGCGTCGGCGCCGGACATATGGCCGTCACGCTCTTCGCCGGTCTTCATGCCGGCGATGCGATCGAGGAAGGTGATGAGGCTCATTGGGTGATCTCCTGGGTCAGGGCGCAATGCAGCTCGACAGACAGGCCGGACAGGCCCGAAAGGGTGTCCGCGACAGCCTTGGCCTGGTCGAGGTCGGCATTGGGAAGGTCGGTGATGGCGAGCGCTTCACCGTCGGCGTTGATGCCGTACACGGTGTAGAATTCGGTGCTGGCCCGGTCCTGACCGCCGTCGACGACACCGTCATCGTCGGGGTCCATGCGACAGCCGCCGATCTGCAGCACAGTGAACTCCCGCCAGTCCGGCTCGGCGCCGTGAGTGCAGCAGTTGAACAAGACAGCCGGATCGACCGGGTTGGGGTCGGCGACGGCCGCGGGTTCTTCGGGAAGCAGGCCGTTCTCGATCGCCATGCGCGCGAGTGCGCCGGCGATCACGCGTGCACCCTCCTCGACGGCGGCGCTTTGGCAGGGCAGGAAGTCGCCGGATGTCCAGCCCATGGCGTCAGCCAGGACCGAGGCCATGGCGTCAACGCCGGCCTCAGCGGCCTTGTCGAGGAGATCAGACGAGACGGAGGCCAAGGCGGCCTGGTCGTGCAAGTCAGCGAGATTCATGAAGGTCTCCAGCTCCCCGCCGGGGGATCCAGCTGGCCCGCGGGCTTGCCGCGATCACGCCCCTTGCCTGTCGGGGGTAAGGAGGACCCGCACCCGGAGGGCCGCAACGAAGTGAAGGACGGCGGAGCCGTTGCGGGGATGATGTCCCCGACCTCTTTGGGCGTGATTGATCGCGGCGGCCGCGCCTGGACCCCTGCGATGCAGGAAGGATCCGTCTAGCTATTCGCGCACCGGCCACTCGGCCCGGAGAGGAAAAGCCGTGCTGGCCTGAGGGGGTTGGGCCCAGAAGGTCACCCGGCCCTCGCAGCCGACCCGCCGACAGTGCGGGTGTCGGTTCCACAGGACGCCCTCCCCGCCGAGGAGGAAGGCCATGACGCGAAGGTCAACGCTCATGTTGAGGTGACAGCGATTGCAAACGACGGTGACGCGCCACCGTTTCGTCCGCATCGAGTCGACCGTGCCGCAGACAGCGCGCCAGTCTTCGCGGGTGTAGGTGTCTGGGTTCTTGCGTCCCACGGTGGCGATGTCGCTGGCGGAAGTGGCCCTGCCCGCCGTCGGTCTAGAGGACTCAACGGCGCGGACGCAAGCGTTTGTTCACGCCCCGTTCTCATCGCGACCGAGGCGGCGGTAGACGGTGGCCCGCCCCACGCCCAGCCGATAGGCGGCCTGTTCGACGGTGATGGTTCCCGTCGCGAGCAAGGGCGACACCTCGGCCCATGCCTCGTCGGTGATGGCCTGTCTGGGACCGGGTGGACGCGGAGCGTCGAGGATCTCGCGCTCTGCGCGGCGATCCTCTGCAGCCCGGGCCTCGTGGGCGAGCATCATGGCGGCGAAGCGAAAAAACGCCCCGGCGTCATGCCGGGTGTCGATACCGTCATCGAGCGCGACCAGGTGCAGGTTCGATTCCTGCAGCCTGACGGCCAGATCAAAGATCTGCCGATGGTCCCGGCCGAAGCGGTCCAGTGCGGTGACGTAGAGAACGCCGCCGGGCGCAAGCGCCGCTATCGCGCGGTCCAGCGCTGGCCGAAGGACCGTCGCCCCGCCGCGAAGGTCCTCATGGACCTCGCGGACGCCGGCGGCGACCAACCGTTCGCGTTGGGCGATCAGAGCGGGGCCGCGGCGAAGCGCGCGGGCATAGCCGATCATGGGTGACTCCGTCTCAAGTCTCAGATTGGACATGGCGCAACCTGAGACAAGACAGACCCGCGCGACTAGCGCCGGTCCGCAGGATGCGGAACAGCGCCCGCCTAGTGAAGGCGACGACCGGGCTGCGCCCGGTTGAGGATGCCGAGCTGGTGGCGGGCGCGGGCGACGGCGACATCTTGCTGGTGGATGATCGCATGAAGCACGATCGCCTCATCCAGGAGCGCGAGGGCCTCGGTCATGTCGGCCGTCTCTTCGACCGCCTGCGCTGCGCGGCCGAGAAGATAGGCGGCGCGGGCAAGTTTGCCCGCAATGCCGCCGGCGCCGCGATCGCGCAGATGCTTGGTGAGGAAGGCGCAACGGTCGCTGGCCAGCTTCCGGGCCCGATCATCGAGGGCGAGCGACAGGCCTACGGCCTGGCTCATGGCCGAGCGGAAGCGAATGTCGTTCTGCAGCTTGCGATCGACGGTGTTGGCGACAGGATCGCAACCGCAGGCCTGGGCGACCGACATGATGGAACAGGCGACGAAGCCAATGGCCTCGTCAGGGGACATCGAGGCCACAAGGGCGCTTTGCGCCGAGGTGGCGAACAACCCGGGCAGGGTAGCCTGTGCTGCAGACATGGGAGGCTCCTTTTGAAGCCGCCTCGCTGGCGGCCGGAGCCTGGCGGTAGTGGGCTCACGAAGGCGGCAAGGGCTTCAGAGCGAAGCGTCCCTTGCCGCCGAGTGTGGGCGCCCACGAACGATGGGCCGGGCCGACAGATGCCGAATCCGATCAGTCTGCTGGGGAACCTGCCGTGCGAGCGGCCAGCGCCGTCCGTCCCGTCTCGGTCAGGGCGAAGTCCGGGTAGTCCGGACGATGCGGCACGGGGATCTCCGCAAGATAACCTTCATCTGCTAGGCGATGGAGGTGACGCAGGGCCGCCTTGGTGGCCTCGCGCCCTTCAGGGCTGGCCGAAGGGCTGATGCGACAGCGGCCGTCGGCCGCCGCATCCGCGTTGGCCAGCACGCCGTAGTCGTCTGCGGTGAGGGTATGGGTCTGGGACATGAAGGGGCTCGCGATGTATGGCCCCCTCAGATCGCAACAGGGCTGCAGCTGGACAAGGGGACGACGAAGCGGGTCGCGCCCCACGCGACCCGCCCGGGCTAGAAGCTGAAGGCGAACTGCCCGGTCGGCTCCTGGTATTGGGCCGGAGAGGCCGCTTCGCCGGCCTCGGCCCAGGGGAACGCCGCGAGGAAGTCGCGATCACGGTATTGGGGGCCGATGAACTCCCGGCCCTTCTTCTCGGTCAGGATCTGGCTGATCCAGATTCTGGCGGCCTCATCCATGGTCGTCTCGTAAATCGGCCGGCAGCCGCACAGGGACCGATAACCCGTGTTGGAGATGAATGGACCGGTGGCGGACATGGCGCGGAATTCGACCTGCAGGGACGAAGGACCGCCCCGGGCGATGACGATCGCCCTGATGCCGGCATGATCGACCAGGAACTCTCCGGACTGGCCCCACAGGGGGACAGCACCCGGAGCGGCGGCAAGGCGTGCCCGCAGGCGGGGTGAAACCGCCTCGTTGCCTGCCTCGCAGGCGAAGAAGGCGCCGCCGTTGAGTTTCCAGACAACCGCATCATAGCGAATGCTGGCGGCCATCATGGCGGCCTCGTCGCCTATGACGACGGCCGCGTGGAAGGCCTCGAACGCTTCGCGCGCCACAGTGTCCAATCCGGCCTGGTCGGCCGGGAGATCGGGCGCCATGCGCAACACGGCGGCATCGCGGAGATCGATGTACGAAGGCTCCCGCGAGCGACCCCGCTGCGCGGGGACGTCGTCGATGTCGTCATCGTCCCCTGTGAAATCGGTATCATCGTCGAAATCCTCATCGAGCGCAGCGGTCGCGTCATCGAAGATGACGGCGGGGTCAGGCTGAATGGTTTCGATGGAAACGGCAGTCATGGGATACTCCAGTGAAGACCGCCCGGGCTGGGCGGTGATGGAGCAATCCGAACGTGAGGTGCCGGCCCGTCACCGAAGCGCCGCCTTCGGCGGCGCGAGGGGAACGGCTTTAGCCGTTGACGGGATAACCGGCGGAGCCCTCACGGTAGGATGGGACAGAACCGCGCGCCCCCTCCCCTTACAGAGACCCCAACGGCGGAAAGCAGGAGAACGCCGTCAGGATCTCTGGAGCGGTCGACGTCGGGGGGGAGTGAGACGACCGCTCTATGCCCGCGAGCGGGCATAGAGCGACATTAGACGGCACGGACCGCGTCCAGCTAGGCCGAGCGCACAGAAAGCGACCGCGCTTCGCGCGGACGGCTTTCGCAGGCGGCGAGAGCCAGACCTGAGCGGATAAAACGAAAAAGGCCCCGCCGGGGAACGGCGGGGCCTCGAATGGCGGTGCGAGAAATCTACTCGGCCGGGATGGTCGGCTGCGTGGCCGAGGCCTGAAGACCGGCGACAAAGCCAGCAACAAGCGGCTTCACGAACCAGGCGATGACCGCGCCAGCGGCGAGGCCGACACCGAAGAGACCAACTTCAATCATGGACGATCCTCCTTCTGGGGCGTCTGTGGATTGGGAATATAGCCCAAAAGAGCGTGGGCCGCCACGATCAGCAACATAACGCCGATGCCGCTTGAGATGATCCAGGCTGGCGTGACCACGAAGGCCGCGTTTAGCTGGGGCGTGACGAACACCGCCACGGCCAGCGTGAGAGCCGCCGTCTGGCAACCGTTGGCGCCGAGTTTCAGGCGCTCCTCGGTGACCTTGGGATGGTCCGGACGGAAGACGCCGGACGCCAAGGCCAGCCCGCGGCCGATCAGTCGGCCTCCTCGCTGTCCGAAGGTGAACAGGTGGTCCCGCAGTCGGGACAGTCGTCGTCGCAGGCGCATGACCATTCGTCGCTCCATTCCGTGCCGCACGGGCACTCATACGTGTTTCTGAACCAGGGACCAGTGTCCCCCTCGGGCCGCCGGCTGCTCACGGCAGACGCTCCAGCGGCACGATCCACTTCACGCCCGGCAGCTCGACGGCGAAGCCGAGAGCGGGGATCAATTCCATCGCGTCATAAGCCTCGTCGAAGCTGTCGAACGGACCGTAGAAGCGGGTCTCGATGTTGAGCCGGCCGTGGGGCCGGTGCATCACCGCGAAGGGTCCCGGATGGTCCGGCCGGGGCTGGACCTCGTCCCAGGATGGGGTGCTTTGGATGCTATCGAACATGTGAGCCTCCAGGCTGCTGTGGTTTCGCAAACCAAAAGGCCCCCCGGTTTCCCGGGGGGCCGCTGCTGGCGGATCAGCCTTCCGAGCCGGGCTCGTCGTCGGCTTGTTCGGTCGGCTTCTTGTCCAGGAAGATGACCTGGTGCTTCGGGCCGCTCAGGTTGACCTTGGCGCGGACCTGCTTGACGCCGTCCTTCTCGTACTCGTCGTAGCGCAGCTGGCCGATGATGTGGACCAGCGAACCCTTGCGCAGGCACTTCTCGATCGCGTTGACCTTGCCTTTGCCGAAGACCTCGACGGTGTGCCAGGTGGTGCGCTCCTTGCGCTCGCCGGCATCGTTCTTCCAGGTCTCGGTCGTGGCCAGCCGGATGTTGCACACGCGGTCGCCGCTGTTCAGGGTGCGGAACTCCGGGTCGTTGCCCAGGCGGCCGATCAGTTCAACTTGGTTCAGCATCGTCGTTTTCCTTCTTTCTCACCGGTCGGGATTTCCCGTCCGGCTCGCGGGCACTGCCGCGATCACGAGACCGTCAGCGACGGGGACAAGGGGACGTCCGAAGGTCGAGACTGGTGGAAACCGGCCTGCACAAGCGCAGCGCGGAAGGCCGAGGCGCGCAGCGCCGTGAGGGTCCGCCAGGCTCGCCCCGCGCAGCGGGGTTGCCTTCGGTAAGAACCCGACCCGTCGTAGGTTAAGAGTGATCCATTGCGGCTACCCGCCCAGCCGGGGGAACCCATCCTTCAGGTGAGCGGAAAACGCGCTGAAGCCTGTTGGACAGGCCGCCCTTGGTCCATCAACGTCCCGATGCTTCCACAATGACGCGCCCCCGAACGCGCCCAACTCCGACGCCCCCAAGACGCCCGGGGACGGGCCCAGAGCCAGACGCCCACCCCCTCCCCGCCTCGGCCTTCAGCAAAGGCATTCGAAGCGACGAAGCCGTCGAAGAGGACAGCGATCCATCGTCGTCACCATGAGCCTATGCCCTGTACGAAGGGCGTCCGACGGGGTCTGTGCTGGTCAATGAGTGGCTGGCCCAGAGATCGGTGATGGGCATCCGCCCCTGAACGGCGAGGACGCGGCCTCGCCGGTTCCCGGTCCGTTCGCTGCGCTCTCTACCCGGATCGAGTGGCCGCTAGTCGCGGCCACAGGCCCCACGCGCGTCGATTACGCATCGTGTCACGGCACCCTGCCCGTCAACGGCTTCGCCGTTCCCCTCCGCGCCGGCAAGAGCCGTCGCTCCGGTGACTGGCCGGGGCCCACCGTGCCCCGAAGGCTTCATCGCCGCCCGTTGGGGGCGGCTTCAATGGAGGCTTCGCCATGCAAACCGTTTCGATCCAAACCGCCAACCGTCACCAGGTCATCGTCGAACAGATGATCGACCAGGCGCAGCAACTGGCCGCAGGCTGGGAGAAGCTGAGCCGGAAACAGAAGCTGCAGGCTTGGGCGGACTGGACCGCTACTCGTCCGAGCGAGCGGGTGTTCCACCAGTTCCACCGGGTGCTGTCGGCCATCGAGAGCGTCCACTAAGGGAGGGGGGTTCGCCCCCCTTTTGCGCAGGGGCCGTCCGTCCGAAGCCCGGGCGGTCTCTGCGGAAGGGCCGGGGCGGAGGGAGTGGGTTCGTCGATCTGCGCCCTCCCCCGTGACAGTGAACTTGTGAGCGAATATGCCAGTGCGGGTTGTGGTAGTCCGTTGGAGATTGAGATGAGTGGCAAGGTGGAAGACGAAGGTCCGGACCCCGTGGATGTCCATGTCGGGCTGGCGGTGAAGGCGTATCGGCTCCGCGCCGGGATGAACCAGCAGTCCCTGGGCAAGGCGGTGAAGGTGACCTTCCAGCAGATTCAGAAATACGAGAAAGGCGCGAACAGGATTTCGGCCTCGACGCTGCACCGGATCGCGGGCGTCCTGGACTTCCATCCGGGGGATGTCTTCCCGGTGCACGGTGTAGAGGCGGCAAGCCCCCAGGCGGGCTTCGGCGCCATCAAGGGAAGCCACGAGCTGGCGGAGAGCTTCTCGCGTATGCCGGCGCCGAACCGGGCGTTGCTGCTGAAGGTCGCGAGAGAATTCGAGCGGCCGGACGCGGCCTAGCCGCCATAGGTCTCGCAGATCGTCCGTAGGCGATCGCGTTGCGCTGGGTCGAGGTCGCGCCGGACTGCGCGGCAGGCCCGGCGGAGTCGTCTCCGGCGGCGAGCGAGGCTTTCGCCGCCGCATGTGGTGCCGAGATAGTGGCGGACCTCCTCCCATCCCGTGACGAAGTCATGCGGGAAGCCTTCGGGGATGATCCAGGCCCCGTCGACCGTGCGCCCGTGCGTCACCGTGGGCGACGCCCGCAAGGCGGGCTTTGCCGCGGCGAGCATGAGGCGGCATAGTTCCTCGTGAACAGGCGCTTCTGCAGCACGGCGGGCGCGCCAGCGCAGCGCCGCCCAGCCAGCGGCGGCGATCCCGATACCTGAAGCGGCTATCACGACAAACACGCGGCTCTCCCCGCCACTGTGAGTTGAAGATAAGCCGAGCGGTGTTACTGGAATCGCAACGTGCGCGAGAAGGGCGAAACAAGCGGGGGTAATGAGATGCCGGAATGGTGGATGCCGATGGATCCGGACAAGATCGAACACGTGCGTTCGCTGCTGAGCCCAGCCGCGTTCGTGGAGCGACCGTTCACCTTCGGGATCATCATCCGGCCGACCAATGAGAAGGAGCGGATCGTACTCGAGATGATGGGCGAGGACCTGGTGCGGGTGTCACCGGACGTAAGGGGGCGATAGACGATGCGGCAGCGATCGGCGGACGCCCACCTGGTGCCGGTGTTTCTGGACAATGCGCGGGGCTTCCTGCGCGCCGGATCGGAAGGGCCTGAGCCGGAGGCGTGGGCCCCGCGCGCGCAGATGCTGTGCTGCGTCATCGAACTGGCGCTGAAGGCCGCCCTGATTGCGAGCGGCTGGACGGACGATCAGAACCGGCGCGAGATCCGGCATGACCTGATGTGTGGGCTGAAGGCGGCGACCGGCGCGGGGCTGAAGGTGCGAAACGACCGGACGCAGGCCGTCGTCGCGGCCTTAAGTCCCCGCTATGCGAGGCACGAACTGGACGACATGGCGACGGATGCCGGTAGGCCGCCGCTTGCTGACTGCGCGGCCGTCGCCCGCGATCTGCTGGACGACTGCAGGGCGTTCGCGGATGCGGTCGAGGCCTAGGACCGGGTCCGGACCAGAACGGGGGCGGGCATAGCCCGGCGCCGGTCGATGGCGATGCCGGCGGTCATCAGCGCCAGCATGAGGCCGCCGGCGACGATCGCCAGCGGAAGGCCGGAATGAACGACCGGCGTAAAGGCGATCAGGAGGGAGGCGACCAGGCCGACCGCCATGGCGGCCAAGGTCATCGGAAAGAGGGGCGAGGTCATGCGCGTCATGAAGGGCTCCGTTTCGGTGAAGGTCACATGCGGCCGCCGGTCGTGTCCAGCGGCCGCGCGCGTGGTCACCAGTCAAAGACCGGTATATCGGCTCCTTCAGGGAGGTGCGGAGCGTCTCGGTCGAACATGACGTAGTCGAAGCCCCAAGAGCGGGCGAACTCGATAACGGCCCAGAGGTCGTTGTAGGTCTCGTCGTCGCGTTCCTGGTGAACGTAGACGATGAACCCGAACTCGGTCGGGCCGGTGTTGGCCCAGCTGATCGTCTTGGCGGTGGCGGCGTCACAGGTCGCTTGGGAGATGTGAGCCGTCGAGACGTCGAGCATCCGGCGGGTGTTGTTGTCGAGGGATTTGGGGTCGAAGTCGGACATGAGGCCTCCAGACAGCACCGGGATCAGTGCGTGACCGAACGCGTAGCGGGTAGGGCCTGAGCCGCACCCGAAGGGCCGGAACGGAGTGGAGGACTGCGCAGCGGTTGCGGCGATCGGAGCCCGGCCGCTAGCGATCTGAGGTTCGCAGATCTCGGAGCGAGGACTAGCGCCGAGTGAGAACGAGCAGCGTCCGTTTCACGACATAAGATCAGAACGAACCGTGAAAGTGACGCGGTTTACAAATCCGAGTGCGGTTGACAAATCCCAGGCTGGTTGACGGATCGGCTGAAACGCCCAACGCAGCTGCCACGGTGTCCGCCTAGTTGGCGACAGCGTCGAGGGGAGCGAAGCCCGTGAGCGTCATGGGAACCCAGGTGCCCTGTTGGATTGCCGACCACCAGCCGCCTGTCGGGACGGCGCCATCGAGCGGCCGTTCATCGTCGGGGGCGAAGTCATCATAGCCAACCTTACGGGCGGGCCATTGGGCAGCCGTGGCGCCGGAGACGTAAAATCCCCCCTCAAACAGGTATTCGGTTTCCAGGGGATTGCAGCACTCGTCGATTAACGTCGCGAGACCGTCTTCGCCGTCAGCGGCGAAGACGCCGACGACCTGACTGCTTGCGATCATGCGGACGAGATAAACGTTCATGGAACAACCAGACCGACGATCGACGCCATGTAGGCCCATGCGTCTTTGAAGAGCGGGCTGGTGAAGCCCACGATGACTATGGGGGCGGCGGCCATCAGGACCAGTTTTTCACTCAGGGTCATGGGGCCAGTTCTAGGTGCGATGGGCGCCGGCCGTCCAGTCTCCCGCGTCAGGGATCGTCACCCGGATGGGACGAAACTCGCCTCTTGGCGAGGTTCGGTGAGGAGCGCAGCGACGAGTAGAGCCCGCCCCCGCCACAGGCGGGGAGACGCCCGAATTTAACCCTCGCCGTTAAAGACTTCGCTGGAAAATCGTGGCAAAACAGTCGGGCTGTCAGTCCGATCCCTGCATCCCCAACCCCAGGATGCAGGACATGAGTGAAAACGCGGCTCTCGAAGCCACTAAAAACATCGATATCGCCGGTGCCCTGTGGACCGCGATGCAACCCGCCCTGCCCTATCTGGCGGGGTTTTTCCTGTTCGCGCTCTTCATCGGATTCCTCCGCCGGCCGAAACAAACGAAAGCCCAGAAACAGCACGCCTACAACGAGCGTCGTTCCTGGGACGATCTGAAGCTCATCCGCTCGATGGCGCCGCTGGAAAACCCGGGGCGCGTCTTCGGCTACCTGCGCAAGGTGTGCCCCTACCGGTTCGAGGACATGATCCTCTCGGAGCTGGCCCGGCGCGGCATCAACATCATCCGGGGAACCTCCTACTCCGGAGATGGCGGAATCGACGGTCAGTTCACGCTGAACGGCGAACGCTGGCTCATCCAGGCCAAGCGCTACAAGGCCTACATCAAGGAAGATCACGTCTGGGCCTTCGACGCCGTCTGCCAAAGGCGCAAGGCGCGAGGGCTGTTCGTCCATACGGGACGGACGCCCGAGCGACTGCGCCAGATGCAACGCCAGTGCGGCGACGTCCGGATCATCAGCGGCGAGGAGCTGCTGAAGTTCTTCGCCGGGCATAGCGTCAGTCTGACGCTCGCGCCGGCGTCGCCGGTCTCGCCCGTCGAAGCCGGAAAACCGCAAATCGCGCGCGCCTCTGTCCCCCCTCCCGCCAAGGGGCGCGCAGCGATCGAAGGGGCGGTGCTGTGAGCGCCGCCCCGAGATCGCCCGCGCAGCTGGCCGCCGAGCGCGGCCACGACTGCCGCGGAGACTTCTTCTCGGCGGGCGCGGATCTAGATCTCGCCCACGCTGCAGACGCCGAGCTGGACGGGACGTTCGAGGCGACGTGCATGGACACGGGCGAGGTCCTGCAGGTGAACGGCTGGCTGTTCACGAGCGAGCCTGCCTGATGTACGGCCCCGCCCCGGAAACATCGCGCCGCCGAGAGGCGGGCGCGGCTCTGGCCTCACGCGGCCTCTGCGAGATCCTCCGTGACAGGGGCGACCGCGCGTCCAGCGATGGCCAGAAGGTAATCGGTCGCGGCCTGGGCTTGGGACGCGGCGCGAAGAATGGCGCGGCTGTCGGTGCGCAGGACCTTCAGCCAGTGGTCGAGGTAGGCCGCATGGTCCTCGATGTGGTCGGGCCGCAGGCCGAGGTGGGCGCCGAGAAAGGCGCTTCCAAGCTCAGCCACCAGCTCCTCGCGGGCGTAAGCGGGATCGCCGAATTTGGAGCCGAACGTGCGGTCCTGCCGGTGCTTGGCGCCGGTCCAGTGGATCAGCTCATGCGCGGCCGTGGCGTATGCCTGCTCGATGTCGCGGAACAGGTGGCGTTCGGGGAGGCGGATGTGGTCCGGGCCCGGGGCGTAGTAGGCCTGATCTCCGGACCAGCTGATCTGGGCGCCGGTTGCGGCGATGAACTCTTCGACCGAGGCGATGCGGGCCTGTTCGGCGGCCGCATCGGGTTCCGGGGCGGGGACGGGTGTGGGGTAGAACTCGGCGTCAAGGCCGTCGATCTGCTCGACGTTGAAGACGGGATAGCCCTTCAGGAAACGGAAGCTGCGGGCGTCTGCGTCGCCGGCGGACGGATCGGGTTCTCCCTTGGCCTGGGACTGGCCGTAATAGACGACAAGGGTGGACTTCTCGCCCGCGCGGACCTGCCCGCCGAGGGCGGCGGCCTGGCGGTAGGTCATCCATCGGGACCCGGAGTAGCCCTCCGTGGCTCCGCGAAGCCAGAGCATGACGACATTGATGCCCTGATAGGGCTCGCCGTTGGCGCGCAACGGCAGTGCGACGGATCCGCCGGCCTTGGACGCCCACGGCTTGGTCCAGGGCCGAACGCCCTGTTCCAGCTGCTCGATGATGCTGGCGGTGATCCGGTCGGCGGGACTCTTGCGATCCTTCATTTGGAAGCCTCCTCGCGCGCGGGGCCGATCCCCGGGCGACCCGAAACCAATCGGGCGGGCTCCGAGCGGGGGACGCATCCGCAGGACCGCAGCGCAGCGGAGGACGGCGAAGCCGTTGCGGCCGCCGCGGCCCGCCCTTCGATTTTCGGGGAGCGCTGCCCGGGGCCGGCTCGCGGCCGAGGCGAAACAGATCTGATCACACAGGAGAGACCGACTTGGAGAACCCAATGATCGTCGATGATGAGGAGCTGGGGCTCTGCCAGCCCTGGTATGACAAGCTTTCGGGGCTGATCGTCGAGCCGACGCACGTCGTGACCGGAAACGACATCGCCAAGGCCATCCGGCTGGGCCATGCGTTCATCACAGAGTTTGTCCGGAGGGCGTCGTTCCACGGGATGACCCCGGAACATCTGCTGCGCTTGCCGTCGGCGCTGGGTGCGTCGGACGGCGGCCTGGTGTTCGCCTGGCGTGAAGGGACCACGGTTCTAGGGTTCCTGCAGGCGGGCGTCATCGCGCGCGGGCCCCTGGGTCACAGGGTGGTGCATCTGCTCGAGGCGGATGGCTCGATCCGCGAGATCCTCGGCCGCGCGAAACAGGAAGCGCTCGATGCGTTCGACCTGGAACGGGAAGCGGTTCACCGGAGCGTCGCCGCATGACCGGCTATCTGATCGATGCGGCCTATGTCTGGCTGGAGAATGAACGGCCCCACTGCAGGACGATGCGGGACCTGCGTCTGCCGTGTGGGGGCAAGGTAGACCTCGCGGTGATCGAGGACGGACGGATCTGCGGCATCTTCTTCTGGAACGCGGCCTCCGATCGGAGCGCCCTGGTCCATCTGGTGACGGCCGCCAAGGCGTATCTGGCGGAAATCTGGGTTCTCTCGACGCCGGCGGCCGTGGGTGAGCTGCGCGGCTGCCTGCCCCTTCATGTGGGCTTCCGAGTGGCGAAGCCCGGTATTGTGCCGGCGCTGGCGATGCCGGCGACGATCGGCAAGCCGGGCGTGTCCGATCTGCTCAGCCTTCTGCACGTCTACGAACTGCGGCAACTGGCGGCGAGCCTCGACGTCTCGCCGTCGACGACAGCGGTCGGCGCGGCCGGCCAGCTGGCGTTCGGCAAGCTCAGGTTCATGGAGATGATCTGCGAGGTTCTCCTCGAGCGCGGACCCATGCCGCTTCCGACGAAGCTCGAGATACTCCGCGCCTCGCGCCCGAAATCCGTCGCTTTGCCCCCGGTGTGGGGCGGCTGATGTTCGGAGGGAGACAGCTGCAGGCCGAAGGCGATGCCGGGCCCTGGGGAAGCCGCTCAGGGCGCGATCACCTGGGTTGGCGGCGGATCATTCCGCCGAGGGTCAGGGCGGGCCTGGTGGGCCAGTCAGGGGCCATCCAGCGCCTTTCCCGGTTCCTGCTGCGGGTCGCGTTGATCTCCGGCGCAGCGGTGATCGTCCCGCCGCTCCTGGGCGCCTCCACGGTCCTGACGCTGGCGTGCCTGTCGTTCTTTTCCGCCGGCGTGCTGGGCTATCTCAGCTGGATCCACGACGCCATTGAAGGGCGCCAGCGCAGCGCGGCGTCCAAGCGCCGCAAGCGCATCGTCTGGTTCGCGGCCGCCACATGGATGGTGGGGGTCCTGCTGACCGCTCTCGTCGTCCTTCCGACGCCTGAAGCCCCCTCCCCTGCCCTGCCTGAAATCACCGAGACCCGATAATGCGCAACCTCCCCGTCGTCTTCTGGGCCGCCACGATCGCGGTCGGCTTCTCCATCGCCCTGGCCAGCGCCGCGGCCGCTACGGAAAGGCGCGCGACGTATGTCGGCCGCGCCCGCGTCGTCGACGGCGACACCTTGGCGATCGGGAGCGACCGCCTGCGGCTGTGGGGCGTGGATGCGCCCGAGATCCGGCAACAGTGCCTGCGCAATGGCCAGGCGTTCCTGTGCGGAGAGCATGTCGCCGAGGCTCTCCGGACCTACATCGGGCGCGACCAGGTGCGTTGCGACTACCGTGACTGGAATCCGGCCCGGGCGCTGAACCATGAGGACCGGGCCGTCGTGCGGTGCACGGTGCGGGGCGTGGATCTGGCGGACTGGCTGACGTCCAGAGGGCTGGCCGTTCCCTTCTTCGTGGGAAACTACCGCAGCAGCGCCATGCGGGCCTGTGAGGCGCGTCTGGGCCTCTGGGCGGGCTCCTTCGCCCGCCCGAGCGCTTATCGCCGGCAGGGCGACTCCACGAGCGACGTCATGGGCGTGGAAACGCGGCGGCCCTGCGGCCGGTCGCTGAACCGTCTCTAGGCTGTCCGAGACTGGACCGGTTCGCCCTCGCGGTTGAGCCGGTCGATGATGGCCTGAACGCCGCGCGTGTCCATTCGGGCGTAGCGCCCGCCGTCAGTAGCGATTTCCTGAAGCTGTTCGTCGGTGAAGCCGCCCGGAAACTGCCAGGCCGCGAGGGCGGCCAGCACCTCAGACAGTTCGTGGTCGTTCAGCTGGTGAAGGCGTTCCCTCACTGCTCAGGCCCTTCCAGCGCGTCCAGGGCGGCCTTCAGCACTTCCCACGCCCGGACGCCCCGGTCGTGCTCGATCTTCTTGAACCGCACGATAAGGCTCGCCGGGGCCATCATGTTCAGCTGGGCGCGAGGTTCGTCGGGGACATCGGGCCGGCCTATCAGATCGCTGATCTTGACCTTTCCGGGAGGGTTGGCCCTCCCCTGCCCCGCGCGGCGCGGCGATGCAGGTTTGCCGCGCGACTGAAACCCGGCCGCGTCGGCGACTTCCCGGGCGGCCTCGGCCGCAGGCCTGTCGATCGCCGCCCCTGGCGAGCGCGTGAAATCCGACAGATCGAGGCCCTTGCGCTCCTCGCCGATCGCCTCGAATCCGAATGCGTCGCTGGACTTGGTCATCATGCGGCTTTCTGTGCGGCGGGCTGGCGGAGGATTTCGATGATTTCTTCCGCGAAGGCGGCGGCATTGCTGCGCGCCTGCGGCAGACCGCCCACCTGGTCGGGGGTCAACTCGCTCAGCAGGGCATCGTGTTTGAACATGCCCCGGAAAGCAGGCCGGTCGGCCAAGGAGACGTCCATCAACGGCAAGGCGTTCTCCAGAAGCGACTTGCGGATGTCCCGTTCGTCGCGGGTCATGACGGCGCCGGGGTTCGCCCGGGTGATGACGATCCGGTGCGGGATGGCTTTGCTGGAGATCCGTTCCGTCTGATTGATCTGCCGGATGGTGCGAGCGACCTGATTGGCGTCCAAGGTCGTGGGCGCGAACGGCACAAGAACCAGATGGGCCTGGGAGATGACCTGGGCGAGCCATTGGTTCGGGCTCCCTTCCGGATCGGCAATGACGAAGGTTCCCCAGCCCTGCGCGGCTTGAAGCCAGTCAAGGACGGCCTCGTCATCATTGTCCGTGGTGATGACCAACAGCTTGCTGTCGCCGGCGGCTTCGCGGATCGCGACGGCGGCGTCGGCCGCGCTTCCCACTCGAGTCTTCGGTCCGTCGATAACCGGCGCGCCCCGGCGTTCGGCCCAGCGCGCCAGCGGGCGGTTCGGATCGCCTTCCAGGAGCGCCACGTGGGCTCCTGCGGCGAGAAGCTCCGAGGTCAGGGTCAAAGCGGCCGTGGTCTTTCCACTGCCACCCTTGGTGTTGGCGAAGATGATGTTCGGCATGAGGCTCCCTCCCGAGCGTCCGGTGAGCACGGACGCGCCGTGGCATCCGGAGACCCTATACCACACGGACCCCACGGACAAGACGGACACCACGGACAGGACGGAGGCGACGGAGAACCCGGCGGCCACGGACGGCCCGGAGGGCGCGGCAAACAACGGAGGACACGGACCACACGGCGGGAGACGGACGGAACGGACAACCCCGGAGCACCACGGACCAGTCTAGACAGGTCTAGAGTGGTCTAGAGTGGTCTAGACTAGGCAGAAGTCCTGACGCGAATCCCGTCGCCCTCATCGTCAACCAGGACCACGTCAGTGCCAAGTGGATCGTGAACCTCGTTGGCGCCGAGGTCTGAGATAGGCGGGACGATCGAGGAAGGGGCTGCGGAAGCGGCCGGAACGGTCGTCTTGCCCGGGCGAGCTGACTTGGAGACGGGCGGAGCCGGCGTAAAACGGATGTCGAACGTCCAGCGCTCGCCGAGCGGCCTGATCCGGATGACGCCAGCGGCAAGCGCGGCGGCGTTGGAGCGCCGAAGCGCCGCCAAGGAGCGATACAGGCGGCCGGAGGGACCAAAGGGTCTCGCCAGCGGCTGTACGGGCATCCAGTGGCCCTTCTGGACCGTCGGAAGGGCAGGGGAGGGCGGCCAGGGCCTGTTTAGGCGTCATAGCGCGGGGCAGGGCAGGACGCGGCCGCCAAAAGGACACTGAGACCACCCAACCGCCCATGACAGGAACGCGGCGGGCGAATTCGGCTACGTCGAGGCGCCCGGCGTCTTGATCGAAGTCTTCGAGCGTGGACCACGGTCCCGAGAGGTATTCGCTGGCGAACTCGACGGGCCGCCCGCCAAGAACCCGACTGGCGTCCTGCGCGGTCGCAGCTCGCCGCGCATGGCTGTCGAAGTCGGCAAAGGTCTCTACGACGGGGAAGGTCATGGTCACGCCCTCGAATACTTTGGACGCCAGTGTGACGTCCGGAGGTTGAATCTTAGTGAAGTGAGTCCGGCGTGGATACGCGGACGAGACGTTTCCAGCTGGCCCAGAGATTGACGGTCACAAGGGGATCGTTGAGCCGCGCGACCAGGCCGAGCAGGTAGGCCCGCCGATTTCGAACGTCCGCCGTGAACTCGGCCAAAAGCGCCGCCACAGCGAAGGCAACTCCGGCGTCGCCGGCGGAATGGCGGCGGATTTCTTCCTTCGTCAGCCCAACACGGCTCGCGGCGGACTGCCCGTAGGCCACCACAAGGGCCTCGTCGGTCGGGAACATGGGATGGCGCGTGAAGGGGAAGTCCTTCTGGGCGAGGATATCGGGCAGGGCGATGATGATGTCGCCTATGGCCGGGGCGTTGACCCGGGGACGTCGGCGGGTAGTTGAGACGGGTGTAATTTCGATGACGGTGACGCTATCCTGGTCATCGTCAGCAGGATCATCGTCGTAGGTAGCGGATGACTGCCACAAGACCTCGCCATCCTCGGCCAGGGCGTCGGTTTCGGCCGGTGTTGGGTCCGTCGAGGCCGCGTACTCCTCTCGGAGAGCCCCTCTACCTAGAGAAGATTCACTAAATAGAATTTTTCTAGGCTGAGTAGGGAGTAATTGGGCGCCGTTTCTGTCAGGCGCGCCGGACTCTTCTGTCACCCCGGAAGAACTCCAGACCTGGTGGTCCAGCAGGGCCTCAAGGCGTCCCACGGCTGCGTCGGCTTGGGCGACGGCCATTCGGGCCATGTCGAGATCCTTGCCGCGGCGAACCGCCTCGATGGCGCGCAAAGCAGTCTGGGCGAAGTCGTGTTCGTCGCTGGCGAGGAGGACGGCAAGCAGGCTGCGAATGCGTGTTGAACGGCAGCTGAGGGTGCGTCGCAGGGCGCGCAGCTCGTGACGATCGACGCGGTCCTGGTCGCGGAGGGCCTCCAGTTCGCGGTATCGGACGATCAGCGGACGGAGATCGACCCCGTAGGCCTCTTCTGGCGCGTCCGGCGCGCCGATCCGGTAGCGGGTTCGATCCGGACTGTCCCGGAAGCTGATCCAGCCCAGCCGGCTCGTCTTCTCACGCCAGCGGGCCAAGGTTCGGCAAGTGACGTCGAGATCCGCCATCAGGTAGGCGTCGGCGTAGGTCGAGATGAGGGCGAGGCCAGCTGCATCCAGATCGAGGCCCGCCAAGGCGGCCGAAGGCTTGAAGCATTCCACGGGCTGAAGCTTCACCAGGTGATGCAGGAACGCCCGTTCCCGGGGTTTGAGGCCCATTGCGCGGGCAGGGACGTCCTCCAGGAGGCGGAGGAGACTGGATTTGCTGGCTCCATCCGGCAAACCGGACCACTGGCGCGCGTAATCCTCCGCCCGCCGATGGGCAGGCGTGACTGGTCGTAGGCCCCGCGCACCCGCGCTGGCCTGATGATGCGTGAGCATCGGTCGCTCCCTTATTCAGGGAGGGATTTCGGGCAAAGCTTCGCCGTCGCCCTCAAAGGGCGTTTTTGTCTTGACGATGGGGGGAGCGAGCGCGCATAAGGGTTCTGCACAATTTAGACCCTTGCTTTTTTTGAAGCACGCCCGCCGTTCCCTCTGGGGACGGCGGTTTTTCTTTGTCTGGACCCCTCCGACTCGCTTGGTGGTGCGGTCATGGGACGGCGCCCCACGATTCGCGTCAAGTTTTCCCAACAGCAATTGGGAAACAGGGGCAAGGAGCGGCCGAATGGGTTAACGCCAAGTTACAATTCGGCGGTATGTTTGAGTCCTGGAAAGGCCCCGGCGAGGGGTATGCAGCCGCTAGGCGGCGCGCGCTCCGCTCAGGTCGGCGGAGAGATGTGACCGCGTGGACACGCCTTCGAGGCGCGAAGGCGCCCGAAGATCTGCGGTGGCCGAATAGATCAACGAGCCCAGGTCGGCCTGCTGGTCTTTGGCGATTTCTTTGAGCGCATCGACGAAATGCCGCTTGAAGGCGAGGTCAACGCGGCTTCCCGACAGAGGCTGGCGCGAGATGCCGGCGGCAAAACCGTTGGCGACACAACGCTGTAGGCGGCGCTCGACAACGGCCGACACTGATCGCAGGCCGAGGGCTTCCCGTTCAGCCTTCAGCCCAGCGATGACGCTTTGGGGAAGGCGGGCGGCAACATTGGCGTGGGTTTTGTCGGACACGAACAGCACCTCTCGCCCACACTATGCGGTGAGTTACGCCCTGAAACAAGGGCTGGGACAGTGTCTGGACATGCGAAAGTGAGGACTGCGATCAGCCCCGTGCGGATCACCATTAGCGCCGTGCGGAGCCGCGCGCAATATAGAGGCAAAGCATGAATCCAACGACATACGTCGGTTCTTGCGACTCCGCTGAAAACTACGCTTAGGCGGCCTCTCCTTTGGAGATGAGGAGGATCATGAGGCTGGCGACGCTGCGGGGACGGCCGCCGGCATAGAACAGGCTCGGGTTTGCGGAGGCAGCGCGAGGGAAGAGCCCCGCCGCTGATCTGGCCGGATCATGCGCGTTGGCGCGCAGGAGGCTCACAGCTCCGCCGGAGCCGAGGAAGTGGGCCATATACAGCTCGCCGTCGCGCGGCGGCCGACGCAGGTAGGAGCGCAGGGCGCTCGCGTTCTCGCGCGTGAACTCGCCGGCGAGATATGCGGAAAGCTGGGCGTCATAGCGCAGCGCGAGGATCTGGCGGCGCACGACGCGGTCGTTCACGAAGGGCTCGCCGTTTCGATCAAGGTGGATTTGAGAGGCGAGGTGACCGAGGCCATAGGATGCGCCGTGGCGACGCACGGTGAGCAACCAGGTCGTTTCGATGAACTGATAGAGGCCCGCCGCCGTGGACGTCGCCGCCCTGGCCGAGGGGTCAAATGACGATTCCCGCTTGGCCGCCCGCCACAGATAGCCGTGCGATACGCCCGACCGCTCGGCCGCGGCCTGGATGGCGAACTGGACGTGAGCCGCCGGCGTCGACGATCGCGACGAAGCGCGGCGGGTCCGGGGCGCGCGAGCTGCTCGAGACAGGTAGCGTTGGAAACTGAAGGCCTGGACCGGCGCGGCGGGCCGCGTCGCGCCAGGTTCCGAGAATGCGGCGAAGGTCGAGGCGACCTTGGCGGCAATCAGGGGATCGAGCGGAGCGGCGGCGTCCGGAGCGGTCGGGACATGGGGCAGGGCCCGGCCGACGAGCCGGCTGGCGTCGGCCTCTGCGCGGATCGCGCGCGCCACTGGATCCGCAGCGAGCATATCGAGGGTGGGCGTGGGGTCAGTGAGGAGGTCCAGCCCGGGGCCGTCGCGCACGGCCGCGAACGCCGCCGCCTCGATCTCCGAATGAGAACGAAGCCCGTGAGCGCTGGCGGACAAGGCGAGCGCCGATACGGCGCAGGCGACAATGGCGAAGGCCGAAGGTCGGCCGAGAAGGTTCTGTTTCATCTCTGCATCCATGGGGTGGGGGATGCAGGGATCGGACTGACAGCGCGGGCCTTTTCGCACACCGGCCCCGTCGCGCGCAACCCAAGGCCCACAAGGGCAAAAAAAGGGGCCAGCCGAAGCTGACCCCCAAGGTGGCCTGTTCAGAGTGGTCCAGGCTCGATGCGACGGATGCGGGCTAGTCGAGGCCAGCCGGCGAATGGAAGACGTGGAACCCGGCTTCGGCCAAGTGTTCCAACGGTTGAGCGCGAGGCACAGTCTGCCCGATCAACTGACCAACCTGGGCGGCGGCGTCGGCGAGCGTCTGCGTCTCGCTGAGGCCGAGGACGGCGTAACGGGCTGCAAGGCGGTCAGCGCCGTCCATCGGAACGAGCCGAAAACGTCGGCTCGGAACGTCCGCCCGAACGGCGGCAATGAAGGCAGTTGAAGGCTGTTCCGCGAGGGCGGCCGAGGAGGCGCGCTCGATCAGGGTACGCAGGGCGGCGGCCTTGGCGGGATGCTGGGCGATCTCGGCCGACACGCTCAGACGGCGAAGGGCGATGGACACCAAGGTCGCCTGGTGCGCGTCGTCGATAGGGATGCAACGGGACATAGGGGATTCCGACAAGAGTAGGGGAGGGGGCCGAAGCCCCCTCCGCAAGGGTTCAGTCCTCGGCGCCCGCTTCGGCGTCCTCGCCCTGGATGAACTCGTCATCCGCGAAATCATCGTCATCAACGGCCCCGGCCGGTCCAGCCCCGATATCAGCCTTGTTGTTGCTGGGTGACAGGGTCGGTTCCGCCAGGGTCGCCAGCATCGGCGGGGTCCAGCGGTGTTTGGCGGCGTTCCGGGCCACGATCTCGACCAGTCCCGTGCGCTTCTCCTTGGCGAACGGCTCGGCGTCCATGCCCATATCGGTGATCGCCTGCGTCAGAGCCTTCTTGCCCGCGCCCTTGAGGAACTCCGCATCCGGCGTCCAGCGCTCGGCCATATCGACCTTGGCGTGAGCGGCGATGAGCCCCAGCTGGGCCCACGCGCGAGGCCGCCGATAGTCAGCCCGGCTCTCGACGGCGTTCAACTGGCAGGCCACGCAGAGCGCCAGAAGCTCGGCCGTTTCCCCCGCGCTCAGGGCGACGACGTAGGGGAAGAACTCCAGATAGGTCGAAGGCAGACGCTCATCCCAAGCGGCATAGAGGTCCTCATACTCGCGATCCCCCTTGACCGTGATCCCCTCGGCCGGTTCGGCGCCCGCCTTCGCGAAGGACAAGGCATAGCCGTGGTCAGAACGGTTCCGCAGAACCATCCAGCCTTGGTGGGCGACCATCGTGTCATAGGCGACGGCCGGGTTGACGGCGACGGCGTTGCGAACGGCGGTCGTGGCGATACGGGTCATCCGCTGGTGGCCTTCGTGGCCGAACGCGGGCTTCTCCTTCGCCTTGGCGGTCCCGCCCCCGCTCTGCGCGGTGGCCCGGAAGTAGGCGCGCTCGATCGTCAGCTTCCCGCCGTGTTGCAGGATCAGGAACACAGTCCCCGCCGCCTTTTGCTCGTCGGTCCAGACCTCAAGCGTTTCCGTCAGCTTGCGCAGTTCTTCGCTGGCCACGGCCCGATCCAACGCGCCGATATCGTGGTCGTTGCTGATCGCCCGAAGTTCGGCCATCCGCGCCGCTTCGGCCTCGGTCGCGTCACGCCGCGCCGGATACTGCCGGCGCTGACCGCCCTCGTAGCCATAGGACTTCTGCGCCACCTCCACATTGGCCCATCCTTCGGCCCGAACCGCTTCAACGGCCTCGTTCAGCTTGTCCTGGGCGAGTTGGTGGGCGAGAGCGCTGTCAGCCCATGCCGCCGTGGTATCGTCCCCATCCTGAAACAGGTCGATGACGAACGTGCCGCCCGCCGCCGCATAGGCGTCTCGTCCGACAAAGAGTGCGATCCGATCCGACGCCTCGAGAGTGCTGTCCAGCAGCATCGAGCGCACGTTCCAGTCGCTGATGTGGCGTTGACCCTCGAAGCGACCCCAGACCTGCAGCTGCCGCTCATGATCGTCCGTCAGGGTGAAAGCCTGCAGGGTGTCGATGTCGAACCGACCGGCGAAGAACGCTTCCAGGACGGCGGGGGCCACATGCGACAGGCTCAGAAGCTGCGCGACACGCTTGCGGGTCGAACCCGTCACCGCTGCGATCTCGGTCGCGTCCAGCCCCTTGGCCGAAAGGGCGCTGTAGGCCGACAGTTCTTCCTGAACCGTCATCGCCTCGCGCTGCGCGTTCTCGGCCAGACTGATTTCGAGGGCCACGGCCTTGGGCTTCAGGACGAAACTGACCCCGAGCGCCTGAATGTCGGCCGGGAGACGCTTCTCCTTCTTCAGCCGTTCGAGCGACCGCAGCCGCCGCCGCCCGGCGGTAACGTAGTGGACACCGTCCTCTTCATAGCCGACCAGAGGATTCAGCAGCCCCACGGGGGAGGCGATGGAGTCGCACAGTCCGCTGATGTCGTCTTGGGCGGGCTTGCTGTTGGCCCGAACGTTCTCAGGCGCAACCTTTAACTTCGCGCCCAGGCGCACCCGGATGGTGCCGGAAACTTCGGTCGCCGAAGCGGTATCAATAGGGGTCATTTGCATCGTCATCGTCCTTGTTTTTGATTGGACGCAGACGGTTCCCAAGCCTCGCGATGCCCACGCCAGAGACAATCTCCGGCCTTTCCAATTTCAGCACCGCAGGAACGACTTAATCGAAACACGCCCGCGCGAGTTTCCGGAGCGCGGGCGGCAAAGCCGCGCGCTTAGGGGGGTGAAACACGTCACGGACCGAGAGGCCCGGAGGGGGATCACCCGGCCTGCAGGCGCGAAGCGGCGAAGGCTGGGGATACCGGGCCTTCTCGCCCCCGCCCGTCAGGGCGAGGGGTCGTCTTGACGTGTGAGGGGGCGGCCCCCCTCCAATGCCGACTGCAACGCCGAGGAATGCGCGAGCGCAGCGAGCCCCTCTCCCGCCGGCCGCGCCAGCGGAGATAGGCGGGATATCTAGCCGTGGCGGGGACGATAGGGCAGGAGGAACGACGAACAATCGGAGGTCAAATGGAGTCGATGGATGCTGGTGCACGCCAGCTGCGGGCGCAGGAAGTCCTGGCCGAGGGGCTGGTAAGCGGCCGAGCGCTGGAGGAAATCCTCGGTGTCGAGGCGGCGCTGCAGATCGATCCCCGATGTCCCGATGCGCTGATTGTCCTGGCGGATCAGGAAGAGGTCCGCCGGCTGGCCAGCGCGCCCTATGTGCGTCTGGCGCTGGCGCATCTTGCGCATGACGAGGCCTGGAATCGCGTCAGGGCCCGGCAGAAGGTGATGGCCCCGCCGAAACGCGATGTCTTCGACATGGTGGAGGCTCGCCCGTACCTCCGGGCCGCGATCCTGCTGGCGGGCTGTCTGGCGGAGACCGGCCACGCCGATCTGGCGCGCGGGATTTATCGCAGGGTGATGCGTCAGCAGCCTCGCGACAGCATGGGCGCGAGGTATCTGCTCGCGATCCTGGACGTGCGCACCGGTGATGACGCGGCCTTCGAGCGCCGCCGGCCTCAGTTTGAGGGCGACGAGCATCCGGCGTGGGTTTTGACGGATTTGCTGGCGGCCCATCGTCGCGGGGACGCGGAGAGAATGGGAAAGGCGTTAGAAATCGCGCGGCGTCGCTATCCGGAGATCGTCGCAATGGTGGCTGATATTGCCGACGCCGATCGGAGTGAAGCGCTCGAATGGCGAAGCAGCGAGTTGCACTCGCTATGGCGGGCGAACCCGCCCGCGCAGAGGTGGTTGAGAGAATTGTTGGCGTAGCCGGCTAGGCCGCGAGCTGCATCACGGGGATGCCACGCGCACGGGCCTTGTCGATCATGTTCATGGTCACGCCGTTGCCGGGCCCGGCGACGACGCCGGCAGGCAGTTGATCGAGCATCACATCGTTTCGCTTGAACGGGGCCGCCTTGTCGTGGCGGTTCCAGTCAGGCTTGAACGGAATCTGAGTGACGCCCCGGCTATTGGCCCAGCACGCTGCGATGCGTTCTCCGCCTTTGGGTGTGGCACCGTGGATCAGGATCATATCGGGGTGTTTTTCCCGAACGCGATCGAGAGCGGCGAAGATCTTGTCGTGGTCGTTGAAGTCTGGGCCTGCAGTGAAGGCAATGATGGTGCCCTGTGGGACCAGGACCGCGTTGTCGGCCCGGGCCTTGGCGTTCATGAAATCGCGGCTGTCGATCATGGCCGACGTAACCGTCTTGCGGTTGACCATCGAGCCGGCCGCCGGCCGCCACGCGGATCCGGTGTGCTGGGCGAACAGCTGAGCGGCGGTGTCGCGGACAAATTCGAAGGCGTTCCGCTGCTCGACAAGGCTGATCCCCTCCGCCGTTAGGCGCTCCAACTCGACTGAGCGGACCTCCGAGCCATTCTGCTCCATCATTGAGCGGCGCTGCGCCTGTTCGTTGTCATCGAGCACCCGGCCGACCCGATCGACCTTGCGGTGGAAGATGTTGGTGAACTGCCAGAGGATGTCGGACGTCTCCACCTCGAGGCGCGTGTCGTTGAGCATCCATCCGATTGCGTCGAAGGCGTCAGCGAGCGCCTGTCGGCAAACGTCCGCTTCCGGAAGTGGACGGGGATCTTGTTCATCGCCGATGGGCCGGTAGCCCGTCAGGGCGAGCTCGTCGAGCAACGCGGCCGTAGGACTGATGTCCTGGGCGGGATGGGGATCGGGGTTCAACATGGCGAGTCCTCCTTGTGGCCGGGCCGCACCCTGCGACCTTCACGGGGACCGAACAGGCGATGGGCGACGGACATGCACCCGAAGGGCCGAAACGGAGTGGAGGACCGCGCTAGCGGTTGCCTGGACCGTCGAGGGCGCTCTAGCCCGACCCTTCGCCGGTCCCCCTCTCGTGAAGGCGCGGATGCGGCTCTCTCAGGCCTCAAAGGACTGGCGCCGTGATCAGCCGATCCGGTAGGACGGCCGCCAAAAGGCGGCAGGGTGTTGAACGTCGAGGTCCTAGTTCAGGCCGACGCCATGGAAGGCCTCAAGCCGCCCGCGGGCGGGCGATCGTCGAGACCAGCGGATAGCGGGCGACCAGTCGAGCCAGGATGTCGGCGCCGGCGTCGTTCGAGGGAATGAAGAGACGGGTCCGATAGCTGATGATCTCGGTCATCATACCCATCGCCTTCATGGCGGGTAGGGACGAGGGCAGGATGCCGGTCACCTCGATGCGCTGAGCGCCCATGACCAGGCTGCGGCGGACCGAAACGTCTTCGGCCAGTTGCAGGGTCACGCCCTGATCGCGAACCATGGCCCATCCGGCGACTGGCGATAAAGCCGGCGCGTCCAGACCGAACTGGCGGCAGACGCCGCCAAGGTCTGCTTCGGCGACCATACGGCCGATGATACGCTCCCCGTCGTCCGTCTGCAGGCGATAGACCCGCGTCGTGTCCTGGGGCAGTCGTGACCAGATCGGGAGCAGGAGACCGGTGACGACGTTGATGGTCGACTCCATGGTTTCGGGAAGGCTGTCGATCTCGGTCTGCCAGGCCAGAGCGAAGGCGGGCTCTTCGACAGGTTGCCATTGCGACGCCGCCTGTTCGGCGACGCTGACCGTATCGCGAGACATTGGACGATACAGGCGGACGCGGTCTTCAACGCGACCGTCATCGAACATCCTTGCGGGGGCCCGAACAGCCAGCGCTGCCCGGCCGGACTGACGGTTGATGAGGAAGACCCCCTCGCGATCGGCGCGGATCCCCATAACGTCGGCAAGGCGCAGCGGCTGGACGCGCTGGACCTGGGTCACGGTGAGGAGGCGGGTTTCCGCCCCGCTCTCGGCGTGGGTGAAGATCGTCTTGCGGGCGGTGACGGTGAACCGTTCCGCCGTCAGGGTCTCTACGCCGACTTCGAAGACGCCGGCGGCGACAGCGGCTTCCACCTCGGCCTCAATGCGTTCCTCGAGATAGCCGAAGATGCTGTTCTGCATGTCGATTCGAAGGGCGAGTACGCGGTTCAGGAACTGCGTGATCGGGGGCAGGTCCTCCTTCAGGGTGCCGTCGGTGTCGCAGAGGGACAGACCGGTGGCGGCCTCGAAGGCTCCGAGGGTCAAGCCGTCGACGCGGCCCGCATAGAGCATGTGATACAGGCGACGAAGGCCCGTCTTGGCGTAGTCCGACTCGAGGTTGTCTTCCGTCCGGAAAAGGCCCTGGCCGCCGGTCTGGCGCTGGCCCTTGGTCAGGGCGCCCAAGCTATCGAGGCGCCGGGCGATTGTGCTGAGGAAGCGCTTCTCGCCCTTCACGTTCGTAGCGACCGGCCGGAAGATCGGCGGGTGCTTTTGGTTGGTGCGGTTGGTGCGGCCGAGGCCCTGAACGGCTGCGTCAGCCCTCCAGCCTGGCTCAAGGAGGTAGTGTGCGCGTGTGGCCTGGTTCACCGCACCGAGATCCGAGTGGTAGCTGCGGCCGGTCCCACCCGCGTCCGAAAAGACCAGAATGGGCTTCTTGCCGTCCATGAACGCGGCGGTCTCGCCCTGGTTGGCGGAGCCCGGACGAGTTTCGACACAGTGCCGGCTCTGGCCTTGGGTGGTTTTGCGGACGATCCGGCGAGACCGGCCGGTGACCTCAGCGACGCGATCCGTGCCGAAGTGATGAATGATCTGGTCCAGCGCGGCCTGAACGGGGGGCAGGGCGCCGAGATACTCGATCAGCTCGTCGCGTTGGGCGAGCGCCTCCTGGCAAAGGACGGGCTGGCCGCCGGCGTCGACGGCGGGTCGCGAGCGCATGTTGCCGTCCTCGTCCGAGTACGGTTCGAACAAGGCCACGGGGAAGGAGTGCATCAGATAATCCATCACGTACTCGCGGGGCGTGACGTCGATCTGCAGGTCGTGCCATTCGGACACGGGGACCTCCGCCAGGCGACGATCGGTCATGGCCTCGCCGGTGCTGACGAGCTGGATGACGGGCGCTAAGCCCTCGGCAAGATCCTTCTCGATCCAACGGATGAGCGTGGGGACCTTCATGGCGGTGACAAGGTGGTTGAAGAAACGGACTTTCGCGCCCTCGAACGCCGACCTGGCCGCCCCCTTGGCGTTCCCATTGAGGGCGCCGCTGTCCTCGTTGCTGATGCCGGTCGCTTTCAGGGCGTCTTCAAGGTTGTTGTGAATGATCGAGAACGCATCGGCGTAGGCGTCGTAGATCTCGATCTGGGCACTGGTCAGCGCGTGCTCGACGATCTCATATTCGACGCCGGCGTGGGACAGGGCGCGCGAGGTGTAGAGACCCAGCGCCTTCATGTCGCGAGCGAGAACCTCCATGGCGGCGACGCCGCCGGCTTCCATCGCGGTGACGAAGCTGGCGCGCGTGGGGAAGGGGAAGTCCGCGCCGCCCCAGAGGCCGAGGCGGGAGGCGTAGCCCAGGTTGGCCACCGTCGTTGCGCCGGTCGCCGAGACGTACAGAACCCGGGGGCGGGGCAGGGCGTTCTGCAGCCGGAGGCCGGCCTTGCCTTGTTCGGAGGGTCCGCGGTCGCCACGAGCCCCCTTTTCGCCTGCGGCGTTGGCCAGAGCGTGAGCCTCGTCGATCGCGATGACGCCGTCGAAGTCCGGTCCCAGCCAGTCGAGGATCTGCTGCAGGCGCGAAGCCTTCTCCTGGCGAGCGCCGGAACGCAGCGTGCCGAAGGTAACGAACAGGATGCCCTCAGACAGGGTGATCGGGGCGCCCTGCTTGAAGCGGGAGAGCGGAACGATCTGCTCGCGGCGGCCGCCGAGGGCGGTCCAGTCGCGTTGAGCGTCCTCGAGGAGCGGGTCGTTCTTCGAAATCCAGACGGCCTTGCGGCGGCCCTTCAGCCAGTTGTCGAGGATGGCTCCGGCGAGCTGACGCCCCTTGCCGGCCCCTGTTCCATCGCCGAGGAAGAAGCCCTTGCGGAAGGTGACTGCGCGTTCATCGCCGTCTGGCGCGGCGCTGACGTTGTCGAAGGTTTCGTCGACGACCCACGATCCGGCCAGATCCGCGCTATGCGCCTCGCCGGCATAGATGATGGTCTCCAGCTGGGCCTCAGAAAGGATGCCGTCGTCGACCAGACGGCGGGGGAGGTGGGGACGGTAGGTCGGGCGCGGCAAGCGGACCGCAGCCATGGCGGTCGATTGCACCAGAGGCGTGGGGTGGGGTTTCGCGCCAGCGATGGAGATGCTTTCGACGGCGTAGGTCTCGTAGATCCCGTCGGCGTCGTTGGCGGGGCGGTGATCTCCGGCGTTGGCCAAGGCGTAGTCGAGCTCGATGACGTCGGCGAACGTCGGCGAAGGCGGGGTCACCAGTCCGGACGCAGGGCGAGCCGCGACGCGGGGGGCGGTTGGGCGCAGAACTGGCGCACGGGGTATTGCGATTGGCGCGGGAGCGCCGAGACGACGAGGCGCCTCCAGGACCGCCTGCAGCAGCGCGGCTGAATCGCTGGCGGTCGGGCCCGATGGCGTCAGCTGCTCCGCGTCGGCCGGGGCGACCTTGTCGAAGATGGTCAGGCGAGTGTCGATCGTCGTGCCGTGGCGGGCATAGGCCCGACCGTCCACCGGCATTGTGAAAGCGAGTGTGGCGCCCCGGCGCTGAAGGGCGGCGAACCTTTGGGGATGAGCTTCAGGGGAAAGACCGGCGCCGGTGATGGTGACAAGGCGGCCGCCGGGGGCCAGCCGGGCGAGGGCGGAGGCGATGTGCCGGAAGTCTGCGCCCTGAGCACGCCCAACGACATCTGGCGTGACGGAGAAGGGTGGGTTCATCACGACCAGGTTCGGCTGGACCGACGCGGGAAGGCGATCGTTGATCTGTTCCGCGTTCAGGCGGGTGACGGGCGTGTCCCGAAAGAGAGTGTCGAGCAACTCGGCGCGCCGCGGGTCCAGCTCGTTGAGGTGGACGCGCGCGCCCGCCATTTCCGCAAACACGGCCAGAAGGCCCGTGCCGGCGGAAGGCTCGAGGACCACGTCACTGGACCGGGTGTCGAGGGCGATGCTGGCGACGAAGGCGAGGTCGACCGGCGTGGAGAACTGCTGGAAGGCGACCTGGTTCTCCGACCGGCGCGTCTGGGACGGGGTGAGCGCCAGAAGATCGCGTAACTCCGCGAGAATCTCGAAGGGCGCGTCGCGCCGCCCAATCAGGGCGGAAGCCTGCCGGCGAAGGTAAAGGACCTGGGCCAGCTCCGAGGCCTCGTAGGCGTCCTTCCAGTCCCACGCCCCTTCGGCGTCGCTCGCGCCGAAGGTGTCTTCCAGGGTCGTGCGGAGGAGCCGGGCGTCGAGTTGACGACCCTTGCCCAGGGCGACGGCCAGCACCCAAGCGGCGGCGATCAGTGCATCTGTCCGGCTGGGGGCGTCGAAAAGCGAACCTGTGATCAGGCGAGCGGAAGCGTGGGTCATCGGAGGTCTCCGGAAAGGGTTGAACCGGACCGGAAGGGCTCTCTTCTCTCGCCCTATCGATCTTGCCCCTCTCGAATCCTCCTCTCCCTCTCGCTCTGTGCGCCTGCTCCGGCGGTTGCCTATCGGCGCGGTCGGAACGGCGGCGTCAGGCCGGGAACCCAGACGCAAAAAGGCCCCGCTCCGGTTTCCCGGGCGGGGCCTTGTTGGGCCGGGCGGGTGTTACATGGCGAGGCGGTGTGGCTCGTCGTAGATCGGTTCGTGAGAAATGACCTGGTCGGTGGCGCGTGTGCGCGGCACTGCGAGGGCCTGTGGCAGGAGGCGGCCGCCGGCGAGGCGGTCCTCATTGGTCGCACGGATGGCCAGCTGCTGCTGGGCGACGAGCACGCAGTGCATCATCGCCCAGAAGGTCGCCTCATCGGTCGAGTTCTGAGCGGCGTACATCACCTGGGCGAAATCGTCGCCGGTTGCGCCGAGAATGGCGAGGGTGATGTCTAACTTCTGAGGCCCGCCTTTCGACCCATAATTGGGATCGGCGTAGGCGCTCACTGTATCTCGATTGAAGCCCGCCTTCTCGGCGATGTTCTTGATGCCCTGCTGGCGACACCGAACGGCAATCAAGTAGGCAACGCGACGCTTGATTTGATCAGGCGACGGCGTCTTGTCTTTCCACGGCATAAGGCCCCCAAAAAACTACTGGCCGCGCGCTGCGGCGTAACCCCAACTTATCTGGCCGAGTCCCCCCTCATCTAGGACGCCCCCGCAGCAGAGGCGTCTGTGATCTGCGGAAGGCAGAGGGGTAGGTTGCTCAGCCTGGCTTCATTGGCGCTGGGGTCCGGGGCCGCGGATCAGCGTAGAGGCCATTCGTCCGCCAGTTGCAAATCAGCGGTGCCCTAGAATCACCAAATAGGCGAGCGGAAGCAAGCGGAAAGCGGAGCGGAGTCCGCACGATGCCCAAAAAAAGACGCATCCCGTGGCCGGAACGCCGCACAGACGCGGCTGGCGGGTCGTTTTAAGAGACTGAGGGGCCGCAACTTAAGGTATCGTTAAGGACGGTCGGGCGGCGGGAAGTCGTCCTTGCCGTAGGTCGATATCAAAATGGCACGGCAGGCGAGGCCGTACATGTAGAGGGCGACCAGCACGACGGCGCGCGTGGTTCTCCAATAGTGCCGGCGGTGTCCGGGGGCCGAACCGGTGCGACGTGCATCAGTGGCCATGAGGTGCATGGCGACCTCGTCCGCCAATGACTTGGTCGACAGGGGGAGCCGCAGCGTGCCCTTGCGCGAGTAGTATCCGATGTCGAGCGCTTCGAGACGCTTCGTCGCGATGGCGCCGGTGCGCTGCTTCAGGGCCTGGAGGGCTGGACCGACGAGGTCCAACGTCGACAGCTGCCGCCCTTGGGTGACGCGGTGAAAAGCCTTGGCTGCGTCAACTGCGTTCCAGAACACAGGATCGGCCGTGAGCGGGATTTTGAGGACCTGCGGCTCGCGCACGGGTTCGTCCCCACCCGATGAAATGGTGTCGTTGCCCAAAAGATATCCCGTCCTCCCCCCGGACCACTGTTCTTCCGCCCGGGGCACCAATGCGGCGTAACAGATTCCGCCATTAACCGCGTCCCCCGAATGCGGCCCGGACAACGCAACGCGCGGGGCTAAACGCGCGAAACGCAGCAACGCAGCAGTAATACGCAGGCCGAGGGCGGACGGATGCGGAAGCGCGTCCGCATGGCGCGGACGGCGACGGGCGAAAAGCGGGGAGGGGGCCGCATCGCACGGAGTCGCGCGGGCGGCGGGCGGCTGCGAATACGCAAGAAGCGGAAGTAAGTCCTCAGCATGTTAGGTAATCCGCAAGCAATAAAACGCCAATTTCAGGGCGTAACGCAATAAAAAGGATTGCGTTGCTATCAAAACCATGAGTTTTTAGATCGGGTCGAGGCGACCTAGCGCGTCGGCTCATCTAGGAACGAGGTTTATAACTATGAAGAGGAATGTGATGACGCTGGGTTCGGCCGCTGTGCTGTCCGACCCGAAGGTTATCCGCAACGTCGAGCGCGCCCTGCTTCTGGGCACCGTCGCTGTCGCGGTGACCGCCACCGCCGTTGCCGGCACGGACAACACGTTCGACTCGACCGTCTCTCAGCTGACCGACTGGACCGAAGGTTCGCTCGGCAAGCTGGCGGGTGTGGCCGGTGTCGCCGTGGCCCTGGTCGGCATGGTGATGAAGTTCGACTGGCGTCTGATCGGCGGCGCAGCGGGGATCGGGCTGACAGCAGCCACGGGCCCGGGGATCGTCTCCGCTCTGGCTTCGGCCGTTTTCTAAGAGAGGGGAGCATCCCCCCTTTACTCTCAGAGCGATGAGGGCGGGGCGGCGTCGGAAGGGGTTCCACGTCGCTCCGCTCCCTAGCTCAGCAATCCCAAGTACAGCGCGTAGCTTGCAAACCGGCGCACTGTTCTTCGGGGCAACCAGTTAGGCCCATGAAAGACACATATATTCCGCAACACCTCGACGCGCCTGAGCGCTATTTGGTGTTTACTCCGGACGAGCTGGCCGTAGTCGTCGCTCCTCTGTTGATCTGCATTCTGGTTTTCAACTTCCTGGTCGGCCTCATCGTGGCGGGCACGTGCCTGTGGGCGCTGCGGAAGTTCAAACAGGGCAGCTCCCTCAGCCGACTGAAATGGGCGGCCTACTGGCTTCTGCCCTCCGACGTCTTCCGGCTGAAGGCGACGCCGCCCTCCCATCTTCGCGAGCTGGCGGGCTGACCATGAAAACAATGAACGTGAACAATCAGGCGCGTGTGCTGAACCGGCGCCTGACAGCGGTTTCGATTTTGCTGGCCGCGAGCATCACCGCCAACGCCGCGATGGCGGTTTCGGTGGCGACGATGAACAAGGTGGTTCTGGTCCCCAGCCTGTCGGACTCGGTCGAGATCTCGGCGCACGGTGGCGTTGACCGTGACTACCTCGAACGTCTGGCGCGGGATGCGACCTACCTGTTCCTCAACAGGACGCCCGAGAGCGCCCGGTATTTCGAGCGGAACCTTGAGCGGATCACCGAGCCGGAAACCTATCAGGAGATCAAGGCGGCGCTGATCCTTGACCGCCAGGAGCGGCAGAACACGCGAACGTCGCAGACCTTCTATCCGAACGACTTCTTCGTCGACCCATCGAAGCTCTACGTCGAAGTCGTCGGTGAGCTTGAAACCAGCAACGGCACGCGGATCGTCGAGACCAAACGGGCGACCTACGGCCTGACCTTCAACAAGCGCGGTTCGATGCTTCGTCTCGCCAGCTTTGTCCCGGTCGAGAAGGACCAGGCGCAGGGCACTCGCGCTCCAGTTTCCAACAAGGATGAACAGCTATGAAGCGTGCGCTTCTCACGGGCGCCGCGTTCTGCGCCGCGCTGCTGGCGACCAGCCCAGCCCATGCCGATCCGGTCCAGGTCCGCAACGGACAATTCGAAGCCGTTGTATCGGCCGACCAGATGTCCCGCATCGCAATCGAGGGCGACAAGATCGTCTCGGTGCGCTCGATCAGCGAACCTGACGGCCCTCAGATGATGGTCGAGGCCGAGGAGGCCACAGGTGATGTCTATGTCGCCTTTGACGGCGACGTCCTGGGGCGGACCTTCACCCTGTTCCTGGTCACGCAGTCGGGCCGAACGGTGCAAGCGACCCTCTCGCCCGCTGCGGTGGCGGGGCAGACAGTCACGGTGAATATGGGCGCATCGGCGTCGTCCGGTTCGGGGGAGACCGTCCAGCGCTCCGAACGCCGCAGCGGCTACATGGAAACCGTGACGGCGCTCTTCCGGCTGATGTTCAACGGAGAGGCCCCCGAAGGGGTGCGGCGTGAAGCGCGGGCAGGCCAAGCGACACGGGTCGGGCCGTTCAAACTCCGTGTGGTCGAGACCTACGAGGTCGCGAACCTGCGAGGTCAGGTCCTCGCTATCCGCAACGCCTCCGAGGCGACCGTCCCGGTCGTCGTGGACAGCTTCCTGGTCGCTGGGGTGATGGCGGCCGCCGCCGACCGGGTGGAGCTGCTCCCGGGCGCTGATGGACGGGTCTTCGTCGTGGAGGAAGTCCGTTGAGCCATGAAGTTGAACTGCCGGCGGCCGAACCCGCCTTTGACGGTCCCATTCCCGGCGACTCCAATCGCGCGGCAAAGCGGCGCCAGACGATCATCTGGGGTGCGATCACCGCTTTGGTGCTCGCGGGCGGCGGCTTCGTCATCTACCAGATGCTGAAGCCGGTGCCTTCGCGGGATAACCCGGAGGCCGCGCGGCGTATTCTCGCAACGGCTGACCTGGCTCGCGGCCAGAACATGTCCGGCGAGGCGCAGGCCTCCGAGCTGGCTGTGCGTGTCCAGGAGTTGGATCGCCAGATCGCCGAACTAAATGGGCAGAACGTGCAATTGAGCGCGGAGGCCCAAGGCGCCCGGCAGCAGCTGGAAGCCGAGCGCGCCGATGCCTTGCGCACGATCGACGCGCTGAACAATCAGATTCAGACTCGCGGTAGCAGTGCTCCCCCCGGGCCGGGCGGGGTTGCTGTGAACGCGGGAGGGGCCGCGCCGGCCATGCAAGCTAACGGCGTAGCTCCGGCTCGGATGGGTGGCGGTGATCCGTTTGCACCCGTCGGGGCTGGCGCGGGCGGACAGATGGCTCCCGGCGTCGCCGGGGCAGACTCTGGCGTCCGTCCGCGCCGGTCTCTTTCGACGGTCAGGGTGGCTGGCGCCGCTGGCCAAGGTGGCGCTGCGGGCGGCCCGACCGTCTCCACCTCGCGAACCTCCGGCGGCGCTGGGGGTACGCAGGCAGGCGGAACGGGTGGCACGGGGCAGGGACAGTACATGTCCAGCTCGATGCAGGTGTTCGACACCGAGCGGTTCGTGCCCCCCAATGCCTACACCCGAGCGCGTGTTCTGGTCGGCGTGGACGCCGCGACTGGCGTCACCAGCACCTCGGACCCGAAGCCGGTCCTCTTTCGACTGACGGGCCCGGCGATCCACGTCGGCGCGGATGGCCGCTATCAACGCACGGATCTGACCGGCTGCCTGGTGAACGGCGCGGCCTATGCCGAACTGTCTTCGGAGAAGGTCTACATCCGGCTGCAGCGTATTTCGTGCCCGGCGGGGCCGCGGCAGTTTTCGGTCGCGACGGTCGAGGGTTACGCGTCCCACCTGGGCAAGGCCGGCGTGCGGGGCAATGTGATCTCGCGTGAAGGCGGGCTGACCGGCCGCGCCATGATCGCCGGAACGCTGCAGGGCCTGGGAAACAGTCTGTCTCGCTACACCGATCAGATGTCGAGCTCGATCGGCATCGGGGCAGGGGGGTCGCTGACCGCGCCGCCCCGTCTGGAAGCGGGTGACGTAGCGGCCGGCGCCGCCGGTTCCGGCGTCGCCAACGCCGCCGAGATGCTGGCCGACTACTACGTCAAGCGGGCCGAGCAGTACCAGCCGGTCGTGGAAATGCCGACCGGCATCGAGGTCGAACTCGTCTTCCTGAGCGGGTTCGAAATTGGCGGCCCAGCCCGCCGTTGAACCTGTCCTTCAAATCAGAAAGTCACGCCATGAAATACCTTCGTACCGCCGCCGCGCTTGCCGCGTTCGTCCTGACCGCCTCGCCGGTCGTCGCACAGGTCGCGACGGCCTGCGACTGCCCTCATCACGGGCAATCCGCGTCGTCCTCGCAGGTCTGCCCCGATAAGGGCGCTGAAAGCGCTGCGCCGAAGTCGGCCGAGGGTCACGCCCCGCACGACCATTCCGCCAAGGAAAAGACCACGCTGTCTGCCCCGACCGACGCGCCGGGCCAGAATGCCGCAGCCATCGCCATCAAGAAGGCCATGGCCTCGGTCGCCGGAATCCTCGCGTCGCTTCAGGGCGGCGATCACTGCTGCGAGGACCCGGCGTGCTGCGACAAGGCCAGCACCGTCGCGGCTGAACCTGTCTGCCTAGACGCTGACGCCGTCACCGCCTGATCGTCCGTCTTCCATTCAAGAAAGCCAGATCTCATGAAAATCTCTCTCCAATCCCGCCGCGCGAAGATCCTCGCGGGTGTTTCCGGCCTGGCGGCGCTTGCCGTCGTGGGCGTCGCGACCGTCGCGGTCGCCAGCGGCTTCGGGACCAGTCTCAAGGACAAGGTCCAGAAGGAATTCCCCAACACGCCGATCACCTCGGCGGACTGCGATAAAGGCCCCGCCAACCTGTGCGAAGTCGTCGCTGGTTCGAACGTCTTCTACGTCACCCGCGACGCGAAGTTCGCGTTCGTCGGGGCCGTCCTGGACCTCGAAAACAAGGTGGACGTGACCGACGTCCGACTTCGTGAGCTGGCGGCCGTGGGTCAGGCCGAAGCCCGCATTCGCGGCGCGGCGCCTGCCGCCCCGGGCGCCCCGGGTGTGCAGCCTGCTTCTGCGCCCGCCGCGCCGGCGGACAGCCCGATCATTCGCGTGACCCTGCCGAAGGCCAACGCCGTCGTCCATAACCCGGGCGCGCCGCTGAAGATGACCATCTTCACTGACCTCAACTGCGGATTCTGCAAGCGTCTGCATGATGACCTGAAGAACGTCCGCGATATCGAAGTCACCGAATACCCGATCGCGTTCATGGGCCCGGATAGCCCGGAGAAGGCCAAGCTCGCGCTCTGCGCCAAGGACCGCGTGGCCGGGATCGATGCGATCTACAGCGGCGGCGAAGTCGTGACCTCCGGGGATTGCGCGGCCGCCGAAGCTGCAGTCGCGGCCAACGTCGAGTTCGCTCGGCAGAACGGGATCAACGGCACGCCGATGATCGTACGCGCGGACGGCCGGACCAACAGCGGCTGGATGCCGGTCAACGAGCTCCGGGCGTTCCTGGGCGGGGCCAGCTGATGCGGGTAGCGCTGATCTTGCTGGCAGGAGCAAGCCTCGCGGCTTGCTCCACCAACACCAAGGGCGGCTGGGCCTGCGGTGGAGTGGGCGAAGGTCAGACCTGCGCGTCGATCGCGCAGATCGACGGCACTCGCTCCTCGGGAGCCGCCAACCCGGAATCGCCCGGTATCGAGAACGCCGTCCCCGTGCGCTGGTGGGAGCCGCAACCGTTCGTCTTCTCGGACGGCACTGGCCCGCGCCGGGAAGGCGATCAGATCCTCCCCGTGGTGTTCGCGCCGTGGGTCGATGCGCAGGGCGACTATCACCAGCGGTCTGAGGTCTGGGCGGTGATGCGCCGCGGGGGCTGGTGGGTGCCGGCGCCGAACGCGCCGCGCCCCGGTCCGTCCGCCTCGGAAATCGGCCGCAACGCGGTCCAGGAGTAGCCGGTATGACTGGCAAGATGGGGGACGCGGTCAAACGCGTTCTGGAACAGGTCGGACGGACGGTTTTCGAAGAGCCGCCGCCCCCTGACATGCCTCGGGGATACTTCTCGTCGGCGCGGTTGAGCGATTTCCTGCCCTACCGCAGCTACGACGAGACGAAGGGCCTCTACGAGCAGAACACGACGGTCGGCTGGATCCTTGAGGTCGTGCCGTTGATCGGCGCGGACGAGGCCACCAGCCGCAGTCTGGCGGAGCTGTTCACGCACAGCGTGCCGCAAGGCGCGACGGTCCAGGTCATCTCCTACGCGTCACCGAAGATCGGCGACGTGATCGATCCATGGGCGACCGAACGGGCGAAGCAGGGGGGTGTGTTCGACACGCTGGCCCGGCATCGGCGCAAGCACTTCCGTGACGCGGCGTGGCGGACGGCCTCAAGCCAGGCGCCCTTCTATTTCCGGGATTTCCGGATCTTCATCGCGGTGGAGATGGAGGGGTCGAATACCTCGGTCGCGGCCGAACAGATGATCGAGGCGCGCGACAAGTTCATGGCCGATATCCGGGCGATCCGGAGCGAGTCGGCCATCGTCACGCCCCAGCAGCTGATCTCCCTTGTCGGGGATATCCTCAATCCGACGACCAATATACGCCCGCGCGAAAACGTCTTCCGCGAAGACCGCTGGCTGAACGAACAGATGGTGGATGCGGAGACGACCTGGACGCGGTTCCGGGACCGGATCGAGGTCCAGAGCCGCGCCCAAGGCGACGACCTTCTCCGGCCGGAGCTTTCGGACGATGTGGTGGCGCTGGCGCGGGACGGCGCCTCGCGGGACGAGCGTTTCCAGATCCGAGGCTTCTCGGTGAAGGACTTCCCCGAACACTGGACCCAAGGGCTGATGTCGCGGGTCCTAGGCGACATGTTCAACGACCAGCTGCGGCTGATCGGCCCGACCGTGATGTGTCTTTGCTTCTCGCCGATGACGGCGGAAAAGACCCGTTCGACGGCCGAGTTCAAACGCCTCCGCACCAACCAGGCGGTCAGCAATCCGATCGGTCGCATGTTCCCGGAGTCGCGCAAGGCGGCCGAGGACTGGACGATGGTTATGGAGGACGTCGCCGAAGGCGCCCTCCTGGCTCGAATGGGGATGTTCATCCTGTCGGTCGCGCCGATCGCGGATGCCGAGCGGGCCGAGCGAAGCCTACGCTCAGTCTTCCGCAACAGCCGGTTCGTGCTTCAGCGGGACGACGACATTCACCTGCAGACGGTCCTTGCCTGTCTGCCTCTGAGCCTTGGCGGCGGCCTGTTCGAGGATCTGGCGACGATGGGCCGGCTTCGTCGGATGCCTACGACCGTCGCGGCCCGTCTCGCTCCGCTGCAGGGCGAGTTCCTGGGCATGGACCTGCCGCATATGCTGCTGGTCGGACGGCGCGGTCAGGTGATGACCTACAGCATTTTCGCGAACAAGGCGGGCAACCACAACACGGCTGTCGTCGGCGCGTCGGGCTCGGGGAAATCCGTTTTCATGCAGGAGACGGCGGCCTCGCTTCGCGGCGCCGGCGCCGAGGTCTTCGTCATCGACGACGGCGAGTCGTTCAAGAACAGCTCGATTCTGCTGGGCGGGGCCTTCGTCCGCTTCAACCTGGACAAGCGGACCTGCATCAACCCGTTCTCGATCATCGACCCGTCGGCGGCCTCTGAGGAAAGCGCGCAGGAGTATCTCCTGGAAGGCGTCGAGATGATCCGCCTCATGATCGAACAGGCCGCGCGGGGCGCGCAGGGCTGCAGCGACGAGGAAAAGGGAGCGATCGAGAAGGCGGTCATGACCGTCTGGGCCGACAAGGCCCGTGACGGCTCCTTCGCCGACGTGATTGACGTGCTCGCCCGGGACTACGGCGAGCGCGGTGAGAATCTGGCGCTGGCGCTGGGCGCCTACGGTCGTGACGGATCCTACGGCGGGTTCTTCAACGGCCCCACGACGCTGCAGATCGACAACCCCTACACCGTCTTTGAGATGAGCGATCTGGAGAGCAAGGCGGACCTGCGGGCCGTCGTCGTGCTCGCGATCCTCTTCCTCGTCCGCCAGCGCATGAAAAAGGGGGGCCGCGGGCTGAAGAAGGCGCTCATCATCGATGAGGCCTGGCAGCTCCTGTCGGACGGCGCGGCCGGGAAGTTCATCGAAGGGTTCGCGCGCCGATGCCGCAAGGAAGGCGGCGCGATCATCACGGGTACGCAGTCGATCAACGACTACTACAAGACGGACGGCGCCCGCGCCTGCCTTGAGAACAGCGATCACCAGGTCGTCTTGCGGCTGAAGGAAGAGGCGCTGGAGCAGCTGCGGAGGAACGACCGGATGAAGGTCGACGACGCCACCATGACGCTGCTGAAGTCGCTGAAGGTCGTGGACCGGGAATACTCGGAAATGGTGGTGATGGGGCCGGACGCGCGCTTCCTGGCGCGCCTCGTCCTCGATCCGTATTCCGCGACGCTCTACTCCACCACGCCGGCAGTCTTCGACAAGATCAAGCGCCTCGAGGCGAGCGGCGTGCCGCTGTCCGAAGCCGTGGCGCGAGTGGCCTACGAAGGTAGCCGTCGCTGATGGCCGCAGGACTTACAGCATGGGCGGCGGGGCTCGACGACGCGCCTGCGCTGAACCGGGTTCGCCGCCTAGTTCACGCGGCCGGTCGCCGGGTAGCGTTCGCCGTCGACTGCGCCTGCATCGCTGCCTGCGTGCTGGGGCTGCTGACCTTCTCTCTCGCGGGTTTCGAGCTCCCCACGGCTGCGCGGCTGTGGGGCGGTTTCTGGACCCACTACGCCGACGCCCCGCCCGCTGCCCGCGAGCCGGTGCTGATCTTCATGATGGCGGTGTGGCTGATCGCGACCGTGCTGGTCGGCTTCTGCCGCTTCCCCCGCAAACAAGCCGTCCTGAGCGGGACGGAAAGGAAAGCCGATGACAACCGAGCCTGAACACGAGACCGCCCAGCCCACGCCGCCTCCGCTGCCGCCGGCACGCCAGCCGACGATGCGCCAGAAGCTGGAAAAGTGGATGCCCACGAAGGGGCAGGCCGCCGTTGCGGCGATCGCTCTGTTGGCGGTCTCGAATGTGGCCGCATGGGTGACGATCGTCCGCGAGGATCAGCCGATGATCGTCACCGTCGGCGTCCGCGAGATGAGCCAAGGCTACGTCTCCCGCCTGGCGCTCTCGGATATCACGCCGGAGGAAGCGCGCGTGAAGACCGAGATGTTCCTCGCGGTGACGCAGGACACGGTCAGGCGCGCTGCGGCGAGCAAGAACGTCCTTTTGCTGGCGCGGGAATGCGTGCTGGCCGGCGAGATGGCCGACATCACCAAGGAGGTGGGCGACGCCGTACAATTGGCGCTGGCGGAGGCCTCCGGAGGTAGCAGGCCGGCCGCACTGGCCGCCCCGACGCCGACTGCAGCGGGAGCGCCGTAAGAGAGTGGGCGAAGGCTGGGTTCTGGATAGCGCCGAGATGGCATTCCTGCGGTTTCATTTGACCGAACCTCTGCCGGAGGCGTGGCAGTTCGTGCCCACTACACCGGGGAGCGACGCCATCTTCCAGGCCGTGAAGGTCCTGGCCGATGGCAAGGTGGTGTCCGCTCAACTGCCGATCACGAGCTTCAGCCGGATCGAGACGTTTTTCGACGACGAGTACCGCGTCACCATGGCCGGTCGCCTTCTTCTGGACAGGGAGAACGCGTGATGCCGTTGGAACCTGATCCCAATCCGCCCTCATGGCGCCGGGTGGGGATGCTCGTCCTTTTCCTGGGCGGGGTGTTGGCCTGGAAGGGTGGCGAGGGCGTGAGCGCCCGCTACGGCTTCGGGATCAATGTGACGGAAAGCCTGCCGCATTGGGCCTTCATCACGGACCGGTCCGACAAGGCCGTGGCCCGTGGTGATCTGGTCGAGTTCGTAGCGCCGCCGACCCCTTATTACCCGGAGGGGCAGCGCTTCGTGAAGCGGGTCGCCGGCGTCGCGGGCGACCGTGTCGAGACGCAGGCCCGGAATTTCTATGTCGCCGGGAAACCGGTCGGGGCGGCCAAGGAGCGGGCCCGCTCGGGCGAAGCCGCGCCGATCGGCCCGACTGGCGTGATCCCGGAAGGCCGCATCTTCGTCGTGGGTGACCACGTCGATTCCTTGGACAGCCGCTACGCGGCGATCGGCTGGATCTCGGCCGACCGGATCATCGGAAAAGTGGAGCCCATTCTATGAATCGTTTGCTGTGCGGTGCGGCCGCCGCGCTCTTCATGGCCGCTGCCTCTCCTGCGCGGGCCGGCGACCTCGGGACACATGGTCAGACGTTCGATATCGCCGAGCGCGACATTCTCGAGATGATCTCGGAGCAGCTGAAGCGCGCCGAGGCCTCGGGCCGGATGGGTCAGCTGCAGGATGAGTTCAAGCGGCGGGTCCAGGCCAAGGTGGAACGGCCGAACCCTGTTCCCGGGCTGGTGCGGACCGTTGAGCCGCGCAGCTGGCTGTTCGACCCTTCCATCATCGTGCCGCAGGACTTCTCAGACCATCGCGGGCGCGTCTTCGCCCGCGCGGGCCAACGGATCAATCCGCTGGAACGTCTGCCCGGGTTTGACCGCATCCTCATCTTCCTCGACGGCGACGACGCCGCCCAGGTCGATTGGGCTGTCGGCCAGCTGCGTGAGGGCGGCGAGCATCGTGTGCGGCTCATTCTGACCAAGGGCGCGCCGATGGAGCTGATGCGCCGCCGGCGGGTCCAGTTCTATTTCGACCAGGAGGCCAAACTGTCGACCCACTTCGGGATCCGACAGGTTCCGGCGCGCGTCGAGAAGGACGGCGACAAGCTGCGGATCTCGGAGGTCCGGCCGTGACCGGCGTCGCAATCGCATGGTGCGTTTTCGTCCTGGTCGGCTCCGCCGCCTTGGGCCCGGCGCTGGAGGCGTGGACATGAAACGTCTGTTCTCGCGAGTCGGCGCCGTAGCGGCGGCGACCCTGATGGTCTTTGCCCCGGTGAGCGCGGCCGCGACGGAAGGAAGCGCTCTGGCTGCTAGCGCGGCGGCGGTCGCCGCTGTCTCGGGGGCGGCCACGGCGGCTGCTGCGCAGGACCCGGCTGACGCGGCCCCCTGCGAAGGTCGCTTCGTCAATCCCATCACCGACGTGTGCTGGTCGTGCCTCTTCCCCCTGACCTTGGGATCCATTCCCCTGTTCAAGGGCGACAAGCCCGACACGCCGAACCCGTCGTCGCCCGTGTGCGCCTGTCCGGCCCCGCCGCCGCTCTTTCTCCGGATTGGGCTGTCGGTCGGGTTCTGGGAACCCGCGCGTCTGGCCGACGTGACCCAGCGGCCCTTCTGCTTCGTCAACCTGGGCGGAGTGAAGATTGATCCGGGCTTCGGCTATCCCGGCAAGTCGTCGCGCAAGAGCGACGGGGTGGCCGACCGGTCCGCGTATCACGTCCACTGGTACGTCTATCCGGTCATGGTGTGGCTGGAACTGCTGACCGACTTCCTGTGCGTCGAGCGGACCTCCTTCGATATCGCCTACATCACCGAACTGGATCCGCTCTGGCAGGACGATCACCTGTCGATCCTGATCCACCCTGAAGCGCTGATCTTCGCCAACCCGATCGCGACGGCCGCCTGTTCTGTCGACTGTGCCTCGACGACGGCCGGTCACGCCCGTCACGAGATGTTCTGGTGCGCGGGCTGTCAGGGGACGATGTACCCGATGAACGGCAATATCTCGGGTGAGTATTCGGACATCCAGGGCGCGCTGCTCGCGGCCGAACGCTTCGCCTTCAAGATGCACCGGCAACTGCTGGCCGACGGCACGAGCGGGCCGCAAGCGGTCTGCTCGAAATACAAGATGCCGATCATGGATAAGCGCCAGTACCGCTTCCAGCTGGTGAACCCCGTCCGCCACACGCGCGGCCCGTTCACGTGCCCCGCGATCGGCTCCTCAACGGTCCCCTACGAGAGCGGGAAGACCATCCCGATCAAGGGTGAGGACTACGGCTTCCTCGTTTGGCGCAAGCGGAACTGCTGCGTCACCGTCATTCCATAAGGGGCAGGACCATGCTCGATTCCATCTTACCGTCGTTCTCCGGCACGCTGGCGTGCTGGGCCGGTTTCATAGGCGTTCTGGCAGCCGCCATCACCTTCCTGTGCCTCGGTTTCCGTAACCAGTGGCTCGCCTTCTCCATGGCGGGCTCGCTGCTGGCCGGCGGGGCCGTGATGTGGGCTTCCACCCCGGCGTGGGCACAGGACCCGGGCGCGCTCGGAGCGGCCGCCCGTGAACTGATCGACCAGGCCGAGGCCCGCGGGCGCTCGGCCGAGGAGGCGCTTCAGGGCTGGGCTACTCAGGTCCAGGAGCGGGGGCAGGAGTATCGGCTGGAGGCCGAGACCCTCGCCGCGACGAACCGTCAGAACCTGCAGCGTGGGATGACGATGCTGAAGAATGATCCTTTCTTCGGCGATGCCGCCGAGATCGCCTCAGCGCAGCCCGAGGACAAGGGAGCCCTCTACATCGCCGTGTCGCTGACGATGCCGAAGCCCGCACTGCGGCAGCTGGCGCTCGACGCGAACAAGGCGGGGGCCAAAGTCGTCATTCGCGGTCTGGTGAATGGCTCTTTTGAGCAGACGTTAGTTGCTGCGAAAGAGATTTTCGACGAGAATAGCATCGGCGGCGTGGCGATCGAGCCTCAGGTCTTTCGGGCCTTTGGTGTCGAACGCGTACCGACGTTTATTGCAGCCAAGGCTCCGGTCCAACCGTGTGACCAGGGCGTCGACTGCGATAGCGTGGCAACCCCTCACGACCGCCTCGCGGGGAATATCAGCCTCGCGGAAGCTCTGCGCCTGTTGGCCCAGGGCGGTGACCAAGCGCCCGACGTCGCGAGAGCGGCTTTGGCCCGGTTAGAGGGGTGATGGACTGTGTCCTATCGAGGTCTGTTGAAGCAGGCGCGTAGCGCCGTAGTAATCGCGTGCGGCGTCGCTCTTATGGGCGGCGTCCTGCCTGTTTTCGCTCAGACCACGACGTCGGGCGACGGGGGAGCGGGCGGGTTCGCCGGCAGCAATCCACCCCCGCCGCTCGGCGACCCCGGCCAGGTCGTGCCCGGCGCCGGGGGAGATACGACCGGCTGGTCCGGCTACAGCAGCGATCCCAACCGGCTGATCAGCGCCGGCGAGGCCAACGCGCCCGGCAACGAATATCTGCAGGTGATTGGCGGCGGCTCCGTGAACGCCGCCCGCTATGATCTGTCGAACAACGACGACTGGCTGAAGCGGTCGCTGGATTTGCTCGGTGATCCGGGCAACGAGGTCGGGGACCTGACAGGGGACGCGAATACGTCGTGCCAGCAGGAGACGACCCAGGTCACCCACGAGGAGAAGAGCCTCTACACCTGTGAGACCGCGACACCGGTAACGAACCAGCCGCAGAGCTGCACGCGGATCTACAAGCCGGAATTCGACACGGACTACGTCTACCAGTGTCAGGCGGGTAACCAGTGGCGGTCGGAAACCCGGACCTGTGAGCCTGAGCGCGTCGTCACGGTCGACGAGGATTATGTCTACTCGTGTAAGACCGGGACGGTGTGGACGCACACCCCCGCGAGCTGCCAGCGGCGGCGCATCGTCGTGGTGGACGAGGACTATCAGTATGGCTGCGTTCAGACGTGGAACGGGTCGACCCATGCCCCGAACGCCGCCTGTACGGCGAACGGCCAACCGGGATGCGTGGCCTCCGGCGGGCGCGTCTGCGCTGCGCCTTCGGGCCTGCCGTCCAGCTATGTCTGTCAGCAAGGCTATGCGGGGACTTCGGTCGATAAATTCTGCGATGTGAACCAGGTCGTGGAAATCTGGCCGACAGGGACCTTCGACGGTGAATCCTGGCGGGCGGTGACGACGGCGGCCGATGTTGCGGCGTACTCCGGGTGCACGATCAGCAACTACCGCAAGGAAGGCACGATCTGGAAATTCTCGGCCAACTGCCCCAACGGCCTCAACATCTCGGACATGAACAAGATCCTGGGCGACAGCTTCGGTCGGACCGGGTGGAGCTCCAGATCGACTAATCCCCACTGGCTTAAATTCTACGTCAAAACGGCTGGGCCGGGCAGAGACCAGGGCGTCAAAACCAACAACACCTGCGCGCCGCTTGAGGCCGACACGACCTGCCGGATGACCGGCGATGTCTGCACCGAGCCCGCCGGCAGTCGCATGATCGATGGGACATCGGTTTATCGCGAATGCTGGAAGTATGCGCGGCGCTACACTTGCGGAAGCCGGACGGACTACGCGGGCTGCGCCGCCCCGGCCGGTATGGCGCTGACGGGTGAGCGGTGCCTCGCCACCGATGCCGGCGGGACCTGCACGGGGTCGGAACGCACCTACACCGACCCCTCGGGCGGCTGCGCGCGCTTCGAACAAGGGTTCCGCTGCGAGGACCAGGTCCCGGGCGCCGGGACGCCGAGCGAGGTCATTCGCGATGTCGTCTCCGATACCTGGGACAACGGCTGCAACGCGCTCGCTGGCAATGGCGCCTGCGTTAAGCAGGGCGAGGTGGTCATCGAAGGCAGCCAGACCCGGACGATCAATGGGCTGCAGGTGACGCGAAACCCCTGGACCGTCAGGGAGGACTACATCTGCTCGTCGTCCTCGACGGTGAACAGCTGCACGCCCTTCGTCGGCTGCGTTCAGCAGTCCCAGACGTGTGCATCGCAGGACCGGGCCGGAAACTGCACGGCCTACGACCGGACCTATCGGTGCGAGAACCCCGCCAACGGCGGGGGAACGCCTATCGAGACGCCGCGGGAGGTGGTCGGGGAATACTGGACCGACCCATGCGCCACGAACCGCAATGACCCCGCCTGCCGGCTGACGTCGAACGTGGTCGTCATCGGAAACGAGACGCGGGTGATCAACGGCCTGTCGGTGACGCGAGATCCGTGGAAGCGGCGCGAGTCCTGGACCTGTGATCGCGCCACGGCCGTCAACACCTGTGCGCCCGTGGCCAGCTGTCAGCTGATCGGTCAAAGCTGCGTCGGCACGGCGCCTGACGGCTCCTGCTCGCTGCAGCTGAACCGCTATCGCTGCGAAAACCCGGTGCCGAACGAGCCCGTGGTCGAGACGCCGATCGACTGGACCGGGGGCGGGATGCACGACAACGCCTGCCCCTCCCGGGGCAACGGCGCGTGCACGCTGACCAGCACGACCTGCTCCCAGCCGGGTGAAACCCGCATCGGGCCAAATGGCGTGCCCGTCACGCCGCCGTGCTGGGAAGAGACGGACACCTACACCTGCGAAACGATGGGCGAGCCCGGGAACAACTGCTCCCCGCCCTCCGGCTGCGAGATGAAGGAACAGGTCTGCCTCGACGATGTCCCCGCAGCTCAATGTCGGGCGTGGGAGAACGTCTACGAATGCAAGAAGGAAGTCGTCACCGAGGAAACCCGGAATTCCTGCCAGACGCGGGTCTGCATCGGGAACATGTGCGTCGGGAACGAAGATGAGGGCGACACCGACATGCCGGACGCCTTGGCCGCGCTGCTGACCGCTCAGATGGCGGGCGAGGACTACGAAAAGGACCTGACGATCTTCAAAGGCCAGCCGATGCGGTGCCGCAAGGCCGTCCTCGGCTTCCGCAACTGCTGCAAGGACAGCGGTTGGGGCGTCGATCTAGGCCTGACGCAGTGTTCTGAGGAAGAGAAGACCCTCATGACGCGTCAGGAGGCGAAGGCGACCCACTATGTCGGGACATACTGCTCTCAGAAGTCGTTCTTCGGGATCTGCACCGAGAAGGCGATGCGCTACTGCGCCTTCGAAGGGACCTTGGCGAAGATCGTCCACCAGGCTGGCCGCCCGCAAATCGGCAAGGGCTGGGGCACGCCAAAAGACGCCGACTGCTCTGGGTTCACGGTCGAACAATTCCAGCAACTGGACCTCTCGAACGTCGACTTCTCCGAGTTCACGGCGGGCCTGATGGATCAGATCTCGACGCCCGACGCCGGCGGCACTGTCGGCCGGATTCAACAGAGCATCGAAAGCCTGATGGGCAACGGTTCGCCCGGGCCCGGCGAAACCAACGAAGCGGGCGGAGGCCAGCCGTGAGCGTCCGCCAATCTCCCCACAACCAGGTAGACTCCATGATCTCGTTCTCGATCCCGCAACGGTTCGGCTTCGCGATGGCGGCTGGCCTTGCCGCCTCGCTGATGCTGACCGGCCCGGTCCAGGCCCAATCGCCGTATCAGACGCAGCCCGCGCCAGCCGCGCGCGGCGCTTCTGAAGAGTATTGCGGTCGCGATCTGGGCATGTGGTTCTATTGCCAGCGACCCACACCGGCCGAGCCCGCCGAAGAGACCGCGCCGCTCCCGACTATCAGCGCCGCCACGCCCCCCGAAGTTCGCGAGCTGGAGGAGTATCAGCGCCAGCTCGAGGAAGCCCGGTCGATCGCCGTCTGGCGGCCGACGCCAGAGACCGTCGAGCGCTACTACCGTCTGCAGCAGGTCGCCCTGGAACGGGGCGGCCTCTTCGCCGACCACTATCGGCGGCTGACGTGGACCAATCCGGATCTAGACTACACCGTGCGCCGGCCGGTGACGGAAGTGGCCAAGCATGGCTGGACCGATGACCGCATGGCGGATCGGGACCTGTTCCTGCGCGGGGTGTCGATTCGCGTTGGGGTCTTCTACGTCTACCGGGGCAGCTGCGGCGCCTGCACGATCGCCAGTCCGATCGTGAAGGCCTTCTCCGATCGCTACGGCATGACGGTGCGCGCGGTGTCGGCCGACGGCGCGCCGAACCCGCATTTCCCCGGCGCGGTGCGTGACCAGGGGCAGCTGGCGGCCTGGGGCGTGCGGCAAACGACGCCGGCGCTCCTGTTCTTCCAACAGTCCGACATGGATCCGCGCACAGGTCAGATCCGGCCGACGCGGGTCCGCGGGAGCAACGGTCAAATCCTTGAGCTGCTGCCGTGCCTCAAGCCCCAGGGCTGTCTGACCTACGCCGGGGCCGGTGTCATGGCGATGGACGACATCGCCGAACGTCTTTTCGTCCTGCTCTCCAAAGAGCCGGGCACAGATTTCTAAAGGAGCAACGCTCATGAAGCGCAAGAACGACCATCGCGCCCCCGGCGCTGATCCTATCGCCAAGTTGAAGGGCCGACGTCGGCGCCGGGCCGCGCTGGCCAGCGTCGTCGCGGCCTCCTTCACGCTCCTGTCGAGCGCCGCGCCCGCAAGCGACGTGAACAGCAGCATGGACACCTATTGGTCCAGTTCGCTGGGCTCGGCGAACGTCACCGGCCCGACTGCCTTCCAGGGGCAGAGCGCCGGCTATTACACGCTGGGCAACATGGCGGTGCGGACGCCGCAGGAAACGACCCAGATCGGCTCTATCCAGATGCCGTCCGTTCGCGCCGGCTGCGGCGGGATCGACATTTTCACCGGCGGCTTCTCCTTCATCAACAGCGACCAGCTGGTCGCCCACATGAAGTCGGTCGCGTCGAACGCGATCAGCTATGCCTTCATGCTGGCGCTGAAGAGCCTGTCGCCCATCGTGGCTGACCAGATCGAGTCGCTGCAGAAGCTGGCCAACGAGGTCAACGCGCAGAACATGAGCTCCTGCCAGCAGGCGCAGGCCCTCGTAGGCGGGCTGTGGGGCCGCAGCGACACGGCGTCCATGCAGGTCTGCACGGACCTGTCGACGTATCGCGGCTTCTACTCCGACCGGATCGCGGCCCGACACGACTGCCCGAACCGCCTGGCGCAGAACCTCAACAACCTTCCCGCCCAGGACAAGAAATCGATTCCGGTCAACAAGAACATCGCTTGGGAAGCGACCAAGCAACATCCGCTGCTGGCCGGTGACCGGGAACTGGCGGAACTGATGATGACCCTGACGGGCACGATCATCTATCGCTGCCCCGACAACAACGGCTGCATCATCGACGTCCTCCCGGCCGACGCCGACGACGACGGCGTCATTACCAAGCTCCTGGATGGCGGAAGCCTGCGGACGCACCGTTGCGACACCGTCGAGCTCTGCCTGAACCCGGTCAAATACGGCGGCTCGCAGAACCTGGTCGCCAGCAAGGCCCTGAAGAACCGCGTCGAGGCCATGCTGCGGGGCATCGTGGCCAAGATTCAGGCCCGGCAGACGCTCAATGCGCAGGAACAGGACTTCCTGAACATGGTCAGCTTGCCCGTCTACAAGATGGCCAGCGTCTACACGGCTCAGCAGGGCGCAGCGGCCGCCGGCACGCTGGCGCAGTATTCGGACATCATCGCGCTGGACCTCCTCTACACCTGGATCAACCGCTCGGTGTCCATGGTCGAGGACGGCGCCCGCAACATGGTCGGGATGGACGAAGGCCAGCTGAACCAGTGGCGCGCGAGCATCGACACCGTCCGCCAGAACATCGGCGCCAAGCAGTCCCTCGTCGCGGAGCGGACGTCGTCGATCGAGGCGATGATCTCCCGCACCCAGCAGGCTGAGCAGGTCCTGACCGCCCGCATCGGCACGAGGATCGGTGACGCGATCGCGTTCTCCGCTTCGCAGACCCCGAACTAAGGACACCCCATGGAAACGGTCGAGGTCATCACCTACGGCGGCGGGTCGTACTACCGCGATATCTTCCAGGCCGTCGCCCTTCTGGCGGGGACGGGCGGTATCTCGTCGCTGATCCGGCTGGCGCTGGTCCTCGGCCTGATGATGGGCATCCTGAAGGCGGTCTTCGACTTCAACGTGGGCAAGATCCTGCGTTGGTTTCTGATCGCCTACATTTCCTACGGGATCCTCTGGGTCCCGAAGGTTCAGGTGCATGTGACGGACGTCTTCGATCCGTCGCTGACAGGCACCGACGTCGCCAACGTGCCGCTCGGGGTCGGAATGACGGCGAGCCTTACAAGCCGCGTGGGTCACCGGGTGATCGAGCTCACGGAAACCGCCTTTGGCGACCCGGAGGCGACGCAGTATTCCAACACGGGGATGATCTATGGCGCCAAGGTGTTCGAGCGCCTTCGCACCGCCCGGATCTCTGACCCGCGCTTCGAACAGAACCTGCACGGGTTCGTTCGCGGCTGCGTCTATTACGACATCCTGGACGGCCACTACTCGTCCGGAGAGCTGGCGCGCCAGAACGACCTGTGGACCTACATCACGGTCACGAAGGGCACGAACCCCGGGCGGTCGATCGAGTATTTCAACCCGACCAGCCGTGAGATTGTTTCCTGCACCGTCGCGGCGCAGCGCCTGAATGCCGACTGGTCGGCCACGCTGAGCTCCTCGATTCGGCTGTTTGAGCGGAGGCTGCGCCCGGAGCTGGACGAGAGCCAGTTGCAGGCCGCCTTCCAGAACGAGCTGGGCACGCTTCACCCCTACATGCTGGGCGCGTCGCGCGACGCGACGTCGACGTTCCAGCAGGTTCTGATGGCGAACGCCGTGCGACGTGGGGTGACCGGCTTCTCGGCCGAGGCCGGCGGCGATGCGGTGGCCGTCATGGCCGAGACCCAAGCCGAGGTTCAGACCCGCAACACCCAGCAGCTGCTGGGTGGCGTGGCCGAAAAGGCGATCGTGATCCTCAAGATCGTCGTCGATCTGCTCTTCATCGGCATGTTCCCGGTCCTTTTCCCAGCCTTCCTCCTGCCTGGCCTGGGGCCGCGCATGATTCAGGGCTACCTGACAGGGTTCCTGTATCTGCAGCTATGGGGCCCGATGTACGTCATCGTGCACAAGATCAGCATGGGGACCGCCGCGACCAAGTCGGCCGCTGCAGCCTACATCCCGGACAGCGCTCCGGGCATCAAGATCGCAAACCTTGAGGCGATCGGCTCCGTCAATGCGGACATCGCCGGCGTCGCCGGCGTCATGACCATGATGATCCCGGTTCTGGCCGGGATGCTGACCAAGGGCGCGATGGCCGTGGGCAGTCAGGGCGAGGCCTTGCTGTCGCAGTTCCGGAGCGGGGCAGAGGCAGCGGGTGCGGCTGCGACGACGGGCAACTTCTCCTTCGGCAACACGGCCTTCGAGAACGCGTCCTGGAACAACCGCAGCGCCAATCGCTGGGTGACCTCGGGCGAGATGGATCAGGGCAATTTCCGCACGACGGACGGCAACCTGAACCGCACGGAGTATGGGGCCAATGGCACGCGGACCCTGACGTCCTCGATGTCGAATACGGCATGGAACGCCCGCTTCAGCGAGGGCGTGAGCTCGGCGCTGGTGGAAGCCGCCGGAATGCGCCGTGAAGAGGCGCAGGCCCTGCGCCGCAGTGTGTCCGAGGCACAGTCGCGGGTGGCGTCGGAAGGTGTCGAGCGGGTCAACAGCTGGCTGCAAAGCGACAGCAAGACCCGCACTATGGGATCCGAGGAACGGGACACCTGGAGTTCCACCTATCAGGTGATGGACCAGGTCTCGCAGAACCTGCAGCGGACGCATGGCTGGTCGGAATCCACGGCCAAGAACGCGGTCGCGCGAGCGGCCGTCGAAGCGTTTGCGGAGGGTTCGGTCGGAACGCCCGGCCAAGGTGTGATCGGATCCGGCGCACGTGCCGGCGCGCGGGCCACTGTCGGGGGAGAAATCTCGGCGTCGCGGAATACGACGGAGACGGACCAGGTGCAGGCCGCCCGCACCGCCCTGTCCTCGGCCGGGTTCACGGACCGGGTGGATCGCACCACGGCCAACTTCGCGTCGAACACCTTCAGCCAGACGTCTACGGCGCAGTCGATGTCGTCGGAGAAGATTTCCGACACCTTCTCGTCGACCAGGACGATCCTCGATGCCGCCGACCAGTCGGAGAGCCAAGCGCGGTCTTACGACCAACGCGCCGACTTCACGAAGACCAACTCGGCGACGATCGACCAGAACCTCAACAACCAGTTCACCGAGTATGCGATGCAACGCCTGGTCGGACAGCGCGACGCCTACGGCGGCGTGATCGACGAAGAGCGTGCCGCCTACATCATGTCCGGCCGCGGGTCGGCCGCCGAGACCGCGATGGTTCGCGAGCTCGAGCAATCCTTCCGGCAGGAAGAGGTGATGAAGATCGCGGCGCCCGAACAGGTCGTCCAGGGCCGGGAGATCGGCCAGACCGTCCGGCAGATGGAACCGGAACAGGTAAGGCTGCTCGAGCCCGGCGGGGATGGCAGCAGCTTGCGGCAGGGCGTGACCCTGGCCGGGCTGGGCCGGCCGGGATCGGGGACCAGCGAATTCGCGCCCGGAACCACTGGCTGGCAAGCCGAACGGGAAGAGCGTGCCGAGCGGGCGGCCGAGGCCCAAGCCTCGCGCGGCGCGCGGGGGTCAGGCGACAGTGGTGGCGGGGATACCGACGTCCAGAGCCGGGTGCCCGGGGGAGGCGTCGCCAATGACGCCGGCGAGCCCGTCATCCGCCCCGTGTTCAACTCAGCGCTGCGGGACTCGATCCGTGAGGACGTGAGGGAAGGCGGCGCTGCGATCGACGCCCATAAACCGGCAGACTCGTCGCTCTGGAACAGCCGGAACGTCGAGGACACTCAGCAGGAACAAGGTAGCGCCCGCCTCGGCCGCCGATACGGCACGTGACCGCACAAGAAAACGGCCGCCCGGTGAGGGGCGGCCGTTCATTGATCTGCATCGTGACGGAAGAGGCGTCAGCCTTGCGAGCGGCGAGCCTTCAGCAGCCGGTTCACATTCGCCACGGTGACATAAGGGATCGCGAGAACAAGCAGCAGGCCCAGCGAGAGCAAGCCCAACGGGTTGCCGGTCTCGATCGCGTAGCCGACGCCCCACACGATTGCAGCTGCGACCGCCAGGGTGGTGACGACGGCCATGAAGTAGGCCACGCCGGCGCCGACCATCAGGCCCGGGCCAGCCAGGGAGAAGTTCAGTTGCGCTTCCACGACGCGCTGCGCTTCAGGCGACAGGTTCAAAGACGAAGGGGCGGTTTGCATGGCATCGGTCTCCTTGGTGTTCTTGTTCGGTTCTACCACGACGGCCTCCATGCAACTAGGACGGCAACATCATCTCGCAGATCGCGCAAAACGCCAAGCGTGCCCGGATCTGTGACGCTGCACTTACGTCGACCATCCTCGACGTGGGATATTTCAACATCGTTTCCAAGTGAGGGTAGGGGTTCCCACCAATGAAGATGAAGTCCATCGCGGTCGCCGCCGCCGCGCTCCTCGCAGCCATCGGCATCGCCAGCGCTGCAGAAGCGCAAAACCGTCAGCGCAGCTATCAGGCCTACGCAATCATCGACATCGAGACGGAAGCCGCCAAGGGCGTGATTATCGACGCTGCAGAACGCGTCCTTGAGGGCTACGCCCGCGACTTTCAGTCGAACCGGCCGATCGCCGTCCAGACTCCGGAGCAACCCGGCCGCTTCGTGCTGTCGAACCCGTTGGCGGAGAGCCGCCTTGCTGGTCTTGCCGCCCTGGGCGGGGTCAGCACTCAGCAGTTCATGGTCGCGACCTGCGACGGCGCTGTCTGGACCGCCCACGTCACGCGCCGGGTCTCGGGAAGCTAAGAGCTGCGCACCACGCTCTGTCTGTTCCCTTATGCCCGTGAGGACCGGCAGGGCTATCACCTGAACATGTTCGCCAGCGACACCGCGATGAGCGGTGGCGGCGTCACCGAACGCCTCGGCCGGGCCTTGGCCAACCGCCTAGTCGGGACCCCGCAGGAGTTCACGGAAAACATGCTCCGGGGCACTGTGCAGGCGATCGAAGCCCGCACTGGCGCCGCGGCCATCCTGATCGAAGGCGAGCCGGAAATTCCCGGTCTGGCCTGGAAGGGGTAACTCGCGAGCTGAAAAGAACGACCTGCAGAGAGAGGGCCGCTGCCGCGACGTAGGCGTCGACGCGGCTCTGGTTCCTCGCTATTTCGGCTCCAAGGCAGAGCTCTTCACCGCCGTCCTCGACAGCTATGAGAACGGCGCGGAGCTGATGGCGGGGGACCGATCGACTTTCGGCCGACGCGTCGCCCACGAGGTGATCTACGAGGCCATGAACGAGAGCAAGCTCAGGGGCTTGCTGGTCCTGCTGCGGTCGGTCGGCTCGATCAAGGCGATGGAACTGGTCCAACGCACCGGCAACGAGCGTTTCTTCAATCCCTTCGCTGAATGGGTGGGCGGCCCCGACGCGGCCGTCCGCGCCCGGCTCGCCGCCGCCTTCGTGATGGGCATGGTGGTCAGCCGCGAGATCACCGGCGGGTTCGGCCTCAAGCCGGCGGAGTGCAAACGGATGTGCGACCGGATGGCGACCCTCCTCCAGGACATCGTGGACGGCTAACGGTCAGCGGCGGGGCCGGAATTCCGGATCTCGCCCGGGAAGGTCACCGGGGTGTGCTCGCCGGAGTGGTCCGGCCGCCACGAAGGGCCAGGCACTTGCCGGCCGAGGAGGTCGAGGTGGCGGTCCACGACGAACGGCGCCTGAAGCTGAGACTGGTCGACCGCGACCGGCCACGAGCCTGGATGTCCTCAAGGCCTTGCGGCGGCCGCTTCGTTCTTGAGCTTTGCGGAAACTGCGCGATCCATGGGTGGCAAAGGCCAGGGTGGACCGGCCGGCCCGGGGGAATCGCCCGACCTGTACAAGTCCCGATCCGATGAGGATCATTACGCCCTCGACGGCGTGCAACGTCGGGGACGCCAGCCGGTCGGCGACGCAACCGCGTCACCCCGGCCCCGCGCGGGGGCAGAGCCCTTCCATGTCCTTTTTCAAGTTTGCGAACGTCCTGAAGCGCCTCCGCCCCCCGGCGCGGATCGCCGGTCTCACGGTAACGCAGGCGTCCGAAGACTCCGCTTCCTTGCGGGACCCTGCTCAAACAGCGACGTCGTCAGGTGGAGACGTCCCGGTAGCGTGTACCGCCCCCCTTCCCCCCTCGATCATCAAGTGTTTCAGGCGCTCAGGGGCCGCAGCTTGTCACCCCCGAGGCGCCGGATTTCGTCCAGATGGTTCTGGGCCGAGAGGCTGGCTGCCTGGGCATGAGACTTCAGACGCGGATCGTCGGCGTGAAGGGAGAAGGTGGTGTGCAGCAGGGAGGATTCGAGCAACACGGTGATCTGCTGCGCCAACCAGAGCCGATCCCGCTCCCGCGGAGCGGCGGCTTCGAGTTCAGCGATATAGGCGGCATGCCGGGCCGACAGGCGCGATGGGGCCGCCGCCCCGCCGAGATCCGCCAGCAAGGTTGACTGAATCGCCAGCGACCGGACGTGTTGTGTCTCCAGGAGGGTGGCCAGGGCCTTGATCTCTGGGTCCGGGGATCGGGCCTTGATCGCCTTTGCCGCTGCGAGGATATAGAGGTCGTCATAGCAGGCCGCGACAAGATATCCCTCGGGCGTATGGACGTCCTTGATCACGGGGTCCGCGGTGGCCGCCATCGGGGTCTCCAGAGGAATCGCGTCGACCGGCTCCGGACCCCCATCCTTCTGTTCGCAGGCCGCGACGCCCGCCACGGCGCAAGCCATCAGCATCATGATTTTCCGCACAGGGTGACCCGCCACAAAGCGCCTTCAACACGAAGACCCGAAACGGAACGCTCGGTTACCCTAGTGGGTTCGTCAATGCCCTTGTCCGGGTGTCTTCCCCCGGGATCAGCGCGGTCGTCGGCGCTGGGTTTGCGGACGTCTTTCGAATGCTTGGCCGGGTGCGCCCTTAGTCCGCCGCGACGCAACGCAGCCGCCGGGTTAAGAAATCAATTCATGCGGGGTCGGTGCGCCGATCGTTCCTCAACGGCGTCGGCGCGCAAAGAAACTGCCGCCCGCCCGTCGGCCCCGCCTCTGGGCGCCGTCCCCTGCGCAAAGGCTGGTGTTCCACTGGCCGGTCGTTAGACCGGCCCCCGTGAAGAGGGACTATGCTTCCTCGCGCCCGCACCCATACAGCCGTAGAAATCGGTCAGCGGCGGTGCGGGCCTCCTTTGACGCGTCGCCGATCTCGGCGTCGACGAACAAGCCGGCGAGCATGCGCAATTGGGTCCGCGTCACCGTCATGGCGCGAAACTCAGCGGCGGCCTCGTCCGGATCCGCGCCCTCCAGGCGTCCTGCTCTCATCTCCCGCTCAAGGAAGTCTCTGAGGCTCGACGTGCACGCTTCCGAGATTTCAGCGCAGATCGCATTCGCCAGGGTCTTGTCGTCGGGCAGGACCCGGCCGACGGCTCGGATCGCGCGGTGGTACCGGGCGGTGCGCATACGCCTCAAGGCGGATTCCACGTAAGCGGCCAGGGCGGTTCGGGTGTCCGATTGGGCGGGAATATTCTGAAACGGTTCCCGGAGCGCTGCCTCGCACCAGTTGAGAACCGCCCGCCTCAGGCCCTGCGCGTCGCCGAACTGGTTGTAAACGGTCTGGCGTGATACCTGCGCCCTGCTGGCGACCGCGGCCAGGGAGGGCCTGGAGCTGCCCGCAACATCGATCGCCGCCTCAAGAATGGCGTTCTGCTTGTCCCGGTCGATGGCCCCGCATTGTCGACTCAACCTGCGGCCTCCCCCGATCAGCCGGCCTCCCGAAGGTCCAGGAATCTCCGCGACCGCCGTCGCGCGCCAAAGGCGAGGACAGACGAGTCGCTGAGTTGACGCCCCTCTTCCGTCTCCGTCAACGCGGACGGGCGAAAGTCCCGACCGCCAGGGAGCCGCCACGGCGGAATGGAATCTCGCGGGCAGGCGTCCCTGTCCGTCAACGAAACCGGTAGGTCATCACCAGGCCGGCGGTGTCGATCCCCTGATTGCGTCCATCTCCCAGGACCTGTCCATGGGACAGATGCACCCACTGGACCCCGATGCTGACGTCCCCGGAGACTTCCCAGTCAAGGCCCAGGGCGGTGCGAAAGAGATCCCGCGAGCCCAGCAGAAGCCGGGACCGCGCCTCCACCGGATCGTCCGCGTCCAGCACCCCGTCATGAACGGCGTAACCGAATTGAAACTCGCCGCTGACCCGGTCCGAGACGGCGCGGCGCCAGGCCAGCCCGATCGAAGCGAAATTCGTGTCGCCGTCGCTGTTCAGCGAGCCGCTCAGATAGGCCCGGGGGCGGCCGACTGCATCGAGGGCGGTGATGGGACGACTCAGCAGCGCCACCTCCAGGTTGGCTCCGCCTTCGCGATCATCGGACCCCGGGTGAAGCACGTCGTGCTGCATGACGGCGACCCGGATTTCGCGGGTGTCTTCCTGCGACCGGACCTCGCCTGCAAAGCCCACGGCGGCCAGGCAGCCGATCGCCGCCGCCGACGGAACCCGTCGGGAATCTTTTCTCGTCTGCATGATCATGTTCCGTTGGGCTACCGGGCGTCGGGAGCCGGTTCAGCGTCCTGCGGGGAGGGCGGCTCAACCACTTCGGCGTCCAGTGGGACCCAGCCACTGCCGCTCACGGCCCGGCGGCGCCCCTCTTCGAAGAGGGCTTTCATGGCGTCCTGATCAAAATCGAGGGCGGATGCCTCAACCTCCTGCGGGATGGCGGCTACGCTGATGCGCATGCCGTTGCGGCGTGCGAACGCGCCTTGCGCCGCAAGGCTGGTTCTCAGAAGCGACTGGGTCATGCTCTGGTAGGAGCGGGCGAAGACAGACGGCAGACTCCCGCGGGTCTGACGCTGACTCAGCCCCAGCTTTCCGTTGACGATGATGAAGAGCTCGCTGCCACGCCAGCCGGGCAGCGTTTCGGCGCTGAGGATCATGCCTTCCGGAACCCCGAGGAAGGGCGTGTTCACCCCGCCGTCAACGTGCAGCTCCTGCTGCACCGTCCCCGATTCGGTCACCCCCGCAATCAGGACTGGAGGGAAGACGCCCGGAATGCTGGCCGAGGCGAGCAGAACCTGGCGGAACAGGCGAAGCGCGTTCTCGTCCCCGGCCTCGGCCAGAAGCCCCATGTCCCAGATCACGGTCTCGCCTGAATCCAGATTGGTCGTGGCGACGAGAAGCCTGCGTCCTTCCCGATTCGCTTGCGCGATTTCCGCCAGCAACGCCGGCGTGACATGCTCCTCTACAAGGGCTTCCAGCGTTCGGGGACTGAACAGGCCGGGGGACAGAAACGCGGCGAAGCTTCGCCAGCTCAACGGCTCTGTTGCAAAAATCGTGAAGCTTGAGCATGCTTGGCGGAGATTGGACGGACGGAACGATGACGGATTTCAAGTGGCGCCATTTCCAGGGTGATGTGATCCTGTGGGCGGTGCGCTGGTATTG
>JAEXZS010000065.1 GCA_023451375.1 Pseudomonadota bacterium
CCCGCGGCCGTTCGGCTGCGCAACTTGATCAGCTCCGCCGCACGGCCGCTCCCGCCGGCGACGCAGATCGGCTATCAACCCCCTGGGCTCTCACAATGATCGAGGGACTGGCGGGGGGCACGTCAGCAGCAGACCCGCTCGCTCATTCGCGCCCATGAGAATAGGGCCGCATACCGACTGGTACGCGGCCCTGAGTCTTAAATGCCAGAAGCGATTTGAGAAAACCGCCGCAACGAACTCTCGAGATACGCACGGAGTTCGTTATCATTGGCTGGCGGTACGTTCGGAAAGCGACGACCGTGAAGCACGTCATTCGCCCGTCCACTATTCACCCCGACCAACCAAGCGCTCACATCCTGAGGAGTTCCCCTCAGCATCAGTGCTTTCAACATTGCCGCTTTCACGGCGTCGCAACGGCCGAGGCCGCTCCTTCCAACAGTAGCCATTTGGTTACGTCCTGTAACAAGACGTGGCCTTGACGCGCTGGAAGCCTGCGCGCGATATGCGCTGGCGACCCACCAGTTGCACCCAACGGCGGCCACATGCCCCGTTGATCCGGGCGCTGAGGCTCCTAACCCTCAGCGCCCGAAGTCCGATTCCACTTCTACAGCATAGGTGTGGCGATTGGGACTCTGTGTTCCGACAATGTTCCGGAGATTTGGGCGCTGTTGTCTGTGGATAAGTTGCCTTAATGCACCCGCGCCTTCCCGATCTCCAGCCCGTCCGCCCCCGCTGACACCGCGATGACGCTGCCGTCCTCGATCTCGCCGGCCAGCAGCTTGCGCGCGATGGGGTCGACCAGCTCCTTCTGGATGACGCGCTTCAGCGGCCGGGCGCCGTAGACCGGGTCGTAGCCCTTGTCGGCGAGCCAGGCGGCGGCGCTGTCGTCCAGATCCAGCGCCAGGCGGCGGTCGGCCAGCAGCTTCTCGAAGCGTGACAGCTGGATGCGGACGATGCCGCCCATCTGTTCGCGGCCCAGGCGGCGGAACAGGATGATCTCGTCGATCCGGTTCAGGAACTCGGGGCGGAAGTGGGCGCGCACGGCGTCCATGACGAAGGGACGGACAGCCTCCACGTCGTCGCCCTCGTTCTGCTCGGCCAGGAACTGCGAACCGAGGTTCGAGGTCATGATGATCAGGGTGTTGCGGAAGTCGATGGTGCGGCCCTGGCCGTCGGTCAGGCGGCCGTCGTCCAGCACCTGCAGCAGGGTGTTGAACACGTCGGGGTGGGCCTTCTCGACCTCGTCGAACAGGACGACCTGATAGGGGCGCCTGCGGACGGCTTCCGTCAGGGCGCCGCCCTCGTCATAGCCGACGTAGCCGGGCGGCGCGCCGATCAGGCGGCTGACCGAGTGCTTCTCCATGTATTCGCTCATGTCCAGCCGGGTGATGGCGGCCTCGTCGTCGAACAGGAACTCGGCCAGGGCCTTGGTCAGCTCGGTCTTGCCCACGCCCGTCGGGCCCAGGAACAGGAAGCTGCCCAGCGGTCGGTTGGGGTCGTTCAGGCCGGCGCGGGCGCGGCGGACGGCGTCCGAGACGGCGGCCAGCGCCTCGTCCTGGCCGACCACGCGGGCGGCCAGCGCGTCCTCCATCTTGAGCAGCTTCTCGCGCTCGCCCTCCAGCATCTTGTCGACGGGCACGCCGGTCCAGCGGGAGACGACGGCGGCGATCTGTTCGGCGTCGACGACCTCCGGGGTCAGGGGGCCGGACTTGTCGGCCTCGTTGGCCTCGGCCTCGGCCAGTTGCTTCTCGATCTGCGGGATCTGGCCGTAGGCGATCTCGGACGCGCGGGCCAGGTCGCCGGCGCGCTGGGCGTTGGTCAGTTCCAGACGCAGGCGGTCCAAGGTCTCACGCAGCTGGGCGCCCTGGCCGACCTTTTCTTTCTCGGCCTTCCATTGCGCGGTCAGGTCGTCGGACTGGCCCTCCAGCTCGGCGATCTCGTCCTCCAGCTTCTCCAGCCGGGCCTTCGAGGCCGGGTCGGTCTCCTTCTTCAGGGCCTCGCGCTCGATCTTCAGCTGCACCAGGCGGCGGTCGATTTCGTCCAGGGCCTCCGGCTTGGAGTCCACGGCCATGCGCACCCGGCTGGCGGCCTCGTCGATCAGGTCGATGGCCTTGTCGGGCAGGAAGCGGTCGGTGATGTAGCGGTTCGACAGGGTGGCGGCGGCGACGATGGCGCTGTCGGAGATGCGCACCCCGTGGTGGACCTCGTACTTCTCCTTGAGGCCGCGCAGGATCGAGACCGTGTCCTCGACCGACGGCTCCTCGACGAAGACCGGCTGGAAGCGGCGGGCCAGGGCGGCGTCCTTCTCCACGTGCTTGCGGTATTCGTCCAAGGTGGTGGCGCCGACGCAGTGCAGCTCGCCCCGGGCCAGCGCGGGCTTGAGCAGGTTGGAGGCGTCCATGGCCCCGTCGCCCTTGCCGGCGCCGACGAGGGTGTGCATCTCGTCGATGAACAGGACGATCCCGCCCTCGGCCGCCGAGACCTCGGACAGGACGGCCTTCAGCCGTTCCTCGAACTCGCCGCGGTATTTCGCGCCGGCGATCAGGCTGCCCATGTCCAGAGCCATCACGGTCTTGTCGCGCAGGCTCTCGGGCACGTCGCCGTTGACGATGCGCAGCGCCAGGCCCTCGACGATGGCGGTCTTGCCGACGCCGGGCTCGCCGATGAGCACGGGATTGTTCTTGGTGCGCCGCGCCAGGACCTGGATGGTGCGGCGGATCTCCTCGTCGCGGCCGATGACCGGGTCGATCTTGCCGTCGGCGGCGGCCTGGGTCAGGTCGCGGGCATAGCGTTTCAGGGCGTCATAGGCGTCCTCGGCCCCGGCGCTGTCGGCGGTCTTGCCCTTGCGGACCTCGGCGATGGCGGTCTCCAGCTTGCCGGCGGTGACGCCCGCGCCCTTCAGCACCTCGGCGGCGACCCCGCCCTCGCGGGCCAGGGCGGCCAGCAGGCGCTCGGTGGTGACGAAGGCGTCGCCGGCCTTTTTCGAGGCCTCCTCGGCGGCGGCGAAGACGCGGGCGGTGTCGCCGTCCAGATAAAGCTGGCCCGAGCCGCCGGTGACCTGGGCGCGCTTCTTCAGCGCGGTCTCGGTGTCGGCCTCGGCGCGGCGGGGGTCGCCGCCGGCGGCGGTGATCAGGTTGCGGGCCAGGCCGTCGCGCTCCTCGAGCAACACCTTGAGCAGGTGTTCGGGCGCGAACTGCTGGTGACGGCGGGCCAGGGCCAGCGACTGGGCCGACTGGACGGCCTGTTTGGCGCGGTCGGAATAGAGATCGAGATTCATGTCGTTCGGTTCCCCTCGGGAGGCGGATTTCACCTCAATGCGCCCTTTCGGGAAGCGACGCCTTGAGCTGTCGCAAACGAGATGGTGTGGCGAAAGGGCCACGCAAGGGGTGGCGCAACCTCGAAGCAACTGCCACGCTATAGGGCGATGCTGACGACCAAGATGAACCCGCGTGTCTTCTGGGGCGCGAGCCTGATCATCGGGCTGCTGCTGATCCTGGCCGTCGCGGCGCCGGGCCAGTCCGACCGCGTGTTCCAGAGCGTGCAGGCCTGGGTGATCGACACCTTCGGCTGGTTCTACATCGCCGCCGTGGCCGGGTTCCTGGGGCTGGTGCTGGTGCTCGCCCTGGGTCCAACCGGGGCGCTGAGGCTGGGGCCCGACGACGCCGAGCCGGACTTTCCCTATCTTTCCTGGCTGGCCATGCTGTTCGCCGCCGGCATGGGCATCGGACTGATGTACTTCGGCGTGGCCGAGCCGATCCAGCATTTCGTCAGCCCGCCGGAGGTCGAGCCGCGCACCTTCGCCGCCGCGCGCGAGGCCATGGGCATCACCTTCTTCCACTATGGCGCGCACGCGTGGGCCATCTACGCCCTGGTCGGGCTCAGCCTGGCCTTCTTCTCCTATCGCAAGGGGCTGCCGCTGACCCTGCGCTCGGGGCTGTCGCCCCTGCTGGGCCGGCGGATCAACGGCCCCATCGGCGACGCCGTCGACATCTTCGCCATCTGGGGCACGGCCTTCGGCATCGCCACCTCGCTGGGCTTCGGCGTGGCGCAGATGAACAGCGGCCTGACCTATCTGATCGGCATTCCGAACAACGCGTGGGTCCAGGTCGGCCTGATCGCCCTGGTCATGGCGGCGGCGACCACATCGGTCATGACGGGCGTCGGCAGGGGCGTACGGCGTCTGTCGGAGCTGAACCTGACGCTGGCCGTGTCGCTGATGATCTTCGTGCTGGTGGTCGGCCCCACCGGCTTCCTGTTCAAGGCGCTGGTCCAGAACTTCGGCTTCTATCTGGACCATTTCTTCGAGCGGACCTTCACCCTCTACGCCTATGAGCCCCGCGCCTGGATGGCGGACTGGACGCTGTTCTACTGGGCGTGGTGGATCGCCTGGTCGCCGTTCGTGGGCATGTTCATCGCCCGCATCTCGCGCGGGCGGACGGTGCGCGAGTTCATCCTGAACGTGCTGCTGGTGCCGGCGGGCTTCACCTTCCTGTGGATGACGGTCTTCGGCAATACGGCCATCAGCCTGGACATGGGCCAGGCGGAGGGGGCCATCTCGGCGGCGGTGTCCACGGACCTGTCGACCGCCCTGTTCCACTTCCTGGAGCAGCTGCCGGGCGCGGCGATCACCTCGACCCTGGCCATCCTGCTGGTGGCGGTGTTCTTCATCACCTCGGCCGATTCGGGCGCCCTGGTGATCGACACCATCGCGTCCGGCGGGGCGGACGACACGCCGCGCTGGCAAAGGGTCTACTGGTGCCTGCTGCTGGGGCTGATCGCCGCCCTGCTGCTGCTGGCCGGGGGGCTGGGCGCGCTGCAGGCCGCCACCCTGGGCGCGGCCCTGCCCTTCGTCGTCATCATGATCCTGCTGTCGGTCGGCCTGGTGCGGCAGATGAACGCCGATGTGGCCGGGCGGGTGGTGGAGACCGAGGGACCGCCCCTGGCCGAGCAGCTGAAGCGCATCCTGGCGCCCGCCGGCCGCCGCGACATCCAGAGGCAGATCGAGCGCAACGGCCTGCCGGCGCTGGAGACCGTGCGCGAGGGGCTGGCGGCCGAGGGGCTGGCCGCCGAGGTGGCCCGCGACGAGGACGGCGTGTCGCTGACGGCGCCGGTCGCCGGGGGGCGGGACTTCCACTATCGCCTGATCGCGCGCGAACGTCCCCGGCCGGCCATGACGGCGCTGGAAGCGCCGGAGCGGCGCCGGGCCATGGAGTGGCGTCTGTCGGCGCGATCCGACGACGTGACCCGGCCCCGCGATGTGACCGGCTTCACTCGCGACCAACTGGTCGCCGACGTGCTGGAGCACCTGCATCGCTGGCGTGCGGGCTGAGGCTGGATCGGCGCGCCCGACAGGCTAAGGTGGGGATGAGTTCCCCATCGAGGTCGCGCATGTCCCTTCGTCTTTCCCGCCGTTCCGCCCTGTTCGTTTCGGGAGGCGCGGCGGCGCTGGCGGCGCGGCCCTCGTGGGCCCTGGAAGCCGCCGCGAACGACGACGCGTCCCTGGCCGAGGCGGTCGACGCCTATGTGGGCAAGGCGATGGAGGCCTGGCCCGACCAGCCGGCGCTGGGTGTGGCGGTGGTGCGGGACGGGAAGACGATCCTGGCGCGCGGCTATGGGGTCAAGCGCCAGGGTCAAGATGGGGGGCAGGCCGCGCGGGCGGACGAGCACACCCTGTTCGCCATCGCCTCCAACACCAAGAACGTCACCGCCGCCGCCCTGGCGATCCTGGTCGATGAGGGCAAGGTGAAGTGGGACGAGCCGGTGAAGACCTATCTGCCCGACTTCCGGCTGGTCGATCCCTACATCACCGACCACGTCACGGTGCGTGACACGCTGAGCCATCGAGCCGGATTCGGCCTGGGCGCCGGCGACCTGCTGTTCTGGCCCAACAGTGATCGGACGCGCGCCGAGGTGCTGGCCCAGGCTGCCTTCGTGCCGATCGAGAACGGCTTTCGGGCGGAGTACGACTACTGCAACCTGATGTTCGTGGTCGCCGGGGCGGTGATCGAGGCGGCGTCCGGCCAGTCGTGGGAGGCCTTCGTCCAGAGCCGAATCCTGGATCGCGTCGGCATGGCCGAGACCGTGCCCCTGGCGCGGCTGGCCGATCCGGCGAAGTCGGCGCTGCCGCACGGGCGGATCGGGCCGCCGCTGCGCTACCAGGGTGAGATGCAGCCGATCGGAGAGTCGATCGTGGAGGTTTGGAACTGGGATTCGGCGGCGGCGGCCGGCGGCCTTTGCGCCACGCCGACCGACTGGGCCAAATGGATCGCGGTGCGGCTGAACGAGGGGCTGCTGCCGGACGGGTCGCGCCTGTTCTCGGAAGAGACGGCGCGCGAGATGTGGAAGCCCAACATCATCGTCGGCTCTTCGGCGGGACCCACGGCGGAGCTGCCAAACCGGGCCATCGCCTCGACCTACGCCATGGGTTTCCAGGTGCAGGACTATCGCGGCGAGCGGCTGATCAGCCACGGCGGCGGTTCGCCAGGCGGGATCTCGGCGACGGTGCTGATCCCCGGCCGCAAGACCGGCTTCTGCGTCTTCAGCAACGCCGAGGAGAGCTTTCTGCTGCGCGCGCTGCGCTCGGGCATCTCCGACCTGTGCATGGGCAAGGTCGACGTGGACTGGATCGCGGATTCGAAGCGGCGCGAGAAGGAGGGGATCGACAAGTCCCTGGCCGCCGCCGCCGAGATCGACGCCAGGCAGCGGGCGGGCGCGGCGCCGTCCATGCCGCTGGAAGCCTACGCGGGGACTTGGCGCGACCCGTGGTACGGCGACATCGTCATCTCGCGGCGGGACGGCGGCCTGTGGCTGGACTTCACCCACACCCCGGCGCTGAAGGGGCCGCTGGAGCCCTATGACGGCGAGACCTTCCGCACCCGTTTCCCGGACAAGCGGGAGGAGGACGCCTTCATCACCTTCAGCATCCAGGCGGCCAAGCCGGCGACGGCGACGATGAAGGGCGTCTCGCCCGACATCGACTTCTCGTACGACTATCAGGACCTGCGGCTGACGCGGGTCTAGGGCGGGCGGTCCGAAGGATACGGCGGTCCCGCTGACTGCGCTTTCCGATCGTCATTCGGGGGCGTCCGCAGGTCTTCGCTTCACTCAGCCCCGGAATGACGGCCTGGGGTCGCCCCCTAGCGGACGATCTCCAGCAGCTCCAGCTTGGCTTCCTGCTTCGGCCACGGAAGCACCAGGCGCCAGCGCTGGTCGCCGATGCGTTCGAGGACGCCGACCTGGTCGCGCTCGCGGTTCCGGCCGTAGTCGGGGAAGTCCGCCTCGTCGCCCCAAGCCTGGGCGCCGACATAGACCAGTCGACGGTCGCTGTCGGGATAGAGCAGGCCGCGCGTGCGCTGCGAACCGGTGGTCTTGGTCAGGATGAGGTCTCCGCCGGGCGTCAGCTCGACGGAGCAGGCGAAGAAGGGATAGGCGACATAGGCCAGGCCCTCACCCTCGGTGCGGCGACCCAGCTTGATGGTGCGACAGCGGTAGGTCCCCGGCGCGGGCTGCAGGCGGCCGGGGAGCGCGGCGTTGGGATCGACCAGGGCGGCCAGCCGCTCCACCTCCGAGGCGAAGCCGGCCTCCTCGGCCTCGGCGCGGCCCAGGCGCCAGGCCTGGTCGAGACGGCCCAGCAGGCTGGCGTCGGCGGCCGAGGCGACCTGGCGCCAGTCGTCGGCGCCGCCCTGAAGGCCGTCGGCAAGC
>JAEXZS010000078.1 GCA_023451375.1 Pseudomonadota bacterium
CGGCGACGAGCGTCAGCCAGGGAACGAAGCGGGCGGACGGACGCATTCGCGCCTCCCTGCGGCGTGCCTTGCGGCGAGGTGGTCCCTTAGGCCCCGCCCGGGCGGTCGGCGTCAAGGGGCGCGCGCCGGCGCGTCGCGCTCAGCGTCTCGCCCAGGGCGTCCCCCAGCGCGTCGGGATCGAGCGGCTTGGACAGGCGCGCGGCGAAGCCGGCGGCCTTGATCCGGCGGTGTTCCAGCTCGCCGAGGGCGCAGGTCAGGGCCACGACCGGCTTGCCAAACAGCAGCGGGTCGCCGTCCAGCCTGGCCTTCAGCGCCAGGCCTCGATCCGGCGCTCGGGCGAGGTCGAGGACCAGGAGATCGGGATCCAGGTCGCGGGCCAGGGGCAAACCCGCTTGCGGCGTGCGGACGGCGTGGAGACGGCCGCCGCCCTCCGTGACGACGCGGCGGATCACGCCGAGATCGGTCAACGCCGCGCCGACCACCAGCACCTCGGCGCCCGACAGCCGCGCCGACGCGCCCGCAGCGGCCGCCGGCAGCCGCAGGGACAGGGCTCCGCCGACGTTCGACAGCGACCCGCCCAGACCCTCGACCAGCCTCTGGGCGGCGGCGAGACCCAGGCGAGGGATCAGGCGGCCGTCGGCGTCGAGGCCGTCGTGGGGCTCGGGCGACGGGCCCGGCGGAAGGCTGTCGCCGCGCAGGATCAGCCTCACCGTCTCGCCGTCCCGGCCGACCTCGATGCGCGCCGCGCCGCCCGCGGGGGCGTGTCGGACGGCGTCGGCGACGAGGCCTCTCAGGACGCCGCCCAGCACCTCGGGGTCGGCCATGACGACCAAGCCGGCGGCGGGAGGAGAACAGGCCAGGGCGACGCCGGCGGCCTCGGCCCGGCGGGCCAGGGCGTCGCAGGCCCGCTGGGCCGCCAGCCGCAGGTCGATGCGCTGCGATGGACGGTAGGAGGCGGTCCGGCCTGCGGCGACGAACTCGGCCGCGTCGTCGATCAGGGCCGTCAGCTCCGCGGCGGCCTTCTCGATCTCGCGCAGGCCTTCCGCGGCGCGCGCCGGCGAATCATGCGCGGCGGAGCCCGCGTGGCCCAGCACGTCGACCAAGGGCGCGCGCAGTTCGCGCATCAGGGCCAGGACGAAGGCGGAGCGACTGTCGTTCAGGGCGGCCAGGCGGATCCGTTCCCGCTCACAGGCCTGCAGCGCGTGTTCCAGCGCGGCGGCGCGGGGGTCCGGCGCGGACGGCGCGGGGTCGCGCCGGCGAACCGGATCAGATCGAAGAAGGGTTTCCCACGCGGCACGGATCATCGCAGCACTCCCGAGCGCAGGCTTGCACCCGGAAGTTGCTATCTAGTGAATTCGCGCCTTGTGGTTGTGGTCAGCCCTCGCCTTCGGCGGCGGTTTCGGCCTTGCGGCGCGGGGCGCGGCGACGCGGAGCGGGTTCGCCCTCGCCGTCGGTTCCGGCTTGCGGCGCGGGCGGGGCCGAGGATCGGGTCAGGAAGCCGGGCAGCGCGGTCGGCTCGGCGTCGTCGTCGCGAGCGGCCGGGCGACGGCCGCGACGGGCAGGCTTTTCGGCCGCGGCCGCGGTGTCGGCCTCGATCGGCGCGGTTGCGGCCGGAGCGGCCTCTTGCGTCGGGACCTGGACGGCCGCCGTTTCGTCGGAGCCGCCGTCGGACGGACCCGCTGCGGACGGGCCGGTTTCGGACGGGTCGGCTTCGGCCGCCCCGCCTTCGGTCTGGGTCTCGAAGCGGCGGTTGCGTTCCTCGCGGCGGCGCTCCCAGCGTTCGCGACGGCTCTCGCGGCGACCCCCGTCGCCCTCGGCCCGGGGCTCGCGCTCCTCGCCGCCTTCGCGGTTCTGCTCTCGATCCCGGTTCGGGTCGCGGTTCTGATCCCGGTCGCGCGGCGGGTCGCGGTCGCGCTGCTCGGCGCGTTCGGCGCGTTCGGCCGCGTCCTGGGCCTGGCGCTCGGCGGCCTGCTGGGCGGCCAGGAAGGCGGCGGCCTGGGCGCCGGACTCGTCCTCGAAATCGATGTCGAAGCCCTGGTTCGACAGTTCGCGCGCGGCGATGTCGGAGAAGGACCGCTGCGGCTGCAGCGCCCTCAGGACCCGGTAATAGTGTTCGGCGTGCTGCTGGTAGTTCTCGGCCAGCACCCGGTCGCCGGACGAAGCGGCGTCGCGGGCCAGCTGCTGATAGCGCTCATAGACGGTCTGGGCGTTGCCCCGGACCTTGATGTTTTCGGGTCCCTGGGAATCCCACGAGCGATTGGGATTGGCGTTGTTCGCGTTGTTCGCCCCCGCCTTGTTGCGGTTGCGCCCACGCTGACGCTTCATGCCCTTGAAATCTCTCATTCGCGCTACCGTGTGCAGGGAGAAGCCGGATCGTCAGAGCCGGGTCCGTCCGTTTCGTCGTTCCGTTTCGCTCGGGGCCGATCCCCGATTGTCGATGTGTCCGGAATGCCGTCGTCGCCCCCATGGTGCGCCGATCCTTGCGGGACCGGCCGTCATGTCGGCTCAAGCCGCGAACAGCCGGGCACAGGCCCGTAAAGCTGCGTTTGAGTGGGAGACAATGATGACTTAGCGTGTGCGAAGGCGGTTTCCAAGGGGTATTCGACGATTGATCGTCGCGCCTGCGTCAAACCGCTGCGCTTTGCCGTTCCGCGCCTCGTGCGTTAGGCAGACGGCGAGAGTGGTTGAAAGGCGTGACTTCATGCGGGTTCTTGTTCTGGGCGGCGACGGTTTCTGCGGCTGGCCCACGGCGCTGCACCTGTCGGCCCGCGGGTGGGACGTGACGATCGTCGACAATCTGAGCCGGCGGAACATCGACAACGAGCTGGAGGTCCAGTCGCTGACGCCGATCCGCACCATGGGCGAGCGGATCAAGGCGTGGAAGGCCGTCTCGGGCCGCGAGATCGGCTTCGTCAACATGACGATCGGCAAGGAGTTCGACCGGCTGGTCGCCCTGATCCGCGACTTCGCCCCCGACAGCGTGGTGCATTTCGCCGAGCAGCGCGCCGCGCCCTATTCGATGAAGTCGGCGCGGCACAAGCTCTACACCGTCGACAACAATCTGAACGCCACCAACCACCTGCTGGCGGCCATCGTCGAGAGCGGACTGGACGTGCACCTGGCGCACCTGGGGACGATGGGAGTCTATGGCTACGGCACCGCCGGCCTGCGCATCCCCGAGGGCTATCTCAAGGTGACGGTGGAGACCGACCACGGTCCGGCCGAGCAGGAGATACTGTTCCCGCCGAACCCGGGCAGCATCTATCACATGACCAAGACGCAGGACGCCCTGCTGTTCCAGTTCTACGCCCGCAACGACGGCCTGCGCATCACCGACCTGCACCAGGGCATCGTCTGGGGAACGCAGACGGAGGAGACCAAGCGGGACGATCGGCTGATCAACCGTTTCGACTATGACGGCGACTACGGCACGGTGCTGAACCGGTTTCTGATGCAGGCGGCGGTGGGCTATCCGCTGACGGTGCACGGATCGGGCGGCCAGACGCGGGCCTTCATCCACATCCAGGACACGGTGCGCTGTGTCGAGCTGGCGCTGAAGAACCCGCCCAAGCGCGGCGAGCGGGTCAAGATCCTGAACCAGATGACCGAGAGCCGCCGCGTGCGCGACCTGGCCGCCATGATCGCCGACAAGACCGGCGCCGTGATCCACAACGTGCCCAATCCGCGCCAGGAGGCGGACGAGAACGAACTGGTCGTCGCCAATGACCAGTTCCGCGAGCTGGGGCTGAAGCCGATCACCCTGGCGCAGGGCTTGATGGAAGAGGTCAGCACCATCGCCCGCCGCTACGCCGACCGCGCCGACCTGGAGCGCGTGCCCTGCGTCTCGGCCTGGAACCTGGGGCGGGCGGAGGCGCTGAAGGAGGAAGCGCGGCCGTATCCCAAGTCCGCCAAGACCGTCCTGTCCGCCTGAGTTCCGAACCGATGCCCGACGCCCGCCCCGCCCTGTCCCTGCTGGTCTTCGGCGGCGGCTATGTCGGCGCGGCGGCGGCGCGCGAGGCCTTGCGGCGCGGCGGCCGGGCCATCGCCACCTCCCGCGACCCGGAGCGGCGCCGGCGGCTGGAGGCGGCGGGCGTCACGGCCGTCGATCCGGCGGACACGGAGGCGCTGAAGCGGGGGCTGAACGAGGCGACGGCGGTGCTGACCACGGCGGCGCCCGACGCGCACGGCTGTCCGGCGCTGCGGACCCTGGCGCCGTTGGCGGCGGACGCCTGGCCGGACTGGATGGGCTATGTCTCTTCCACCAGCGTGTACGGCGACCGGGCCGGCGGCTGGGTGTTCGAGGACGGTCCGCTGAACGCCGCGACCCTGGAAGGCGCGCGCCGGGTGCGGGCCGAGCGCGACTGGCTGGACGGCGCGCGGGGCATGGGGCTGACGCTGCAGATCTTCCGCCTGCCGGGGATCTACGGGCCGGGGCGCAGCGTAGTCGATCGCCTACGGAACGGCACGGCGCGGCTGGTCCGCAAGCCTGAGCAGATCTTCAACCGCATCCATGTCGAGGACGTGGTCTCCGGCCTGTTCGCCTCGATGGATCGGCCCCGGCCCGGGGCGGCCTACAATCTGACCGACGACGAGCCCGCGCCGGCGCATGTGGTGATGGAATGGGCCGCCGCCCGCATGGGACTGCCCCGGCCGCCCGAGATCGAGCTGGACGACCCGGCCGTCACCGACGCCATGCGACGCTTCTACCTGGACTCCAAGCGGGTCTCGAACGCCCTGGCCAAGGCGGAGCTGGGCTGGCGACCGGCCTATCCGACCTATCGCGAGGGCCTGGAGGCCCTGCTGCGGGCGCCGCCGCCGCTGAGGCTGGCGGGGTGACGTCCTAGTCCGTCATCCTCGGTCAAGCCCGACGATGACGGAAATCCAGAAGCGGGCCTTTAGAACGGCAGCAGGTTGCGCTGGCGGCTGTAGCTCATGGTGCCGACGTTGGCGCCGAGGCGGAGGCCCACGCCGGTGCGGATTGGGGCCAGGACGATGCCGTCGGCCTGCTGGTAGTTCACGCCCAGGCCGGCGACCAGATAGGCCGAGCCCTCCACGCCGGGGTAGCGGCGGTAGATCATGTCGGGGTGGTACAGGCCATAGACCAGGGTGAAGACGCGGCTGGCGTTGCCGCCCCAGTCCCAGCCGATCGAGGCGCCTTGCCAGAACACCTCCTGCGAGGCCGACAGGTCCTTCATGTGCAGGGCGCCGCGGCCGTAGCGGGCGCCGACGACGACGGCGCCGGAGCCCTCCTCGCCCGCGATATAGGCGGTGGGACGGTCGCCCTGGTCGGCGAAGACGCGCTCGATGGCGCCGCCGACCACCTCGGCCGCGATGCCCAGTTCGCGCGACCCCGCGGCGACCAGTTCGTCGAAGGTGTAGGCCTGGGCGTTCTGATCCGAGCGGATCGGATAGTTCGGATCGCGCGGCGGGGACGAGGCGCAGGCGCCCAGCGACGAGGCGCCGGCGGCGGTGGCGAGGCCCGACAGGATCAGTTGGCGGCGGTGCATTAAATCGGGCTCCTGGAGCGGCGAGAGGACGGCCGGCGTTCCCGCGCCGGGCTTTGCGACACCGTCCCCGACCTTTGCGGCAGCCTTGCGGCCCCAGGGTTAACGCAACCTTACGGAGGCTCCCGTCGGGTCAGGCTCAGTTGACCTTGGTCGGGCCCGCCGGCGAAGGGGGCAGGGGGGCGACGGGGACGCCGTCCTCCTTCAGCTTCCTGACCTCGGCGGGCGTGGCTTCGCCATAGATTGCGCGCTTCTCGGACCGGCCCTCGTGGATGTCGCGGGCTTCGCGGGCGAAGGCGTCGCCGACATAGTCGAAGTTGGCCTCGACGTGGGCGCGGACCTCGCGCGCCGCCTCCATCATCATGGTCTGCATCTTCGCCGCCATGTCGGGCGCGGCGACCTTCTTCGTGCCGCTGACGGCCGGGGCCATGATCGCCTTCTCGACCGCATGCGAGCCGCAGAACGGGCATTCGACCAGGCCGCGCGCCGCCTGGTCGTCATAGTCGGACGAGGAGCCGAACCAGGCCTCGAAGCCATGGCCGTGGTCACAGTTCAGGGCGTAGCGGATCATCGGGCGGGGACGAATTCGCGATCGTGGGTCAGGGAGGGAATGGCCGCGCGAGCCTTGGCCACGGCTTCCATGTCCAGTTTCGCGTGAAGAACGCAAGGCTCGTCGTGATCGGCCCGGGCGATGATCTCGCCCCACGGACCGACGACGGTCGAGCGGCCCCAGGTGCGGCGGCCGTCCTCGTGCAGGCCGCCCTGGGCCGGGGCCAGGACGAAGGCGCCGGTCTCGATGGCGCGGGCGCGCAGCAGGGTCTCCCAGTGCGCCTCGCCGGTCGGAGCGGTGAAGGCGGCGGGCACGGCGATCATCGACGCCCCCGACTGGGCCAGCTGGCGGTGCAGGTGCGGGAAGCGGATGTCGTAGCAGATGGTCAGGCCGAGCCGGCCCCAGGGCGTGTCGGCGACCGCGGCCCCGTCGCCGGGCCGGACCGTCGCGCTCTCGCGGTACCGCTCGCCGTTCGGAAGGTCGACGTCGAAGACGTGCAGCTTGTCGTACCGGGCGACGATCGCGCCGCCGGCGCCGACCAGCAGGGACCGGTTGGCGGCGCGCGCGTCGCCGTCGCGTCCCGAACGGACGATGGCTGAGCCGATCAGGAGCCACACGCCGAGTTCGGCCGCCAGACGGCGCAGGCCCAGGACGGCGACGTCCTCGTCCTCGCTGGCCAAGACGGTCGCGCGCCGGTCGCGGCGCTGCTCCAGCAGGTTGGTCCCTTCGGGGGTCAGGATGAACCTGGCCCCGCCCGCCGCCGCCTCGCGGATCAGAGGCGCGACGTGATCCAGCCCCGCCTTCGCCGTCGCCGGCGTGCGGGTCTGGACCAGGGCGATGTTGAGGACGCCGGTCACCGGCTCAGGCGGCCAGCAGCGGGTCCAGCCGGCCTTCGCGGTCCAGGGCGTGGATGTCGTCGGAGCCGCCGACGTGCTTCCCGTCGATGAATATCTGCGGGAAGGTCATGCGTCCTCCGGACTTCTCGACCATCTCGGCCTTCTTCGCCGGATCGTTGGAGGCGACGATCTCGGTGTAGTCGACGCCCTTCTTCTTCAGCAGCGCCAGGGCGCTGTAGCAGTAGGGGCAACCGGGCTTGGTGTAGATGACGACGTCGGCCAATTCTCAGCTCCAAATTCAGGACGCCCCGAGCAGCGAGCCCCCGATCGTGACGGGGACGGCGAGCGTTAGGGCGCAAACTAGATAGTCAGTCCCCGGGCGTTTTTCACCCGGGCGATCACGGCCAGGTCCACGGCCCTTGCCCCGGCGTCGACCAGGGCGCGGGCGCAGGCCTCTCCGGTCGCGCCCGTGGTCAACACGTCGTCGATCAGAAGGATGCGGCGACCCTTGATGCGTCGACGACCGGCCTCGGTGACGGCGAAGGCCTTTTTCACGTTCAGTCGCCGCCCGCGCCGGCTCTTGCCGCCCTGGCTGTCGGTGTGGGCGGTGCGGACCAGCGCGTCCGGGACGTAGTCGAGCTTGGCGGTCCTGGCCAGCGGCCGGGCGATCTCGGCGGCCTGGTTGAAGCGGCGCGACAGCAGGCGGAAAGGGTGCAGCGGCACGGGGGCGACCACGTCCGCCTCGGCCAGCAGGTCGGCGGCGGCCCGGCCGATCCAGCGGGCGAACAGGGGCGCGAACTGCTGCTGGTCGCCGTGCTTGTAGCGCAGGATCAGCCCGCGCGATGCCTCGTCATAGACGCAGGCCGCCCGCGCCCGGGCGAACAGATAGGGTTGGGCCAGGCAGGCGGCGCAGCGGTCCTCGGCGAAGGCGCCGCCGTCGTATTCGAACGCCGCGCCGCAGCCGTCGCACACCGGCGCCTCCAGAAAGGCGATGCGGCTCCAGGCGCCGGGCGTCAGGCCGGCGGCGGCCGTCGCCTCGCGGCTGTCGTGGGCCAGAGGCGGCAGGATCAGGTCGGCGGCGGACCGGCCCAGGTCGCGCGCGTGTCGAGCCGCCCCTTTCCAGGCGGCGCGCCAGACCCCATCCTGTGCGTCCATGACAACCCCCTCCTCAGGTCCCCCGCAGATCTTCGACGCCCGCCGCCGCGCGACCCGGCTGGCGCGCTCGACGCGGCGCTTTCGCGACGCGGATTTCCTGCACCGCCGTGCCGCCGAGAACGCGGCGGGCAGCCTGGAGGCGATCTTGCGCGACTTTCCCGTCGCGGTCGACCTCTCGGCGCAACCGGGGGTGTTTTCGGAGGCCGTGGCGGACAGCGACGCGGCGGCGCGGATCGGCCCGGTCCTGACGCCGACGTCCCGTGAGGAGCGGGCGGCGCCCGGCGCGGCCGCCCTGCCGCTCCAACCCAACTCGACCGACCTGATCGTATCGCTGCTCAGCCTGCACTGGGCCAACGACCTGCCCGGCGCCCTTGCCCAGATCCGGCAAGCGCTGAAGCCGGACGGCCTGTTCATCGGCACCTTGTTCGGGGCCGGCACGCTGAAGGAGCTGCGCGGGGTGCTGACCGAGGCGGAGCTGGCCGAGCGCGGCGGGGCCCAGGCGCGGGTTTCGCCCTTCGCCGACGGCTTCGACGGGGCGGCCTTGCTGCAGCGGGCCGGCTTCGCCCTGCCCGTGTCGGACGTGGATCGCTTCACCGTCCGCTATCCCGATCTGGCCGCCTTGGTCCGCGACCTGCGCGCCATGGGCGAGACGAACGTGCTGGCCGGACCGGTCCGGCCGCTGTCGCGCGCCGTCTTCACCCGCGCCGCCGCCCTCTACGCCGAGCGCCACGGCGAGGCCGACGGCCGCATCCCCGCGACCTTCGAGATCGTCCACCTGGCCGGGTGGAAGCCGCACGAAAGCCAGCAGAAGCCCTTGCCGCGCGGCTCGGCGAAGATGCGTCTGGCCGACGCTTTGGGCGTGAAGGAGCAGACGGGAGAGTAGGTTCAGCTATAATGCGCCGTCATTCCGGGTTCTTCCTGCGGATGCCGCGGAAGGCCGATGTCCTCAGCGCGCCCTTCTGAGGGTCAGGTTGATGCGTCCGCCGCCGGGGATCAGCCGCGACGATCCGGACAGCACGCGGTCAACGCCGTGCCGCGCCAGTCTGGCCGGACCGGTCAGGGCGCAGACATCGCCGCTTTCCAGCTTCAGCGTGGAGGTCCCGCCGTCCGGGCCGGCGATGCGGAAGACGGCCGTGTCGCCCAGCGAAACCGACAGCACCGGCGCCTTCAGGTCCGTCTCGTCGCGATCCTGGTGCAGGCCCATCTTCGCGGCGTCGCGATAAAGATTGACCAGACAGGCGTCGGGCGGCTGGGGCCAGCCCGCGGTCGCGCGCCAAAGTCCCAGCAGGCTTGCCGGAATGGGCGGCCAGGGGCGTCCCGTATGGGGGTGGGTCGCCTGGTAGCGATAGCCGCCGCGGTCCGAGACCCAGCCCCACGGCCCGAAGTTGCTCATCCGAACCGACAGCGGCCGGCCGCCGGGCGTGAAGGGCTGATAGGGCGGCGCGGCTTCCAATCCCCGCATGATCTCCTCGACCAGCGTCGCCTGCGCCCTCGGCGACAAAGCCCCTCGCCACAGGCGGAAGCCGGGCGTCGCGGTCGGGGTTTCGGGCGGAAGGGACGTCATCTTCGCGACATAGGCCCGCCGCCCCTCGCCGCAAAAGGTCCCGCGGATCGCAAACAGGCCCTTGCGGGCCAAGGGGTGTTTCCCATATCGGGGCCAGCTTCGGAGAAACCCCGCGAAAACTGGGGCTATCCGGAAAGTCCAACGCCAACCCACTGGGGGCGGTCACGCGCGGCGCTTCCTCGAAGGCCGCCGCATCGCCCGCCGATACGGAGAGAAATAGAACGCCCATGGCCAAGATCATCGGCATCGACCTCGGCACCACCAACTCGTGCGTGGCCGTCATGGACGGCAAGAACCCCAAGGTCATCGAGAACGCCGAAGGCGCCCGCACCACGCCGTCGGTCGTCGCCATCCAGGATGGCGGCGAAACCCTGGTCGGCCAGCCGGCCAAGCGCCAGGCGGTGACCAACCCCGCCAACACCTTCTTCGCCATCAAGCGCCTGATCGGCCGCAACTTCGACGACCCCGTCGTGGCGAAGGACAAGGGCATGGTGCCCTATGAGATCGTCAAGGGCCCGAACGGCGACGCCTGGGTGCGCGCCCACGGCAAGGACTATTCGCCGCAGCAGATTTCGGCCTTCACCCTGACCAAGATGAAGGAGGCCGCCGAGGCCTATCTGGGCGAGAAGGTGACCCAGGCCGTCATCACCGTCCCGGCCTATTTCAACGACAGCCAGCGCCAGGCCACCAAGGACGCCGGCAAGGTCGCCGGCCTGGAAGTGCTGCGGATCATCAACGAGCCGACAGCGGCGGCCCTGGCCTACGGCCTGGACAAGAACGACGGCCAGAAGATCGCGGTCTACGACCTGGGCGGCGGCACCTTCGACGTGTCGATCCTGGAGATCGGCGACGGCGTTTTCGAGGTGAAGTCGACCAACGGCGACACCTTCCTGGGGGGCGAGGACTTCGACCTGCGCCTGGTCGACTACCTGGCCGACGAGTTCAAGAAGGAGCAGGGCGTCGACCTGCGCCAGGACAAGCTGGCCCTGCAGCGCCTGAAGGAAGAGGCCGAGAAGGCCAAGAAGGAGCTGTCCTCGACGACCCAGTATGAGGTCAACCTGCCGTTCATCACCATGAACGCGTCCGGGCCGCTGCACCTGAACATCAAGCTGTCGCGCGCCAAGCTGGAGGCCCTGGTCGAGGACCTGGTCGCCCGCACCATCGAGCCGTGCAAGAAGGCCCTGGCCGACGCCGGCCTGAAGGCCTCGGACATCGACGAAGTGGTGCTGGTCGGCGGCATGACCCGCATGCCCAAGGTGCAGGAGGCCGTGAAGGCCTTCTTCGGCAAGGAGCCGCACAAGGGCGTGAACCCCGACGAGGTCGTGGCCCTCGGCGCCGCGGTTCAGGCCGGCGTGCTGCAGGGCGACGTCAAGGACGTGCTGCTGCTGGACGTGACCCCGCTGACCTTGGGCATCGAGACCCTGGGCGGCGTCTTCACCCCGCTGATCGAGCGCAACACCACCATCCCGACCAAGAAGAGCCAGACCTTCTCGACCGCCGACGACAACCAGTCGGCCGTGACGATCCGGGTCTTCCAGGGCGAGCGGCCGATGGCGGCGGACAACAAGATGCTGGGCCAGTTCGACCTGATGGGCATCCCGCCGGCCCCGCGCGGCATGCCGCAGATCGAGGTCGCCTTCGACATCGACGCCAACGGCATCGTCCACGTCACCGCCAAGGACAAGGCGACCAACAAGGAACAGTCGATCCGCATCCAGGCCAACGGCGGCCTGTCGGACGCCGACATCGACAAGATGGTCAAGGAAGCCGAGGCCAACGCGGCCGCCGACAAGGCCCGCAAGGACCTGGTCGAGGCGCAGAACGCCGCCGACAGCCTGATCCACTCGACCGAGAAGGCCCTGGCCGAGCACGGCGACAAGGTCGGCGCGGACGAGAAGACGGCCATCGAGACCGGCCTGGCCGAGCTGAAGACGGCGCGTGACGGAACCGACCCGGAAGACATCCGGGCCAAGACCAACACCCTGGTCCAGGCCTCGATGAAGCTGGGCGAGGCCATGTACGCGGCTCAGCAGGGCTCGGGCGACGCCGCCGCCGAAGGCCAGCCGGCCGAGGATGGCGTGGTCGACGCGGAGTTCGAGGAAGTCTCGGACGTCGACGGCGACGAGAAGAAGAGCGCCTGATCCACGACAGGCCGCTGAAATGATACGGCCCCGCTTGTCTCGCGATAGGCGGGGCCTTTTCATGAAACTTGCAACATCGGTCCCGACACCCATGTCAGTCGGGACATCGGTTCCGCCCAGCGCCCGCAGAGGCGCGGCGGGATCGACAGGGGAAGTATGAGGACCAACGCCCGATGGCGCGTGACTATTACGAGGTTCTGGGCGTCGAACGGACCGTCGACGCGGCCGGCCTGAAGTCGGCTTATCGCAAGCTGGCCATGCAGCATCACCCCGACCGCAACGGCGGCTCGGAGGAATCGCTGGCGGTGTTCAAGGAAATCTCCGAGGCCTACGCCGTGCTGTCCGACGCCGACAAGCGCGCGGCCTACGACCGCTTCGGCCACGCCGGGGTCAACGGCGGCGGAGGCCATCCGTTCGGCCAGGGCGGCGCGGGCTTCCACGACCTCAACGACATCTTCTCCCAAGTGTTCGGCGACGCCTTCGGGGACGCCTTCGCCGGCCGCCAGAGCCGCAACCAGGGCGGCCCGCGCCGGGGGTCGGACCTACGCTACGACCTCGAGATCACCCTCGAGCAGGCCTACAGAGGCGCCGAGGTCGAGATCTCCGTGCCGTCCACCGCCACCTGCGAGACCTGCGAGGGCTCGGGCGCCAAGCCGGGGGCCCAGCCGTCGACCTGCACCACCTGCCGGGGCGCGGGGCGCATCCGCCAAGCCAACGGCTTCTTCCAGATGGAGCGGACGTGCCCCTCCTGCGGCGGCGCCGGCCAGCGCATCGCCGCCGCCGACGTCTGCACCAGCTGCCAGGGCCACGGCCAGGTGCGCAAGACCCGCACCCTGAACCTGAAGATCCCCGCCGGCGTGGACGACGGCTCGCGCATCCGCCTGTCGGGCGAGGGCGACGCCGGCCAGCGCGGCGGCCCGCGCGGGGACCTGTACGTCTTCCTGTCGGTCCAGCCGCACGAACTGTTCGAACGCGACAACCTGGACCTCCTGGTCACCGTGCCGGTGCCGATGACGGTGGCGGCGCTGGGCGGCGTTGTCGACGCGCCCTGCCTGGTGTCCGAAGCCTGCGACGGCCGCTGCAAGGCCGCCGTCGAGGTGCCGGCCGGCGCCCAGACCGGCAAGACCGTCCGCATCAAGGGCAAGGGCATGCCGCACCTGAACGGGCGCGGACGCGGCGACCTGGTGGTCGAACTGTTCGTCGAGACGCCCACCGACCTGACCGCGCGCCAGAAGGAATTGCTGCAAGAGCTTGCCCTCTCGTTCGGCGAGGGGCAGAACCCGCGCAACTCCAGCTTCGCCGGAAAGGCGAAGCGCTTCTGGGCCGACATCCTGGGCAGTCAGGACGCGGACGGATCGAAAGAGAACGCGGCTTGAGCGCCATCTTCCACGCCGGCATCTCCGGCTACCGCGGCCGGATGGGCCGCGCGGTCTCCCAGGTGCTGGACGCGCGCGAGGACGTGGTCGTCGCCGCCCGGTTCGACTGGGGGGAGACCGCCGACCTGTCGCTGTGCGACGTGGTCATCGACTTCTCCACCGCGGAGGCTTCGGTCGCCCTGGCTCAGGCGGCGGCCGAGCGGGGCGGTCCGGCCCTGGTCATCGGCTCGACCGGCTTCAGCGCCGAGCAGGAAGCCGAGCTGGAAACGGCCGCCGAGAAGATCGCCATCGTCAAGAGCGGCAACTTCTCGCTGGGCGTGAACATCCTGATCGGCCTGGTCCAGCATGCGGCGCAGCGGCTGGACGCCCAGGACTGGGACATCGAGATCACCGAGGCGCACCATCGCCGCAAGATCGACGCGCCTTCCGGCACCGCCCTGATGCTGGGCGAGGCCGCGGCCGAGGGCCGGTTCGCCGAGCTGGCGGATCTCCAGCTCAAACCCTATGACGGCATCACCGGCGAGCGGCCGGCGGGCAAGATCGGCTTCTCCTCGATCCGCGCCGGCGGCATTGTCGGAGAACACACGGTGATGTTCGCCTCGGAGGACGAGGTCCTGACGCTCAGCCACTCGGCCATCGACCGCAGTCTGTTCGCCAAGGGCGCCGTCGCCGCCGCCGCCTGGGTGCGCACGCGCCGCCCGGGCCTCTACGACATGCAGGACGTCCTGGGCTTCCGCCAGGCCTGAGGAGGCCGCCCTGTCCGCCACGGATGCCATCGGCAAGGGGATCGCGCTGCGGGTCGCCGCGGCGGGCTGCTTCTCGATCATGGCCGCCCTGCTGAAGCTGGCGTCGCTGGACGGCGTGACCGCGCCGGAGATGCTTTTCCATCGCGCCTTCTTCGGCCTGCCGGTCGTGTTGCTGTGGGTGATGACCAGCCAGGGCGGGCTGAAGGCGCTGAAGACCCGCAGGCCGTGGGCGCACGCGGGACGCAGCGCCCTGGGCGTCGTCTCCATCCTGTGCGTGTTCCAGACCCTGACGCTGCTGCCGCTGGCGGACGCGACGACCCTCAGCTTCACCGCCCCGATCTTCGCCACCCTGCTGTCCTTCCTGATCCTGAAGGAGGCCGTGGGGCCGCGCCGCTGGGCGGCCGTGGCGGTCGGCTTCGTCGGCGTGCTGGTGGTGATGCGGCCGGGCGGCGAGGGCGTGCCGGCGGCGGGACTGGGCTTCGGCCTGGCGGCGGCGGTGCTGAGCGCCGGGGTCACCATCACCCTGCGCCAGCTGCGCGACACCGAGCATGTCGCGGCCATCGTCTTCTGGTTCTTCACCGCCTCGTCGATCGTGGGCGCCCTGCTGCTGCCGTTCGTGGGACAGGCGCACGCGCCGGCGACCTTCGCCCTGCTGGTCGGCGCCGGCCTGACCGGCGGCCTGGCGCAGCTGTTCATGACCGCCTCGCTGCAGTCGGCGCCGGTCGCGGTCGTGGCGCCGTTCGACTATCTGCAGATCGTGGGGGCGGTGATCTTCGGCTGGTGGCTGCTGAGCAGTCCGCCCAGCCTCAGCACCCTGGCCGGGGCGGGGCTGATCGGCGCCAGCGGCCTCTACACGGCCTGGCGCGAGCACGTTCGGCGCCGGCAGAGCCTGGTCCAGGCCACGCCGCCGCCGGTTTGACCTGAGGGATTACTGCTGGCCCTGGCCGCTCGCCGCGCTGGCGATCTGGCGGCCGGCGTCGAAGGCGTCGCGCGCGCCTTTGTAGATGAAGCCGTAGGTCGGATAGACCGTGGTGCCCAGGTCGTTGATCGGATTGTACCAGACCTTGACCTGCGACCAGTCGTTGGAGGGCGAGACGTCGACCACGGTGACGTTCTCCTCGACCTTGCCGCGGCTGCCGCCCCAGTTCGCGTGGGTCACGCGGACCATGCGGTCGGTCAGGATGTCGGAGACGACGGCGACGTGGCCCCGGCTCATGCGGCCCTCGGGGCGGAAGACCAGGACCGAGCCCGTCTCCGGGCGCTTGCCGGTGCGGAAGCTGTCGGCGGCCTGGCGCCACCAGGTCCAGGCGTCGCCGAAGATCTGGATGCCCGAGAACATTCGGGCGAAGGTCACGCACTGCCAGTACGGGTCGTCGGCCCTGGCCGCGGAAGGCGTCACGCCGACCGTGAAAAATCCAAGGGTCGCCGCAACCGCGGCGGCTGTAATGCGTTTCTTCATGCTGTGGCGCGTCCCGACCTGCCTCAGGTGGGGAAGTTAGGCCACGGGTTCGCCGCCGGGGGCAAGTCCTTTCGACGTATCGGCGTCCTTCGTATTCCTTGCTGAAGTCTTATCGCGACGCTCGGCCCAGCCGCGCAGGGCCTTGCGCGCCGGGTGTTCGACCAGGTGATAGGACACGGCCGCGACCACCGGCAGCAGGACCAGGATCGCCAACCACACGAAGACGTGAAGCTGCTTGTCCGGCGCGTCCGTGACCTTCGCCGCCAGGTTCACGGCCAGCAGCTTCCACGGCACGCAGACCATATAGACCGAATAGCTGATCTCCCCGAGATAGACCGCCGGCTTCGACGCCAGCCAGCCGGCGCGTTCGTTGGGCAGCGACGCCAGCGACAGGATGAGGCCCCCGGCCATCAGCACGGTGACGGCGTCCCAAAGGCCCAGCCAGGCGCTGCCCAGCATCAGGACCAGGAACGCCCCCGCGCACGGGGCCGGCGCCTTCAGCGGGGTCTTGCGGTACATCAGATAGAGGGCGCACCCCAGGGCGAAGCACGGCACGATGCGCAGCGCGCCCCAGCGGATGGTGGCCTCGGTCAGCGGGAAGCCGGCCCACTGCTCGAAGACGAAATACAGCGTCGCCAGGAACGCCGCCGCCCCCAGCACTGCGGTCGCCGGCTTGTCCCGCAGGCGCCAGAAGACGAAGGCGAAAGCGGGAAAGCACAGATAGGCGAACCATTCGGCCGAGATCGACCACGAGGGATGGTTCCACCCCGCCGCCGGCGCCAGCCCCCAGGCGTGAACCATCAGCAGGTTCGCCGGCAGCGACGACCAGCTCAGCACGTTTCCGTCCACGCTCATGCCCGCCACGATCGCCGCACCGGCCAGCAGGCCGACCGCCAGCAGGGTGGCGATGTGCAGCGGGTAGACCCGCGCCACCCGCGCCCACAGGAACCGGCCGTAGGAGAAGCGCTTCTCGCCGGCCTGCGCCAGGTAGACGTGGCTGAGGATGAAGCCGGACAGGACGAAGAACAGCTCGACCCCCAGATAGCCCTTGGCCACCAGGCCCGATTGGCCGGCGCCCGCCAGGTTCTCCCAGAAGGCGTAGACGGCGACCCACAGGGCCGCGCCGAAGCGCAGGGCGGTGATGGGCTTCAGGTCGGCGGGCGTCTGGACGGGGGTCATGGTCTCACCTTGGCACGTCAGCCTTTGCGAACCGTGAACCCAGGGCAAGATCGGCGCCTCAGCCGGCCCAGGCGCCGTGGAAGCCCGCCGGCAGGGCCACGTCGGCGCGCCACGTAGCGACAGGCCCGTCCTCGACGCGGGCGATATCGAAGACGTGAAGCTCGGTCGCCCCGGCCTTCAGGTTGATCGACGGTCCGACCAGCCAAGCGTCGGTTTCGGCGGTGGCGCCGGGCTTGGGCACGATGACCGTCTCCTCGGCCACCTGATGGCCGCCCAGATCGAAGGCGCGCGAGCGGCCGCTGTCCCAATCGTGAACGGCCACGCCGGTCGGCAGGGGACGGCCCCGGTTCTCGCCGGTCGTATGGGCGGTCAGCCGACGACGCACGCCGGCGCGGCGCGGGTCGGCCTTCGGGAACTCCCCCGTTACGCCGCTGGAAACCATCTCGGCGCGGCCGTCGGGCCTGAGGGTGACCAGCGCCAGGCGGGCCGGGTCTCCCGGGACCTCGCCGCCGCCCTGCACCATCACGCGGGCGCCCTCCACGGCGAAACGGGCGTCGTCGCTGGCGGCCACGTCGAAGCGAATGGTCCCGTCCCGCTCGGCCCAGGCGTCGCCCAGGTGGAAGTGGAAGAAGCCCGGCAGTTCGAAGACGCGCCGCCGCGACAGGTCGGCCTTGTCGAGCACCAGCACCTGGGTTCCGGTCTCGGGCCGCCAGGCCAGGCTCTCGACCATCGGCAGCCGACGGCTTTCGAACAGCCATGGCTGCAGCATCAGGATCAGGTGGCGGTCGGTCGCGGTGAAGTCGTGCATGTAGCTGGCGCGCGGCAGCCGGATCACCTGGGCTTCCCGCAGGCCCCGCGCGGCGTCCAGACTCCAGACCACCGCCTTGTCGCCCCACAGGCCGATGTTCCAGATCGAACCGTCGGGCGCGATGCGCGGGTGGGCCTGGAACGGCATCCCCTTCAAATCGTCGCCCAGGGTGACGAAGCCTTGGGTCGACAGATCGCCGGCGTCCATGGCCAGGGGCGAGCCGCCCTCCCACAAGGCCCAGACCTGATCGCCGGCCACCATGACCGAGGTGTTGGCGGCGTTGGCGTCATCGTTGGAGCCGACGCGAGCGCGGGTGTCGCCCCGGGTGCCGAAGCCGGGGGTGACCACGGCCCCCAGCTCCGTCTCGGTTCGCCGCTTGGGCGTGTCGGCGAAGCGGGCCTCGATCGTCGCCTGCCCGTCCTGGAGGCGGAAGGCGCGCATCATGCCGTCGCCGTCGAACCAGTGGGTGGCCGAGCCGCCCGGCCGACGGAACTTCGCCGGCCCGTTGCGGTAGAGGGCGCCTTGCAGCCCCTCCGGCGCGCGGCCATGGATCAGACGCATGGCCTGGCGCGGCGTGTCGCCGTCCAGGTCGCGGGTCGTCAGGCCCCAGTCGGCCGCCAGGTCCAGGGCGGCGGCGGCGCGCGTCATCTCAGGCGTGGCGACGGCGGCGGACAGGGCGGCGGCGCCAAGCAGGAAGGCACGGCGAGACGGGCTCATGGCGCGGCCCCTCACTTCAGCACAATGGTCTGGGACACGGCGCCGGAGACCGTGACCCGGGCGCGGTCCCAGGACGCGGGACCCATGTTTCCGACCGCATTGTTCGAGAAGGCGTAGGGCTCGGTCGGGATGCCGAAGGGATTGACGTTCATGCGTGCGTCGCCGTCGACATCGTGGAACGCGCGCATGGCGTAGTCGCCGTCGGGCAGATCGTCGAAGGCGGCGTCGCGCTGCCCGGCCGCGACATCGACGATCGCCTGGCGCGCCGGCTCGCCATGGTCATAAGCCGCCTGGCTGTCGAACAGGGCGACCATGATCCGGCCGGTCCCGGCGCCGGGCTCGAAGGTGAAACGAAGGTCGGCCGCCGTCGACGGGGCGGCGATCAGGCCGGCGGCCAGCAGGCCGAGCACGGGAGCGAAGGTCTTCATGATGGGCGTCCTTGGCGGAAGGCGCCGATCCCCATGAGCGGCCGCCTTCGATGGACCGACCCTGCCGGGGCGCCGTCCGTCCCGCCAGCGCGCTTGCGGCGACGACCGCGGCCCCTTCGCGAACGGCGGGGTCCGTCCGTTCACGAAGCGCGAGCGGACGCCCTCAGCCGCCCTTGCGTCCCCGGCGGACGACCTTCTCCATCACCTTGTCGGCGATGGCCTCGGCGTGTTTCTGGGTGAAGGCCAGGGCGGCGGGGTTGCCGCGCCGGGCGCCGACGGTGTCGGCGACGCGGGCGCCGCGTTCCCCCAGCGGCTGGGGCAGGCCGGTGGTGGTGTCGATCGCCGTCTGGTGTTCGATCTCGGCGTTCAGCTCGGCGCCCATCAGGATCACCTGCACCGAAATCCAGGTCCACAGCAGGAAGCCCATCATCGCCGCCAGCGGGCCATAGCTGTCGGTGCGGACGAAGTTGGTCAGGTACCAGCTGAACAGGAAGGAGATCGTGAGGCTGATCACGGCCGCGCCGATCGCGCCGGGCGTCAGCCAGCGCCAGCGCGCCCTCTGCCGGCAGGGGCCGAAGCGGTAGATCAGGGTCAAGGCCGCCACATAGCCCAGGAACAGCAGCGGCCAACGCAGCGGCGCGACCAGCTTCCATTCCTCCTGCAGGCCGAACAGGCGCACCACCACCGGCACGCCCACCACCAGAGCCGAGGTGAGCAGCACCGCGACGATGGCGCCGACGGTGAAGCCCAGGCACAGCAGGTTGTACTTGACGAAGTTGCGCCGCTCGACCTCGTGATAGGCGACGTTCAGCCCATAGAAGAGCGTCTTCACCGCCCCGGCGGCGCTCCACAGCGACAGGGCCAGGGTCCAGATCAGGGTGAAGGTCAGCTGGCCGGTGGAGTTCTCGGCCAGTCGCTGCATCTCGCCGCCCAGGAACTGGGCGATGCTGTCGGGCAGGACGGCGTAGAGGAACTGCAGCCGCCCCCAGGCGTCGGTGGGATCGGCGAACAGGCCGTAGATCGTCACGAAAGCGCCCAGCAGCGGGAACAGCGACAGCAGGGTGAAGAAGGTCACGCCGCCGGCGACGAAGCCGACCCGGTCGCCCAGATAGGCGGCGCCGGTGCGCCACAGGATGTCGATCCAGCCCTTGTGCGGAATATGCTCGGGCCGCCGGGCCATGCGGCCGCGACCGGGCTCCTCCGCGTCGTAGTCTTCGGGCGTCGGCGCCTTCGGCGGCAGGGGCTCGGGGCGTTTGGGCCGAAGCTCGACCCCCACCTTGTGCCCCTGGCTGTAGAGCAGGTGCGCCGCGCCCGCGCCCGCCGCCAGGCCGCCCAGTCCCGCGGCGATGAACTTCCACAACCGGCCGCCGCCGTCACGGCGCGGCGCAGGGCCGATCCGGGGTGTGAAGCGACGCAGCAGGGCGGAGACGGAGGAGGACGGCCGGGCCATGGGCAGGCGAACGGCCAGGCCCGTTCCTCGTTCCGCGCCGCTTGCAATCCGGCCGCCGAAACCCCAATCACCCCCGCCATGACCGACGCCCTCACCCCGAAATCGTCCCACGGCGCCCCGACCCTGCTGACCGTGTGGAAGGCGGCCCAGGCGCGGCTGAAGGAAGGCCGCATCGACAGCCCGGCCATCGACGCCCGCCTGCTGCTGGAAGCCGCCGCCGGCGCCAGCCGTCTGGACATCCTGACCGATCCCTACCGCGCCGTCAGCGACGACCAGCGCCGCGCCTACGACGCCATGATCGAGCGCCGGCTGCGGCGCGAGCCGGTCTCGCGCATCCTGGGCCGCAAGGGGTTCTGGAAGATCATGCTAAACGTCACCCCCGACGTGCTCAGCCCCCGGCCCGACACCGAGACCATCATGGACGTGGCCCTGCTGGCCTTCGCGCCGCACGAACGGTTCAACGTGATCGACCTGGGAACGGGCTCGGGCGCCATCCTGCTGGCGCTCCTGACGGAGCGGACGGCGGCGACGGGCGTGGGCACCGACATCTCCAGCGAGGCCCTGGCCGTGGCGCGAGAGAACGCGGCGAACCTGGACCTGAACGCGCGCGCGACCTTCCTGCGCACCGAATGGGCGGCGGGCTTCGCCGACCACAGCTTCGACCTGGTGGTGTCCAACCCCCCCTATATCCCGACCGACCACATCGCCGGGCTGGATCCGGAGGTGCGCGAGCACGATCCTCACCTGGCGCTGGACGGCGGGCCCGACGGGCTGCAGGCCTATCGCGACCTGGCGCCCGAGGTGATGCGCATCCTCAAGCCCGGCGGGACCTTCGCCGTCGAGATCGGCTGGGACCAGGGCCCGCAGGTCAAGGCGCTGTTCGAAGAGGCCGGCTTCGCCGATGTCCGGGTGGTCAAGGACCTGGCCAACCGCGACCGCGTCGTCACCAACGGTCCGGACCCGCGCGTCAATCCGATCCCGCAGGCGGAGGTCTAGACGCCTCTCATCGCCTCGACCGCCGCGATCAGGCGGTCGAGGTCGGATTGCGTCGACAGGCGGTGATCGCCGCCCTCGATCAGGTCCAGCCGCACGTCGCCGCCCCTCAGCCGCTCCACCAGTTCGACCTGATGCCGCCACGGCACGGTGTCGTCGGCGCGGCCCTGCAGGATGTGCAACGGCGCGTTCAGGTCGATCGCGCCGTCCAGCAACAGCCACGCCTTCGCCTCCTCGAACATGGCGCGGGTCAGGACGTATTCGCCCAGACCCTCCTCGACGATCAGGGTCTCGCCGTCGCGCAGTATGGCCTGACGCTCGTGGTCGGCCAGGCCGGGCCACATCAGCCGCTCGGTGAAGTCCTGCGCCGGATTGATCAGCACCAGCCCCTGCACCCGCTCGGGCCGCGCCAGCGCCAGCAGCAGGGCGACCCAGCCGCCCATCGACGATCCGACCGGGATGACCGGGCCGTCCAGGCTGTCGATCAGGGCGATGGCGTCCTCGCGCCAGCGGCCGATCGTGGCTCGGCGCCAGTCGCCGGTGGACCGGCCGTGGGCGAAATGGTCGTAGCGCACGAAGCTCCAGCCCCGCTCGCGCGCCGCCATATCCAGCGCCAAGGCCTTGGTTCCCTCCATGTCGGAGCGGAAGCCGCCGATCCAGACGACGGTCGGGCCGGCGCCGTCCACGCGCCGATAGGCCAGGGTTTCGCCGTCGGGGCGGGAGAGGTGCTGGATGTCGGTCATGGCGTCCTTTTGCCAAGTCCGTCCCGCGCCGTCATCCCCGGGCTTGACCCGGCCGCGCGATGGCGAAACACAAGCCCATGCCCGCACTCTCGAAGCCGCCACAGGTCCTGTTCGTCACGTCCAACCGCATCGGCGACTGCGTCATCTCCTCCGGGGTGATCCGTGAGATCGCGCGCCAGGTTTCAGGGGCCGAAATCACCGTCGCCTGCGGCCGCCCGCCCGCGCCCTTCTTCCGCTCGGCGCCCGGCGTGGTCCGCACCATCATTCTCGACAAGAAGAAGATGGCCGGCCACTGGTTGGACCTGTGGAGCCGGACGGCGGGCGTGCGCTGGGACTTGGTGATCGACATCCGCGGATCGGCCCTGGCCTATCTCGTCCCCGCGAAGCGGCGCGTGGTCTACAACCGCTCCTGGGAGACCGGGCTGCGCAAGGTCGAGATGGTGTCGCGGCTGATGGGCGCCGAGCGGCCGCTGGACCCCGAGATCTTCCTCGACGACCGGGCGCGGGCCGAGGCCGCCGCGATCATCGACCCGCAGCTGGCCGGCGGGGCCGGCGAAGGGCCCATCCTCGCCCTGGCGCCCATCGCCCACCAGCCGGGCAAGAGCTGGCCCGCCGACCGATGGGGCGCGCTGGTCGAGAAGCTGAAGGCCGAGCCGCGCTTCGACGGCTGGCGCTTCATGCCCGTGGGCGGCCCCGGCGACCGGCCGCCGGCGACCCCCGCGCTGGAGGCGGCGGGCGCGCGGGGAATCGATTTCATCGGCAAGGGCGACATCCTGGCCTCGGCCGCCGCCATCGACCGGGCGGCGCTGTTCGTCGGCAACGACTCCGGCCTGATGCACGTCGCGGCCGCCCTGGGTCGGCCGACCCTGGGTCTGTTCGGGCCGACGGAGTGGTGGCTGTACGGTCCCTGGGGCCCCAGGACGGCGACGGTCGCCTCCAACGAGAGGCGCGGCCAGTTCGCCCCCATCGAGGAGCTGAGCGTCGATCATGTGTTCGAAGGCGTGCTTAAACTGCTCGACCGGTACTTCGACGGCCTGACGAAGCCTTGAATTCCGGGCCTTTCGGGGGCATATTCCCGCCCTTGAGGGGAACGCGGCGGGCAGCCGCGCGCTTCCGCTCATCGAAACGCAAGCCTTCATCGACCACATAAGGAAACGACGCCCATTCGCCGTCCCATGCAAGCGCCGCCCGTGAAGGACGGGCCGCGTATGAACCAGGAAATCCGCTCCCCGCGCGTTCTGCTCATTGATCAGAACGGTGAAAAGCAGGGAGTCATGCCCACCTCCGCCGCCCTGGAGGCCGCCGAGGAAGCGGGGCTGGATCTGGTCGAGATCGTCGCCACGGCCGACCCGCCGGTGGCCAAGATCCTCGACTACGGCAAATTCCGTTTCCAGGAACAGAAGAAGAAGGCCGAGCAGCGCAAGCGCCAGAAGGTCGTCGAGCTGAAGGAGATCAAGCTCCGCCCGAACATCGACACCCACGACTATGAGGTGAAGACCAAGGCGATGCACCGCTTCTTCGACGAGGGCGACAAGGTGAAGGTCACCCTGCGCTTCCGCGGCCGCGAGATGGCGCACCCCGAACTGGGCATGAAGCTGCTGAACAAGGTCCAGGCCGACTTCGATGACGTCGCCAAGGTCGAGTTCGCGCCCAAGATGGAAGGTCGCCAGATGATCATGATCCTGGCGCCGCGCTGATCGTGCTCATCGACTGAACTTCGGACGCCCCGGTCGAAAGGCCGGGGCGTCTTGCTTTCGGGATGACGTTCGCGTAGAAGCCGCGCCTTCGCGTACCGAACCGCCGGGCGAACAGGCATGCCTGGGCGGTTCTTAAACTCTGGAGGTCACCCCTGCGGGCTCAAGTAGTCCGAAGGACGGCAGCCCTCCAAAAAGGAGACTGAAATGCCGAAACTGAAGACGAAGTCGGGCGCCAAGAAGCGCTTCAAATTCACGGCCTCTGGCAAGGTGAAGGCCGGCGTTGCGGGCAAGCGTCACCGCTTGATCAGCCACAACTCCAAGTACATCCGCCAGAACCGCGGCACGGCCGTCATGTCCGACGCCGACGCCAAGAAGATCAAGTCCTACATGCCGTACGCCTGATCGGCGCGCGCTGTACGACGGATCTCCACCCAAAGAATTTGAAGGAATAGCGACATGGCTCGCGTGAAACGTGGCGTAACCTCGCACGCCAAGCACAAGAAGGTTCTGGAGCAGGCCAAGGGCTTCCGGGGCCGCCGCAAGAACACCATCCGCACGGCCAAGGCCGCCGTCGATCGCGCTGGGCAGTACGCCTATCGCGACCGTCGCGCCAAGAAGCGCAACTTCCGCGCTCTGTGGATCCAGCGCATCAACGCGGCCGCCCGCGTTGAAGGCTTCACCTACAGCCAGTTCATCCATGGCCTGGGCAAGGCCGGCATCGAACTGGACCGCAAGGTCCTGGCCGCGATCGCCGCCGATGCGACCGGCTTCAAGGCCGTCGCCGACAAGGTCCGCGCGGCCCTGGCCTGATCCCCTCGCGTTCAAGCCGCGCCTAAGCCGCGGGCGACCGCGTCGCGAGCCTGGCGAACAAGCCTGCTCAAGCCGCGAGCGACCGCGTCGCGCGCATAGCGAACAAGAATGACGCCCGTCCCGGTTTCCCGGGGCGGGCGTTCTTCGTTTCAGGCGGCCTCGGCGATCTCGGCCGCGTCCGCCTGGGCCAGGACCAGGCGGATGGCGTTCAGCAGGGCGTCGGGCTGGATCGGCTTCTGGGCCACGCCGTTCATGCCAGCGGCGACATAGTCGGCCTCGTCGCGCTCGTCGGCGTTGGCCGTCAGGGCCAGGATCGGCAGGCGCGCCGCGGGGCCCGGCAAGGCGCGGATGGCGCGGGCGGCGGCGACGCCGTCCATCACCGGCATCTTGATGTCCATCAGCACCAGGTCGAAGCGCCGGGCCTGGACCGCCGCGACCGCCTCGGCGCCGTTCTCGGCCATCTCGGCGGAACAGCCGAACATCTCCAACAGCTTGCCCGCGACGAAACGGTTCGCGGCGTTGTCGTCGACCACCAGCATATGCAGGGTGTCGTGCGGCGTCGGTTCGGCCAGGGGCGCGGGCGCGGGGATCGCATCGGCCGGGCAGGCCGTCAGCGGCAGCGCCACCTGGAACCGCGCCCCGCCCTGTGGCGAGGTCGACAGGCCGATGGTCCCGCCCATGCGCTCGGCGATCTGGCGGCAGATGGCCAGGCCCAGCCCCGCGCCCGCGCCCTCGCGCCCCGCCTTGCCGGTGTTGAAGGGGTCGAAGATGGTCGCGGCGGCCGCCTCGGGGACGCCGGGACCGCTGTCGTCCACGGTCAGCTGGACATGCAGCCGGTCGCCCTCGACGCGGCTGCCGATCGTCGCGGCGACGCCACCCGCCTGGGTGAACTTCAGCGCATTGCCGATCAGGTTGTTCAGCAGCTGCTTGATGCGCATGCCGTCGGCCGCCACCCAGCGGCCGTCCGCCAGCTCGGTCCGGATGGATAGGCCCAGCGCCTTCTCCTCCGCGCGCGGCCGCCACAGGCCTTCGATGTCGGCGGCCAGGACCGACAGGTCCAGCGGCTCCTCCTCCAGCGTCAGCATTCCCGCCGACGCGCGCGACATGTCCAGGGCGTCGGTCAGCAGGCGCAGCAGGTTCTGGCCGGAATCGATGATGGTGCGGACGTAGGGCCGCAACTCGTCCTGCTCCAGCTTCTTCTCCATCAGGGCGGCCACGCCGAGGACGCCGTTCAGAGGGGTGCGGATCTCGTGGCTCATCACCGCCAGGAACTCGGACTTGGCGCGGCTGGAGGCGCTGGCCTCGGCCTCGGCGACGGCCAGGTCGCGGGCCAGGACGCTCATGGCCTCGGCCCGCTGGCGGTGAACGGCGGCCCCGGCCTGAACGATCTGCAGCGCCGTGCCCACGCCGACGTAACGCCCCTGGGAAACCACGACGAAGCCGCCCAAGAGCGCGCCCAGCTCCGCCGCGCCATAGGCCTCAAAGAAGGATTCCGCGCTGGTCGCGGCCTCGGCGATGGGAGGATCGCGATCCATCAGACTCTCGGCCGGCCGGCGAGCGTAGAGGGCGCGGCCGAATTCGGCGGCCATGCGCAGGGTGAAGGCGTTGCGTTCGATCAGGCCCACGGGCCGTCCGTCGGCCTCGACCACGGCGATGGCCAGGGTGTTGGGCTCGGTCTGGAACCGTTCGAACACCTCGGCGCCCGTGGCGTGCGGCGCGACCGGCGCGACGGCCTCGACGAAATCCCCGATCAGCGGCATTCGGCCCCTCCTGTTGCAGGACAGGCTTAGCAGTTGAAATTTAACGCGGACTTTTCCGTTCGTGAACCTTTCGCGGCGGGTTTTCAAAAGACCGTCCGGTCCCGGATCGAAAGCCCGTGCGCTTGCCGGGCGACGCATTCACGCTAGGGTCGCGTCATGATGATGCGCGCCCTGATCCTCGGCCTCGCCGCCGCCCTCGTCCTGACCGTTCCCGCCGCCGCGCGGGAGCGCCGCGTCGCCGTCACCTTCGACGACCTGCCGTACCAGGCCGACGAGGCGGCGCTGTGCGACCCGGCCCTTCTGATGAGCCTGACGCAGGATTTCGTCGCCATGCTGGCGCCGCTGGACACCAAGGGAGCCGCCTTCGTCAACGAGGGGCATGTGTGCGAACCGACGCGCGCCTCGACCCTGCCGCGGGCGCTGGACCTCTGGCTGGACGCGGGGCTGGACCTCGGCAATCACACCGCCAGCCACATCAACATTCATGAGGCGACGGCCCAGGCCTATCTGGCCGATGTCGACGCGGGCGCGCCGCTGACCCGCGCAGCGCTGGAAAAGCGGGGGCGGCGCCTGCACTGGTTCCGCCACCCGTTCCTGTTCACCGGCGAGACCCCCGAGAAGCACGCCGCCGTCGCCGCCGGCCTGGCCGAGCGGGGCTATACCGTCGCGCCGGTGACGCTGGACAACAACGACTGGATGTTCGCGGACGTCTATCGCAAGGCTCAGGCGCTGGACGACCCGGACCTGATGCGGCGTATCGGAGAGGCCTATGTCGCGCACATGACGACGATCCTGGACGTCTTCGAGCCGTACAGCGCCGAGATCGCGGGCGGGACGGAGCCGCCGCAGATCCTGCTGCTGCACGCCAACAGCCTGAACCAGGACTGGTATCCGCGGATCCACGCCCTCTACCTGGCGCGCGGCTATCGCTTCACGCCGCTGGAGGAGGTGCTGGCCGATCCGATCTACGCCCATCCCGACACCTATGTCCGCGCCGCCGGCATATCGTGGCTGCACCGCTGGCGGCACACCGACGGCGGGTCGATCCGCTGGGAGCCCGAGCCGCCGGCCTGGATCGTCGAAGCCTACAAGGGTTCGGCCGAGGACCTGGAACGCATCGCCGCCGGGCTTTGAAGGTGACGAACGCGCGTCGGGCCGCTAAGGCGGGGCGCAAATGACCGATCTCGCCCAACTCGAACTCGACCTGATCAACGCCATCGGCTCGTCGGAAAGCGTCGCCGCGCTGGAAGAGGTGCGCGTGGCCGCCCTCGGCAAGTCCGGCTCCGTGTCCGGCCTGCTGAAGGGCATGGGGGCGATGAGCCCCGATGAACGCCGCGAGCAGGGACCGATGATCAACGGCCTGCGCGACCGGGTGGCCTCGGCCATCGCCGCGCGGAAGGCGGAGCTGGAGGCGGCCGAGCTGGACGCCCGTCTTCAGGCCGAACGCGTCGACCTGACGCTGCCGGCCCGACCGCGCCGCAAGGGCGGGGTGCATCCGACCATGCAGGTGATGGACGAGATGATCGCCCTGTTCGCCGAGATGGGCTTCGCCGTGGCGGAAGGCCCGGACATCGAGGACGACTTCCACAACTTCACCGCCTTGAACTTCCCGCCGAAGCATCCGGCGCGGGAGATGCACGACACCTTCTTCCTGAAGCCGGACCCCGAGACGGGCGAGCGCAAGGTGCTGCGCACCCACACCAGCCCGGTGCAGGTCCGCACCATGATGTCGCAGCAGCCGCCGATCCGCATCATCGCGCCGGGCCGCACCTTCCGTAAGGATTCCGACGCCACCCACACGCCGATGTTCCACCAGATCGAAGGCCTGGTGATCGACCGCGACATCCATATGGGCCACCTGAAGACGACGCTGCAGACCTTCATCGCCCGCTTCTTCGAGCTGGACGCGGTGCAGGCCCGCTTCCGCCCGCACCACTTCCCCTTCACCGAGCCTTCGGCGGAGATGGACATCCGCTGCGACCGCTCGGGCGGCAAGCTGGTGTTCAACACCGGCGACGACTGGCTGGAGATCCTGGGCTGCGGCATGGTCCATCCGAACGTGCTGCGGAACTGCGGCCTTGATCCCGATGAATGGCAGGGCTTCGCCTTCGGCATGGGCGTCGATCGCCTGGCCATGCTCAAGTACGGCATTCCCGATCTGCGCCCGATGTTCGAGGCCGACACGCGCTGGCTGGCGCACTACGGCTTCTCCGCCTTCGCCGCGCCCAATCCGGCCTCCGGCCTGAGCTGACAGAGGTTTCCATGACTGACATCCAACCCGCCCCGATCACCCTCGACGCCATCGGCCCCGGGCCCGAGCATAACGGCGTGACGATCTGGCTGCCGCAGCTGAACATGGAGACGCGTCGCGCGGGCCTGGTGAACATCGAGGGTCGCACCTTTGTCGACTGCCTGATCGAGGGGCCGGCCGTCATGCTGCCGCTGTCGGGCTGCCACTTCGACGGGTGCGACTTGGGTGACGCGCATGGCAACCCCAGCAACCTTCTGCTCAAGCCCGTCGGGGCTGAGCGCGTGACCGGCGCGATTCCTGTCGTGGATTGCAAGTTCATCCGCTGCCGCTTCTGGGGCGTGGGCTTCACCGGCCGGCAAGGCTTCCTCGATCAGATGCTGTCTGTCCTGGGCGCTTCCGTCAGATGAAATTCACTCTCTCCTGGCTGAAGAACCATCTCGAGACCGAGGCGGACGTCCACCAGATCGCCGAGGCCATGACCATGGCCGGACTGGAGGTCGAGGAGGTGCTCGACCCCGCCTCTAAGCTGGCCCCCTTCACGGTGGCGAAGATCGTCTCGGCCGAGCGCCATCCGAACGCCGACCGGCTGCAGGTCTGCCAGGTCGAGACCGTCGACGGGATGAAGGAGATCGTCTGCGGCGCCCCGAACGCGCGGGCGGGCCTGACCACCATCTACGCCCCCATCGGCGCCTTTGTGCCGGGCCTGGGCGTGACCCTGGTCGAGAAGCCGGTGCGCGGCGTGGTGTCCAACGGCATGCTGTGCTCGGCTTCCGAGCTCGAGCTGGCGGACGAGAGCGACGGGATCCAGGAACTGCCGCCCGAGGTTCCGGTGGGGACCCCGGTGGCCGGCCTGTTCGGCGCCGAACCGGTCATCGACTTCGAGGTGACGCCGAACCGGCCCGATTGGCTGGGCGTGGCCGGCATCGCCCGAGACCTGGCGGCGGCCGGGGCGGGCAAGCTGAAGCATTTCGACATCGCCAAGGTCCGCGGCGGCTTCCCCTCGCCGATCTCCGTGCGGATCGAGGCGCCGGAGATGTGCCCGGTCTTCGCCGGCCGCGTGATCCGAGGCGTGCAGAACGGCCCGTCGCCGGCCTGGCTGCAGCATCGCCTGACCGCCATCGGCCTGCGCTCGATCAACCGGCTGGTCGATGTCACCAACCTGATCGCCTATGATCGGGCCCGGCCGCTGCACGTCTATGACGTGGCGAAGCTGGCGGGAGCCGAGATCGTCGTGCGCGGCGGCCAGGTCTCGAAGGATACGGGCGAGCACGAGCACCTGATCGCCCTGGACGGCAAGACCTATACGGTCGACCCGAGCATGTGCGTCATCGCCGACGCCGCCGGGGAACGCCCCATCGGCCTGGGCGGCGTCATGGGCGGGGAGTCCACCGGCTGCGACGAGGCCACCACCGACGTCTTCCTGGAAAGCGCCTGGTTCGATCCCATCGTAACGGCCCAGACCGGCCGGACCCTGGCGATCCATTCGGACGCCCAGTACCGGTTCGCGCGCGGGGTCGATCCCGCCTCGGTCGTGCCGGGCGTTGAGCTGGCCACCCGGCTGATCCTCGACCTGTGCGGCGGCGAGCCGTCCGAGGTGGTGGTGGTCGGCCAGGCCCCGGCCGACCCGGCCCCCATCGCCTTCGACCCGGCCTATGTGAAGCGCCTCAGCGGCATGGACCTGCAGGACGACCGGATCGGGACCATCCTGGGCCAGCTGGGCTTCCTGGTCACCGCCGCTCCGGTCGGTCAGGCCCAGCCCTGGACCGTCACCCCGCCCTCCTTCCGCCGCGACGTGGAAGGCCCGGCCGATCTGGTCGAGGAGGTGGCGCGCATCGAAGGCTTCGACAGCCTGCCCGACGCGCCGCTGCCCCAGGCCCTGCGCCCCGCCGGCGGGGTGTTGAGCCCGCGTCAGGCCCGCGTCCGCACCGCGCGCCGCGCCCTGGCGGCCCTGGGCTACGCCGAGGCCGTCACCTGGTCCTTCACCAAGCAGTCGACCGCCGCCCTGTTCGGAGGCGGGCCCGAGATCGGCGACGGGCGGCTGGTGCTCGAGAACCCCATTGCGGCCGATCTCGACTGCATGCGGCCGTCCGTCCTGCCCAACCTGATCCAGGCGGCGGCGCGCAACGCCGCGCGCGGGTTCGCCGACGTGGCCCTGTTCGAGATCGGCCCGATCTATCTGGGCGACGGTCCGAAGGATCAGCGCACCGTCATCGCCGGCCTGGTCGCGCCCCACGCCGCGAGGCACTGGGGCGGAGCCGGCGAGGCGCCGCTGTTCGCGCTGAAGGGCGACCTGATGGCGCTGCTGGAGGAGATCGGCGCGCCGGTCGCCTCCCTGCAGCTGTCCCAGGGGCAGAACCGCGACTGGTGGCATCCCGGCCGTTCGGCCCGGCTGCAGCTGGGGCCCAAGAACGTCATGGTCGAGTTCGGCGAACTGCACCCGCGCGTGCTGAAGGCGCTGGACGCCGACGGTCCGATGCTGGCCTTCGAGATCGTGCTCGACAATGTGCCCGAGCCGCGCGGCAAGGCGAAGGCGCGCGGACCCGCCGACCTGTCCAGCCTGATGCCGCTCAGCCGCGACTTCGCCTTCGTGGTGGAGGAGGCCAAGCCCGTGGGCGACTTGGTTCGCGCCGCAGCCGGCGCCGACAAGGCCCTGATCGCCGATGTCGCCGTCTTCGACGTCTATCGCGGCAAGGGGGTGGACGAGGGTTTCAAGTCCGTGGCCCTGGAGGTCGCGATCCAGCCGCGCGACGCCACCCTGACCGACGCCGAGATCGAGGCCCTGACCGGCCGCATCGTCGCGGCGGTCGAGAAACAGGGCGGCGTGCTGCGCCGATGAACCCCGCCGGCGCGTGACCGCGCCGGACGATGCGAGGAGGACGCCATGCCGCTTTTCCCGACCGGCCTGAACTGGCGGCCCATGCGCGTCGAGGACCTCGACGCCGTGGTCGAGACGGCGCGCCTGTCCTTTCCGGACCATCCGGAGGACCGGGCCTGCTTCCAGAACCGGCTGGCCCTCTATCCGCGCGGCTGCTTCGTCCTGGCGGCGGAGGACGCCCCGGCGAAGGGCTATCTGATCGCCTATCCGTGGCGGGCCGATGCGGCGCCGGCGCTGAACTGCCTGATCGAAGGCCTGCCGGTGGACGCCGAGGTCCTGTATCTCCACGACCTCGCCCTGCATCCCGAGGCGCGCGGCGGCGGGGTCACCGGCGCCATCGTCGAGCGTCTGGCCGAGCAGGCGGTCGAGGACGGCTGGCCGGCCATCGCCTTGGTGGCGGTCAACGACGCGGCCGGCTTCTGGGCCCGCCACGGTTTTCACGTCCGCGACGCGCCGGGCATGGCGGAAAAGCTGGCCGGCTATGGCGCCGACGCCCGCTACATGGTGCGCCCGCTGGGTTGAGGCCTCAGGCGGCGCATTCCGCCGGAGGATTACCGTCGCGCGCCCACAGGGCGCAGGAGCGGTCGATCTCGTTCTGAATCAGGTCGCAGGGATTGGCGGCGTTGCACGGCGGGCGAGTCGCCGGGCTGACCATGCGGCAGCGCTCGGCCAGGGTGGTGGCGGCGGCCTGCCCGATCTGATCGCGGCACGGCTGTTCGCTGGTCGGGACCGGGACGGGCCGCATGTCCGGGCCTTCCGGAATCCTCGCCTGCGGTTCTTTCTCCGGGGTGGGCTTGGCCTGGAGCGTCGGCGGGGGCGGGGGGACCCGCGTGGGGGACGGCTGCACCGCGTCCGGGGCGGCGGTCGGCTCCTCGGCCTGCGTCCGCGGTCCGGGATGGCAGGCGGCGAGGGCCACCGCCAGGGCGAGAAGGGGAACGGCGGCGCGGCGGTTCGTCATGCGATGGCTCCGGGTCAGGCTTCGCCCTTCAACGACGATGCCCCCGATCCGGCTCCGACGAAAGGGTCAGCGGGGCGCCGCCTCCAGCGCCGCCTTCTGCAGCATGAACAGCTCGCCGCAGCCCTTTTCGGCCAGGGCGAACAGGCGGTCGAACTCCCCGCGCGAGAAGCCGCGCTTCTCCCCGGTGGCCTGGATCTCGACGATTTGGCCGGCGCCGGTCAGGACGAAGTTCGAATCCGCCTCGGCCTGGGAATCCTCCTCATAATCCAGGTCCAGCACGGGGGTGCCGTCGCATACGCCGCAGGAGATGGCCGCGACCTGGTCCAGGATCGGGTCGGTCGCCAGCACCCCCTCCTCGCGCAGGTAGGACAGGGCGGAGGCCATGGCGACCCAGGCCCCGGTGATGGCGGCGGTGCGCGTGCCGCCGTCGGCCTGGATCACGTCGCAGTCCAGCACCACCTGCCGCTCGCCCAACGCCTTCAGGTCCACCACGGCGCGCAGCGACCGGCCGATCAGGCGCTGGATCTCCTGCGTCCGGCCCGTCTGCTTTCCGGCGGCGGCTTCGCGCCGACCGCGCGTGTGGGTGGCGCGCGGCAGCATGCCGTATTCGGCCGTGACCCAGCCCTGGCCCTTGCCGCGCATCCAGCCGGGAATGCTCTCTTCGACGGAAGCCGTCACCAGCACCTTGGTGTGGCCGAAGCCGATCAGGCACGATCCCTCGGCGTAGCGATTGACGCCCGTTTCGATGGTCACGGAGCGGAGCTGGTCGTCGGTGCGTTGCGAAGGGCGCATGGGATGTCCTTGGAAGCTGTCGCGCCGGTGCTTATCCTGAAACCATGACCCTGTCCCCCGCTTCGAGCGCAGCCTTGCGTCTTCGGCCCGCCGCCGCGGCCGATGCGTCCATCCTGGCGGCCTGGGACGGACAACCCCACGTCATCGCCTGCGTCACCGACGATCCCGCCGCCGAGACCGCCTTCCAGGGCGCGGACTGGGAGGCGGAGCTGGCCGCCCAGTCCGACGTCTTCCGCTATTTCATCGCCGAGTTGGACGGCCGCCCGATCGGCGCCATGCTCGACATCGACCCGGCGCGCGAGCCGTATGGCTACTGGGGCGAGGTCGAGCCGGGCCTGCGGGCGCTCGACATCTGGATCGGCGAGCCCGACGCCCTGGGTCAGGGCCACGGCACGCGGATGATGACCCTGGCGCTCGACGCCTGCTTCGTCCGGCCCGAGGTCGAGGCGGTGGTGATCGACCCGCTGAACTCAAACATCGCCGCGCACCGCTTCTACCGGCGCCTAGGCTTCCGGCCGGAGGGGCGCCGCCTGTTCAACGGCGAGGACGACTGCCTGGTCCACCGGCTGACGCGGGCCGACTGGGCGGAAAGGAGGGCGGGGTGAGCCTGATCCACCCGTCCGCCGGCCTCTCGTCGCTGGATCAGCGGGCGCGCGACATCTTCCGCCGCATCGTCGAATCCTATCTGGAGACGGGCGAGCCGGTGGGGTCCAGGACGCTGTCGCTGGGCGGGGTGGCCCTGTCCCCCGCGTCGATCCGCAACACCATGCATGACCTGACGCTGGCCGGGCTGCTGGCGTCGCCCCATACCTCGGCCGGTCGCATTCCGACCCACGCGGGCCTGCGCCTGTTCGTGGACGGCCTGCTCGAGATCGGCGACCTGTCCGAGGAGGAGCGGCGCGAGATCGACGGGCGGCTGGCCGGGCAGGGCCGGAACTTCGATGGGGCGCTGAACGAGGCGTCCAACCTGCTGTCCGGCCTGGCCGGCGGCGCGGGCGTGGTCTCCAGCCCGGTGCGTGACTCCGGGGTCAAGCACGTGGAGTTCGTCGCCCTGGGCGGCGACCAGGCCCTGGCCGTCATCGTCGCCGACGACGGCACCGTCGAGAACCGGATCATGAGCCTGTCGGCCGGGGTCACGCCGTCCACGCTGGTCGAGGCGTCCAACTTCCTCAACGCCCGCCTGCGGGGCCGGCCCTTCGCCGACGCCCGGCGCGAAATGACGCAGGAACTTGAGGTCGCGCGGCGCGAGCTGGACGCCGCCGCCGCCCGCCTGGTCGAGGACGGCCTGGCCGCCTGGTCCGGCGGGCCGGACCGGGAGCGGTCGCTGATCGTCCGCGGCCGCGCCAACCTGCTGCAGGACCGCGACGGCCTGGCCGACCTTGAGCGCGTGCGCGTCCTGTTCGACGACCTGGAGCAGAAGGAACAGCTGATCGGCCTCTTGGACGGGGTCGACGCGGCCCAGGGGGTGCGCATCTTCATCGGTGCGGAAACGCGTCTGTTTTCACTTTCGGGTTCCGCTGTGATCGCGGCGCCCTATATGAGCGGCCGACAGCGGGTGCTGGGCGCCATCGGCGTCATCGGCCCCGCGCGACTGAACTACGCCCGTGTCATTCCGTTGGTGGACTATACCGCCCGGGTGCTGGGCCGAATGCTGGACGGGAACGACAAGTGAGCGACAAGCCCCTGAACGAGAACTTCACCGAACTGGACGCCGACGAGGCCGAGGCCAACGCCGAACACGGCCTGGACGCCCAACCCGCTCAGCGGGGGGGCGACGACCTGGCCCCCCTGGACGCCGTGATCGCCGAGCGTGACGAGTGGAAGGACCGCGCCTTGCGCGTCGCCGCGGAGATGGAGAACCTGAAGCGCCGTTCGGAGGCGCAGCAGAACGACGCCCGCGCCTTCGCCATTCAACGCTTCGCCCGCGACCTGCTGGGCGTGGCCGACAATCTGGAGCGCGCCTTGGCGGCCGCCCCCAAGGAATCCGAAGGCGCGGCGGCGGGCCTGGTGACGGGCCTGGAGCTGACGCAGAAGGCTCTGTTGCAGGCGTTCGAGACCAACGGGCTGAAGCGCGTGGCGCCCGAGGCCGGCGAGGCGTTCAACCCGCACCTGCACCAAGCGATGATGGAGCAGCCGTCGGACACCGTCGCCGGCGGGACGGTGATCCAGACCATGCAGGCGGGCTACGAGCTGTTCGGCCGCACGGTCCGGCCGGCCATGGTCGTGGTCGCGGCCAAGGGGTCGGGCGCCGCCGCCTCCAACCCCTACGCCAGCGCCCCGGCCTCGGGCCAGGCCTTCGACGGCAAGGCCTGACGCCCGCTCAGAACACCCGACGCCAGGCTCCGATCAGGGCGAAGGCCGGCCGGGCGCCCGCCACGTGCTGCGGCTCCCGGCTGGCGACGCCGGTCACCGTCAGGGCGGAGCCGTCGCGCAGGCCCTTCCGCGCCCCGACCGTGAAGTCGATCTGGCGTCCGCTGGGCGTGGCCGAGAAGGTGCGCCGCGAGAAGGTCAGCGGATCGAAATAATCCAGCGGCGCATCGGCCAACCGCGCCGAGAAGACGCCGCTCTCGACCCGCAGCGGCTGGGACAGGGTGATGCTGATCCGATCGCACAAGGCGGTGCAGTCGCCCAGCAGGCCCAGCCGCCAGTTGGAACTCGTCGCCGCCTGATCCATCGACAGGAAACGACCCGATAGGGTCGTGCGCGCCAGGCCCGCCTCGCCCACCAGGCTGAACCGCCCCGCCAGCCGCCAGTCGCCGCCCAAGGCGTAGAAGGTCGTCTCCGACGGCAGGGCGAAGTCCGACGCCGAAGGCATGTAGGCGCCAAGGGGCCCCAGCTTCTCGTTCAGCGCGCCCATGCTGACGGCCAGGCCGCCGCCGTCGGTCCGCCAGGCCAGGCTGGCGCGGCTGTAGGTCGAGGCGTCCTCCTCGACGGGACGCAGCGGCATGCGGCGGTCGCCGCCCCCCGCCTCGGCCGAGACGGAGACCGGCCCCAGCCGCACGGCGCCGCGCACCGCGTGATCGGCCTGGGCCAGGGCGGCGAAGCCGTCGCCCGCGCCGCTCTCGAACGGCGAGACCGCGCCGCCGCGCCCCTGCCAGGCGGAGAAGCCCAGCCGGCCCATCTCCAGCCCGACCATCGCCTCCTGCCTCGGCTCGTCGCCCAGCCACGGCTGGTTGGTCAGGTCATGGCGGGGCGCGATCGGCTCAGGCGTCGGCGCAGGCTGGGCCGCGACCAGGTTCAGCCGCCCGCCGTTCGGCAGGGCGATCGTCTGCGTCGCCGTCCGGCTGGGTTCGAACGGCGCGGCCTGATAGGAGCGTCGCGGCGCCGTCGGATAGGCCGAGCCGAGGTTGACCGCGAACATCCGGTCGTAGCCGTCGAACATCACCGTGTTCAGCGCCGTCTGGCGACCGAAGGCGTCGCCGAACGCCCCGCCGACGAAGCTGCCCGGCTCCGGCGCCACGGCGATGGAGGCGCCGTCGGCAAGCCGCGCGGCGCCGGCGCCGACGGGCGCGAAGGCGCGCGCGAGGTCCAGCAGGCCCCGGCCATAGACGATGTCCGTCCCCGGATCGCCCGCGTCCCGCGCCGTATCGACCAGGATGGCCAGCGCCTGGCGCGCGGTCAGGTTGGGAAAGGCGTCCAGCATCAGCGCCAGCGCCCCGGCGACGTGCGGCGCCGAGAAGGAGGTGCCGTTGACCCGGTAGCAGATGGTCCCGTCGCAGCCGGTGATGACGTCCTCGCCCGGCGCGGAGATGTAGGCGGTCTGGGTCACCCCGGCGCGGTTGGAGAAGTCCGACATGGCGTTCGACGCATCGTGCGAGCCCACGGCGATGACGGAGCCGGCGAAACGCGGATCGACGGCGTAGCGCGCGGGCCAGCCGGGGTTGGCCTCGCCGTCGTTGCCGGACGAGGCGATGATGACGGCGCCGGAGTTTACGGCCCTGAGCAGGGCGGCCTCGAAGCCGAAGCCGAGCCGCCCCTCGCCGCCCAGCGACATGTTGATGATCTTGACGCCGTTGCTGACCGCGTAATCCAGCGCGCGGACCAGGTCTGAGCTGGAGAAGCAGACCTCGGTGTTCTCGTCGTCGCACTCGGAGATGTCGGCGCGGATCGACAGGATCGTCGACTGATAGGCGACGCCGATGGTGCCGAGATTGTTGAAGTTGGAGGCGATCACCCCGGACACCAGCGTCCCATGGCTGTCGGCGGCCACATAGGGCGTGTTGCGTCCCGGCACCACGTCGATCGAGGCGGGAGAGACGCGGCCCGTGAGGTCGGGCTGGCTGTTGCTGATCCCGGAATCCACGACCGCCACGGTGACGCCGTCGCCCGTCGCGCCGGCGTTCCAGGCCGCCTCGGCCCGGATGTTGGCGAGGCCGTAGTTGCGCAGGTACTCGCTCGACGTGACCGACGGCGGAGGGGGAGGTGGCGGAGGAGGAGGAGGAGGAGGAGGAGGCGGAGGAGGGGGCGGCGGAGGCGGGGGGGGAGGCGTGATCGCGCCGCCGCCACCCCCGCCGCCACCCCCGCCGCCGCAGGCGGCCAGCGGCAGGCACATCAGTCCGAGACCCAGAAAAACGACCCTGCCCAAACGCGCTCGGATCACGCCCGCATCTCCCTCAAGAGACCTCTTCCAAGGTCGAGGTCCAGTCTAACGTCTCAGTTCTTTAAGGCTTTGTCGAAGGCGGCCAGCAGCCGGGCCCAGCCGTCCGTGGCCGCCGCCTCGACGTAGCTGGGGCGATAGTCGGCGTGGAAGGCGTGGGGCGCCGCGTCATAGACGATGATCTCGCTGCCCGTCTGACCCGCGCGGGCCAGCGCCTCTCGCATCCGCTCGACGCTCGCCAGGGGGATGCCCTGGTCGCGGCCGCCGTAGAGGCCGAGCACCGGCGCCTTGAGGTCGGCGGCCAGGTCCACCGGCCACGGCCGCCCTGTGGAAATATCGGCCGCCGAGGCGTCGGCGGCGGGGGCCAGCCGTCCGTACCACGCCACGCCGGCGTCGATGGCGGCGAAGCGGGCGCAGGCCTGCCACACCACCTTGCCGCCCCAGCAGAAGCCGGTGATCCCGATCCTGTCGGCGTTGGCCCACAGCTGCTGGCTGGCCCAGTCCAGGGTGGCCGAGACATCCCCCATCACCTGCTCATAGCCGGCCGCCGCCACGATCTCGCGGATGCGCCCCATGTCCGACAGGGGGGCGGGATCCTCGACCCGGTTGAAGAAGGCGGGGGCGATGGCGGCGTAACCCTGCTTGGCCAGGCGGCGGCAGACGTCGCGGATATACTCGTGCACCCCGAAGATCTCGGAGACCACGACCACCACCGGGAAGGGCCCTCCGCCCTCGGGCCGGGCGACATAGGCGGGCAGGGCGAAGCCGTCGGGCGCACGATAGCTGACCGTCTCGGTCGTCAGGCCGGCTTCGTCCGTCGCGATCGGCTCGGCCTCCTGGGCCAGGGCAGCGACCGCATAGCCGGAGAACAGCAGCCCGCCCAGGGCGCCCAGCGTCCGCCGGCTCAGCTTCAGGTCGTCCGGCGTGTCGCCTTCGGGTCGAACGAGCAGGGTCATCGGCGGCTCCATGCGTGCGGGACAGCCGACACTGGTCCGCCCCGCAACCGCCGTCCAGTCACGAAATGGCGCGACTAGAGCAGGTCGCGCAGCCAGGCCGCCAGCGGATCGTCGGCGGGCGGCATCGGATAGTCCGCCAGCCTGTCCGGCTTCACCCACGCCAGGGCCGAATGTTCGCGCGCGACCACCGTCCCCTCCCACCGGCGGCAAAGGTACAGCGGCATCAGCAGGTGGAAGCTGTCATAGGCGTGGCTGGCGAAGACGAAGGGCGCCAGGCAGGATTCCGAGACCTCGATGCCCAGCTCCTCGCGCAGTTCGCGGATCAGGGCGGCCTCGGGCCGCTCGCCCGGCTCGACCTTGCCGCCTGGGAATTCCCACAGGCCCGCCAGCTGCTTGCCTTCCGGGCGGCGCGCGATCAGCACCCGGCCGTCCACGTCGATCAAGGCGACGGCGACGACCAGGACGGTGGGGAGGGCGGGGGTGTCGGACACGGCGGCGAATCTCCGGCTGGCGCCCACCCATAGGCGGCGCGTCGTCGTCGGCATAGGTCGGCCCTTACGCCAGCGGGGCGGCTTGGCTATGAGGCGGCCATGACCCGCATCGCCGTGCTCACCCCCAATCCAGAAGACCGGTCCTACATCGGCCAGTGGCCCCAGGTGCTGGAGCGGCTGCGCGCCACCCTGGCCCAGGCGGAGGTCGAGGTCACGCCTACGCCCTGGACCGACCATGTCGACGATGCGCGCGGCCTGGCCGGCTATCCCCTGGTCCTGCCGGTGATCAGCTGGGGCTATCACCGCGAGCACGCGCGCTGGATCAAGGCGTGCGACGCCTGGGCGGCCGCCGGGACGCGGATCGCCAACCCGGCCTCGGTCCTGCGCTGGAACTCCGACAAGACCTATCTGCGGCGGCTAGCCGGGCGGGGCGTGGCCATCCCGCCGACGGTCTGGGTCGAGCAGGCGACGCAAGGAAGGGTGGACGCCGCCTTCGGCGAGCTCGGAACCGAACGCCTGGTGGTCAAGCCGACCGTCTCCGGCGGGGCCTGGCGGACGCTGCGCCTGACGCCCGGCGAGGCCATGGACGATCCGCCCGTCGGCGCGGCGATGATCCAGCCCTATCTGCCCACCATCGAGAGCGAGGGCGAGACCTCGCTGCTGTTCTTCGGCGGCCGCTTCAGCCACGCCGTCAACAAGCGGCCGGTCGGGGGGGATTTCCGCATCCAGGTGCAGTTCGGCGGCCAGTATCAGGCCGTGGAGCCGCCGGTCGCAGCAATGGCGGTGGCGGAGCAGGTGCTGGCGGCGATCGACGAGCCGCTGCTCTACGCCCGCATCGACATGGCGCGCGACGCCGACGGCCGATGGCTGCTGATGGAGGCCGAGCTGATCGAGCCCGACTTCTACCTGGCCCACGATCCCGCCCACGGCGCGGGCTTCGCCCGCGCGGTGCGGGCGCGGCTGGAAAGCTAGCTGCCGTCCTTCCGGGCGTCGGCGGGACGAACCCGGAACCCAGAAGGCCTGCATCCGGCGTCGAACAGGTCGAGCGGCGGGACGCTAGCCCTGGTTTCTTGGCTCTCCGCTGCGCTCAGCCCCGGAGGGACGATTGATCCGAAGGGCGGCCCAGCGCCGCCAGGACCGCCTCGGCCGCCCGCTCCCCCTCGGCCCAGGCGCCGTGGGCGGTGCCGTAGTCGTTCGGCGAGGTGGCTTCCCCGGCCAGGAAGATGCGGTCCTCCACCGCCTCGCGCAGGCGCGCCCGGTCGCCCGCCCGGCCCGGCAGCGCGTGGGAATAGGCGCCGCGCGAGAACGGGTCGGCCCCCCAGCGGGTGACCGCCGCCGGCGCCAGCCGTCGACGCATGTCCGAACCCAGCGCCGCCACCAGTTCCGACACGGCGAAGTCGAACGCCGCCGCCTCGCCCTCGGCCTCCAGCCCCCACGCCAGGTCGGCGCCGAAATAGCCCTCGATCATCGCCCGGCCGAACGGACGCAGGTGATAGCCGCCGGTCTGGGGCGTGTCGGACCGCGTCCACAGCTGGCTGTCGGCGGGAAAATCCTCGGCGCCGGTCACCGTCATGTGCACCTTGGAGGCCAGGCCCAGCGGCACGCCGGCGGCGGCGTCCAGCAGAGCCGGAACCGGCGGCTCGATGCGCACCGCCTCGGCCGCGATCAGGCTTACGGGCGTCGTCAGGATCACGGCGCCCGCCTCCACCGCCCCGCGCGAGGTCTCCAGCCGCAGGCGCGCGCCGCCGCGATCAATGACGCGCACGGCGCAATCCGCAACCAGCACGGGTTCGACCGCCCGCCCCAGCCGCGCGATCAGCCGGCCGTAGCCCTCGCGCACCCGCCAGTTCACGCCGGTGTCGCGATAGGCGTCGTAGTCGATCGTCGACACCGATCCGAAGCGGGCGCCGTTCAGCGCGCCCGAGATGGCGTCCATGCGGGGATTCCAGCGACAGGCCGGGTCGAACAGTTCGGCCGCGGGCCGGTCCTCGCCGCGCCCGGCGGCCTCGGCCACGCGGTCCTCGAAGTCGACGAAGGCCTGGCGGAAATCGGCCTGTTCCTCGGCCGTCATCTCATGATTGAAGGCTTGGCTCTCCCAGGGCGCGGGGGTCTTGTCGAGCGTCAGCCCCTCGGCCTCCACCCGCGCCGCCAGCACGTTGTCCTCGGCCGAGTGCAGCCAGCCGCAGCCCATGTCGAGGCCCTCTCCGTCGAACGGCAGGGTCAGGGCCCGGCCGCCGATGCGGTCGCGCGCCTCCAGCACCACGACCGAGAGCTCCGACCGCATCAGCCGGCGCGCGGCGGCGACTCCGGCCGCGCCGGCGCCGATCACCGCGACGTCGATGTCGGATGGCAGGGGGGCGGAGGGCGCGGCGGATCGGATCATGCGGCGCAAATAACACGGCGGAGCGCGACGCGTTCACCCGCTGCGGTCGCCCATTGATTTCTGGACGCGCATGTCCATTTTACCGCTTCAAAACGTCGCACCTCCTCCCCCGGACGCTCCCATATGTCTCCTGAACTCAAGAAGCGCCTGCCGCTGCTCGTCGCCGGCGTCGTCGGCCTGCTGCTGATCGTCGGCGGCCCCGTCTGGTGGATCAACGGCCAGCGCTTCGAGAAGACCGACAACGCCTTCGTCCAGGCAGACACCACCAATGTCGCGCCCCAGCTGGCCGGCCGCGTGGTCGAGGTGCTGGTCCAGGACAACCAGCGGGTCGAGGCCGGCCAGGTGCTGGTCAAGCTGGACGACGCCGATCAGCGGGCTCAGCTGGCGCAGGCCGAGGCCAATCTGCAGGCGGCGATGGCGGCGGTCGGCAACGTCGACGCCCAGGCCGAGCAGGAACAGGCGACCATCGCCGCCCGCGCCGCCGCCCTGACCCAGGCCCGCGCGCAGGCCGACCTGGCCCGCGCCGAGGTCGAGCGCTACGGCAAGCTGGCCGAACAGGGCTGGGTGTCGCAGCAGCGCATCCAGACCCAGCGGGCGACGGCCCAGACGGCCGCGGCCTCGGTGCAGCAGGCCCAGGCCGCCCTGGTCGCCGAACAGCGCGCCGTCGGGGTTCTGGGCTCGGCCCGGGAACAGAGCGTCGCCGCCGTCGAACAGGCTCGCGCCCGCCTCGACGAGGCCCGCACCGCCCTGGAGCGCACCGTCATCCGCGCGCCCATGTCCGGGATCGTCGGCGCCCGCAGCGTGCGCATCGGCCAGTACGTCAACGCCGGGGCCCAACTGCTGTCGATCGTGCCGCTCAGCGACGCCTATGTGGTCGCCAACTTCAAGGAAACGCAGCTGGACCGAATGCGCCTGGGCCAGGACGTCGAGATCACCGCCGACGCCTTCCCCGGTCGCGCCATCCACGGCCGCATCGACAGCTTCGCCCCGGCGACCGGCTCGGAGTTCGCCCTGATCCCGGTCGAGAACGCCACCGGCAACTTCACCAAGATCACCCAGCGCGTCCCGGTCCGCATCGTCGTCGCCCGCAACGAGGGCGGCCTGGCCCTGCGCCCCGGCCTGTCGGTCGAGGTCAAGGTCGATCTGAAGAGCGAGGGGGGCGCCAGCTTCGCCGAGGCGGCCATGGGCGCCCAGATGGCCTCCAACGAGGTCGCGGGCCGGTGACCGCCGCCAGCCCCGCGGTGGCCGACGCGGCCCCGCCGAAAGGCCCGGTCGCCGGCCATCCCGAGATCAACTGGACCATGCTGCTGCTCGGCTTCGCCGGCATGGTCGTGGGCCAGTTCATGGCCATCCTCGACATCCAGATCGTCGCCGCCTCCCTGCCGCAGATCCAGGCCGGCGTCGGCGCCTCGGCGGACGAGATCAGCTGGATCCAGACCGCCTATCTGATCCCCGAGGTGGTGATGATCCCGCTGTCGGGCTTCCTGTCGCGGCTGTGGGGGACGCAGCGCCTGTTCCTGGCCTCCTGCGCCGGTTTCGTGCTGATGAGCATCGCCACCGGCCTGTCCTCTTCGATCGAGATGATGATCCTGTTCCGCGCCCTGCAAGGCTTCGTCGGCGGGGCCATGATCCCGACGGTCTTCGCCGTGGCCTTCACCGCCTTCCCGCCGGACAAGCGGGTGACGGCCAGCGTGGTCATGGGCCTGATCGTGACCCTGGCGCCGACCGTGGGGCCGACGCTGGGCGGCCACCTGACCGAGTGGCTCAGCTGGCGCTGGCTGTTCTTCATCAATGTCGCGCCGGGCCTGCTGGTGCTGTTCCTGGTCGGCCGGTACGGCAACTTCGACAAGGGCGATCCTTCGCTGGCCAAGGGGTTCGACTGGTGGGGCCTGGCCCTGATGGCCGCCTTCCTGATGAGCATGCAGTTCGTCCTGGAGGAAGGGGCCAAGGACGACTGGTTCGACGACACCCACATCCTGCTGCTGACGGTGGTCGCCGCCGTCGCCGGACCGATCTTCATCTGGCGCTCGCTGACCTATCGCCAGCCGATCGTCGAACTGCGCGCCTTCGCCAACCGCAACTTCATGGTCGGCTTCGTCATGACCTTCATCGTCGGCTTCGCCCTGTTCGGCGGCACCTTCCTGCTGCCGCTGTTCCTGGGACGGGTGCGGGAATACTCCTCGGCCGAGGTCGGCACGACCATGGTGGTCTCGGGGCTGGCCATGTTCGCCACCGGCCCCTTCGCCGGCCGGCTTGTGCGCAAGCTCGATGCCCGCGTGCTGATGTTCGGCGGCTTCATGCTGTGCGCCTGGGGCATGTGGGAGGCGCGGCTTGTCACCGACGAATGGGGCTTCTGGCAGTTCGCCTCGGTCCAGGCCTTCCGCGGCGTGGGCGTGATGCTGGCGATGATCGCCTCGCAGCAGGTGACCATGTCCACCCTGCCGCCGCACATGGTCAAGAACGCCTCGGGCCTGGTGAACCTGTCGCGCAACGTCGGCGGGGCCTTTGGCCTGGCGATCCTCAACACCGGCCTGACGACCAACACCGCCATCCACATGGGCGAGCTGACCAGCAGCGTCGACCAGTCCAGCCAGGGCATGCGGGATATGATGGCCGGCATGACGCAGCGCTTCTCCGATTCGATCGACCCGGCCGGGGCGGCGATGAAGGCGATCTACGGCCTGCTGCAGAAGCAGGCGACGACCCTGGCCTTCGGCGACGCCTTCGCCCTCCTGGCGATCGGTTGCGCCATCGCCGCCTTCGTGACCCTGCTGGCCAAGCCCGTCCGCGCCCCGGCGGACGCCGCCCCGTCCGACGCCCACTGATGGCGCGGCGCCAGGGACAGGTCGACGAGAAGAAGAGCGCCGCCATCCTGGACGCGGCCACGACCCTGTTCGCCGACAAGGGGCTGGCTGTCACCATGGACGAGATCGCCCGCCTGGCCGGCGTGTCGAAGCAGACGGTCTACAACCGCTTCGCCTCCAAGCTGGAAATCGCCCAGGCCCTGGCCAACCGGCGGTCGGACGCCATCGCGGCGCCGCTGCGGGAAGAGGGCGAACCGGCGGCGGTGCTGGAGACCCTGGCGCTGACGCTGCTGGACAAGGTCTGCCATCCCGACAAGGTCGGCTCCATGCGCGGCGTCGTCCTGGTCTCGGGCGAGGCGCCCGAGATCGCCCGCGCCGTCTATGAGGCCGGACCCCGGCGCGGCGTTCGCCTGCTGGCCGCCTGGTTGGCCGAACAGACCCGCCAGGGACGGCTGGACGTGCCGGAGCCGGAAGAGGCGGCCGAGATGTTCACCGGCCTGGTCCTGGGCCACGGCCACCTGCGCGCCATGCTGGACGTGCCGCAGATCCCGCCGGAACGGCGCCGCGCCCGGGCGCGGGAGGCCGCGCGGGTCTTCCTCGCCGCCTATGCGCCCAAGGTTTCGTGATGCTCCCCGGCGCGGTTCGCGCTACTTGGGGCGGATAGCGCGCGTAAGGAGTTGCCCATGCTGATCCACCTGTCGTCCTGGCCCGAGATCGACGCACGGCTGAACGCCGGCCGGCCGTTGTCGAAGACGGTGGTGGTTCCCATCGGCTCCAACGAGCAGCACGGCCCCACCGGCCTGCTGGGCACCGACTGGCTGTGCCCCGAGATCATCGCCCACGCGGCCGAGAAGGCGGACGAGGGCCTGACCGTCGCCCCGACCTTCAACATCGGCATGGCCCAGCACCACCTGGCCTTCGCCGGCACCATCAGCCTGCGCCCCTCGACCTTCATGGCCGCGATCACCGACTGGGTGTCGTCGCTGAGCCGCCACGGGTTCGAGCGCATCTATTTCCTGAACGGCCACGGCGGCAACGTCGCCACCATCGAGGCGACCTTCTCCGAGATCTATTCGGAATGGAGCTTCGTGGAGGAGCAGCCGCCCTTCGTGCTGAAGTTGAAGAACTGGTGGGACCTGCCGGGCGTCAACGGCCTGTGCAGTTCGATCTTCCCGACCGGCCACGGCTCCCACGCCACCCCGTCCGAGATCGCCGTGACCCAGGCCGCCTATCCCGACCGGATCAAGACGGCCGACTATTCGCCCCGGATCGCGCCGAACGGGCCGATCCGGGACGCCCTGGACTATCGCGCCCGCTTCCCCGACGGCCGCATCGGTTCCGATCCCGCCCAGGCCAGCCCGGAGAAGGGCCAGCGCATCATCGACGCGGCGGTCCCGGCCCTGCTGAAGGACGTCGCCGACTTCGCGACCGAGCAACGGCCCTGACCCGCCGCCGCTCCAGCGCCGTTCGCGCGGCCGAAGTGCAGGCGGAGCTTCTGACCGCTTCGGCCCAGGTCATCGCGGCGCGCACGGCGATGATGGCGAACGGCCTGGCCGATCCGCTGGGCGTCGACATGGTCGAAATGTCGCTGATGGGCACGGAAAAGGCCGAGGCCATGGCCGCCTCCGCCGGCGCACTGGCCGGTCATGCGGGCGTCGCCGGCCGGCGGCTGACCCGGGCCGCCCTGGCCGAGGGCGATCACGTCGCCCGGGCCGCCGCCGACATGCTGGCGGCGGGCAGCCCGGTCGAGGCGGCCGGCGCACAGATGCGTTACGCCTTGGGCTGGTGGGGCCGGGCCAACGCCCAGTGGCTGTCGCTGGGCGCCGACCTGACCCGCGCCCAGGCCGCCGCCGTCGCGCCGATCCACGCCGCCGCCACAGCCAACGCCCGGCGTCTTCGCAAGCGCTGACCCTTCCCTCGGAACCGCCGGGCGCCTAGATGACGGCCCCGGAGCGAAATCGGTCGGGTTTGGACGCAGTCCAACTCGGCTCAGATTTCGCTCCGGGATAAGCTGGAGCCTGATTCACGGCATCAGCGGAATCGCGAAGCGATTCCACCTCAGCCGATCAGGCTCTAGAAAGGCCCTCCCATGGAAAAGACCCCCGTCACCGTCCTGACCGGCTATCTCGGCGCCGGCAAGACGACGCTGCTGAACCGCATCCTCACCGAGGACCACGGCAAGCGCTACGCCGTGATCGTCAACGAGTTCGGCGAAATCGGCATCGACAACGACCTGGTCGTCGGCGCCGACGAGGACGTGTTCGAGATGAACAACGGCTGCGTCTGCTGCACCGTGCGCGGCGATCTGATCCGGGTGGTCTCGGGCCTGATGAAGCGCCAGCGTCCCGGCAAGCCCGCCTTCGACGCCATCATCGTCGAGACCACGGGCCTGGCCGATCCCGGCCCGGTGGCCCAGACCTTCTTCGTCGACGAGGACGTCAAGGCCAAGACCCAGCTGGACAGCGTCACGACCCTGGTCGACGCCAAGCACGTCATGGCCCGGCTGGACGATTCGAAGGAGGCGCGCGAGCAGGTCGCCTTCGCCGACCGCATCATCCTGAACAAGGTCGACCTGGCCACGGCGGAGGAACTTGACGCGGTCGAGGCGCGTCTGCGCGCGCTCAACCCCTTGGCGCCGATCGTCCGCGCGGAACGCTCCAACGTGCCGCTGGACCAGGTGCTGGGCGTGCACGCCTTCGACCTGGACCGCATTCTGGAGGTCAAGCCGGACTTCGTGAACCCGCCCCACGGCGCCGAGGGCCACGTCCACGACGACCACTGCGGCCACGACCACGATCACGATCACGGTCATCATGATCACGGCCACGCTCACCACGACCATGGTCCGCATTCTCACGGCGCGAGGGGGCACGCCCACCAGGACGACATCAAGGGCGTCACCCTGTCGCTGGACCGCCCCATCGACGGCCAGAAGTTCACCCAGTGGCTGGACATGCTGCTGGCCAACCAGGGCCAGAACATCCTGCGCGCCAAGGGCATCATCGACGTGAAGGGCGAGGACCGCCGCCTGGTCTTCCAGGCCGTGCACATGATTCTGGAAGGCGACCTTCAGAAGCCGTGGGGCGCGGCCGAACGCCGCTGGAGCCGCGCCGTCTTCATCGGCCGCGACCTGGACGAGGCGGACCTGCGTCGCGGCTTCGAGGCCTGCGCGGCCTAGAGCCCCTCGCGCGCCTTCAGCTCCTGCCGCTGCCGCGCCACGGCGGCGTCGACCGCGCGGCGCTGCTCGGCCGCCTGGGCCTCCAGCTGGACCAGTTCGCGGTTCTTGGCGTCAGAGGCGTCGGCGCGGGTGACCCCCGCCGGGCGGCCGGTGATGTCGGGGATGTAGATCGGCGTGGCGCAGGTGCGCGTCTCGATGTCGTACCAGTCGCCGCGCGCCTCGCAGCGCTCGCCCGGGCTGACCCAGACGGTCTGCAGCACGAAGATGCCCGCCAGCATCACGCCGAACACGCCCAGGAAGATCATGCTCAGGCGCGGAAAGCTCAGGAAACGCTTCATCTCTTGGTCCGTTAGGGTCGCTTCGGCCAGGAAACCTGACGCCGCGTTACGTTGACAGGCCTTCTCGACCGCTCCATGTCCTGCCCCCACATTCAGGCGATTTCACGGATAGACCCATGAAGGTTCTCGTCCCCGTCAAACGGGTGATCGACTCCAACGTCAAGGCTCGCGTCAAGGCGGACCAGACCGGCGTTGATCTGGCCAACGTCAAGATGAGCATGAATCCCTTCGACGAGATCGCCGTCGAAGAGGCCGTTCGTCTGAAGGAAGGCAAGGAGCATCACGCCGCCGGCACGGCCTCGGAAATCGTCGTGGTCTCCATCGGCGTGACCCAGGCGCAGGAGACGATCCGCACCGCCCTGGCCATGGGCGCCGATCGCGGCATCCTGATCCAGGCCGACGCCGACCTTGAGCCGCTGGCCGTCGCCAAGCTGCTGAAGGCGGTGGTCGAGGAGGAGAAGCCCGACCTGGTGCTGATGGGCAAACAGTCCATCGACGGCGACAACAATGCGGTCGGCCAGATGCTGGCCGCCCTGCTGGACTGGCCCCAGGCGACCTTCGCCGGCAAGCTCGAGATCGCCGACGGCAAGGCGACCGTGACGCGCGAGGTCGACGGCGGCCTGCAGACCGTGGCGGCCCAGCTGCCGGCGGTGGTCACCGTGGACCTGCGCCTGAACACGCCGCGCTACGCCTCCCTGCCCAACATCATGAAGGCCAAGAAGAAGGAGATCGCCATGAAGACGGTCGCCGACTACGGCGTGGACGTCGCTGATCGCCTGAAGGTGCTGAAGGTCACCGAGCCGCCCAAGCGCGCCGCCGGCGTCAAGGTCGACAGCGCCGCCCAACTGGTCGAAACCCTCAAGTCCGCGGGAGCCCTGTAAATGGCCGTCCTCGTCATTGCCGATCACGACGGCTCGGCCGTCCGCGACACCACCCACAAGACCGTGACCGCCGCCCTGGCCCTGTCGTCCGACGTCGACCTGCTGGTGCTCGGCAAGGACGCCCAGGGCGTCGCCGAGGCGGCCGCCAGGATCGACGGCGTCCGCAAGGTGCTTCTGGCCGACGGCGACGCCGTGGCCCACGGCCTGGCCGAGGCGGTCGAGGCCACCGTCCTGCCGCTGGCCGCGAACTACGACGCCATCCTGACCCCGGCCAACACCGACGGCAAGAACATCGCCCCGCGCATCGCCGCCAAGCTGGACGTCGCCCCGATCTCCGACATCGTCGAGGTCCTTTCGTCTGATAGTTTCGTGCGTCCGATCTACGCCGGCAACGCGCTGGAGACGATCCAGTCCTCAGACGCCAAGAAGGTCATCACCGTCCGTCCGACGGCCTTCGCCGCGGCGGGCGAGGGCGGCTCTGCCGCCATCGAGACGGTCACGGCCGGAGAGGCGCCGAAGTCCGCCTTCATCTCGGAAGAGAAGGTCAAGTCCGACCGCCCGGAGCTGGGCGCCGCCAAGATCATCGTCTCCGGCGGCCGCGCCCTGGGTTCGGCCGACGAGTTCCACGCCGTGATGGAGCCCTTGGCCGACAAGCTGGGCGCCGCCATCGGCGCCTCGCGCGCCGCCGTGGACGCCGGCTACGCCCCCAACGACTATCAGGTCGGCCAGACCGGCAAGGTCGTGGCCCCGCAGATCTACATCGCCATCGGCATCTCGGGCGCCATCCAGCACCTGGCGGGGATGAAGGATTCCAAGACTATCGTCGCCATCAACAAGGACCCGGACGCCCCGATCTTCCAGGTCGCCGACTACGGTCTGGTCGCCGACTACAAGACCGCCGTCCCCGAACTGATGGCCGCCCTGGGCTGACCTGATTTTCGTCATCCTCCGGCCCGCGAAGCGGGACCGGGGGACCCAGCGGCGCGCGGGAGCGCGAACCTGTCGCGCACCCGGCCCTTGGAGCGTCGGCCCCATTTCGCCTTCGGCGCCGCTGGGTCCCCCGGTCCGCGCCGCTACGCGGCTTTGCCGGAGGATGACGAAGAGGCTGACGACAAGGTTGCATCGCGCGTCCATGGGTCTTATGCGCGCGCTCAATCTCCCCGAACGTCGCTGAAAGATCCGCCATGACCGAGGCCGCCAAGCCCAAGAAAGTCGTCCTCGCCTATTCCGGCGGGCTGGACACCTCGATCATCCTGAAATGGCTGCAGACCGAATACGGTGCGGAGGTCGTGACCTTCACCGCCGACCTGGGGCAGGGTGAAGAACTGGGCCCGGCGCGCGAGAAGGCGCTGAAGCTGGGCATCAAGCCCGAGAACATCTTCATCGACGACCTGCGCGAGGAGTTCGTGCGCGACTTCGTCTTCCCGATGTTCCGCGCCAACGCCCTGTACGAAGGCCAGTACCTGCTGGGCACCTCCATCGCCCGGCCGCTGATCGCCAAGCGCCAGATCGAGATCGCCCGCCAGGTCGGCGCCGACGCCGTCTGTCACGGCGCGACCGGCAAGGGCAACGACCAGGTCCGGTTCGAGCTGGGCTACTACGCCCTGAACCCGGACATCCACGTCATCGCCCCCTGGCGCGAATGGGAGTTCCGCAGCCGCGAGGCCCTGCTGGACTTCGCCGAGAAGAACCAGATCCCGATCTCCAAGGACAAGCGTGGCGAGGCCCCCTTCTCCGTCGACGCCAACCTTCTTCACTCCTCGTCCGAGGGCAAGGTGCTGGAAGACCCGGCGGTCGAGGCGCCCGAGTTCGTCCACCAGCGCACCATCGCGCCGGAAGACGCGCCGGATACGCCGACCATCCTCGAGATCGGCTTTGAAAAGGGCGACGCCGTCTCGATCAACGGCGAGGCCATGAGCCCCGCGACCCTGTTGACCGCCCTGAACCAGTATGGTCACGACAACGGCGTCGGTCGTCTGGACCTGGTCGAGAACCGCTTCGTCGGCATGAAGTCGCGCGGCGTCTACGAGACCCCCGGCGGGACGATCCTGCTGGCCGCCCACCGCGGCATCGAATCCATCACCCTGGACCGCGGCGCCATGCACCTGAAGGACGAGCTGGCGGTGAAATACGCCCACCTGGTCTACAACGGCTTCTGGTTCTCGCCCGAGCGCGAGATGCTGCAGGCCGCCGTGGACAAGAGCCAGGAGAAGGTCACGGGGACGGTCCGGGTAAAGCTCTACAAGGGCAATACGACCGTCATCGGCCGCGAGAGCCCCTACAGCCTCTACGACCAGGACTTGGTGACCTTCGAGGAGGGCGTCCAGGCTTACGATCACAAGGACGCCGCCGGCTTCATCAAGCTGAACGCGCTTCGCCTGCGCGTCCTGGCCAAGCGCGACGCACGCGAGAGCTAAGGCCCCGCTTGCCGCCATCCGGATTCCTCGTCAGGGTGGCGGCCTCTTCATCGGAGCTTCTTCCATGCGTCTTCTGACCTCGCTGACGGCCGTCGCCGCCCTGGCGATCGCCGCCCCCGCCCTCGCCCAGGAGGCCGCGCCCCCCGCCCAGGCCGCCCCGGCCCAGGCGCCCGCCGCCGCGCCCGAGGCGCCGACCCCCGAGGAAGCCGCGTTCGAGGCCAAGGGCGAGGCCTTCGGCCAGCGCATGGAGGCGATGGCGACGGAAATGCAGACCGCCGCCGCTCAGGCCGACAAGGCCCAGGCCAAGACCGACCTGGACGCCATCCAGGCCCGCTACCAGCCGGACGTCGACGCTTTCGCGACCGAGTTCCAGACCTTCGCGACGGCGCGCACGGCGGCCTCGGGCCAGGACGCCTCGGCGCAGATCGCCACCGCCGCCCAGCAGATCAAGGGCATCCCCGCGATGGCGCGCGCCCAGATCGAGGCCGCCGCCAACGCCCCGGCCGCCGCTCCGGAGACGCCGGCCCAGCCGCAGTAAGGCCGCCTTACCGCGATTTCACTTGAGGCCGGGCGGCCTTGGGCGGAGTCTGCGCGGGTCATCCACGGGAGCCTTCCCATGATCCGCGCGCTCAGCCTGGCCTCCGCCTTGGCCCTTCTGCCCTTGTCCTCCGCCCTGGCGCAGGAGGCGCAGCCCCGTCCCGGCTCCGCCGAGGCGCGGCTGGAGGAGGCGTCCAAGACCTTCGAAGCCCGGATGGAGACCTTCGGCGAACGCGCCGAGGCCATATCCAAGGACGGCGCCCTGTCCGACAGCGAGAAGAGCGCCCGCATCTCCGCCCTGTGGGGAGAATACGCGCCCGACATCGCCGCCTTCACCGCCGAGGCCACGCGCCAGGCTTCCGCCGCCGCCGCCGAGGCGCTGAAGGGCATCGACGTCGACGCCGTGGTCGCCGACGCCCTGAACGACCCGGCGGTCCAGCAGGCGATGGAGGACGGCATGGCGGCCGGAACGGGCGTCATGCGCAACAGCGCCTGGGCCAACCCGGACCCGGAGCAGATCGAGACCTACGGCCTGATCGCCCAGTACGCCCTCGACGAGGCCAGCCATGCCGTCGAGGAGATCGAGACGCCCGAGGCGCCGCCGCCGCCGGAACCCCCGGAACCGCCGGGCGCCTGATCCGGCTGGCGAACCGCGCTTGACGGACGACGCGGCGCGGCCGACATCGCCGCCTCATGTCCGCCTTGCCCGTCGATCCGCACCTCTATTCCACCTTCCTAGGCGTCATGGCCGTGATGGCGGTCACGCCCGGTCCGGCCAATCTGTTCGCCGTGGCCACCGGCGTGGAGAAGGGCCGCGCCTCCGCCCTGGTCGGCGTCGTCGGCATGAACAGCGCCACCCTGGTCTGGTTCGGCGCGGCGGCGCTCGGGCTCGGCGCTCTGGTCAAGGCCTTCCCGGAGGCGTTCCGGCTCATCGCCGTTCTGGGCGCCCTCTATGTCGCCTGGCTGGGGCTGAAGGCCCTGAAGGGCGCCTTTCGAACCGCCGCGGAGCCGGACAGGATCCTCGTCCGGCGCGGCCGCAGCGCCTTCATCGACGGCTTCGCCGTGCAGATCGCCAATCCCAAGGCCATCCTCTTCTTCACCGCCGTCCTGCCGCCCTTCCTCGACGTGGACCGACCCGTCGTCCCGCAGCTGGTCCTGTTCGCCGCCGCCGTCATCGGCATGGACATGCTGTCGATGAGCGCTTACGCCCTGTCCGGCGCCGCCCTGTCCCGGCGCATGCAGCAACCGCGGTTCCGACGCGGCTTCGGCGTCTTCGTGGGCCTGCTGCTGCTGACGGCCGCCGTGCTGATCGTCGCCCGCACTTGATACGGCCCAGCTTGACCGACAAGATGCGACACCGTGGAACGGGGCCGTTCATGCGTCGTTCAGCAGCCAAGCGCTTTTGATGGAACGATCAAGGAGTTCCTTATGAAAACCCCGACTTTCAAGACCTTGGCGATAACCGCGATCGCCGGGCTGACGCTTGCCGCCTGCGCCACGGCCACGCCGTATCAGCCGGCGGGCTATAACGGCCAACGCGGCGGCTACGCCGAACAACGGCTGGAGAACGACCGCTTCCGTGTCACCTTTTCCGGCAATTCCCTGACCTCGCGCGAGCAGGTCGAGATGTCGCTGCTGCTGCGCTCGGCCGAACTGACGGTCGAGAACGGCTATGACTGGTTCGCCACGGTGAACCGCGCCACCGACCGCGACACCCGCTTCGTCGGCACGCCGGATCCCTTCTACTCGCGGTACAACAGCTTCTACGGCCCGTATTGGGGCCCGTCGTGGCGGTACTATCGTGGCGGCTTCTGGAGCCCGTGGGACAGCTGGGGCGCCAATGACTTCGACGTTCGCCAGGTCGACCGCTACGAGGCCACCGCCGAGATCGTCATGGGACGCGGACCCAAGCCGGCCGGCGACCCCAACGCCTTCGACGCCCGCGAAGTGATCCAGAACCTCGGCAGTCGCGTCGCCCGTCCGACATCCTGATCGGCCACAGCCTCAAGCAGCGCTCGGCGCGATAGGCCAATGTGACGGCCTCAAGCAGCGCTAGGCGCGATAGGCCAATGTGACGGGCTCAAGCAGCGCGAAGCGCGATAGGCCAAGAAAGCAAGCGCGTGGGCGTCAGCCCACGCGCGGCGTCTTCAGCCGGCGCTTGTTGATGTGGCTGGGCGGGGCGGTCCCCAGATCCTCGGGAATCTCGCCCTTGAAATAGTAGCGCTGCCACGCCTCCTTGGCCGCGTCTGGGTCGCCGCCCGCCAGGCGCTGGTTGAAGTCGGTGCGCGCCCGGTTCCACGCCTCGAACTGGCCATGCATCACCGGATTGGATTCCAGCGTCCGGATCACCGGCTGGAACTGCTCGACCTTCTTGTGCTCGATCAGATTGATGAAGCAGAAGGGCTCGCCCTTTTCGAACCGCACCCGGCCCGGCCGCGTGAAGATCCAGTTCATGGTGAAGGGGAAGGGCAGCCAGTCGGTCTCGATCAGGCCGACCAGCGGCTGGATGCCGTCCTTCACATGGTTGGGCGAGCCCGAGCACATCATCCCCCAGCCCGGCGGCGTGCGGAACAGATACTGCGGATGCATGGTCAGCACCCCGCGCGAGAAGTGCGAGGTGACGAAATGCTTCATGTCATGCTGCGGCCGGTCCGGCATGATGACGATGTCGGCCTGCGACGGCCCGCCGTTCCATTCGGCCGCGAAGCCGAACGGGCACAGGATCTCCCACCCCGTCGTGTTCGCCATGTTCAGCGGCAGGCAGCGGTAGGGGTGACGGCTGGCGAAGGCGTCCATCCAGTTGCGCGACTGCCGGCCGGGCACCAGGTCCGGCGGCCGGGGCGTCATCGGATAGCATTCCAGTTCCAGCGGGCGCGTCTGCACGGTATCGACCATGAAACCTCAGTATCGCGACGCACATGACCGCTCAACCTGCCTTCGACCGAGACCGGCTTCTGGACTGGATGGCCGAGCACGGGATCGACCACCTCACCCACGACCATCCGGCCGTCTTCCGCGTCGAGGAAGGGCTGGAGTTGAAGGCCGCCATGCCCGGCGCCCACACCAAGAACCTCTTCCTCAAGGACAAGAAGGGCCGGCTGTGGCTCATCTCGGCCCGCCAGGACACGGTCATCGACCTGAAGCGCGCGCCGTCGCTCATCGGCTCGGACCGCCTGTCGTTCGGCAATGAAGTCCTGATGTGGGAAACGCTGGGGGTCCGCCCTGGCTCGGTCACGGCGCTGGGCCTCATCAACGACCTCGACCGTCGCGTCGGCTTCGTCCTGGACCGTCGCCTGTGGGAAGCGGACATCATCAACTTCCACCCCCTGACCAATACGGCCACCACGGCGCTGGACCAGACGGCGTTCCGGCGTGTGCTGGTCCTGCTGGGGCGGGACCCGCTGGTGGTGGATTTCGAGGCGCCGGAGAGGTGAGGCGAAGATTTGGCCCCGACTGGGCTTTCCCAGCCTCTCTAGCCCCCATAGACACCCCGCGCGGCTCCTTCACCGCAAAGCGCGATCGACGTCGGGCATGACCGATCTACTCCGCGTCCGGCTGCCCCGTTCGCGATTGATGTCCAAGGAAGACCTCGACCGCGGGATGGGCGGCCGCGAAGCGTCTAAGACGATCCGAAGAGCGCTCCGCGGCCTGCCGGGCGGCGGCGGGAACAGGCTGGGGCATTCCCGCCTCCCAGCCCAGGCGGGTGCTGACGGCATCGCCGACCACCAGCTTTGCCCCGTCGACGGCGTTGATCAAATAGGCGGTTGAGCCTGCGGAATGCCCTGGAACATGGATGGCCCAGACCGAACCGTCGCCGAACACGTTCAGGACGCCTTCAAAGGCGCCGTCGGGATCGGGTTGGAAGGCCCATTCGCGCAAGGGGCCATATCCTCTGAGGATGGCGTCGGCAGGGCTGCCCAGCAACAGATTGATCCGGCTGCGTTCCTGCGCCTCGCCCCGGCCGACATAGACAGGCGTTGTCACGGGCAGATCGATCAGGCCGCCGATGTGATCGAAATGAAGGTGGGTGACGAACACCGCGCGGGGGGCGACTTGTCCGGCCAGCCATTGCTCTGTCGTCTGCTCGGTCCGGACGCCGAGGTCTTGGACGCCGCGTCGCATGATGGCGTTCAGTCGGCTGTCGAGATCGGTCGAAACCCCGCTGTCGATCAGCACCCGGCCGAACAAGGGATGGTCAAGGGCATAGGCATAGATGACGGCCTCTTCGTCACCCTTCGGCACGGCGCTCGTGCGCGGATCATTGCGGTCGATGAAGGCGCCGCGTCCGCCCGTCCACCGCGCGAAGGCTGTGCGCTGGAACGTCACGATGCCCGTCCGCGCCAGGCTGGCCTCCATGTCCGAAGTCGCCGCCTGGACGCCGAGGTCGGCCGGGACGGTCGGGTGCCGGGTTGTCGGGGTCGCGCAGCCGGGCAAGGCGAGAACAGCGATGCCGGCGAGTATGGATGGGATTGAGCGCGACATGGCGTATCCTCGATTGCCCTGGAATGCATATCGAAATACATAAAAATATTTCTGTCAAACAGATGTTCTGCGAAGGCGACATGGCTCTGATCATCGACTATCCGCCGCCTGCTCCGACCGAGCCTCTTGCGTTCGCCCGCATCCGGCGACTCAGTCGGCCGCTGGAGTGGCTGTTCGCCGCCCTGTTCGGCGCGGCGGCCTTGCTGCTCGCCCTCGCGGTCATCGCCGTTCTCGCCTACGCTGGAACCCGCCTGCAGGTCTGGCCGGGCGGCATGCAGATTTTCATCGAGGCGGAAGCTCCGCCGCTGCATCCCGGCTGGACGACGGTGGGAAGCCTTCCGGGCATTCAAAAGCTGGCGCTCGCGACCTCCGCCACCGTGATGATGACGCCGGCCCTGGCGGTGCTGTGGCAACTCAGGCGATTGTTCGGTCTCTACGGCCAGGGTGTCGTTCTTGCGGCCGAGAACGCCCGCTGCATGAGGACGATCGCCCTCTGGCTGATCGCCTATGCGGCGGCTCCGACCTTGGGTCATGTGGTGGTGACGCTTGCAGGGTTCGACGATGACGGCTGGCTAAGGATCGATAGCCTTAAGGCTCTGGGTCTGGGCCTGATCCTGTTCGTCGTCGCCCGGGTGATGGCGTGGGCGGCCGAAGTCCATGACGACGCGTCGCGGTTCGTCTGATGCCCATCATTGTTCGTCTCGATGTGGTCATGGCCCGGCGAAAAGTGCGTTCAAAGGCCCTCGCGCGCGCCATCGGAATCTCAGAGACCAATCTGTCCCTGCTTAAGTCCGCCAAGGTGCGCGGCGTGCGGTTGGCCACTCTCGACGCCATCTGTCGATACTTGAACTGCTCGCCCGCCGACATTCTGGAGTACGTGCCTGCCTCCGAGGCGGGTGCGAGCGAGGCGCCGAACCCAGACGCCGCCGGAGCGGAAAGAATCCACGCCGAGCGCCGAGGGGGATGACATCCAACTGAACCGCCCATGTCCGCGTCCCGCCGCCTGCGGGAACTTAGCGGTCCGCGCGCGTCGCCGTCCGGCCTAGTGCGATCCCCAATCCGGAGGTTCTGTCTCCGGCGGGGGCAGTCCGCATCCGCTCCGTCCGACGCCGACATAGGCGTTCATTCGACTCAATGCTTGATGCCGGCGCATCCCGACGCCATTTGGGCCGTTACGCCTCATCGAGCCCCACACGGACCCGACCATGACCTTCGCCGACCCCAGCCTCTCCGACGACCTGATCAAGGAAGGCTCCGACGCCGCCTTCATGACCGACGTGATCGAGGCGTCGAAGCTGCAACCGGTGATCGTCGACTTCTGGGCCACCTGGTGCGGCCCGTGCCGGACCTTGGGACCGGCGCTGGAGAAGGCCGTGCGCGCCGCCAAGGGGGCGGTGAAGATGGTCAAGATCGACGTGGACAAGAACCCCGCCTATGCGGGCCAGTTGCGGGTGCAGTCGATCCCGACGGTCTACGCCTTCGTCAACGGCCAGCCGGTTGACGGTTTCCAGGGCGCCATTCCCGACAGCCAGATCAAGGCCTTCATCGACAAGCTGACGGGCGGTCAGGGCGGGTCCACCGAGACCGCGCAGCTGCTGGAGCTGGGCGAGGAATCGCTGAGTCTCAACGACTTCGGCGGCGCGGCCCAGGCCTTCGCCCACGTGTTGTCGATCGAGCCGGACAACGAGAAGGCCATCGCCGGCATGGCGCGGGTCTATCTGGCGGGCGGCGACCGCGAACAGGCCCTGCAGACCATCGCCATGGCGCCTCAGGATTCGAAGGATCCCGCGGTTCAGAGCGTACGCGCCCAGCTGGCCCTGGCGGCCAAGGCGCCCTCCGGCGCCGCGGCGGAGCTGCAAGCCAAGGTCGCGGCCGATCCGAACGATCACCAGGCCCGCTTCGACCTGGCCGAGGCTCAGAGCGCGGCCGGCGACTTCAAGGGCGCCGTCGACAACCTGCTGCACATCGTCCAGGCCGACCGCGAATGGAACGACCAGGCGGCGCGCAAGCAGCTGCTGACAATCTTCGAGGCGGCCGGGCTCAGTTCGGACGTCGCCAGGGACGGACGACGCCGGCTGTCGTCCATCCTGTTCTCCTAACCGGTCTAGAGCAGCGCCAAGCGCGGTAGGCCAGAAAGAAGGATCAACGATGCCGCAGGGCTACGTTCGGGCGCTGGACCTGCCGCAGGTGATCCCCGTCTTTCCGCTGGCCGGGGCGGTGGTCCTGCCGCGCGGCCAGCTGCCGCTGAACATCTTCGAGCCGCGCTATCTGAACATGATCGACGACGCCATGGCCGGCGACCGGATCATCGGCATGGTCCAGCCTTTGGGCGGGTCGCCGACCCTGCCGGGCCTCTCGCACGTCGGTTGCGCCGGGCGGATCACCAGCTTCGCCGAAACCTCGGACGGGCGCTATCTGATCACCCTGACCGGCGTGTCGCGGTTCCGCATCGCCACGGAGCTGCCGGTCAAGACCCCCTACCGCCAGGTCCGCGCCCGGTTCGACGATTACGCCGCCGACCTGACCGCGCCCGGCGAAGCGCCGGACTTCGATCGCCACGCCTTCCTCGACGCCCTGCGCGGCTATCTGGCCAACCGGTCGCTGGACATCGACTGGGAAACCGCCGAGTCCGCGCCGATGGAGGCCCTGGTCAACAGCCTGTCCATGGCCCTGCCGTTTGATCCGCCGGAGAAGCAGGCGCTGCTGGAATGCATGACGCTGATGGACCGTGCCGACGCCTTGACCGCCCTGATGCGCATCGACGCCGCCGACGGCGGCGAGGACAGTCCGCCGCATTCGATGCAGTAACGCCTCCTCTTCCTTAGACTTGGCGCGCCGCCTGACGCTGGCCTACAACCCGGCCTCAAGCAGCGCGATGCGCGATAGGCCCAAAAGAATGAGCGACGCCTTCAACACCCCCGTCTCGGTCGATCCGCGCCTGCTGGAGGTGCTGGTCTGTCCGGTCACGCGCGGCCGCCTGACGTATGATCGCGAGGCCGGCGAACTGATCTCCGCCGGCGCCAAGCTGGCCTATCCGATCCGCGAGGGCGTGCCGGTAATGCTGCCCGAGGAAGCGCGCCCGCTCGACTGACTGTTCCGCTGAGCGGCGGGGAGGGGTTGCGCCAGCTTAGCCGCGCCACCATTCCGTATTGCCCCGGCCTCAAGCAGCGCGAAGCGCGACAGGCCAACAAACAGGCCTCAAGCAGCGCGAAGCGCGATAGGCCCACAAAGGAAGGACCCGCGATGCTGAAGGTCGCCATCCAGATGGACCCGATCGAGGCCGTCAACATCGCCTCAGACACCACCTTCCTGATGGCCATGACCGGCCAGGAGCGGGGGCATCGCCTGTGGGTCTATGACTTCCGCACCCTGGCGCTGGAGGAGGGCCGCCTCTACTGCCGCGCGCGGTCGGTGATCCTGCGCCAGACCGTCGGCGATCACGTGAGCCTCGGCGACTGGGAAAGGCTGGACCTGGGCCGCGACGTGGACGTGATCCTGATGCGCCAGGACCCGCCGTTCGATATGGCCTATGTCACCGCAACCTATCTCTTGGAGACGGTCCACCCCCGAACCCTGGTGGTCAACGATCCTGGCGAGGTCCGTTCCGCGCCGGAGAAGCTGCTGGTCACCCGCTTCCGCGATCTGACGCCGCCGACGCTGGTCTCGTCCGACCCGGTGGCCCTGGTCGCCTTCCATGAGAAACACGGCGACGTGGTGCTGAAGCCCCTGCACGGCGCGGCCGGTTCGGGCGTGGTGCGGCTGAAGGCGGGCGACCCGAACCTGGAGGCGTTGATCGAGATCCACGCCACGGGCAGCCGCGATCCGCTGGTGATCCAGAAATTCCTGCCCGCCGTCTCCGCCGGGGACAAGCGCATTCTCCTGGTCGACGGCGAGCCGGTCGGCGCCATCAACCGCATCCCGGCCAAGGACCAGGTCCGCTCCAACTTGCGCGTGGGCGGCACCGCCGCGCCGGTCGAACTGACGCCGCGCGACCTGGAGATATGCAAGGCGATCGGCCCGACGCTGAAGGAACGCGGCCTGATCTTCGTCGGCATCGACGTGATCGGCGACTGGCTGACCGAGATCAACGTCACCTCCCCCACCGGCGCCCAGCAGCTGAAGGCCTTCACCGGCGTCGACGCCACGGCGGCGATGTGGGACGTGATCGAAAAGAAACGCGCCGCGAACTGACGGCGCGGCCACAAGGGGGAATCCATGAGACCGCTTCATCTGACGTCGGCCGTCCTGGGCCTGGCGTTCGCCGCCTCGTCCGCCGTGGCGCAGGAGGCGCCGCGTCGTCCGTCCGTCGAGACCCTGGAGCGGATCATCGAAACCCGCACGCCCGAGACCCGCGTCGCCGCGCCGGATCACGACCGCATCACCGCCCGCCGCATCGACATCGTCGACGAGAACGGCGTAATCCGCATGACCCTGTCGGGCAAGACGCCGGCGCCGATCATCGACGGCATCCAGTACAAGCGCGCCTTCAACGTCTCCGGCCTGATCCTCTATGACGAGAACGGCAGCGAGCGCGGCGGCTTCGGCGTCGGCGACGTGGACGGCGGCATGGCCGTGCTGGCGCTGAACCATCCGGCGATGGACGCCATCGGCTGGCGCGTGGCGCCCGACGGCGCGGTCAGCTTCTCGATCAATCAGGCGCCGCCGCTGATCCGCGAAACCGCGCTGGGCGACCGGCTGGTTCCGGGCGTGGAAACGCCGACGCGCATCCGGATGACTGTGGCGGCGGACGGCGCGCCGGCCATCGCCCTGAACGACAAGTCCGACCGGACGCGCCTCCGTCTGACCGTGACCGAGGAAGGCTACGGCGCGATTGAGTTCCTCAACGCCGAAGGCGAGGTGGTCCACACCCTGGCTCCGGAGGCCGACCTCCCCTGACGCCTCTTGCCGCCGCACGCGGTTCGTGATTTGTTCCCATAATTGCGGGCGGAGGCATTCATGGTTGCAAGGGTGGTCACGGTCGCTTTCGACGGGGTCGAGGCCCGGCGTGTCGACGTGGAGGTCCAGCTGGTCGGCAACGACGGACCGACGGTGTTCAACATCGTCGGCCTGCCTGACAAGGCGGTGGCCGAGAGCCGCGAACGGGTGCGCGGCGCCTTCGCCGGGATCGGCCTGGCCCTTCCGGCCAAGCGAATTATCGCCAACCTGGCGCCGGCGGACCTGCCCAAGGAGGGCAGTCACTTCGACCTGCCGCTGGCTCTGGCCCTGATGGCGGCCATGGGGGTGATCGCGCCGGACGCCCTGGACGGCTGGGCCGCCATCGGCGAGCTGGGGCTGGACGGGCAGATCGCACGGGTCGGCGGCGCCCTGCCGGCCGCCGTCGCCGCCGACGCCATGGGGCTGGGCCTGATCTGTCCCGAGGCGACGGGGCCCGAGGCCGCCTGGGCCGGCGGCGCGCGCATTCTGGCCCCGCGCTCGCTGATCGGCCTGGTCAATCACTTCAAGGGCACGCAGGTCTTGCGCGCGCCCGAGCCCGGGCCGCTGGCCCAGGGCGCGACGGTCCCGGACCTTCGCGAGGTCAAGGGCCAGGAAAGCGCCAAGCGGGCGCTGGAGATCGCGGCGGCCGGGGGCCACAACCTCTTGTTCATCGGCCCGCCGGGTTCGGGCAAGTCGATGATGGCTCAGCGCCTGCCGGGTCTCCTGCCGCCGCTGACGTCGCAGGAGTTGCTGGAGACCTCCATGGTCTGGTCGGTCGCCGGCCTGATCGAGCGCGGCGCCCTGACTCGCGACCGGCCGTTCCGCAGCCCCCACCACTCCGCCTCCATGGCCGCCCTGACCGGCGGCGGCCTGCGCGCCAAGCCGGGCGAGGCGTCCCTGGCGCACAACGGCGTGCTGTTCCTCGACGAACTGCCGGAGTACTCCGCCCAGGCGCTGGATTCCCTGCGCGCGCCGCTGGAAACGGGCGAAATCGTCGTCGCCCGCGCCAACGCCCACGTCCGCTACCCCGCGCGGTTCCAGCTGGTGGCGGCGATGAATCCCTGTCGTTGCGGCCTGGGCGGCGCGGGGCGAGGGGCGTGCGGCAAGGCTCCGCGCTGCCAGCGGGATTACCAGAACCGCGTCTCCGGCCCGATGTTCGACCGCATCGATCTGACCGTGGAGACGCCGCCGGTCACCGCCGCCGACATGGCCCTGCCGCCGCCGGCCGAGGGCACGGCGGAGGCCCGGGCGCGCGTCGCTGTCGCCCGCGCCCTTCAGGCGGACCGGGTCCGCGAGGCAGGCCTGGATCCGTTCCAGGGCCTGAACGCCCGCGCCTCCGGCGAGACGCTGGATCGCTTCGCCACGCCGGACGAGGCGGGCCGCGCCCTGCTGATGCGGGCCGGGCAGGCGGGCGGGCTGACGGCGCGCGGCTGGACCCGTACGCTGCGCCTGGCCCGCACCATCGCCGACCTGGACGGCGCCACGGGCGTCCTGCGCCGCCACATCGCCGAGGCCCTGATCTACCGCCGCGCCACCATCGGCGCCGAGGGGGATTTCGATCGCCGCGTCGCGCAACGCGGCGATGCATCCTTCGGCATGCGGGAGGAGCCGGAGCCGGCGCCTTTCCTCCGTTCGTGAGCGGGCAAGGGATTTTAACGCCTGTGCGCTAGATCGGACGCTTGTGGAGGCGATCATGGCGCGACGCGGGGCGACGAAACGAACCGAGGACCAGGCCGCGCCGGCCGTCGACCCGGCCCAGCAGTTCCTGCGGCTGATGAGCCACGAGATGCGCACCCCGCTGAACGGGGTGATCGGCATGATCAACCTGCTGCAGCGCACGCGTCTGGACGGCGCCCAGCGGGCCTACGCCGAGACCGCGCGCCAGTCCGCCGAGCACCTGCTGGGCCTGGTCAACGACCTGCTGGACTACGCCCGGCTCGAAGCCGGAAAGCTGGAGTTCGACCTGGCGCCGGTGGACCTGGAGGCCATGGTGCGCGGCGTCGCCGAGCTGCTGAGCGCCCGCGCCCATGAGAAGGGGCTGGAGATCGTGTGGTCGGTCGCGGCCGATGTGCCCGACATCGTCGCCGACGAGGGGCGGCTGCGCCAGGTGCTGTTCAACCTGGCTGGAAACGCCGTGAAATTCACCGGCGCCGGCGGCGTCCGCATCGCCGTCGAGCGGGCGGGCGGACGGGCGTCGCGGCCGACCCTGGCCTTCATCGTCGACGACACGGGCCCGGGCGTGCCGCCCGAGGCGCGCGCCCGCATCTTCGAGGAGTTCGGCCATGTCGATTCCTCCGACGCGGCCCGCTTCGACGGCGCCGGCCTGGGACTGGCGGTGGTGCGCCGCTTGGCCGAGGCCATGGGCGGAACGGTCTCGGTCGAGGACCGGCGGGGCGGCCCCGGGGCGCGTTTCCGACTGATCGCGCCCTTCGATCCGGTGGCCGTGGATCGCGGCCGACCGCTGGAAGGGCAGGCCGTCGCCGTCCGCTCGCCCGACCCGTTCGTCGCCGCCGCCGCCGCCGCCCAGATCGAGGCCTCCGGCGGTCGCATCGATGCGGATGCGGACATCGTCCTGATCGATCACGCCCTGGCCGCGCCCGGCGAGATCGTGGCCGCTCCGAGCGGCCGCCGCGCCATCGTGCTTCTGCGGCCGGGCGAGCGCGCGCTGATCGAACGTTATCGGGGCGCCGGCTTCCAGGGGTATCTGATCAAGCCGTTGCGCCGCGCCTCGCTGGCCGAGCGGGTGCTTGCCGCCGCCGGCGCCGCGCCGGCCCGTCCCGCCGCGCCCCCGCCCGAGGACGACCGCGTCGCGCCAGCTCGCTTCGCCGGAACCCGCGTCCTGCTGGCCGAGGACAACCCGGTCGGCGCCCTGCTGGCCCGCACCCTGCTGCGGCGCGAGGGCTGCATCGTCGAGACCGCCGCCACCGGCGAGGAGGCTGTCGCCGCCCTGAAGCGCGCCCGCTACGATCTGGTCTTCATGGACATGCGCATGCCCGGCATGGACGGTCCGGCCGCCGCGCGCGCCATCCGGGCCGGCGGCGACGCCACGCCGATCCTGGCCCTGACCGCCAACGCCTTCGCCGAGGATCGCCGCCTGTGCCTCGAGGCCGGCATGAACGACCACCTGGTCAAGCCGCTCGACCCCGAGGCGCTGCGCGCCGCCCTGACCCGCTGGACGAAGCGCGACAACCACGCCAAGGTCGCCTGAGTTCAGGCGTCCGTGTTCCGGTCGCCGCCGGAGCGTATGATGACCGACAGCAGCCGCGCCCCCGCCGGGGGGAAGCCCGCCGGGCGATTCGGAGGCCTGGCCGTCTATAGCGAGCGGCGCGTGTTCATCATGCTGCTGCTGGGGTTCTCGGCCGGCCTGCCGAACCTGCTGATCTTCGACACCCTGTCGGCTTGGCTGCGAGAGAGCGGCCAGACGCTGGAGGTGATCGGCTTCTTCGCCCTGGCCACGCTGAGCTATTCGCTGAAGTTCGTCTGGGCGCCGCTGATCGACCGCACGGCCGTGCCCTTGCTGACCCCGCTGCTGGGCCATCGCCGGGCCTGGATGCTGGTGACCCAGGCGGTGATCGTCTTCGGACTGTGGTCGATCTCCAGCCTGAATCCCTCCAACGCCCTGATCGCGATCGCGGGCTTCGCGGCCCTGGTCGGCTTCTTCGGCGCGACCCAGGACATCGTCATCGACGCCTGGCGGATCGAAGCCGCCGACGACAGCCGCCATGGCGCCATGGCCGCCGCCTACCAGATGGGGTACCGCGTCGCCATGATCGTGGCGGGCGCCGTGCCGCTGGTGCTGGCTGATCTCTATAACTGGAATCTGTCCTACGCCGTCATGGCGGCGCTGATGGGCGTCGGCGTCGCCGGCGTTCTATTCGCGCCACGCGAGAAAGCCCATGCGATCCGCGCCATCCCGGTCGGCGATGTGCGGTCCCGCCCCGCGCTGGAGGGGCTGGAATGGATCGCCCGGTTGTTGGTCATCGTCGCCGCCGCCATGATCATGGGCGCCGGCCTGACCGGCCAGCCGCTGACGCTGAACGCCCTGCTCGGCCTGTTCGGCCTCGGCGTGGAGGGCAAGGCGGCGGTCGCCGCCGCTTGGGACGCACGGCCGGAGGGCGTCTATCTGCAGGTGGGGGCGGTGTTCGTCGGCCTGGCCGTGCTGGTCCTGGCCTGCTGGCCGCTGCCCAGGGTGAAGACGCGGCCCGGCGCCTATCTGGCGGGCTCGTTCGGCCAGCCCCTGGCGGATTTCTACAAGCGGTTCGCGGGGGTGGCGACGCTGATCCTGGCGCTGATCTGCGTCTATCGCCTGGCCGACTTCGTCCTGAACATCATGAACCCCTTCTACCTGGACCTGGGGTTTACCAAGACGGAACTGGCCGAGGTGCGGAAGGTGTTCGGCGTGATCATGACCACGCTGGGCGTCTTCATCGGCGGCTGGTCGGTGGCCCGGCTGGGCCTGATCCGCACCATGGTGGTCGGCGCCTTCATGAGCCCGATCTCGAACCTGGTGTTCGCCTGGCTGGCGACGCAGGGGCCCAGCCTGCCGGCGCTGACGGTTGCCATCGGGGTCGACAACATCGCGACCGGTTACGCGGGCACGGCGCTGATCGCCTATATGTCCAGCCTGACGTCCATCGGTTTCACCGCCACCCAGTACGCCCTGTTCAGTTCCCTGTACGCCCTGCCGGGCAAGCTGATCGCGTCGCAGTCCGGCCGCATCATCGAGGCCTCGGCGCGCGCGGCGGAAGGCGCCGGACCGTTCGCCGTCTTCAGGGGAATGTTCGCCCGGCTGCCTGAGGGCTCCTTGGCGGCGGGAGCGGCGACCAGCGGCGTCACCCCGGCCGCTCTGGGCGCCGGCTATGTCGTCTTCTTCCTGTATTCGACGGTTATCGGCGTCTTCGCCATCGTCCTGGCCTTCATCGTCGCCGCCAAACAGACGCGTCTCCAGGCGCGACAGGCGGCGGCCGCCGAAGACCCCGCCGTCGCGGCGACGGAGGGCCAGCCGTCCTGACGATCCTGCGTCTGAGCTCGGCGGCGTATACGCGAAAGGCCCGCCGGTCGCCCGGCTAGCCTTCCGTTCGTCGGCGGAGGGAGCGGATCAGCGCTTGGCCTGTTCCGCGCCTTGGCTGACGGCCGAGCCGGCGGCGGAGACGTCGCGGCCGATGCCCGAGATTGTGTTGCAGGCGGATACGGCCAGGGCCGCGGCGGCCAGGGACAGGGTGATGATCTTACGCATGGCGGGTTCCCCGTTATAGTGAAGCTTCGCGGTCAACGCCGAACCTGGGCTCGGGTTGCACCGCCGGCGACGCGTCGCCTCGTCCGCCTTGTTTCAGAATGCGGGCGGCCGCGCCATCCTCGAGGCGCTGTTCGCCGCGACGCACGGCGGTCCCGACGGGCTTGCGCGGACCGTCCGCAGCGGGAAAGGTGCGCCTTCGTTTCACGAGGGGTTGTTCATGCGTCGTCTTCTGATCTCGTCCGTCGCCGTCATGGCGATGCTGTCCGCCGCGCCGGTCCTGGCCCATGTTCAGGAGCCGGCGCAGCCCGCCGCCGCCGAGGCCCACAGCGAGGACGCGCGGCTGAACGCCTTCTTCGAAGAGGCCTTTCAGGCCCGCATCGCCCTCAGCCCCCAGACCATGACTTCGCTGGGGATCAAGACCGACCAGGACAGGCTGGACGACGTGTCGGACGCAGCGGCCGAGCGGGCGCTGGCGCTGCAGGAGGCGCAGCTGGCGCGGATGAAGGCCGAGTTCGATCCCGAGAAGCTGGGCCCTCAGGCCAAGGTCTCCTGGCGGATGTTCGAATACGGCGTCGAGCAGGCGCGGCTGTCGAACCGCTGGCGCGACTGGGGCTTCCAGTTCGCGGCGAACGGCAATCCGACGACATCGCTGCCGGTGTTCATGATCAACAACCACCGCATCTCGAGCGTCGAGGACGCCGAGGCCTATGTCGCGCGCCTGACGGACGCCCAGCGGCAGATGGGGCAGGTGGCCGAGGAGCTGCGCCAGCGCGCGGCGGCCGGCGTCGTCTCGCCCCGCTTCGTGTTCGAACCGTCGATCGAGAACACCCGCAACGTCATCTCCGGCGCGCCGTTCGACGACGGCGCCGACAACCCCGTGTGGGCCGACTTCCAGAAGAAGGTGGGGGCGCTGGAGACCGAGCAGGCGACGAAGGACCGGCTGCTGGCCTCGGCCCGGCAAGCCCTGACCGGACCCTACAAACAAGGCTTCGAGACGGTGCTGACGGCCCTGGGCGAGGTCCAGCCGATGGCCGACAGCGACGCGGGCGTGTGGCGACTGCCGCAGGGCGAGGCCTATTACAACGCTCGCCTCCGCCTCTCGACCACGACCGACCTGACCGCCGACCAGATCCACCAGACCGGGCTGGATGAGGTGGCGCGCATCCAGGCGGAAATGGAGGTCATCAAGCGGCAGGTCGGGTTCGAGGGGTCGCTGCAGGACTTCTTCGCCTTCCTGAAGACCGATCCGCGCTTCCAGTATCCGAACACGCCCGAGGGCAAGGAGCAGTATCTGACCGACGCGCGGGCCTTCATCGCCGGCGTGATGGCGGTCGCGCCGCAGTGGTTCTCGACCCTGCCGAAGGCGGCGCTGGAGGTGCGGGCGGTTGAGCCGTTCCGCGAGGCGACCGCCTCGATCGCATTCTACAACGCGCCGGCGCCGGACGGGTCGCGGCCGGGCATCTACTACGTCAATCTGTCGGACATGACCCAGGTGCTGAAGCCGCAGATCGAGGGCATCAGCTATCACGAGGGCGCGCCGGGCCACCACTTCCAGATCGCCTACGCCCAGGAGATCGAGGGCCTGCCGCGCTTCCGCCGCTTCGGCGGCTACGGCGCCTATGCTGAAGGCTGGGGACTGTACGCCGAGCAACTGGGCAAGCAGATGGGCTTCTATCAGGATCCCTATTCCGACTTCGGCCGCCTTTCGACCGAGCTGTGGCGGGCGGTCCGGCTGGTGACGGACACGGGCCTCCACGCCAAGCAGTGGAGCCGCGAGCAGGCGATGGAATATTTCCGCCAGAACTCCTTGCTGTCCGAACGTGACATTCAGAAGGAGGTCGAGCGCTACATCACAAATCCCGGCCAAGCGACCAGCTACAAGATCGGCGAGCTGAAGATCGAGGAGTTGCGCGATCGGGCGATGGCGGCGCTGGGCGACCGGTTCGACATCAAGGCCTTCCATGCGGTGGTGCTGGGCTCCGGCTCGGTGCCGCTGGACGTGCTAGAGGACCAGGTCGACGCCTGGATCGCCGCTGGCGGCGGCGCGCCGCCTGCCTGAGCCTCGCCTTTCGCGGCGCGGAGCGGTAAAGGGCGCGCGCCATGCCCTTCACCGCCACCGTCCTGACCATGTTCCCCGAGGCCTTTCCGGGGCCGCTCGGCGTGTCGCTGATCGGCACGGCCTGGCGCGAGAAGGGGCTGTGGAGCCTGGAGACGCTGGACATCCGCGACTTTTCCGAAGATAAGCGCGGCTTCCTGGACGACACCCCCGCGGGTGGCGGCCCGGGACAGGTACTCAAGGCGGACGTGGTGGGCCGGGCGCTGGACAGCGTTGCAGGCTCGCCCAACTCTCTCGGGGGCAGGCCGCTTTTGTACATGAGCGCCCGGGGTCGGCCCCTGACCCAGGCGCGTGTCAAGGCATGGGCGCAGGCGGACGGGATCACCGTCCTTTGCGGTCGTTTCGAGGGGGTGGACCAGCGGGTGCTCGACGCGCGCGGGTTCGAGGAGGTCTCGGTCGGAGACGCGGTGCTCGCCGGCGGCGAGGCGGCGGCGATGGTCGTGATCGAGGCGTGCGTACGACTGATCCCCGGAGTGCTGGGCCAGGCCGAGAGCCTGAGTTCGGAGAGCTTCGAGGACGGCCTTCTGGAACACCCGCAGTACACGCGACCGCGGACGTTCGAGGGGCTGGAGATACCCGAGGTGCTGCTGTCGGGCGATCACAAGCGGATCGCGCAATGGCGGACGGCGCAGCGAGAAGAGACCACGCGAGAGCGGCGCCCGGACCTCTGGGCGGCCCATCTCGCCAAATCCCACCGCAAGGCCTGACCTTGCGGATACGCGGGGCTCGCCCCGCCAAATCACAGGCAAAGGGCGACCAAGCCCGAGGAGAAGAGAAATGAATATCGTTCAGCAGCTCGCTGCCGAAGAAAAAGCCCGTGTCCTGGGCGAACGCAAGATTCCGGAATTCCAGCCGGGCGACACCCTGCGCGTCAACGTGCGCATCAAGGAAGGCGACCGTGAACGCATCCAGGCGTTCGAAGGCGTCTGCATCGCCCGCGACGGCACGGGCGTGAACGAGACCTTCACCGTCCGCAAGATCTCCTTCGGCGAAGGCGTCGAGCGCAAATTCCCCATCCTGTCGCCCAACGTCGACTCGATCGAGGTGAAGCGTCGCGGCGTCGTGCGTCGCGCCAAGCTGTATTACCTGCGCGATCGTCGCGGCAAGTCGGCCCGGATCGCCGAGCGCCAGACGGTTCGTCCCGCCAAGGGCGTCGTGGTCCCCGAGAGCGGTTCGGGCGACAAGGGCGGCGACGAAGCCTGATCTCGGCTTTCCACCCGAAAAAAGAAGGCCCGGCGGATGCGCCGGGCCTTCTTCTTTTCTAGGTCGGATAGAGGGGGCTGGAGGCGTCGCGCTGACTCTGCAGGCTGTGTTTCAGCTCGTGCATCTGGTCGTGGCCGGCCTTCACCGTCTCATAGTTCCGGCGCACCGTCTCGCGCGTGGTGGCGGAGATGTGCGCGTCGTGCAGCGCGCGCTCGAACTTCTGGGTGATGAAGCCCTCGCCGCTCTCGATGGAGCCGACGACGGAATCGTCATTGCGCAGCAGGGCGTGCTTGATGTCGAGGAAGGCGCGGTGGGCCTTGGCCAGGATAGAGCCTTCCGCTTCCGGGTCGCCGCCCATGCCGCGCACGGCCGCGGAAAGGTCGTCGGCCACCTGTCGGCGCTCAAAGCTGCGGCGCTCGAAAAGGGTGCGATAGTGGGGGTCGTCGGTCTCCGCGGCGGCCTCGCGATAGCCGTCGGCGCTGTCCAGGGTGGTCTCGATCAGGCTGTTCAGGACCTTGATGTCGTGGTCGTTGGGCGTGCTCATCTCGATCGCTCCTTTTCGCGGTCGAGAAGAAAACCCGGAATCGACGGCGGCGGTTGCTCCCGGCCCCGTCAAAGTTTCGTGCGGAGCGACCAGAGCTCGGGGAAACAGCGGCGCGTCAGGGTCGAGGCCAGATAGGCCACCCCTTCGGTTCCGCCGGTGCCGCGTCGGCGGCCGATGATGCGCTCGACCGTGACGACGTGCTTGTGCCGCCAGGTCAAAAGGGCGTCGTCCAGGTCGACCAGCTTCTCCGCCAGCTGGTAGAGCGGCCACCAGCGTTCGGTGTCGCGATAGACCTCCAGCCAGGCCGCCTCGACGGCCTCGGAGGGTTCGTAGGGCTGGGTCACGTCGCGGTTCAGCACCTCCGCCGGGACCGGAAGACCGGCGAGCGCCAGTTGGGCCAGGGCGTCGTCGTACAGGCTGGGCGCGGCGAGCGCCGCCCGGAGCGCGGCATGCGCCTGGGGCCGATTCTCGTGGAACTTCAGGAAGGTCGGGTCCTTCAGCCCCAGCATGGTCTCGAAGCGCCGGAACTGGTCGCTCTGGAAGCCGGAGGAGGAGCCGAGCACGCCCCGGAACTTGAGATAGTCGGCCGGGGTCATGGTCGACAGGATGTCCCAGCTCTGGGTCATCACCGACTGGATGCGGCTGACGCGGGCCAGGCTCTTGTAGGCGGGCACCAGATCGCCGGCCCGGATCAGCCCCTGGGCCAGCGCCACCTCGTGCAGGATCTGCTTGAGCCACAGCTCCTTGGTCTGGTGGATGATGACGAACAGCATCTCGTCGTGCTGATCCGACAGGGGGTGCTGTGCGGCCAGCAGGTCGTCCAGGGCCAGGTAGCCGGCGTAGGTCATTTCGCTGGATCGGGTCATGGCCCGCTATCGCCCGGCCGCTGGATCGGCGCAAGCCGAGGCTCAGTCCAGCCCGGCCAAGAATTCGAAGATGGCGGCCTTAGATTCCGGCTCATCCAGCATCGGGGCGTGGCCTATGCCCGGGATCTCGGCAAAGGCCATGGAGGGCGCCGTCTTGCGCATCTTCTCGGCTATGGCGGGGCTGAGCAGGTCGGAATTCGCGCCCCGGATCAGCAGGGTCGGCCGCTTGCGCGCCAGCCGACGAAACCAAGGCCAGAGATTGGGAGCCAGGGCCTTGGCGCCTGCCGCCCGGATCGGAACCGAGATGTCCGGGTCGTAGTCCAGAACGATCTCGCCATCGGGTCGCTGGCGGAAGATGCGCCGGGCGAAGGCGTCCCAGTCGGCCGAGCCGAAGTGGGGGAAGGCGACTTCATTGATCCGCCGGGCGTAGGCGGCGGCGTCGGCCCAGGAGCCGATCTCGACCGGCTGTCCGGTATAGGCGGCGATGCGGGCCAGGCCTTCGGGCGCGACCTCGGGGCCTACGTCGTTCAGTATGGCGGCGACGATGGCCTTCGGCTTCACGGCCGCCAGCGCCATGGTGATCAGCCCGCCCATGGAGGTGCCCAGGAAGACGGCGCGGTCGATCGCCGCCTGGTCCATCAGCGCCAGCACGTCCCTGACGTAGGTTTCGGGCGTATAGGTCATCGGATCAGGCGCGCGATCCGACCGGCCGCGCCCGCGCACGTCGATCGCCAGCACGCGCCGGCCGCTCTGGGCCAGAAGGGGAGCGATGGCGTCGAAGTCGGCGCTGTTGCGGGTCAGGCCGTGGATGGCGATGACGGGCGGCTTCGCCCACCCACCGCCGGCTGCGTGGTCGCGGGCGACCAGGTCGAGGCCGTCGGGCGACTTCCAACGACGTTCGACATGGGATGCGGATGGATTCATGAGAGCGCGTCCTCCGTTTTCGGCCAGCGTAATTCATCATCCGCAGAAATGCGATGCGACGATCGAAGGTCAGCCGCCGAGACGCTCATGCAGGAAGGCGTCCAGGTCGCCCCCGGCGAACTGCAGGCCCTTCACGCCCGCTCGCCGCGCCGCCTCCATGTCGCTGGGCTGGTCGCCCACCATGAGGGAGCGGGCCGGATCGATGTCGTGCTCGGCGATGGCGCGCAGCAGCATGCCGGGGTTGGGCTTGCGGTCCGGATGGTCGGGGTGGCGATAGCGCGCGACCGTCGCCTCGGCGTGGAAGGGGCAGGCGTAGACGGCGTCGATGCGCGCGCCTTCGTCGGCCAGCCGTTTCAGCAGCAGGGCGTTGAAGGCGTGCATCCGCTCCTCGTCGAACAGGCCGCGCGCCACGCCCGACTGGTTGGTCACGATCACCGTCCGGTAGCCCAGGTCGTTCAGCCGCTTCACCGCCGCCGCCGCGCCGGGCATGAGCCGCAGGTGCTCGTCCAGGTGCGGATAGCCGCAGTCCTCGATCAGCACCCCGTCACGGTCGAGAAAGGCGCCCGGGACGCTCATGCGGCGCGGCCCAGCAGCGCGGTGAAGGCGGTCATCAGGTGATAGAGGGTGGAGGCCGGCACGGTTCGGTCCTGCGGCCGGCCGTCGGCGTCATAGCTGTCGATCCACAGGCCCGGCGTCTCGGTCGCCAGATGGGTGGCGAAGACACGGTCGATCAGGGCGGCGGCTTCGGCCTGGTCGAACAGCAGGGCCGTGCGGACCCCTTCGGTCTGGGCCCACAGGCGCCGGCCTGCGTCGAGCGGCGTCCCGGCCAGGTCCATCTCGCGGATCAGGAAGCCGTTCCGCAGGCCTTGCGTCACGGCCCGACGATGCAAACCCTCGGCCGCCTCCGCCGAACCAATGCCCGCCGCCTCGGCCTGGGTCAGCAGCCAGGCCCACTCCTCCAGATGCCCCGGCTCGACCACATGGCCGGCCTGGGGATCGGGCGACCAGGACTCGGTGAAATATTCGCGGATCGCGCCGTCGATGAGGAAATGCGTGCGGCACAGGCGCAGGCACTCGCGGGTGGCCGTCTCGAACGTCGGGTCGGGCGCGGCCGCCTGCCAGGCCAGCATGGCTTCGAGCATGTGCATGTGAGGGTTCTGACGACGCGGCAGCCGCGCCGGCAGGGCTTCCTGCCAGCCGCCGTGCGGCGCCGCCATCCGTTGCTCGATCGCCGCCAGCGTCTCCAAGGCCGTGGGTTTCGCGCGCGGGTCGCCCAGCACCCGATGCGCGGCGGCCAGGGCGAACAGGATGAAGGCCATGTCGTAGAGGTCGGGCGTGTCGTCGACCACGGCGCCGGCGTCGTCGGTGGCGGCACCCCACAGGCCGTCGTCGCGGCGACAGCCGCCGATCAAGCCGTCCAGACCCCCTTGCGCCACCGGGCGGCCGGCGTCCCAACCAAGCGCCGCGGCCTCGCAGAAGACGTAGATCTGGCGCGCCTGCACGCGCGTCCGGCGCTTCATCCCCGTCACCGGACGGCCGTCGAAATCCAGCGCCTCCCAGAACCGGCCGTCGCCGTCCACGCCCCGTTCGGCCCACAGCGGCAGGGCTTGGTCGAACAGCCAGGCGGAGACGCGGGTCCGGGCGGCGGAAAGGTCGATCATGGGCCCGGCTTAGGCGGTCGAGCGTCGCCCGCCAAGAGGCCGGATCGTTGCAAAGGGCAACGCGAAGTGACGCCCGGTCGTTTGGTCCCTCGGCGCGGGTTTGCTAGGGAGCGGCCTGACCCGCGGCCCCGAAGCGAGCGCCGCCGCCCCGACTCTGCCCCGACGCCGCAAGTAGAGAGCGAACCCCCATGATCCCCTTCATCGACCTTCAGGCCCAGCGGCTGCGCCTCGGCGGCAAGATTGAGGCCGCCGTCCAGGAGGCCGTCGTCGGCGGCGCCTGGGTCATGGGCCCGCAGGTCCGCCAGTTCGAGGCCGATCTGGCCGCCTTTGGCCGAGCCGAACACGCGCTCGGCTGCGCCAACGGCACCGACGCCCTGGCCCTGCCGCTGATGGCCTGGGGCATCGGTCGCGGCGACGCGGTCTTCGTGCCCAGCTTCACCTTCGCCGCCACCGCCGAGGTCGTGCCGTGGTTCGACGCCGAGCCGGTGTTCGTCGACGTGGACGAGAACACCTACAACATGGACCCCGCCGCGCTGGAGCGCGCCATTGAGGGGATCAAGGCCGAGGGCCGCCTGACGCCGCGCGTGGTCATCGCCGTCGATCTGTTCGGCCAGCCCGCCGACTATCCGGCGATCAAGGCGATCTGCGACAGGCACGGGTTGAAGCTTATCTCGGACTCGGCCCAGGGTTTCGGTTGCACCATCAACGGCGAGCATCCGCTGAAATGGGCCGACGTCACCACCACCAGCTTCTTCCCGGCCAAGCCGCTGGGCTGCTACGGCGACGGCGGGGCGGTGCTGACCAATGACGAGGAACTGGCCCAGCTGATCGATTCCGTCCGCGTGCACGGCAAGGCGGTGGCGGTGGACCTGAAGGACCGCACCTTCGACCACGACCCGAAGTATCTGAACATGCGCATCGGCCTGAACAGCCGCCTGGACACCATCCAGGCCGCCGTCCTGATCGAAAAGCTGAAGGTCTTCGGCCAGGAGATCGGATGGCGAAACGCCGCCGCCGCCCGCTACAACGAGGGCCTGCGCGCCCATGTGGCCAAGGTTCCCGACGTGCCCGCCGGAAACATTTCAAACTGGGCCCAGTACACCATCGAGCATCCTGACCGGGACGGACTGGCCGCGCATCTGAAGGAGCAGGGCGTGCCGACCGCCGTCTATTATCCGATCCCGCTGCACCTGCAGCCGGCCTACGAGCATTTCCCGCGCGGCGAAGGCGGCCTGCCGGTGACGGAACGGCTGAAGGACGTGGTCATCAGCCTGCCGATGCACGCCGACCTGGACGCCGCCACGCAAGCCAAGATCATCGCCGCCGTCGCCGGCTATAAAGCCTGATCATCGTCTTTCCGGGGAGCCCGCAGGCCGAACCCTGACCCCAGGAGGCGAGATGTGGTCTGGCTTCCCGGTTCCGCTTTGCGGCTTCGGAATGACGAAACAGAGGAACGATCGATGTCTCAATCCAACCCCCTCAAGTTCGGCGTCGCCGGCGTCGGCGTCATGGGCCGCAACCACGCCCGGGTCGCCGCCGACATGCGCGAGTTCGACCTGACGACCATCTTCGATCCCGACGCCGTGACGGCCGAGGGCGTCGCCGCCGCCTACGGCGCGTCGCCGGTCACGACGGCCGACGCCTTCGTCGCGGCGGGGCTGGACGCGGCCGTCGTCGCCACCCCGAACCGCTTCCACGCCGATGTCGGCGTCGCCCTGTTGGAGAAGGGCGTCCACGTGCTGGTGGAAAAGCCGATCGCCGCCAGCGTCGCCGACGCCCAGCGGATGATCGACGCGGCCAAGGCCAACGACCGGGTGCTGATGGTCGGCCAAGTCGAACGCTTCAATCCGGCGGTCGACACCGTCAAGCGCGCCATCCAGGACGACGAGATCATCTCCATCCAGGTCACCCGCGTCGGCCCCTTTCCGCCGCGCATGGGCGAGGTTGGCGTGGTCATCGACCTTGCGGTGCATGACATCGACATCATCCGCCACCTGACCGATTCCGAAATCGTCGAGGTCCAGCCCCAACTGGCCCGCACCCGCGCCGAACGCGAGGACACGGCCCTGCTGCAGTTCCGGCTGGACAACGGCGTGATCGCCCACATCACCACCAACTGGGTCACGCCCTACAAGACCCGCACGCTTCAGGTCGCGACCAAGACCAAGTTCGTCGTCGCCGACCTGATCACCCGCCAGGTGACCGAGTACTTCGGCCAGCAGCCCGACGGCTCCTATTCCACCCGTATGCTGAACAGCTGGCCGGCCGAGCCGCTGCGCAAGGAGCTGGAGGCCTTCGCTCGCGCCATCACCACGGGCGAAACCCCGGCGGTCACCGGGGAGGACGGGTTGCGCAACCTCGAAGTCGCCCTGCGCTGCCTCGGCGAGGCCTGACGGACGTGGCGCGGGCGCCGGCGGGTTCATTTTGGACCGTGGTCGGCGTGTTCGTGTTTTTCGGCCCGCTGTTGGGGGTCTTGGCCGCAATCGCTCGCGAGATGGTGAGTGACGGAGCCATCGATCCCGGGCTCTCGACGACGCTGGTGATGGCCGGCTATGTCGGGGGGATCCTTCCAGCTATCGCCACGGGCCTGTCGGTCGCGGCGATCTCTAGCCGCTTCGATTCTCGCTTCTTGTGGCTGCTTTCAGCCGCGCTTTTCGGCGCGGGCTATTCCGCGCTTGTTCTCGGCGATGCCTACTTCCTGCCTGTTGGCGGCTTTGCGGCGTTCGGCGCGGGGCTGTTGTCGCTTCCGGTTCGTCCTCGCTGGAGGTAGGAGGCGCCGCATGACCGCCGCATTGAATGGACAGACAGGCGCCATGCGCGCCTCGGCCCCGATCTCCTTCATGTTTGCCTTGGCGTCTCTGGCGGCTACGCCGGCCCAGGCGGACATCCGCTACCTCGCCTATGACGCCGCCGATCGGGTGACGCAGGCGATGACGCGCGGCCTGACGCTGGAGGTCGAGCGCGGCCTGTTCGGGGCGGTGCGGCTCAACGGCCTGTACTCGACCACCAGCCGGGGGTCGGCTCGATTGGAGCGCGGAGGACCGGACGGCGTGCGTCGCGCTCTGCCTGAAGGCACGGAAGAGAGCGACGTCTATGCGGTTGAGCCTGAAGGCGACGGACGCGGCCTGTCGCGCGCCCTGTGTCCCGGCGCGGACGCCGCCTGGCTGGTGGCGGGGCGAGTGCGGGCGGCGCGGCCGCTGACGATGCACGCCATCGGGCGCTGGGCGGACGGGACGTTCCGTCAATGCGTGACCCTGAACTACGCCTGGCGCGGTGAGTGGGCGGTCGCGCCGACGCCCTCGCCGGCCGAATAACCAGAGTCGCGCGGCTCGCCTCGGCTGCGTTATGGTCTCGTCCGTGAGCACGGCCGTCCTTCATCAACGCAACGCCCGTCCCGGCCCGGTCGCCCTGGCGGCGCTGGCCGTCTGGGCGCTGCTGTTCGCTGGCCTCGGCGCAGTGGTGGTGGAGCCGGCGCTGCATCGGCTGATGTCGGTCCGGCTCACAACCGGACAGGCGCAGCAAGAGGCGATTGGGCGACCTCTCCCGCCGCCGATCAACGACATCGTGCTTGAGGGCGACTATGCCGGCTCTGACGGCCTCACCCTGCGCGCCGAAGGCGCGACGCTGACGTTCGGAAGGGCGGCGATCGCCACTGCGCCGCACCGGCTTGCGCTCGCCGCCGAGGCAGCGGCGCAGGGCGTATCCTTCGCCACGGCGCTGAACGTGCCCGACAATGTTCAGATCGAGGTCCGCCGGGTGGAGGCGGGAGAAGCGCCCCTGTGCGCGGGCGGCGAAGCCGGCTGGCTGGCGATGGCGGTGTGGACCGACGGCGTGAGCCTGCTGCCCCTGCGCGCCGGCGATCCGCCGGGGCTGACGCGGTCGCCGACCGCCCTGTGTCCAGTCCGGACGCTGGAGCGTCGCTGAGATGCCCAAAGGGTTGATCGCCGCCGCCGCCGCCGTCGGCGCGCTCGCGGCTCTGCTCACGTGGACGACGCCGAGGGACGCGAACATGACGCCCCAGCGGTCGGGCGCGGTCGCCATCCACCTGCTCGACAATGGCTTCCACACCGACCTGGCCCTGCCGCGCCGGGCGCTCGAGGCGCGAGGCAGCCCCCTGTCCGAGGCGGTGCGGACGCTGGGGTCCGGCGAGTGGGTGCTGGTGGGCTGGGGCGACGCGAAGTTCTACGTCGACCAGAGTCCGATCTCCGACCGGCTGCCCGACGGCGCGCGAGCCTTCTTCCGACCGGGCAATCCTTCGGTCGTCATGCTCGATCCCGAGACGGGCGATCCTCGCCGGCGGTTCGCCGAGGAAGGACGCGCGACGCTGGCGATCTCGCCCGCCGCCTTCGATCGCATGGCGGGCCGGATCGAGGCGTCGCTGGACCTGTCGACAGGCAAGCCCCGCGTCGCGGCGGTGCGGGCGGGCGACGACGCGCGCTTCTTCGCCAGTCGAGAGACCTTCTCCATCCTGCACCTGTGCAATCACTGGACCGCCGATGTTCTGAGCGCCGGCGGGGTGGCGATCCGGCCGGTTCGCTCCATCACCTCGGCGGAGGTGATGCGCGCGGCTCGCGCCGCCGCGCTGGACAGGGCGTCCGCCCGGGACTAGACCGCCCGCCTTTCGCTTAACCGGCCGGGTCCGAGCCCCGGCGAGCGATGCAGAGGAGTGAGGCCGATGGCCCGCAAGCAGCATACCCGCAACTCGTCCGGCCCCGCCGGTCCAAGCCAGCGTCAGCTTCGCGCCGGCGAACTGATCCGCCACGCTCTGGTGGACATCCTGCGCGAGGAGGAGATCCACGACGAGGCGCTGCACGGCGTGTCGATCACGGTGACGGAGGTGCGGCTGAGCCCGGACCTGCGCCACGCCACCTGTTTCGTCGAGCCTCTGGGCGCCGGCGTCGAGGCCGCGCCGACCACCGGCCATGAGAGCGAGATCATCAAGGCGCTGAACGCCCACGCCAAATTCCTGCGCGGCCGGCTGGGCCCCAAGCTGGACATGAAGTTCACGCCGGACCTCAAGTTCCGTCACGACGAGAGCTTCGACGCGGCCAGCCACATGGACCGGCTGTTCGCCGACCCGCGCGTCCGCGCCGACCTCGAGCGTCACGACGAGGAAGGCGAGGACCTCTGATGACCCGGCCTCAAGTAGCGCAAAGCGCGATAGGCCAAGCATAATGGCGCGCAAGAAGAAGGGCGACGTGATCGACGGCTGGGTGTGTCTGGACAAGCCCTTCGAGATGGGATCGACCGAGGCGGTCAGCCGCGTCCGCCGCCTATTCAACGCCCAGAAGGCCGGCCACGCCGGGACGCTGGACCCGCTGGCCAGCGGGATGCTGCCCATTGCTCTTGGAGAGGCGACCAAGACCGTGCCCATGATGATGGAGGCGCAGAAGGTCTACCGCTTCACCATCAATTGGGGCGTCTCGACGGACAGCGTCGACCGCGAGGGCGAGATCATCGCCCGCTCCGACGTGCGGCCCGCGGTCGAACAGGTGAGGGCGGCCCTGCCGGCCTTCGTCGGCGAGATCGACCAGGTTCCGCCGCGCTTCTCGGCCATCAAGGTGGGCGGCGCCCGGGCCTATGACCTGGCCCGCGACGGCGCCGAGTTCGAGCTTCAGGCCCGGCGGGTGACCATTCATTCGGCCGAGGTCAGCGACGCGCCGGACGCGGATCATGTCGAACTCACCATCCGCACCGGCAAGGGCGTCTATGTCCGCTCGCTGGCCCGCGATCTGGCGGTCATGCTGGGCGCGGAAGGCCACGTCAGCGCACTGCGCCGCGAGCGGGTCGGGCCGTTCAGCACGGAAAACGCCGTCACTCTGGATTCTCTGGAAGAAATGGTGCATAGGGGCGCCGCCTCGGAAGGCTTGCTTCCCGTCGCGACCGCTCTGGACGACATCCCGGAGCTGGCCGTGACGGAACAGGACGCCTTCTCGCTTCGGCAGGGACGCCCGATCGTTCTGCTCCCCCGTCAGGTGGAAACCCTCAAGGATCGTCTCACGGGCGGTTCGCGGACGGTTTCAGCCTTTCAGGGCCAGACCCTCGTCGCGCTGTGTCAGTTGCGGGCCGGTCGCCTAGAACCCGACCGCGTTTTCAACCTCTAGGTCCGCGCCGTCCGGCACGGGCCGAGACCCCACGGCCTCAAGTAGCGCGAAGCGCGGCAGGCCAAGAAAGGACTCTACGATGTCGGTTACTGCTGAACGCAAGCAAGAGATCATCGCCGATAACGCCCGCGCTTCGGGCGACACCGGCTCGGCCGAGGTCCAGGTCGCGATCCTGTCGGAACGCATCGCCAACCTCACCGAACACTTCAAGACCCACAAGAAGGACAACCACTCGCGCCGCGGCCTGCTCAAGATGGTCTCGCAGCGTCGTCGCCTTCTGGATCACCTGAACAAGGTCGACAGCGACCGTTATCAGGCGATCATCGCCAAGCTGGGCCTGCGCCGCTAAGGCGGGCGCGGGACGAGCCAGAGAACGCTTCCGAGGCGCGGACGGTCACGTCCGCGCCTCGTTCCGTAACTAAGCGCTTCCAAGGCCAAGCGGCCGCCCGCTTCCCGCCCGGGAAGCGCGACAACAAAGAGCCTACCCGCGCGCCGCGGGACTGACACGGCGCAGACGCGAGGGCCATGCCGGTCCTCATCGGGTCTTCCGCGATGGCGCGGCGGCCCTGGACCGAAGGACTGAACGCCCGACGCTCCACCCCATGATGGGATCCCGCGCGGAATACGCCGCCCGGGCTACGAAAGACGAAACATGTTCGATATCAAACGCAAGACGATCGAGTGGGCCGGACGCCCGCTGACCCTCGAAACGGGCCGCATCGCCCGCCAGGCCGACGGCGCCGTGCTGGCGACCTATGGCGAGACCGTGGTTCTGGCCACCGTCGTCTATGGCCGCGCCCCCAAGCCGGGCCTGGATTTCTTCCCCCTCACGGTCAACTACCAGGAAAAGACCTTCGCCGCCGGCAAGATTCCGGGCGGCTACTTCAAGCGTGAAGGCCGGCCGACCGAGAAGGAGACCCTGGTTTCCCGCCTGATCGACCGTCCGATCCGCCCGCTGTTCGTCAAGGGCTTCAAGAACGAGACCCAGGTCGTCGTCACCGTTCTGCAGCACGACCTGGAGAACGATCCCGACATCGTCGGCATGGTCGCCGCCTCGGCCGCCCTGACCATTTCGGGTGTGCCCTTCATGGGGCCGATCGGCGCCGCGCGCGTCGGCATCATCGACGGCGAGATGGTCCTGAACCCGGCCATCGACCTGATCCCGACCTCGGACCTCGACCTGGTCGTCGCCGGCACCCAGGACGCCCTGATGATGGTCGAATCCGAGGCCAAGGAGCTTTCGGAAGACACCATGCTGAAGGCGCTGATGTTCGCCCACGCCGGCATGCAGCCGGTGATCGACGCGATCATCGACCTGGCCGAACACGCCGCCAAGGAGCCGTTCGACTTCCAGGGTGAAGACCACTCGGACGTCGTCGCCTCGATCAAGGCGCTGGTCGGCGAGGACATCAAGACCGCCTACACCCACCCGGGCAAGTACGACCGTCGCTCGGGCGTCGACGCGGCCAAGAAGACCGCCGCCGCCGCTCTGGTGAAGACCGACGAGAACCCCGACGGCGTCGACAGCTCCAAGTTCTCGGCCGCCTTCAAGGAATGCGAAGCCGAGGTCCTGCGTCGCGACATCATCGAGAACGCCCACCGCGTCGACGGCCGCGCGCTGGACAAGGTCCGCGCCATCGTCTCGGAAGTCGGCGTCCTGCCGCGCACCCACGGCTCGGCCCTGTTCACGCGCGGGGAAACCCAGGCCCTGGTCGTCGCCACCCTCGGCACCGGCGAGGACGAGCAGTACATCGACAGCCTGCAGGGCACCTACAAGGAAAGCTTCCTGCTGCACTACAACTTCCCCCCCTATTCGGTGGGTGAAGCGGGCCGCATGGGTTCGCCCGGTCGTCGCGAGATCGGTCACGGCAAGCTGGCCTGGCGCGCGATCCGTCCGATGCTGCCGACCAAGGAAGACTTCCCCTACACCATCCGTCTGGTGTCGGAGATCACCGAGTCCAACGGCTCGTCCTCGATGGCCACGGTCTGCGGGTCGTCGCTGGCGCTAATGGACGCCGGCGTGCCGCTGGTCCGTCCGGTCTCGGGCATCGCCATGGGCCTGATCCTGGAGCCGTCGGGCGAGTTCGCCATTCTGTCGGACATCCTGGGTGACGAAGATCACCTGGGCGACATGGACTTCAAGGTCGCGGGCACCTCGGAAGGCATCACCTCGCTGCAGATGGACATCAAGGTCCCCGGCATCACCGAGGAGATCATGAAGCAGGCGCTGACCCAGGCCTCGGCCGGTCGCCTCCACATCCTGGACGAGATGTCCAAGGCCATGGACGCGCCGCGCGCCGAACTGGGCGAGCACGCGCCGAAGATCGAGACCATCAAGATCGCGGTCGACAAGATCCGCGAAGTGATCGGTTCGGGCGGCAAGGTGATCCGCGAGATCGTCGAGAAGACCGGCGCCAAGATCGACATCGGCGACGACGGCACCATCAAGGTCGCCGCCAACGACCAGGAGAAGATCGACGCCGCCAAGGCCTGGATCCAGTCCATCGCCTCGGAGCCGGAAGTCGGAACCATCTATTCCGGCAAGGTCGTGAAGGTCGTCGATTTCGGCGCGTTCGTGAACTTCTTCGGCGCCAAGGACGGCCTGGTCCATGTGTCCCAGATCGCCCTGGAGCGCGTCGCCAACCCGGCCGACGTTCTGTCGGAAGGCCAAGAGGTCAAGGTCAAGTTCCTGGGCTTTGACGATCGCGGCAAGACCAAGCTGTCGATGAAGGTTGTCGATCAGCAGACCGGCGAGGACCTGACCGACAAGATCAACGCCGAACGCGCCGAGCGCGGCGAAGCCCCGCTGTCGGAAGACACCGGCGGTCGTCCGAAGCGTGAAGGCGGCGATCGTGACCGCGGCGGCGATCGCGGCCGTCGTCGTCGCGACTGATCGACCGGATCAAGTCTGAGGAAGGGCCTCGGCGGCGACGCCGGGGCCCTTCTGCATTCCGGCGGGCGGATGTGACGGAACGTTGAAACATTTTGACGCCCCGGACCTAAGCGGCTTCTATGCCCCCATTCGGCGGTCGCGCGCGACCGCCTGTGGGAATGAGGGGTATCGATGATCGGACATCGTCTGCGGGGCGCCAGCCTCGCGGTCGTCGCCTGCGCCATGCTTGCGGCCTGCGCGACGACGGAGAGCGGATCCAGCGCGGATTCCAACGGAGCCGAGACCACGCGCGAAGAGGCGCTGGCGCCCGGCCTGGATCAGGCCGCCGGCGCCGATCCCTTCCCCTCCACCTACCAAGGCCTCCCGCGCGAGAACGTCGCCATCGTCGGCGCGACCGTCCTGACCGGCACGGACCGCAGGATCGAAAACGGCGTGGTGATCGTCACGGACGGCAGGATCGCCGCCGTCGGCGACGCCCAGACGCCCGTGCCCGGCGGGCACCGCGTCATCGACGCGCGCGGCCGCTATGTCACCCCCGGCGTCATCGACGTGCACAGCCACTTGGGCGTCTATCCGTCGCCGGGCGTGATGGGCATGAGCGACGGCAACGAGGCGACCAGTCCGAACACCGCCCAGGTCTGGGCCGAACACTCCGTCTGGCCGCAGGATCCGGGCTTCAACACCGCCCGCGCCGGCGGCGTGACGACGCTGCACATCCTGCCCGGCTCGGCCAATCTGTTCGGCGGCCGGGGCGTCACGCTCCGGAACGTGCCGTCCATCACCATGCAGGGCATGAAGATGCCCGGCGCCCCCCACACGGTGAAGATGGCCTGCGGCGAGAACCCGTCGCGCGTCTACGGCGGTCGCAACCAGAGCCCGGCGACAGGCATGGGCAATGTCGCCGGCTATCGCGCCGCCTTCATCGCCGCGCGCGAATACAAGGCCAAGTGGGACAAGTGGCGTGAAGACGGCGAGGGCTCCGCGCCCACCCGCAACCTGCAGAACGAAACCCTGGCCGGAGTGCTGGACGGCTCGATCCTGGTGCAGAACCACTGCTACCGGGCCGACGAGATGGCGGTAATGATGGATATCGCCAAGGAGTTCGGTTACCGCATCACCACCTTCCACCACGCCACCGAGGCCTACAAGCTGGCGCCGCAGTTGGCCGAGGCCGGCATCTGCGCGGCCATGTGGACCGGCTGGTGGGGCTTCAAGATGGAGGCCCTGGACGGCATCGAGGAGAACGCCGCTCTGGTCGACGCCCCGCGGGGCTCCTGCGCGGTCATCCACTCCGACGACCCAATCCTGACGCAGCGCCTGAACCAGGAGGCCGCCGCCGCCCTGTCGGCCGGCCGCCGCGCGGGGTTGAACATCTCCGAGGAGCACGCCATCGGCTGGATCACCTCCAACGCCGCCAAGGCTATCGGCATCGCCGACGAGACCGGGTCGCTGGAGGCCGGCAAACGCGGCGACGTGGTGATCTGGAGCGCCGATCCCTTCTCGATCTACGCCCGCGCAGACCAGGTCTTCATCGACGGCGCCCTCAGCTTCGACCGCATGAACCCGGCCTATCAGCCGACCAGCGATTTCGAGCTGGGCCAGCCGGGCTACGCCCTGACCGCCGCCAACGTCGCCGAGGGAGCCCGCTGATGCGCATCTCGCACCTGATCGCCGGCGCCGTCGCGGCGTTGAGCCTTTCCGCTCCCGCCCTGGCGCAATCCGGGCCTCAAGCAGCGCAAGGCGCGGTAGGCCCAAATGTTGTGGCCATCGTCGGCGGCCGCGTCCTGACCGGAACCTCCGTGATCGAGAACGGCACGGTCGTCCTCCGCGACGGGAAGATCGCCTCGGTCGGAACGGCGGCCGCCCCCGCCGGCGCCCGCATCATCGACGCGGCGGGCAAGGTCGTCGCGCCCGGCTTCGTCGCCGTCGATTCCGGCCTGGGCGGCTCCGAGGTCAGCTCGGTGCGCGGCACCAACGAGCTGCGCAACGCCTCCAACAGCCTGAGCGCGGCCTTCGACGTGTCCTACGGCCTCGACCCCTGGTCCTTCACCCTGCCTGTGGCCCGGCTGGGCGGCGTGACCCGCGCGGTCGTCGTGCCCCAGCACCCCGGTTCTTCCGGCGGCCACTATCATGAGGACGAGACCGCCGGCGTCGGCGACGGCGGTCTGCACGAGCCGGGCCTGTTCGCGGGCCAGGCGGCCATCATCCATCTGGCGCAAGGCCAGGACATCCTGGTCAGACCGCGCGTGGCCATGGTCGCGCCCTTCGGCGAGGCCGGGGCCGGCGTCGCCGGCGGCGCGCGCGGGGCCGAGTTCGTCCTGTTCAAGGAGACACTGGCCGAGGTCCGCCTCTACGCCCGCAACAAGTCGGCCTATGAGCGGGCGTCCTTACGCGAGCTGATGTTGTCCCGCGCCGACCTGGAGGCGCTGATCCCGGTGGCCAACGGCGACATGCCTCTGATCGTCAGCGTCAGCCGCGCCTCGGACATCCTGCAGGTGCTGCGCCTGGCGCAAGAGGAGGGCGTCAAGGTCATCCTGGACGGCGCCGAGGAAGGCTGGCTGGTCGCCGACCGGATCGCGGCGGCGAACGTGCCCGTGCTGCTGAACCCCACCGACAACCTGCCCAACGACTTCGAGATGCGGGCGGCGCGGATGGAGAATGCGGCGGCGCTGAACGCGGCGGGCGTGACCATCGCCATCAAGGGCAACGAGGGCTCGACCCACCGCGCCCGCGAGGCCCGCTACAACGCCGGCAACGCCGTCTCGCACGGCCTGCCCTATGACGCGGCGATCGCGGCCCTGACGGTCAATCCCGCCCGCATCTTCGGCATGGCCGGCCAGTTCGGCCAGATCGCGCCGGGCGCCGCCGGTGACGTGGTGGTCTGGTCCGGCGACCCGCTGGAGCCGCTTAGCCAGCCTTCGGCGGTCTTCGTCGGGGGGGTGGAGCAGCCGCTGGAAAGCCGCCCCCTGCTGCTGCGCGACCGCTACCGCCAGCAGACGCCGATGCCGCCGGCCTATCGCAACTGAAGTCTGCTTCGGTCTGAACGGAAAGGGCGGGACCGCACGGTCCCGCCCTTTCTCTATCCACTCAAAACCCATGCGCCTCCGGGCTGCCCCTTGGAGGGAGACGCCCCTGTCTCGAAACGACGCTTTGCGGACGATTTCGGGACCTCGGTCCGGCACGAGCGCGAGCGCGAGCGCTCCGCCGGGTTTCCACCTGTGCTGCCGCTCCCAACGTCGGCGATATGGCATGATGCCGATGGCATGGTTCGCTCATTGCGAACGGCCGTAACTGCGGTATTCAAATCTTAGGCGCTACCGTCGCGTCAGACGGGTCTTCGGGTGGGGGTGAATAATGAGTCCGTTTGAGCTGTTCTTCAGCCTATTCGGGCTGATCCTCGGGCTGGCGATCGCAACGGTGATCGGCGGGCTTGGGGATGTGCTGCGAGAGCGCAATCGGATCCGCCTCGGCACACTGACGCCGATGTTGGCGATATTTGTGCTCATCGATCTCTCCAGTGTGTGGGTGAACGCGTGGAGCGGCCTGTCAGACATCAAGGTAGACTATGGTCCGTTTGTCGCCGCAAGCATTGTCGCCGCCATCTATTTCTTCGCGGCGTCGATGGTCTTTCCGAAAGTTTCGACCGATTGGGAAACCTTGGACGATTATTATATAACCCACTATCGCTGGGTTATCGGCGGCGTCATGGCCGCTAATTTCGGCTTGATCGTCATCCAAGCGACGGTCGACGACGGCTGGGCCTCCATCGCGGGCGCCTTTGTCGGAACCCCAGTCGCGGCGATATGGTGGGCGACGCTCCTGTGCCTGTGGCTTTTCCGACAGAAGCGCGTCCAGATGATCGGACTTGGATTGCTGCAGGTCATTTGGATCTATGTGCTGTTTTCGGCGTGGGCCTTCGCCTGATCTGAGACAGTCCGCTTTCCACCGTCACGCGAACTTCGCTTCAAGACCCTAGCGGAATTCGGGAACGGCCGCTCTCGGCTTGCACTTGCCCGTCTTTAGGGACTGAAGATCGTGAAAAGAGCGAAAGCTGCGAACGCCCATTTCAGTCCCAGAGCCTGCAGGACTGCAAGCATGCGGGAGGTGCGACGTTGAAGCAGATAGGCGGCGGCGATCACTAGCGCGATCCAGCCCGTCAGCAGGATGCCTTCCCACCCTTTCGACCAATGCATGCCAACAGCATAGATAAGGATGCCGATCAGAGCGCCGACCAATGGCTGGCGCCACAGCCGCTGCGCGATTTCAATGGGGGCGGCAGTCAAAAGCAAGGCTTCGCCGGACAGGACCACGAACAGGAGGCCCCCTATGAAGAAGGGATTTGTGCGCGCAAGGTCGTCAAGTCCCTCGTCTGGCAGTCTAGTCAGAGTCGAGATCAGTTCCGCGCCGCCGAAGAGAAAAGCCGCGCAGACGGCGTACAGCACGAGCGGAGAAGCCCGTGATCTTAGCAAAGACGAACGGGGCCATACCCCTAAATGCTCAGGTGTCATGCCCGAAGGGTATCAGTCAAGCCAAGGCCAGGGATAGGTTCTTAGCAAGGCTGCTTCCCACCCTCTGCTGACATATCCCATGTTTGAAGCGCAGCGAGAGTGAACCCGGGTCCCCTCCCAATTTCGCCAGGGAAGTTCCGCCGGTTCAAAATGCTGCGCTTGAAAACGACAGTAGCGCCGCCGATCCTGACCTCGCCTGCTTCCCACGTCGGGCGCTCGTGCGAGAACGTGCACCAAGTTGGACCGGGTGTCGACGACCCGCCCCCGTCCGCGCTAGGTCACGCCCATGCCCACCGTGCTCTACATCGACGCCGACGCCTGCCCGGTGAAGGAGGAGGTCTATCGCGTGGCGCGCCGCTACGGACTGAAGACCTATGTCGTCTCCAACGGCTGGATGCAGGTCCCGCGCGAGGATCTGATCGAGCAGGTCGTGGTCGACGCCGGACCCGACATCGCCGACGATTGGATCGCCGAGCGCGCCGGGCCGGGCGACGTGGTGATCACCGCCGACATTCCGCTGGCCGACCGCTGCCTGAAGGCCGGAGCCCAGGCGCTGAAGGCAAACGGCCAGCCGTTCACGCCGGATTCCATCGGCTCGGCCCTGGCGGGGCGGATGGTGGGCGAGCATCTGCGCTCGATGGGGGTGGCCACCTCGGGTCCCCCGCCGTTCTCGGCCTCCGACCGCTCGCGCTTCCTGCAGGCGCTGGACCAGGCCGTGGTCAGGGCGCGCAGGGCGGCGCCCCAAAGCTCGTCATGACCACCATCCCGGAGGAGGAACTGGAGTTCCGCTTCTATCGCGCCGGCGGGCCGGGCGGGCAGAACGTCAACAAGGTCTCGACCGCCGTGCAGATGCGGTTCGACGTCCGCAACTCGCCCAGGCTGACGGAGCCGGTGAAGACGCGGCTGATGAAGCTGGCCGGCAGTCGTCTGACGCTGGACGGGGTGATCCTGATCAACGCCGTGCGTCACCGCACCCAGGAACGCAATCGCGCCGACGCCATCGAACGGTTGCAGGCGCTGGTGGACGAGGCTTCGATCAAGCCGGTCTATCGCGTGCCGACCCGCCCGACCAAGGCGTCCAAGGAACGGCGGCTGAAGGCCAAGACGACGCGCGGCTCGATCAAGTCCGGCCGCGGCAAGCCGGCGCTGGACTAGGTCCGCGCCTCGCCCAGGGCCTGCAGCCCGGCCCGTGAGGGGCACAGGTCGGCGATGACGCATCCGGGGCAGTTCGGCTTGCGCGCCGTGCAGGTGTAGCGCCCGTGCAGGATCAGCCAGTGGTGCGCCTTGGGCAGCCAGTCCTCGGGCACGACGCGGAACAACTGCGCCTCGACCTTGTCCGGCGTGGCGGCGTTGGCCAGCCCCAGCCGGTGCGAGACGCGGAAGACATGGGTGTCCACGGCGATGGCGGCCTCGATCCCCAACTCGTTCAGGACGACCGAGGCCGTCTTGCGCCCCACGCCGGGCAGGGCCTGCAGCCCCTCGCGCGTCAGTGGAATCTCGCCGCCGTGCTGCTCCAGCACCATGCGGCTGAGCGCGATGACGTTCTTCGCCTTGTTCCGGTAAAGGCCGATGGAGGCGATGTAGGGGATCAATCCTTCCTCGCCGAGCGCCAGCATCTTCTCCGGCGTGTCGGCGACCTTGAACAGCCGCTCCGTCGCCTTGTTGACCGAGACGTCGGTGGCCTGGGCCGACAGGGCCACCGCCACGACCAGGGTATAGGGATTGCTGAAGTTCAGCTCGGTCTTCGGGTCGGGCATGACGCCGCTGAGGCGCTCGAAGACGACCTCGACCCGGTCGGGATCGGGCGGCCAGCCCAGCACCGGGATGGCCGCGCCGGTCATCACCGCCGGGCGACGCGGCGCGGGCTTGGCCTTATGCTTGGCTGGGGGCTTCCGGGCCACGGCCTAGCTGCGGTAGTCGCCGTTGATCTCGATGTAGCCCTTGGTCAGGTCGCAGGTCCACACCGTCGCCGAGGCGCGGCCGGAGCCGACGTCGACGGTGATGTCGATCTCCGGCTGCTTCATATAGGCGCTCATCTTCGCCTCGTCGTAGGTCGGGGACGGGGCGCCGTCGATCGCCGCCTGGTGCGGGCCGAACTTGATCGCCAGCCGGTCGCGGTCCACCGGCTCCTCGGTCTTGCCGACCGCCATGACGACCCGGCCCCAGTTGGCGTCCTCGCCGGCGATGGCGGTCTTGACCAGGGGACTGTCGGCGATCGACTTGGCCAGCTTGCGGGCCGAGGCGGGGCTGGCGGCGCCGTCCACCGTCACCTTCACGAACTTGGTCGCGCCCTCGCCGTCGCGGACCAGCTGGTGCGCCAGGTCCAGCATCACCTTGTCCAGCGCGGCCGAGAAGCTCTTCAGCCGTCGGTCCCCGACCCGGCCGATGCGCGGTGCGCCGCTGGTCCCCGTGGCGAACAGCAGGGCGGTGTCGTTGGTCGACGTGTCTCCATCCACCGTCACGCTGTTGAAGGTGGTCCGCACGTGCAGCCCCAGCAGCGCCTGCAGCACGTTCGGATGAATGTCGGCGTCGGTGACGATGAAGGCCAGCATGGTGGCCATGTCCGGCGCGATCATGCCCGAGCCCTTGGCGACGCCGGCGATGCGGACCTTATAGCCCTCGATCTCGGCCTCGGCGTGGGAGCCCTTGGGGAAGGTGTCGGTCGTCATGATGCCCGCCGCGGCCCGCGCCCACTGATTCGAGGGATGGGCGTCGGCGTCCAGCCCCTGCTCGACCTCGTGCAATTTGGCTGCGATCTTCTTGTCGTCCAGCACCACGCCGATCACGCCGGTCGAGGCCAGCATCACGTCGCGCTGGCGGCAGCCGAAGCGCTTGGCGACTTCCGACGCCGTGCGCCGGGCGGCGTCGGCGCCGGCCTTGCCGGTGAAGGCGTTGGCGCAGCCGGCGTTGACCACCAGGGCGCGCACGTCCTTGCCGCCGTCGGGGCCGGCCAGGTGCTTCTTGCACCAGTCGACGGGGGCCGAGCCGATCTTGTGGCGGGTGAAGACGCCGGCGCAGCTGGTTCCCCTGGCGAAGCGAAACACCACCAGGTCGTCGCGTTCGTGCTTGTAGAAGCCGGCGCGCGCGGTCGCGATCTCGACCCCGCCGACAGGCGCGATCGCGGGGAAGGGCACGGCCAGGGGCGAGATCGTCAGGCCCGGCTTGCCCGCCGGCGCGGGTTCGGCCGGCGTCGTCGCGCCGGGCGTGCGGGTGGCGCGCTTCAGCGCCGTGGCGAAGGGATCCAGCGCCTTCTCGAACGCCTGTTCGATCTTCTGGCCGGTCTTGGAAGGGGTCTTGGACATGTCAGGCGGCCGGGGTCTGGAAGGCGGGCGTGGCCGCAGGGGGCGCGGCGGGCGTGTCGGGCAGCAGGACCTCCACTTCCGCCTTGCCGCGCAGTCGTTCGAGCAACTGCCGCACGCGTTCGTAGGTGAGGTAGCGGACGATCTGCGGCCGCGCCTGGTCGAGCGTGGGCGGGTTTTCCTTGCGCCGATCCTCGATCTTCAGCACCGCCCAGCCGCCTTCGGTCTGGAACGGGCCCACCACCGAACCGGCCGGCTTGTCGCGCAGGGCGTTGGCGTAGGCCTGGGGAAGGACGTCCAGCGTCGAATAGCCTAGATCGCCGCCTGAGAAGCGGGTCGCCTCGTCGGTCGAGCGCTCCATGGCCACCGCCTCGAAGCTGGCGCCCTGGCCCAATACGCCGACGACCGCATCCGCCTCCGGCTTGGTACGCGACAGGATCAGGCGCAGGCGATACTCCTCCGAGGCGCCGGCCAGGCGGAGCTGCTCGTTGTACAGCCGTTGGACGTCCTCGTCGGTGATGGCCTCGTCGACTTCGCTCTCGACCAGCATGTCGCCGAGGATACGCTCGCGCGTCGCCTCCAGCCGACGCTGCGCCAGGGGCGCGGCGTCCAGCCTGCGACGCTCGGCCTCGCGCGCCAGAAGCTTGTGGTCGATCACCTCGTCCAGCACGCGCCGGAACAGGTCGGAACTGGCGTCCAGCGGCTCGCTTTCGCCGATCAGGCCCTGCGCCACGGCTTCTCGTCTCACGTCGGAGGCCCAGATCGTCTGGTCCTGCACCCGCGCCACGGCCTGGTCGCCCTGTTCGGGCGGCCCGCCCTCGCCGCCGCGCGAGCAGGCGGACGCCGCGAGCGCGGCCGCGACGGTCAGGACGGAGAGAAGCTGGAACGGTCGCCGGGACAGGGGCAAGGGGGCGCTCCGTCGCTGGGCCGTGAAAGCCCTCGCGTTGACAGGGATAAGGCCGGTGCTTAAGTCCCGCCTGCGCCCAAGTCGAGGGGTTTTGATCGTCTGCGCGGCCCTTCGCGCGCCCGCTGCGGCGCTTTCGGGGCCGCCATCGGTTCGGGCCCCTCTCGCGGCGTCCGTATCGCCGCCCCTCAACAGGGATTCCAGAGCCGCTCCTTCGACGCTCGACCGCCTATCGGACCCAATATGCTCGGCTTCGCCAAGAAACTTTTCGGCTCCTCGAACGATCGCAAGGTCAAGGGCTTCATGGACCAGGTCCAGAAGATCAACGTCCTTGAGCCCAAGTTCGCCGCCTTCTCCGACGACGAACTGCGGATGATGACCGATACGTTCAAGGATCGTTTGGCCGCGGGCGAGAGCCTCGACAAAATCCTGAACGAAGCCTTCGCCGTGGTGCGCGAGGCGTCCAAGCGCGTGCTGGGCCAGCGCCAGTACGACGTGCAGATGGCCGGCGGCATGATCCTGCACGAAGGCGGCATCGCCGAAATGCGCACCGGCGAGGGCAAGACCCTGGTCGCGGTCGCCCCCGTCTATCTGAACGCCCTGGCGGGCAAGGGCGTGCACGTCATCACCGTCAACGACTACCTGGCGCGGCGGGACGCGGAGACCATGGGGCGCGTCTATCGCTTCCTGGGCCTGGAGGTCGGCGTCATCGTCAACGGCCTGAGCCAGGGCCAGCGCCAGGCGGCCTACAACGGCGACGTCACCTACGGCACCAACAACGAGTTCGGCTTCGACTATCTGCGCGACAACCTGGTCTATGACCGGCGCGAGATGGTGCAGCGCCCGCACCACTTCGCCATCGTCGACGAGGTCGATTCCATCCTGATCGACGAGGCGCGCACCCCGCTGATCATCTCCGGCCCGACCGAGGACCGGTCGGACCTCTACAAGGTCCTGGACGGGCTGGTGAAGGAGCTGATCCAGGACAAGTCGACATACGACCTGGACGAGAAGCAGAAGCAGGCGCTGCTGACCGAGGTCGGCTCGGAACGCATCGAGGAGATGCTGGAGAAGGGCGGCTACTTCGCCGCCGACACCACGGGCCTGTACGACGCCGCCAACATCAGCCTGGTGCACCACGCCAATCAGGCCCTGCGCGCCAACACCCTGTACCAGCGCGACCGCGACTACATCATCAAGGGCGGCGAGATCGTCCTGATCGACGAATTCACCGGCCGCATGATGACCGGCCGCCGTCTCTCCGAGGGCCTGCACCAGGCCATCGAGGCGAAGGAGGACGTCAAGATCCAGCCCGAGAACCAGACCCTGGCCTCGGTGACGATCCAGAACTACTTCCGCCTGTACGAGAAGCTGTCCGGCATGACCGGCACCGCGGCGACCGAGGCGCAGGAGTTTCTCGACATCTACAAGATGGACGTGCTGGAGGTGCCCACCAACCGGCCGATCAAGCGCAAGGACTACGACGACGAGGTCTATCGCACCCACGCCGAGAAGAACCAGGCCATCGCCAGGCAGATCGCCGAATGCCACCTGGCCGGCCAGCCCATCCTGGTCGGCACGGTCTCGATCGAACGCTCCGAGCAGCTGTCGGACCTGCTGAGCCGCTACGAGTACAAGGTCGAGGTCTCGCGCACGCTGAAGCCGGAATACGCCGGCAAGGCCAAGGAGGCCGAGAAGGTCGGCGACGCCGCCTATGACATCGCCTACGAGACCAAGCTGCGCGGGATTCCGCACAATGTGCTGAACGCGCGCCAGCACGAGCAGGAGGCCTATATCGTCGCCGACGCGGGCCTGCCCGGCGCGGTGACCATCGCCACCAACATGGCCGGGCGCGGCACCGACATCCAGCTCGGGGGCAACCTCGAGATGAAGATGCAGAAGTGGCTGCTTGAGCAGCGCAACATGGCCGTTGAGGTCACGCCCGAGATGGAGAAGGCGCAGGAGGCCCAGTTCAAGGCCGACATCGCCGTCCAGCGGGAGATCGCGCTCGCCGCGGGCGGTCTGTTCGTCCTCGGCACCGAACGCCACGAGAGCCGGCGCATCGACAACCAGCTGCGCGGCCGCACCGGCCGCCAGGGCGATCCCGGCGTGTCCAAGTTCTACCTGAGCTGCGAGGACGACCTGCTGCGCATCTTCGCCGGCGACCGTCTCGATTCGATCATGAAGACCTTCGGCGTGGCCGAGGGCGAGGCCATCACCCACCCGTGGCTGAACCGCGCCATCGAGACGGCGCAGAAGCGCGTCGAGACCCGCAACTACGACATCCGCAAGAACCTGCTGAAGTACGACGACGTCGTGAACGACCAGCGCAAGGCCGTGTTCGAGCAGCGTCAGGAGTTCATGGACTCCGAGGACCTGTCGGAACTGGTCGGCGACTTCCGCCGCGACGTGGTGTCCGACCTGGTCGAGCGATACATGCCGCCCAAGGCCTATGCCGAGCAGTGGGACATCGACGGCCTGGACGAGAAGGTCAGGTCGACGCTGGGGCTGGAGCTGCCGCTGCGCGAATGGGCCGCCGAGGAAGGCGTCTCCAATGAGGAGATCGAGGAGCGGCTGCTGGCGGCCGCCGACGCCCGCGCCGCCGAGCGGCTGGAGATGATCGGGGCGGAGCAGACACGCGGCCTCGAAAAGCAGTTCCTGCTGCAGATGATCGACATGCAGTGGCGCGAGCACCTGGTCCACCTGGACCATCTTCGCGGCGTCATCGGCCTGCGCGGCTATGGCCAGCGCGATCCGCTGAACGAGTACAAGACCGAAGCCTTCAACCTCTTCGAGACCCTGCTCTATGACCTGCGTCACAATGTGACGCGCTGGCTGATGACGGTCGAGTTCCGTTTCCAGCCGCCGCCAGAGCTGCCCGAGTTCCAGAAAATCCACCTGAACCCCGGCACAGGCGAGAACGAGATGGCCAATCCATCCGCTCAGAATCCGGAGGGCACGCTGATCGGCGACGACCGCGCCAAGCTGCCGGTCGAGGCCCTGCCGCCCGGCTGGCAAATGACCGGCCGCAACTCGCCGTGCCCCTGCGGCTCGGGCCGCAAGTTCAAGCACTGCCACGGCGCTCTGGTCTAAGGCGGTTGATCAGTTAGGAAGAGGGATGACCTACAAGTCCCTCTTCTCCCGCGCCCTCGCTCTCGCGCCGGGGCGTCTGCATTTCGCGGCGCACAGCCATCATCTGTGGCCGGATGCGAGCTTCGAGGCGCAGCAGCAGGCGTGGCTGGACGCCAACATCCATGCCGACCGCAAGTGGGACCTCCTCTTCGAAGAGGTGATTCCGGAAGCCCAGGCCCATGTGGCCGGCGAACTGCACCTGCCGTCGCCGGACAGTGTGGTCTTCGCCTCCAACACCCACGACCTGCTGCTGCGGGTCTTCTCGGCCTTCGAGACGAAGCCGGTCCGCATCCTGTCGACGGATGGGGAGTTCCATTCCTTCCGCCGCCAGGCCGACCGCTGGCAGGAGGCGGGCGAGGCCGTGGTCACGCGGGTTCCGCTGGAGCCGTTCGACACCTTCGCCGATCGCTTCCTCGCGACGGCGCGCGCTGGAGCCTACGACTGGATCGTGGTCAGCCAGGTCTTCTTCCGCACCGGCGGCCTGTTCGACCGCATCGCCGATCTGGCGGAACTGGCGCGGCCGGAGGGGCCGTGGGTCCTTGTCGACGGCTATCATGGCTTCATGGCCGCGCCGACCGACCTGTCGGCCGTGGCGGACCAGGTCTTCTACGTCGCGGGCGGCTACAAGTACGCCATGGCGGGGGAGGGGGCCTGCTTTCTGCACGCCCCGCAGGGCTTCGCGCCTCGGCCGGTCGTCACGGGCTGGTTCGCCGAGTTCGGGGATCTGTCCGGGCCGCCCGGCGGCGTTCAGTACCGCAGCGACGGTGGCCGCTTCTGGGGCGCGACCTTCGACGTCTCCGCCCTCTATCGTTTCAACGCCGCGCGGCGCGCGCTGGCGGAGGCGGGCCTGAACACCGCCGCGGTCGCCGACCACGCGCGCGGACTGGCGGCGGCGTTCGAGGCCGCGATCCGTTCTGGCCACGCCGGTCGGTTGGAAGACGCCCATGTCCTCAATCCCGTCCAGGGCGAGGCTCCCCGCGCGCGCTTCCTGGCCTTGCGTCATCCGGACGCCGCGACCTGGCGGGCGCGCCTGCTGGACGCCGGCGTCGTCAGCGACGTGCGCGACGATGTGATCCGTTTCGGCTTCGGGCTTTATCAGGACGAAGCCGACCTGGATCGTCTGATCCAGATCGCCCGGTTGCTTTAAGGGAACGGCGCCTGTTGCGGATCGAAGGTGGCTCGCCACATTGGACGCATCGACAAACCGGGCCGAACCCATGACCGATCTTTCCGACTTCCCGATCACCCGCCGTTGGCCGGCGCAGCATCCCGACCGGCTGCAGCTCTATTCGCTGAACACGCCCAATGGGGTGAAGGTCTCCATCATGCTGGAGGAGATCGGCCTGCCGTACGAGCCGCACTTCATCGACATCACGAAGAACGAGACCTGGGAGCCGGCGTTTCTGTCGCTGAACCCCAACGGCAAGATCCCGGCGATCCTCGATCCCGACGGTCCGGGCGGCAAGCCGCTGGCCCTGTTCGAATCCGGCGCCATCCTGATCTACCTGGCGGAAAAGACCGGCAAGCTGCTGCCGACCGACCCGGCCCTGCGGTATGAAGCGATCCAGTGGCTCATGTTCCAAATGGCCGCGATCGGGCCGATGTTCGGCCAGGTGGGCTTCTTCCACCGCTTCGCCGGCAAGGACTACGAGGACAAGCGCCCGCGCGACCGCTACGTGGCCGAGAGCCGGCGCCTGCTGGGGGTGCTGGAGGCCCGCCTCGCCAATGACGGGGGAGCGCCCCGGGACTGGATCATGGGCGACTATTCCATCGCCGACGTCGCCACGCTGGGCTGGGTGCGCAATCTGATCGGCTTCTACGAGGCGGGCGAGCTGGTCGGCTTCGAGGATTTCCCGAATGTCGCCGCCTGGCTGGCGCGCGGCCTGGCCCGTCCGGCCGTCCAGCGCGGGCTGGAGATTCCGGCGCGGCCGTGACGCCTGCCTGAACCGTCGCCCGTCGGTCGCGTTGTCTCGCCACCTCCAACCTAGGAACGCGACCGATGGGCATCTTCTCTTCGATCTGGAACAAGATCACGGGCCACAAGCCCAAGGCGGCGCCAAGGCCCGCGCCCACCCCGACGGCGCCCAGCGCGGCCCCGCCGACGCCCAGCGCCGGGCCGGTTCCGGCCGCAGCCCAGCCGCTGCCTCCGGTCGATGTCGAGGCGGTGCTCAGCGATCTGGCGGAATCGAAAGGCGGCGGCGGCAACTGGCGCACCTCGATCGTCGACCTGCTGAAGCTTCTGGACCTGGACTCCAGCCTCTCCGCCCGCAAGGAACTGGCCGAGGAGCTGAATGTCCACGCCGGCGAACACGGCTCGGCCGAGCAGAACATGGCGCTGTCGAAGGCCGTTTGGCGGGAGCTGGCTGAAAACGGCGGCCAGGTTCCGGCCTCGCTGCGGGACTGACGGAGGGCGTCGTGCCCTCCAGCGTCATCCGGCGCTTCGACTATGACGCGCCTCGGCGCCGCCTCAGCGTGACCTTCACCTCGGGCGACCGCTACGACTATGAGGCGGTTCCGCCGGAGGTGGTGGACGGCCTGCGCGTCGCGTCGTCGAAGGGTCGCTTCTTCAGCGCGCGGATACGCGATCGCTTCGCCTTCGAGCGCCATCCTCGGCCGGACTAGGCGCGCGGTCGGATCCAGCGCAAGGCGCCAAGCGCGGCGAAGCCGACCACCAGGCCCCAGAAGGCAGAGCCGATGCCGAAAAGGACGAGGCCCGATCCGGTGGCGGCGAAGGTCAGGACAGCGGCCTCGCGCTCGGCTGGCTTGGCCAGCATGGCCTGCAATGCGCCGGTCAGAGGCGCGATCAGGGCCAGCCCGGTGACGACGGCGAGCACCGCGGGCGGCATGGCGATGAACAGCCCCGCCAGCGGCGCGGCGAACAGGGCCACGACGATGTAGAAGCCGCCGTAGATCACGCCGACGATCCAACGGCGCGCCGCGTCCGGGTGGGCCTCCGGCCCGGTGCAGAGTGCGGCGGTGATGGCCGCAAGGTTGACGCCGTGAGCCCCGAACGGCGCGGCGGCCACGCTGGTCAGGCCGGTGGCCAGGATCAGCCGGTTGGCGGGCGGCTGGTATCCCGCGGCTCTCAGAACCACCAACCCCGGCAGGTTCTGCGACGCCAGGCTCACCAGGAACAGCGGCAGGCCCAGGCTGGCGGCCACCCTCCAGTCGAAGGCGGGCGTCACCGGCGCCAGCGCGCCGAACAGCCCGGTGCTCGGCGGCAGAGCGATCTGGCCCCGCAGCGCCAGGACGGCGAAGGCGGCGACCAGCACGGCGGGCAGGGCCCAGGCCGGCCATATGCGGCGGGCGACGATGAAGACACCCAGCAGGCCGATCGCCAGGCCCATCTCGTCCGGCGCGACCTGGAAGAGCCTGAGCACGAAGGGCAGCAGCACGCCCGCCAGCATGGCGGAGGCGACCGAGGCCGGAATGCGCTGCGCCAGCCGCCCCAGAGCGGGCAGCAGGCCCGTCAGCACCATCAGCAGGCCCGCGACGACGAAGGCGCCGACGGCGTTGCTCCAGCCCAGCCCCAGGGGCGAGGCCGCCAGCAGCGCCGCGCCGGGCGTGGACCAGGCCAGGACCACGGGCATTCCGAACCGCCAGCTCATCACCGCGCCCGGCAGACCGACGCCCAGGCACAGGGCCGTGACCATGGACACGATCTGGGGCGGCGCGGCCCCGAACGCCTGACCCGCCTGCACCACCAGGGCCACCGTGCCGCCGAAACCGATGACGGTCGCCACCGCGGGCGCCGAGACGGCGGACGGCGTCAGCAGCGGCGGCGTGCGCGCCTGCTCGCGAGCGGGCAGGCCCGTCTCCTATTCGACGTCGTCCGGCAAGCCCACGGCGTGGAAGCCGGCGTCGACGTGGACCACCTCGCCCGTGGTCGAGCGGCCCAGGTCCGAGCACAGCCACAGGGCGGCGCCGGCGACGCCTTCCATCGAGGTCTCTTCCTTGATCAGCGAGAACTGCGCCGACTTGGAGTGCAGGCCGCGCCCGCCCGAGATGCCGGCCAGGCTAAGGGTGCGCATCGCGCCCGCCGAGATGGCGTTGACGCGGATGTTCTTCGGCCCCAGGTCGCGCGCGATGTAGCGGGTCGCCGCCTCCAGCGCGGCCTTGGCCACGCCCATGGTGTTGTAGTTGGGAATGACCCGCTCGGACCCCAGATAGGTCAGGGTGATCATCGAGCCGCCGTTGGGCATCAGCTTGGCCGAACGCTTGGCCACGTCGACGAAGCTGAAGGCCGAGATGTTCATGGCCAGCAGGAAGCTGTCGCGAGTGGTGTTGTCGACGAAGGAGCCCTTCAGCTCGTCCTTGTTGGCGAAGGCCACCGAGTGGACGACGAAGTCGATCGTGCCGAATTCCTTCTCCAGCTCCTCGAACGCCTTGTCCATGGAGGCGTCGTCGGTGACGTCGGCCTGGATCAGCAGCCTGGCGCCGACGCTTTCGGCCAGCGGACGCACGCGGCGCTCCAGGCTCTCGCCGAGATAGGTGAAGGCCAGCTCCGCGCCCTGCGCGGCCAGCTGCGAGGCGATGCCCCAGGCGATCGAACTGGAGTTGGCGACCCCCATGATCAGGCCCTTCTTGCCCTTCATGAGTTCGCCGGTCGGCATGTCCCAGCCTTCGGAAGCGGCCATGGTTCGTCTCCTGATGATTTGCGCGGAGGGTTAGCAGGGGGCGCGTCGAACCGGAACCCTCTAGCCTCCCGACCCTACAGATAGGCGATCAGCCGGCCCAGCACCGCCACGCCTAACCAGGCCGCCAACGATCCCGCGGCGCACGCGCGTCCAAAGGGGCCGAGCGGGGCGCGCAGACGATGAAAGACGACGACGTTCAGGCCCGCCAGGAGGATGAGGACCATCTTGGCCAGGAAGACGGCCGAGCCCGCCAGCGCGGTGGCGTCGGCCGCGAACAGCACGACGCCGCTGACGACCTGCAGTCCGAAGCCTGCGATGGCCAGAGGCGTCACCGCGCGAGACAAGACGTCGAGCGGCAGCGCGCGCGCATACCCCAGAAGACGAAGGTCCAGCAGACCTATGCCGCCCAGCAGCAGCACCGCGCCCAGCACATGGACGACATTGGCCGCCGGATAGGCCAGGGCCGAGCCGCCGGCCCACGCCGCGAAGGGCGTGGCCGCGACCCAGGCGGCGAAACCGCCGAGCGCGGTCAGCGCAGTTCGACCGTCTTGCCGTCGGCGGTGATCCGCTCGGCGCGCATCTCGCGCGTTCCGTCGCGGCGGGGATAGGCTTCGACCGTCACCGTCTTGCCCACGGCGATATCCTCGCGGGCCAGGCCGCGGGCGGTCATGCGCGACACCGGCGCCAGGACCACGTCCCAGCGCTGGCCGTCCACGGTCAGGACCACCGAGCCGTGCGGGCTGCCCCAGCTGGACTCGACCACCTCGCCGGTCGGTCGCATGACCTTGTCGGCGTCATAGGCGCTCCAGCCGTGGTGAGCCCAGGCCGCGCCGGCGGCGAGGACGACGACCGCGGCCGGAGCCGCGATGAACGCAAATCTGGACATGGAAAGGCCTCCCTTTCGTCGCCGAACGGGAGGCCTCGATGGCGGTTCCCGCGACCCAGCGTCGCGGCCCCCTTATCCCTTCGGCCAGACGCCGAACGGATCGGACCATTCCATGCCCAGGGCCTCGGCGACGGCCGGATAGGTGATCTGGCCCTTCAGCACGTTCAGACCGCGCGCCAGGTGCGGATCGGACTTCAGCGCGTCCAGCCCCTTGTTCGCCAGGGCCAGGCCGAAGGGCAGGGTGGCGTTGTTCAGGGCTTCGGAGCTGGTGCGCGGCGCGGCGCCCGGCATGTTGGCGACGCAATAATGGACCACGCCGTCGATGACATAGGTCGGGTCCTCGTGGGTCGTCGGCTTGGAGGTCTCGAAGCAACCGCCCTGGTCGATGGCCACGTCGACCAGCACCGAGCCGGGCTTCATCTTCTTCAGGTGCTCGCGCTTGACCAGTTTCGGCGCCTCGGCGCCCGGCACCAGCACGGCCCCGATGACCACGTCCGCCTTAACGATCTCCTCCTCGATCGCGCCGATCGAGGAATAGCGGGTGATGACGCGGCCGTTGGTGACCTCGTCGATATAGGCCATGCGCGGGATCGAGCGTTCCAGCACCACCACCTCGGCGCCCAGGCCCATGGCCATGCGCGCCGCGTTCAGGCCGACGACGCCGCCGCCCAGCACCAGCACCCGCGCCGGGGCCACCCCCGGCACGCCGCAAAACAGCAGGCCCATGCCGCCGTTGTGCTTCAGCAGGGTCTCGGCCGCCGAGAAGACGGCGATGCGGCCGGCGACCTCGGACATCGGCGCCAGCAGCGGCAGGCCGCCACGCGCGTCGGTCACCGTCTCATAGGCCACGGCGGCGCATTTGGAGGCGATCAGGCCCTTCGTCTGCTCGGGATCGGGCGCCAGGTGCAGGTAGGTGTAGAGGATCTGGTCCTCCCGCAGCATCTCCCACTCGACCTTCTGCGGCTCCTTGACCTTCACGATCATGTCCGCCTTGGCGAAGATGGTCGCGGCGTCGGCGACGATGGTCGCCCCGGCCTTTTCGTAGTCGGCGTCGGTGAAGCCCGCGCCGGTGCCGGCCCCGGCCTGAACCGAGACATCGTGGCCGTGGGCCACATATTCACGCACCGCCGTGGGCGTCAGGCCCACTCGATGCTCGTTCTTCTTGATTTCGCTGGGTACGCCGACGCGCATGGAACTTCTCCCTTGGGTTGGGGCGTCCGTCTCTGCCGGGCGGATCGCCGTTGGCGCAGATATACGCCCGAGCCAAATGCAGAATCCTGTTCATTTCACGGCCTGATCGCCATAAACGCGAAGAATCCACCAAGGATCAGCGCGAATGAAGACCGTTTCCGCCGTCGAATTGGATGCTATCGACAGAAAGATGCTCCGCGTCCTGCAGCAGGACGGTCGGATCACCAACGCCGAGCTGGCCAAACAGGTGGCCCTGTCGGAAAGCGCCTGCCTGCGTCGGCTCCGGGCGCTGGAGGCGGCGGGGGTGATCGGCCGCTACGCCGCGATCATCAACGAACGGGCCGTGGGCCTGCCCATCAGCGTCTTCGTCACGGTGACCCTGTCGTCCCAATCCGAGGCCGTGCTGACCGCCTTCGAACAGGCGGTCGGGGCCGTGCCTGAGGTTATGGAATGCTATCTGATGACGGGCGGGGCCGACTATCTGCTGCGGCTGGTGGTCCGTGACGTCGACGATCTGGAACGCGTCCACGCCAAGACCCTGACGCGCCTGCCCGGCGTGCATCGGGTCTCTTCCAGCGTGGCGATGCGCTCGGTGGTCAAGCGGGGGGCCTTGCCGATATAGAACGGCGTCCTTAGAACAAACGGCGACGCTTCTACTCGGAGAGATGATGGATCGCGACGTCTGCGTCTTGTTCGGACTGACAATCATCGCGACCCTCGCCGCGGCGCCGGTCTTGATGGCGGGCGGGTTTCCGCTTTTGCCGCTGCTGCTCGCCGGGATCAGCCTGACCTGCACGGTCCATAAAGGAAGCCGAGCTCTGGTATGCGCCGCCGCCGCCCGGCTTGTCTCGGGCGGTGTTCTGAAGACGATCGTCGTGCTGCTGGGTGGCGTGATGCTAATCCAGCTCGTCCCCCTGGAACTCGCCCTGTTCATGGCTGGCGATGTCCTGGCCTATGTCGAGGTCGTGGCCGCTGTCGGCCTGATCGCGGCGAATAGGCGGCTTCATGTGATCCGAACAGCGGTCGCTGCAAGGCTCGAGCACGGGTGGATCGTTGTGCGCTGCCGGATCGAACGTCGCGCCCCTCGCTCCGTCCGGCTCGTCCGTACGCGGAAGCCGCCGTCGAGCGACGACGAGCTGGCGAGGGACTATCGGTCTTCGCCTGACGCTTACTTCAGCGCTAGGGTAACCGCCTTCACGTCCACATATTCATCAATGCCGTGGATCGAGCCTTCGCGGCCATAGCCGGACTGCTTCACCCCGCCGAAGGGAGCGACGGCGGTGGAGATCAGGCCGGTGTTGACGCCGCACATGCCGGCCTCGATGCGGCGGCCGATGCGGATGGCGCGGTCCAGGTCGCGGGTGAACAGATAGGAGGCCAGGCCGAAGTCGCTGGCGTTGGCCTTCTCCAGCACCTCGTCCTCGTTGTCGAAGGCGAAGACCGGGATCATCGGGCCGAAGGTCTCCTCCTGGCGGAACAGCCGGTCGTCGCCGCCCAGCGTCACGGTCGGCTGGAAGAAGCGGCCGCCGCGCGCGTGTCGTTCCCCGCCGGTCAGAACCCGGCCGCCATCGGCCTTCACCGCCGCCACGTGTTTCTCGACCTTGTCGATCGCCTTGTCCTCGATCAGCGGCCCCACCTTCACGCCGTCCTCGAAGGCGGCCCCGACGGGGATCTTCGCCACCTCGGCCGCCAGCTTCTCGGCATAGGCGTGGGCCACCGACCGCTCGACATAGACGCGGTTGGGGCAGACGCAGGTCTGGCCCGAGTTGCGGAACTTGCCCTTGATGGTTTCGGCGACCGCCAGGTCCAGGTCCGCGTCCGCGAAGACGATCAGCGGCGCCGCCCCGCCCAGTTCCATCGACACCCGCTTCAGGGTCGGGGCGCACTGTTCGGCCAGCATGCGGCCCACGCCGGTGGAGCCGGTGAAGCTCAGCTTGCGGATCAGCGGGCTGTCCGTCATCGCCTTGCCGATGATCGCCGCGTCGCCCGTCACGACCGACAGGGCGCCGACCGGCAAGCCCGCCTGATAAGCCAACTCGGCCAGGGCGATGGCGGTGAAGGGCGTCTGGCTGGCCGGCTTGACCACGGCGGTGCAACCGGCGGCGAAGGCCGGCCCCAGCTTCCGCGTCAGCATGGCCGCCGGGAAGTTCCACGGCGTGATCAGGGCGCACGGCCCGACCGCCTCGCGATAGGTGAGGATCAGGTGGCCCAAGGGGCTGTCCTGGGTCTCGCCGATCAGCCGCTCGGCCTCGCCGGCGAACCATTTGATGAAGCCGTTGGCGTAAACGACCTCGCCCTTGGCCTCCTCGAACGGCTTGCCGTTCTCCAGCGCCATCAGGGCCCCTAGCCCCTCCAAGTTTTCGTCGATCAACGCGGCCCAGTCGCGCAGGAAGCGCGCGCGGCCATGCGGATCGGACCGCGACCACGCGGGGAAGGCGTCATGCGCCGCCTGGATCGCCTGATCCGTCTCGGCGGCGCCCAGGTCGGGGACATGGCCGATGATCTCGCCGGTCGCCGGATCGTCGACCGCGACGCCGGCGCCGTGGGCGGGGATCGGTTCGCCGGCGATCAGGGCGTGCTGGCTGAGCAGGGCGAGACCGGCGTCACGGGGATGAGGCATGGCGGTTTCTTGTCCTTGGAGGCGGAGAAAGGGCAACGTCCTCAGCCGCCGTTGGTGTCCAGGTTCCTGTCCCGGAGGCGGCGGCGGAACGAAGCTGACGGCGATCGCCTCAGGATCCGGCGGGCGGCGTCGGCCATCGGTGCATCAGACGCCGTCAGCCGGGGGGGGTGTCCGGTGAGCCTAGCCGCATGCTCCAAATACGAAAAGGCCCCGCCGCGCGAAGCGACGGGGCCTGAGACGTGTCTGCCTGGGGTTGCGCTCAGCAGGCGCGGCCTTCGGCGCAGTTCTCGACGGCCGAGCCGGCGGCCTGGGCGTCTTCGCCGACGCCGGCGACGGTGTTGCAGGCGGCCGTGGTCAGGGCGGCGGCGGCGGCCAGCAGGACGAAAATCTTGCGCATTGTGTATCTCCGACAAGGCCGGCGCGACGGTCGCCGGTTCTGCCGCAATCAACGCGACCCCGGCGTGGCGGTTCCGGCTGCCGCAAAGCTTTTAGCTGGGGTCCGGATGATGGACGGCTTCGGGCGTGGCGAAGGTCATCCGCGCGATCGTCCCGCCGGACGGGCTCGGGACCATCTCCGCCTCGCCGCGCAACTGCTTGGCGAAGGCGCTCATCAGGGTGCGGCCCACGCCGGCGGCGGCCACGTCCGGCGCGCCCGCGCCGTCGTCCTCGACCTCCAGCACGCTGGTGTCGCCATTGACCCGGAAGCGCACCCTGAGCTCGCCCCCACGGCCGGCGAAGGCGTGCTTCTGGGCGTTGGAGACCGCCTCGACCAGCCACAGGGCCAGGGGCGCCAGCTTGTCGGGGTCGACCAGCAGGCTGTCGGCCTCGACGGAGCTGATCACCACATGGCCGCGCACGGCTTCGGCGGCGACCAGCTGACCGACCAGCTCCGTCAGGAACTCGCGCGCGTCGGCATGGCGCACGTCGTCGCTCTGGTAGAGCGTGCGATAGATCAGGGCCAAGGCGGAAATCCGTTGCCGCGTGTCGCCCAGCGCCGACTTGGCCGCCGCGTCGCTGACCGCGCGCTGCTGCATCGACAGCAGAGACGAGATGATCTGCAGGTTGTTCTTCACCCGGTGATGGATCTCGCGCATCAGCGCGTCCTTCTCGGCCAGGGATGCGTTCAGCGACTGGTCGCGAACGGTGATCGCCTCGGCCATCTCGTCCAGCGTCTGGGCCATGACGCGGATCTCTGACGGGGCGTTCATCGCCTGCAGGGGGCGGACCGAGAACCGGCCCTTGGCGTAGATGGCGGCCACCCGCTCCAGATAGTCCAGCCAGCGGATGAAGATGCGCTCCGACAGCAGCATGACCGCGGCGAAGGCGGTCAGCCAGGCGCCCAACGGCAGGAGCAAAGTCCCTATCGGATTGATCCTGGCCCAGGACAGCGGCCCCGGCGCGGGCGCGGACAACAAGGCGTACAGGTCGCCGCCCGCCAGCACGGCGCCGGCGTAGTCGCGGCGCTGGCCCTGGGCGTCGCGGGTCTCGAAGACCGCCGAGCCGGACTCGCGCGCCCGATCGACCCAGCCCGCCACGTCGCGGCCGCCGGACAGACGGAAGGCGGCCGGATCGCTGGCGATCACGATGCGGCCCTCCCCGTCGGTCAGCGCTGCTTCAGAGCCTTCCGGCAGGGCGCGGTCTTCGATGTCGGGCTGCAGCGCCGACAGGGGGATGATGGCCGCCATCGCGCCGTCGAAGCGGCCCATCGGCCGCTGGGAGCGGATGGCGACGATCAGCGCCTGGGGATAGCCCGACTCGGTCGGCGCGCGCATCACCACCAGGTTCTCGCCGCGCCGCAGCCGCTCGAACCAGGCGGCGCCGGCGGCCGGGGCCAGACCGGCGCGCAGGCCCTCGGCCTCGCCGGAGGCGCACACGGCCTGGCCGGTGGCGCTGATGCGGTACAGGCCCTCGTAACCCTCCAGGTCATCGACCAGCGCCCCCAGGCGCGCCGCGCAATAGGGGCCAAGCGCGTCCGGGCTCAGGGCCCGCAGCAGGACCTGCGCGCTGTCCAGCTGCGCCTTGGCGCTGGCGGCGCTGCGTTCGGCCGCCAACTGCAGGTCGACCCGCCGCGCCTCCGCCTGCTCGCGAAAGTCGGCCTGGGTCTGGATCAGGCTCAGGATGAAGATGGGCAGAAGCGCCGCCGCCATGGCCATGCCGAGGCGGAACCGGATTCCCTGGAAGCGGTCTCGCCTCCAACCGAAGCGACGGCCGGGCGCTCTTGTTTCGGCCGCCACCGACCCCTAGTCCCGGGCGCCGCTCAGGCGATCCGCTTCCCCCAGGATGCTGCGCATGGCGTCGCCTGCGGCCTTGCCGTCGCGGGCGTAGCCGCCGCGCTCCAGCGTCGCCAGCAGGGCGCGCCGCGCGCGGCTGACGCGGCTCTTCACCGTGCCCACGGCGCAGCCGCAGATCTCGGCCGCCTCTTCGTAGGCGAACCCGCCCGCGCCGACCAGGATCAAGGCTTCGCGCTGTTCCTCCGGCAGGGTCTTCAGCGCCTGGCGCAGTTCGTCCAGCGCCACCGGGGCCTCCGGATCATCCACCGCGACCAGGGTGCGTTCGGCCGCTTCCTGGTCCAACTGCGACTGGCGCCAGGAGCGCCGCTTCTCGGAATAGAACTGGTTGCGCAGGATCATGAAGGTCCAGGCCTTCATGTTGGTGCCCATCTGATAGGAGGCGCGGGCGTCCCACGCCTTCATCATGGCGTCCTGCGCCAGGTCGTCGGCCGCCGTCGGATCCCCGGTCAGGGTCCGTGCGAAGGCGCGCAGATGCGGAATCAGCGCCACCAGCTGCGTCTTGAAGGCGTTGTCGTCCGAAGAAGGCGGCTTCGGCGCCGCGCCCAGCTTGGACGCGCTCATGCGCCGCCCTCGCCTGAGTTGCGCGAGTCCGCCCGCTTCAGGATGTCGAGAAATTCGTCGGGCACGGGTTCGTTCACCACCTCGTCGAACATGTGCCTCAGCTTCACGCCGATGGCTTGCTGGCGAAGCCGCGCTTCCTCAAGCCCGGAGGTCCCCGCCTTGTCGGCGGTGTCACGCCGGGGGGAATTAGTAGAATTAGTCATAGACAGAACACCGCCCACCCAACTGCAGTGCAGAAATGCAGCGTCGATAACGCCGCCCCCGCGGGCGGGTTCCTGCCTTACCGGGTTTTAATGCTCAAGCTTCTTTCGACAGGCGGAACCGTGACGCATTTGGTACGTTTGCTTCCTCTGTAGCGCTCTCCCTCCGTCGGGAGGGCCGTTTAGTCGGGGAATTCCTGGATATGAGCCTTCTGGCCAGACTCGCGCCTCATCTTCCGTATGTCCGTCGCTACGCGCGCGCCCTCACCGGGGACCAGGCGACGGGCGACAACTACGTGCGCGTGGCGCTCGAGGCGCTGGCCGCCGGAGAGCAGCAGCTTTCGCCGGATATGACGCCGCGCGTCGCGCTCTATCATGTGTTCCACGCCATCTGGGTCTCCACCGGCGCTCGGCTGGAAGACACCAGCGGGGTTGAGGCCCGCGACGACGCCTCGCGCCGCCTGCTGCGCATCGCCCCGCGCTCGCGCCAGGCCTTCCTGCTGACCGCGCTTGAGGGCTTCACCCCCTCCGAGGCCGCCCAGATCCTGTCGGCGGACCCGCGCGAGGTCGAGCGCCTGATCGGCGAGGCCCAGTCGGATATCGACGCCGAACTGGCCACCGACGTCCTGGTCATCGAGGACGAGGCCATCATCTCGGCCGACATCCAGAGCCTGGTGAAGGAGCTGGGCCACCGCGTGACCGGCGCGGCCACCACCCACGACGAGGCCATTGACGCCGTCGCCCGCCACAAGCCGGGCCTGGTGCTGGCCGACATCCAGCTGGCCGACGGCTCCTCGGGCATTGATGCGGTCAAGGACATCCTGAAGAGCATGGACGTGCCGGTGATCTTCATCACCGCCTTCCCCGAGCGCCTGCTGACCGGCGAGCGTCCGGAGCCGACCTTCCTGATCACCAAGCCGTTCCAGCCGGAGACGGTGAAGGCGGCGATCAGCCAGGCGCTGTTCTTCCACCCCTCGCGCCAGAAGGAAGCGGCCTGATCCGCGTCTCCGAAGGCCTGAGTTGAAGAAACCCCGGAGCCGTGGCTCCGGGGTTTTTCCTTGTCGCGTCGGCCTCAGTTCGAGGGCTGGGTCGGGGCGTTGACGTTCGGCGTCTCGCCGGTGGGCGCCGGTTGCGACTGACCCGACGCGGTCGTCGGCGCATCGGCGGCAGGCGGCGTGGCGGCGTCGCCCTGGAACGCCTGGGCGTCCACGGCCTGGTCGCCGTCGTTGGCGTTGGTCTGGGAGAAGCCGCCCTGGCTGACGAACCACAGGCCGAGCAGCACGACCGCCGCCGCGCCCGCCGAGACGATCAGCAGCCAGAGGATGCGCACCCCAGGCCGCCCCTGGCGCGTGTACTGGGCCTCGACCGGGCGGCCTTCGCGCACCGCGTCGGCCGACTTGCTATGGGGGTCTTGATGGGTCATGTCGGGCTCCCGCCGCTGTCTTCGCTTCGACAGGTTGAACGCCGCCCTGGCTTGGCCGTTCCGAGTCCCCGCGCCGTTCGAAAAAATCGTCCTCGTCTCCGGAACCCCCTTCACCGGGCGCCGTTATCGGCAGTGCGGAGGCGGCGACGCCCCCCGACTTGAGATTGGCTTTCAGCCGATCTGTCGCCTCCGCGCCTCATTCTCGATGATGCCACTCCCAAGGCGGCCCTCATGGGCCGCCTTTTTCTTTGCGGGCCCGCTCGACCGGGCCGATCGCTTCGCTACTATGCGTCTCGAATAAAAACCCATGGGAGAGAAGGCATGGCCCGAACCAATCGTCAGTGGGTGTTGCGTCAGCGGCCGAAGGGTCTGATCCAGGACGGCGACCTGGAGCTGGTCGAGAGCCCGATCCCTGACCTGAAGGATTCCGAGGTCCTGGTCCGCACGGTCTATCTGTCGCTGGACCCCACCAACCGCACCTGGATGAATGACGCGGAAGGCTATCTGCCCCCGGTCGGGCTTGGCGAGGTGATGCGCGGCCTGACCCTGGGCGTGGTCGAGGACAGCCGCTCGGAAAGGTTCAAGACCGGCGACGTGGTCATGCCGATCTCCGGCGGCTGGGCCGACTACGCGGTGGTGCCGGAGACCGGTCTGCGGCCCGTCCATCGCGCGCCGGGCCTGCCGCTCACGGCCAACATGTCGGTCCTGGGCATGACGGGCCTGACCGCCTACTTCGGCGTCACCGACGTGCTGAAGGCCAAGGCCGGCGAGACGCTGGTGATCTCGGCCGCCGCCGGCGCCGTGGGCTCCATCGCCGGCCAGATCGCCAAGCAGCGCGGCGCGCGTGTCATCGGCATCGCGGGCGGACCGCAGAAATGCGCTTGGCTGACCGACGAGCTCGGTTTCGACGCCGCGGTCGACTACAAGAACGAGGACGTGGGCGAGGCGCTGGACCGCTTGGCGCCGGACGGCGTCGACCTGAATTTCGAGAACGTCGGCGGCGACATCATGATCGCCGTGTTCAACCGTCTGAAGGTGCATGGCCGCATGGCGGTGTGCGGCCTGGTGTCTTCCTACAACGCGACCAAGATGCCGCCTTCGCCGAACTTCGGCCGGATCATCACCCACCGCCTGAGCATCCAGGGCTTCTTGGTGCTGGACTACGCCCACCGCGCCAAGGAGATGGTCGCGGAGATGGGGCCGTGGCTGGCCGACGGCAGGGTGAAGTGGAAGGTCCATGTCGATGACGGCCTGGAAGGCGCCGTCCAATCGCTGAACCGCTTGTTCACCGGCGATCACGACGGCAAGCTGCTGGTTCGCGTCTCCGAAGAACCGGCCTGAAGGACCGTCTGCCCATGAGCGATCCGCTGCACGTCCATTTCGAGGATCTGGAGGTGGGGCAGGTCGTTCCGCTGGGCGCCTGCGCCGTCGACGACACGGCGCTGGACGCCTTCGTCGAACGCTTCCAGCCGGGCTGGGACACGGCCTACGGCGCGCCCGACGCCCTGGTCTACGTGCTGTGGAGCCGGCTGGCGGCGGACAAGGCCTCGGGCTGGGCTCAGACCAAGGTGCTGGCGGTGGACGGCCTACGTTACATGCGCAACCCCCCGGCCGGCGAACTGCTGCGCGGCCGAATGACGGTGATGGGCAAGGACCCGGTCGGCGACGAGAAGGGCATCGTCATCGCCTCCCACGACCTGCTCGACGAGGCCGGACGGCTGGTCTTCTCCTGCCTGACCCGCGCGCTGTTCTCCCGGCGATGAGCCGATGAGCGACGAACTGGACGCCATGGCCCGGGAAGAACTGGACGCCGCCTGCGCCCTGCCGTTCGCGGACATCCGCAAGGTGACCCCTTGGGGCGACAGCTTCACCGGCTTCGCCCCTTCGGGTCGCGAGGTGGAGGTGGAGCGCCGCTATCTCTGGGCGGTCGAGCCCAAGGGCGCGGTGGTGGTGGAGGTCGAGGTGCGCGATCCCGCCGCCCGCGACGGCGCCGAGGCCCGGGCCCTGCTTCTGGCCCCCGACTGAAATTCGGTCTAGGCCAGGGGCATGAAACTCGCCTCGCTCAAGCACGGCCGCGACGGCCGCCTCGTGGTCGTCTCGGACGACCTTCACTGGTTCACGGACGCCTTCCTGGTCGCCCCGACCCTTCAGGCCGCCTTGGACGACTGGGACCGCTGCGAACCCCAGCTGCGCGCCTTGGCCGAAAGCCTTGAGCACGAAGCGGTGCCGCGCGGGCGCTTCCATGAGCGCGAGGCCGCCAGCCCCCTGCCGCGCGCCTATCAGTGGGCCGACGGATCGGCCTATGTGAACCACGTCGAGCTGGTGCGGAAGGCGCGCGGCGCCGAGATGCCCGAGAGCTTCTGGACCGATCCCCTGATGTACCAGGGCGGCTCCGACGGCTTCCTGGCTCCTCGGGATCCGATCCCGCTGGCGGACCCGGCCTGGGGCTGCGACCTGGAAGCCGAGATCGTGGTCGTCACCGGCGACGTGCCCCAGGGCGCGACGCGGGAGGAGGCGCTGGCCGCCATCCGTCTCGTCGGCCTGGTCAACGACGTCTCTCTGCGCAACCTGATCCCGGCCGAACTGGCCAAGGGCTTCGGCTTCGTCCAGTCCAAGCCCGCCAGCGCGCTGTCGCCGGTGCTGGTCACGCCCGAGGCGCTGGGCGACCGCTGGAAGGACGGCAAGCTGCACGGCGAACTGACGGTTCAGTTGAACGGCCAGGACTTCGGCCGAGCCGACGCCGGGGTCGACATGACTTTCGACTTTGGGACCCTCATCGCCCACCTGGCCAAGACCCGGTCGCTCTGTGCCGGCACGATCATCGGCTCGGGCACTGTCTCCAACCGCGACGCCGATGGCGGGCCGGGCAGGCCGGTGGCGGAGGGCGGCCTGGGCTATTCCTGCATCGCCGAGGTCCGCACGGTCGAGACCCTGCTGCGGGGCAAGGCCGAGACCCCCTTCCTCGCCCACGGCGATACGGTGCGGATCGAGATGCTGGACGACCGCCATCATTCGATCTTCGGCGCGATTGAACAGAAGGTGCAGCCGCCTTCGGCCCGGGACTGAGCCTCAAGCGGACGCTGGACGCCGCCTCCGTCCTTGTGGCATGAGGCGGGCTACGCGGGCGTGGTGAAATTGGTAGACGCGCCGGACTCAAAATCCGGTATCGAAAGATGTGTCGGTTCGAGTCCGACCGCCCGCACCAGATCGTTCCGGATCAATCCGCGCCGCCGTGGCGCGCCTTCCAGGCCGGATAGTCCTGCTCCAGCAGTTTGCGCGGCCAGTCGCCGACATAGCGGTAGCCGACGCGCCGCTCGCGCTCGACGCCCGACAGGTCGTAGTGGACCACCGATTCTCGGTCGACGAAGATCGGTCGGTCCGTCTCCAGTTCATAGAAGCGGGCCCACAGCGGCGCGGCTCCCGGCTTGGGGACCAGTCGCTCGTCCAGCCGACCCTCCGCGTCGGTGAAGCGCTCCAACGCCACGTCGTGCAAGGCGACGCGCCCTAGCCAGGCGACGGCCCCGTCCACGGCGGCGACGATGCGGGGCGAGGGCGTGTCCAGGCCCATCAGGAAGCGCGCCACGCCCACCGTCTCCGCCCCCGACAGCGAGGGCGGCTCGTATCGGCGGCCCCAGGCGGGCGACAGGGTCTGCTCGTCATGCTGGGCGCACCAGCCGGTGGGGACGCCCTCGTGCATCACTTGGGTCCGCAGGATCACCTCGACCCCGCGCGAGACCGCGTCCGCGGCCGCTTGGCGCTGCCGGGCGTCGGTGAAGGCGTAGGGCTCCGCACCGGCGGCCACGTCCTGCAGCAGGCTCAGGACCCGGACCATGGCGTCGTCATTGAAGGTGATGCGGTCGTAGTAGCCGCCCCGCAGCGGGTAGAACTGCGGCCAGCCGCCGTTCGGATATTGCGCCTCCAGCAGATAGGCCAGGCCGCGGTCGAAGGCGGCGCGGTAGCTCGGCTCGCCGGTCGCCGCGATCATGCGCGCCAGGAAGGCCATCGGCAGGGTGGTCGCGTGATTGTCGATGGTGTTGGCCAGCCGGGCATCGGGCCGGGCCGGCGGCGGCTCGGACAAGGGGGTGTTCTTGGGCCAGCCCCCCTGCGGCGATTGATGGGCGATCACTCTGTCCGCCGCCTCTCGCGCCTGGGCCGAGGCGTACCAGGTCGGCGCCTGAGCCAAGACGCTGCTGTTCCAGGCGACGGGAGGCTCGGCCCGGGCCTGGCTGATGGAAGGAAGGAGCAGGAGCGTGGCGGCGAACGCCAGGGCGGCAACGCGTGGCATGGTCAGGTCCCAAGAAAAAGGGCGCCGCGAGAACGCGGCGCCCAGGAGGTGACAGTCGTCCTTGGGGAGGGCGCTGTCATTCAGGGAGATCAGAAGGTGAAGCGGGCGCCGACGAAATACTGGCGGCCGGTGCTGGCGTAGTTCTGGATGACCGGATCCGCCTGATAGGCCCAGCGGGTGTCGGTCTGGTTGGTCAGGTTCAGCGCCTCCGCCGTGATGGTGACGTTGTCGGTGACCTTGTAGGTGAAGGCCGCGTCGACGTTCAGCGTCTCTTCCGAGCCGATGAAGTCGTTGATCAGCGGCGAGTCGCACTGGCCCGGATCGCAACCCCCCGACGCCAGCGGATAGGTCGTCTGATAGCCCGCGCGATAGGCCGCCGAGACCCGCGCGCTCCACGTGTCGTCCTCGTAGAAGACCGTGGCGTTGAAGGCTTCCGGCGAAGCGCCGAGGAAGGGCGCGGTGCCGGTGAGGTTGCGTGCGGGGTCGAGGATGTACTCCAGCTCGGACTCGATCTTCGTGTAGTTGGCCAGAACACCCAGATTGTCGAAGGGCGACGGCAGGAAGGTCATGTTCTGCTGATAGGCGATCTCGAAGCCCGACAGGCTGCCGCCCGGCGCGTCATTGTACTGGCGCACCTGGAAGGCGGAATCGGCGTCGATATAGGCCCGACGGCTGTCCGAAGCCTGGTCGACCAGCCCGTCATAGGCGGCGCGCAGGTTGGCGATCTGCTCGGCGTCGAACAGTTCGCTGAGGCGCCCTTCGCGCAGGACGACCTGCGGGAAGCTCTCGATCTCCTTGTTGAAGAAGGCGAACGAGAGCAGGGCGTCGCGGGCGAAGTACCATTCGACGTTGAAGTCCAGGTTGGTCGCGCGGAACGGCTTCAGCTTGGTGTTGCCCAGGGTGATGCTGGCGTTAGAGCCGTCGAACTCGGCAGGGGCGCCGGCGACGCCGACCGGCACGGTGAAGGACGTCACGCCCGGCTGCAGCGCCATCATTTGCGGACGCGCCATGACCTTGGCGGCGGCGAAGCGCAGGATGAGCTTGTCCGTGACTTCCCACGCCAGGTTCAGCGAGGGCAGGGTGTCGTTGTACTCGTTGTCGTTCTGCACCGGGCGGCCGCTGGGCGATCGGCCGCGGGACTCGACGCTCGTCTCCGCCCGACGGATGCCGGCGTTGCCGCGCAGATCGCCCATGAACAGCGGCAGGTTGAAGTCCATTTGTCCGTAGTAGGACAGGCTTTCCTCATCCACCCAGAAGGTGTTGACGCCGCCGTTGCGCAGGTCCGACAGACGCCAGTCGCCCCACTCGTTGATGCAGTCGCAGTCGAAGCCGAAACGGTTCTGGAACGCCTGAAGGTTGGGCACGAAGAACGAGGTCGGCATGCCGTCCGGCACATCCAGCCCGTCGCCCCAGTCGACGACCTGCCCCATGTCGGCCACCGTCGTGGCGTCGGCCAGCCCCGTGTTCACCCCTTCCAGGAGGCTGGGGTTCATGGTGTCGCCGATCAGGCGTTCGTAGCGGGTGTAGTAGAAGTCGAACTTCCGCTTGCCCACGCCGAAGCGCAGGGTGACGTTGTCGTTGTAGTCCCAGCGGAAATCGACCTTGGCGGTCTGGTAGCCGTTCTCCGTGATGGTGCGGTAGTGCCGCAGGGCCGAATAGCCCTTCACGAAGTTCCAGTTGTCGGGATTGGCGACGTCGAAGCCGAAGTCCATGAACGGCATCTCGCCGCCGCCGCTTTCGTCATAGACGAAATAGTCGTTGCCTTCGACGCCCTGGCCGGAATCGAGGCGGATGAAGTCCGCCAGCAGGCCCGTGTTGACGTTGCTGGATTCCGAGTCGCCGACCAGCAGCGACATGGCGAACCGATCACTGAAATCGTGCTCGATGTTGATCGAGTTCTGCCGGAACTCGGTGGTGTAGCCGCCCTGATCGACCGCCGATCGCATGTCGACGTTGCCCAGCACCAGGTAATCCGCGTTGGCCCCGGTTTCGCTGAGCCCCGCGTCGATCAGCCGAACCGACGGCCGCCCGATGAACGCCCCGCGCATCGCCAGGAAATCAGGATGGGGAACGTAGCCGACCGATCCCGGCTGATTATAGTAGTCATAGACGTCGAGGTTGTTCGGGTTGAAGCTGCCGGCGCCCGCCGGCAGGTTCTGGTTCGTCGCGCCCGGCGCGGTGGTGAAGATGGGCGTGTTCCCGTACAGCGACTGGCCGCAGTCGATGGGGTCACGGAACTCCGTGGCCGCCTGGGTGGTGCAGTTGGCGTAGGCGCCGCGTCGATTGGCGTAGCTGTTGTTCGCCGCGCTGGCGGTCGGGAATGTCTGATAGCTGAAGGCCGTCAGCGTCCGGTTGCCGTTTGTGTTGTTGCGGTTCAGGCCGACGGGGCCGATCTGGTAGTTGGTCGAGACCTGCGTCATCTCGGAGTAGAGATTGTCGAAGTTGACCGTCGTGTTGGGGGTCGGTCGCCATTGCCCCGACAGGGTGACGCCCAGACGCTCCTGCTCGACCTCGCGATGGTTCAGGGTCGAAAGGGCGGGAATCCGCACCAGCGATCCGCGCGTGCCGCCGCCGTTGATCAGGGCGTAGGCTTCGGGATCTGATCCGATCAGGTATCCGAGCGCCTCGGGATTGGTCACCCGCGGCAGCGCGGTCGCCGGGTTGGTGCCGATCGGCAGGGCGAAGCCCTGGTGGTCGCCGGCGGCGTTGGCCCCCACGTTGTTGAAGGTCGCACCGCGATAGGTGTAGTCGGAGGAGCCGACGCCGCGGGTGTAGCTGTCGATCGACTGCTTGCGCTCATTGTAGGCGACCGAGCCCAGCAGGCCGAACTCGCCGATCTTGCTCTCCCAGCGGTCGGAGGCCAGGGCGGCGATGCGGGGATTATGGCTGCCGCCGTTCTCGTAGTAGGCGTCCTGCAGGGTCAGGGCCAGGCGGTGCTCGCTGAAGTCGAACGGACGGCCGGAGATCAGGTCGACGGTGGCGCCCAGCGACCCTTCGTCCGTCACGGCGTCGGCCGACTTCTGCACCTTCAGGGAGTTGAAGAGCTCGGAGGCGAAGGTGTTGAACTGGAAGCCCCGGTCGCGGCGCAGGGCGCCGTCGGCGTTGCTGGCGCCGGAGGTGGAGAGCGTCTCCAGTCCGTTCAGCCGGACGCGGGTGAAATCGCCGCCCAAACCCCGCACGGAGATGGAGTTGCCCTCGCCGTTTTCCCGGTCGATCGAGACGCCCGGAATCCGCTGCAGGGATTCGGCGAGGTTGGCGTCGGGAAAGTCGGCGATGTCCTCAGCATTGATGACATCCACGATGGTGTTCGACCGCCGCTTCTCGTTCAGCGCGCTGGCCAGAGCGCCGCGGATGCCGGTGACGACGATCTCCTCGACCTCGGCGGCTTCCTGCGTCGGTGCTTCCTGCGCCTGCGCCATCGGCGCCAGGAGCGCGGCGCCCAGGGCGAGCGCGAGCGGCGATGCCGCGCGCAGGTAGAGTGTCGATGACTTGAGCACGGATCCCTCCTTTTGTTTCCTCGCGCCTAGGCCTCTGTCGGACCCTCGACGCATCGCGGCCTGACCCCTCGCCAAGCCGCTTCTGAATACGTATGATTATACGACCCTAGAGGCAACAAAAATTTGCTACCGGTGTCATCGAGCGGGATGACTTAAGGTGGGGAGGAACAATGCCGATGAATTTCAATAGGCGAGGGCTACTCGCAGGCGGAGCCATGCTCTCCCTGGGTGTTTCCGCGCCTCGTGCGTCGGGCCAGGCTCTGGACGACTCGGGGCGCTTGGTTCCCACGCCTTCTCCGAACCCTTATCGCTATGCCGGCACCAGTGGACCAGGTCTCGCGGCGGATGAAAGCAGCGCTCGGGGCGGCTGGATGTCGGGTCTGGCGGGCGTGCGCTACAGCGGCCGACGACCGATGACCTATCCGACCCTGGCGTGGGGCGAGGCGGCCACTGGTTCGGCGGTGGAGAAGGGCCTGCTGCCGCCGATCCGCCCGCTGATGGAACTGCATCTGCGCGACACGCAGATCTGCATCGGCGGCGATGGGGCCTACTACATGACCGGTTCGACCGGCGACAACATCTGGGCCTTCAACGACGGCGTGGAGCTGTGGCGCTCCACAGACCTGGTCGACTGGTCCTATCTCGGCCTGGTGTGGAGCCTGGAGCGCGAGGGCGGCTGGGCGGTGGCGTGGCGGGCGCGCAAGGGCGTGCCGTTCCGCGCCATCTGGGCGCCGGAAATCCACTACATCAACGACACCTATGTCATCTGCTTCAGCGTCAGCCGGGCCGGGCTGGGCATATTGAAGAGCACGACGGGAAGGCCTGAAGGACCCTACGAATACGCCTTCTCGCCCGACTCCCACCTGAGGCGCGGCATCGACGCCACCCTGTTCCAGGACGACGACGGCGCGGTCTGGCTGACCTATGGCGCCGCCGATGAGATGGTGCGGCTGAAGGATGACCTGTCCGGATACGCCGGTGAATGGCGGCGGACGGTCTTCGCCGAGAGCGAGTGCCTGGTCGCCCGCGACCGCGACCGCTGCCTGCGGGGCGAGAACACCCTAGGCTATGAAGGCGCGACCCTGTTCAAGAAGGATGGGCTCTACTACCTGGGCGCGGTCGGCAATGTGGAGGGTCGTTATTCCTTCGTCTTCGCCGTTTCCGAGACGCTGGACGGCCCATTCCGCATGCGTCACGAAGCGGCGCCCTGCGCCGGTGGCGGCAACGTCTTCAAGGATCGCGAAGGCCGCTGGTGGTCCACCTTCTTCGGCAATGACGAGCAGAGTCATTTCCGGGAAAAGCCCGGCCTGCTGCGCGTCGATTTCGACGGGGCTGGCCGTATCATCACCGCCGCCGAGCAACCCTTCGCCCGTCCGCTCCCGCCGCTGGAGGTCTGATGATGGATCGCAGAACCCTTGTGGCCGGCGCGGCGGCGCTGGGCGCGCTGGCGGGCTGGCGACCTGCGCGGGCGGCGGACGCCCTGGCCTTTCCGGGGGCTCTGGGCTGGGCTGCGACCACCCCAGGCGGGCGGGACGGCGCTGTTCTGCGCGTGACCTCGCTGGATGGGGAAGGGCCGGGCACTTTGCGCGCGGCGCTGGAGGCCGAAGGGCCGCGCATCGTGGTGTTCGAGGTCGGCGGGGTCATCGACCTGGACGGCCGTGACATCCGTATCGCCAACCCCTTCGTGACCATCGCTGGCCAGACGGCGCCTGAGCCGGGGATCACCCTGATCCGGGGCGGCGTCAGCATCCGCACCCACGACGTCATCGTGCGCCATATCCGCATCCGTCCGGGCGCCAACGGCGCGCCGCCGAGGAGCGGGTGGGAGGTGGACGGCCTCACCACCTCCGGCGCGCACAATGTCATCGTCGACCAGTGCTCGTTCAGCTGGGCCACGGACGAGAACCTGTCCGCTTCCGGCCCGCGTTTCGACGGCGGAGACACGGTGGAGCAGTGGCGCCGGCATACCTCGCGTCGCATCACCTTCAGCCGCAACATCGTGGCCGAGGGCCTGTCGAACTCCAGCCATGCCAAGGGCGAGCATTCCAAGGGCACGCTGATCCACGACAATGCGACCGACGTGCTGATCGTCGGCAACCTGTACGCCCACGACTATGAGCGCAATCAGCTGTTCAAGGGCGGGGCCCATGCGGTGACGGCCAACAACCTGATCTATGACCCCGGCAACCGCTGCATGCACTATGCGCTGAACGCCGAGGAATGGGTCGGGCGCGAGTGGGTGGTCGGCAAGCTGGCCATCGTCGGCAATGTGACCAGGGGCGGGCCCTCCACCCGCGCCGACCTGCCGTTCCTGATCGTGGAGGGGCAGGGGGACCTGGACCTCTACGCCGTCGACAACCCAGCCTTCCACGCCGACGGCCGGCCGATGCAGGAGGTGGGGATCATCTCCGACCGAAATCCGGTCATCACCCGGCTGGACCAGCCGCCGCAGTGGCCCGCCGGCTTCCGCGTCCGACCTTCCGGCGAGGTGCCAGCCTGGATCGAAGCCGAGGCGGGGGCCCGACCCTGGGCGCGCGACGCCGTGGATCGGCGCATCCTGGAACAGGTCCGCACCGGAACCGGTCGCATCATCGACGACGAGAGCGAAGTGGGCGGCTATCCGGTCCTCCAGCCCACGGGCCGCCCCTTCGTCGAGGCCGATTGGGACATGGCGACGATGATCCGCCGCGACGGCGCGCCTAGCTGAGCACGAACATCGGCTGCAGATCGACCTGGACCGGCGACTGGTCCGGGTTGGTGCGCATGATGTCGCCCATCATCGCCCACCAGCGCTGCATCACCTCGGTGCGGGGCAGGCTGTCCAGATCATGGTCGATCCGCCGGGTCATGACGGCGAACAGGGCGTGGCTCTCGGGGTCCAGGAAGATGCGGTAGTCGATGACGCCGCGACCGCGCAGTTCCGCGACGAGTTCGGGCCAGATGGCGTCGTGGCGGGCGCGGTATTCCTCGGCCTGACCGGGGTCCAGCGTCATGCGGAAGGCGACGGTTTCGACGGCGTCGGTCATGGGTTCTCCTGCGGGACGGTCGCACGCGCAGCCAAGGTGTTGCGGCCCCACAGGCGGTCGAAGGACCAGCCGGTCAGGTCCTCGACCACCACGCCCGCGGACGGCGATGAAGGCGTGCGTTCGCCGCTTCTCAGTCGTTCGATCTCGGTCATCAGGGTCTCGTGCGTCCGGGCGTTCAGACGGAACCGCCAGGACAGGATCAGGCCGGCCAGCATGACGATCAGCGGGCCCAGCACCAGCAGCCAGGCGACGGTCGCCACCGCTTGCGAGCTCTGCGTCACGACCTGTCCCGGCGCGACGGTGCTGGGCGAGACATAGCCGCCCGCGTCGATGATCCAGCCGGTGACGATGATGGCGCCCGACTGCGCCACCTTCCGCACCAGGGTCATGACCCCGGCGAATACGCCCTCCCGCCGCCGGCCGGTGACGGCCTCGTCCACGTCGGGCAGGTAGTTGTAGACCGACCAGGGCACGAAGTTCAGCGTGCCGCGCCCCAGCCCCGCCAGCAGGATCGGAACCACCAGCCACAGCGCCGTCGCCGGGCTCAGCAGGTTCGCCGCGTCGATCGTCGGACGCACCAGATAAAAGGCCAGAAGCATCAGCAGGGCCGCGCCGAAGAAGGCGATGGCGATGCGATAGGCGACCGCCGGCCCGACGCGGATCACCAGATGGATGGCGATCATCACCGACACCAGCTGGGCCACGTACATGGCCGTCATCATCTGCGAGATCATGACGGTCGCGCCCAGCATCACCGTGGCGACGAAGATGGGGAAGGCGGTGTTGAAGATGTCCTGCGAGATGTATCCGCCCAGATAGATCGACAGGTGCTGGCGGAAGGCGCGGATGCGCAGCGTCGAGAACAGGTCGCGGAACATGTCGATCGGGATCCGCAGGGCGGCGCGGGCGCTGAACGGCGCGGCGGCCATCGCCTTCTCGTCTTTGGTGTAGGGCCGCTCCCAGCTGAAACAGACCACGAGCAGCACGACCAGGCTGAAGATCGCGCCGAAGATCACGCCCATGATCAGGAAGGTCTGGGCCGAATCCCGCCCGCCGAATGCGTCGATGATCAGGATGGGCAGGTAGGAGGCCAGGATGGCCGAGGCCTGGCCGGTCAGGATGCGGGCGCCGGCGAACCGCGCCTTCTCCTTGTAGTCCCGGGTCATCTCGGCCGCGAGCGTCTCCCACGGGATCAGAAACATCGTGTAGAGCAGCTCAAACACGATGAAGACGGTCAGGTAGTAGGCGAAGCTCTGGCCCGTGACGAAGATCAGGGCGAAGCTGGGCAGCAGCGGGATGGTGATCAAGAGGAAGATCTTGCGCCGCCCGATCCGCCGCCCGATCCAGGTGTGGCGCAGATTGTCGGACAGGTAGCCGATCAGCGGACAGGTGATCGCTTCAAGCAGGCGCGGCAGGCCCAGGATCAATCCCGCCTCCACCGCCGTCAGGTCGCAGAAGGTCGTGAAGAAGTAGAACAGCCAGCCGGTGATGACCGCCTGAGCCCCGGCGCCCAGCATGTCGCCGGACCCCCAGCCCCAGTAGTTCCACCAGCGGGGGCGGCGAGCCTGAGCGGCGGTCGGGGAGGTCATCGGCGGCCCCCGGTCAGATGAAGCCGCGCCGGAACTCCGACAGCGCCAGTATGGCCAAGGACTGGCCATAGGGCATGGAGGTCAGCGGGATGTCGCGATAGCCCTGCAGGTCGTCGAACACCGGGGTGCCGAACGACACCTGCCGCAGTTCGCCGTCTTCGGAAATGTTGGCCAACACGCCCTGGATCGCCTTCAGCGCCATGGGGGCGTATTCGGCGCCGATGTAGCGCTTTCGCACCGCCTTCAGGATTCCATAGGCGAAGCCGGCGGTGGCCGAGGCCTCCAGATAGCTGGTCTCGTCGGGGATCAGTGTGCGCCACAGGCCGCTGTCGTCCTGGTGCTTCGCCAGCGCCTTCACCTGCGCCTCCAGCGTCTCGATCAGGAAGGTGCGCAGCGCGTCGCCGGGCGGCAGGTCCAGCAGTTCGATGAACTCGGGGATGGCGATGGTCACCCAGCAGTTCCCGCGCGCCCACAGGGCGTCGGCGAAGTTGTGCCGCCCCAGGAAGGTCCAGCCGTGGAACCACAGCCCGGTCTTGCGATCGAACAGGTATTTGATGTGGATCAGGAACTGCTTCTTGGCCTCTTCGACATAGTGATCGCGCCCCAGCAGCAGGCCGATCTTGGCCAGGGGCAGGACGCTCATCATCAATGTGTCGTCCCACAGTTCCTGTGGGTTCTCGTCGTTGAAGACGATGTGCTGGAAACCGTCCTCCTCGGTGCGGGGCAGGCCGTCCATCAGCCACTCGGCCCATGTGTCGAGGTAGGGGACGAAGGTCTGGTCGCCGGTCTGTTCATACAGATAGGCCAGGGTCAGGAAGGGCGAGACGGTGTTGATGTTCTTGGTCGGCGTGCCCGCCGCGAACCGGTCCCTGAACCAGTCCAGCATGATGTCCAGCACCGCCTGTTCGCCGGTCTGCTCATACAGGCGATACAGGCCGTAGAGGCCGATCCCGTGCGTCCATTCCCAATCGTTCCAGCCCTTCGTGTCGATCACCCGCCCGTCGTCCAGCCGCAGCAGGAACTCGCCGGTCTCGTCCTTGATGTTCACCAGATTGTCGATCAGCCGGTTCAGGGCGTCGTCGATCCGGTCGCGGGTCAGGCCGTGGAGGGTGGTGGGCATCGGAGGCTCTTGAACGGGAAGAGCCGGGCGCGCCAAAACGCGCCCGGCGGCGGGGACGGAAGTCAGAGGGCGCGGAACTTGAAGTTCTTGAACCGCGCCTCGCCTTCACCGGCGGCGTAGAGGCCGGGGCGCAGCATCATGAAGCCGCCGCGGACGTTGTGGTTGTAGCCGGAGACCTCCATCCCGCGGTCGAACCGCTCCCAGGTCACGCCGTCGCCGGAGGTGTCGAAATAGACATTCTGGTAGGCGTTGGTCAGGCGGATGAACATGCGGCGGCCGTGCGCATGGCCAGGACGGCCGCGCTCGATCCCGTACTGGTGGGTGACGTAGCGCTGGGCGTCGAAGCCCAGGCCGCAGTACAGCGCCCGGTCGTAGAACAGGATCAGCCCGGCGACCGCGCCCGGGTCGATCTCGATCTCGCACTCGATCTGATAGGCCTGGTCGCCCTGGACGAAGGTCAGGGGCGAGCAGTCGACCGGCGCCTTGCCCTTGGCGCGCATGTGCAGGACGCCGTTCTCGCGACGCAGGCGGTCCTTCTCGTTCGGCTGCGGGTCGTAGAAGCTCCACTGGATGCCGAACTTGTCCGTCGAGAAGTCGTCCGACAGGGCCATGCCGTGCGGCACGGCCTCGCCGCCGCGCGGCATTTGGATCGGGCTGGACAGGTCGCCGCCCTTGGCCCGGAACCAGCCGTCGTCGGTCCATTCGACCGGATCCAGAAGGGTCTGACGGCCCAGGCTCCAGTAGGCGTTCTCATAGCCGTGATAGACCATCCACCAGTCGCCGGCGGGACCTTCGATCAGGGTGGCGTGGCCGCGCGACCACCATTTCTCAGCCCCGGAGCTGGTGCGCACGATCGGATTGTGCGGGCAGTCCTCCCAAGGCCCGTGGATGGACTTCGATCGGGCGGCGATGACCATGTGGCCGGTCGGCGGGCCGGCCGTGCCGCCGATGGCGGTGATCATGTAGAAATACTCGCCGCGCTTCATCAGCTTCGGGCCTTCCTGGGCGAAGCCTTCTACGATCCAGTCCTCGGGATAGCGCCAGGCCTTGTAGACCCCTTCCTCCAGCGGGCCGTCGGTGGCCAGGCCGTCGTCGGTCAGGCGCACCCGATCGCCGCCGTTCAGGAACAGCCAGCGCTTGCCGTCCTCGCCCACGATGTGGCCGGGGTCGATGTTGGCCGGCAGCTTCAGGTCGATGGGCTCGCTCCAGGGGCCTTCGATCTTGTCGGCCCAGATGACGTAGTTGGAGCGGTATTCAGGAAAGCGAGCCGGGATGTAGCAGTAGAACCGGCCCTCGTGCTTGATCAGCTCCGGCGCCCAGACCGAGCCGATATTGGTGGTCAGGGCCGCGGTTACCGGGCGCCAGTTCACCAGGTCGCGCGAGTGCCAGATATGGATGCCCGGCACCGACTCGAACGACGAGAAGGTCATGTAGTAGTCGTCGCCGTCCTTCAGGATCGACGGATCCGGATGATCGCCCGACATGATGGGGTTCAGGAAGGTCCCGTTCCCTAGGTCGGCCATGCGCTGGCCCTCGATGCCCCGTCGCCATTTCAGATGCGACCATTCGCGGCCCAGAGGCGCGGCCGCCTCGTTGGTCTGGGCGAAGGCGGCGCGGACGGGCAGGGCGGCGGCGGCGACCCCGCCCAGCAGTCCGGCCAGGGCGGCGCGGCGGTCGATGAATCTCATGGCGTTTCCTCTTGGTGTTATGTCGTTCGGCTTCGGTTCGTTCAGCGCCCGACGCCGTGATTTTCAGTGAGTGAGACGGCGCCGCCGGTCTCCACCAGCCACGCGATCAGCCGGCTCATGTTGCTGATGTAGGTTCCGGTCGAAATGCCCATCGGCCCGTGTTCCTCGGTGAAGGGGGAGGTGTCCCATGCGTCTCCGACCTGGCCGCGATCTACGAAGCCCGGCGGCGGTTCCGCCGGTCCGTCGCCCCGATAGGGATGGCTGGTGGCGCGCAGTTCGACCGGCCACCAGCCCTGTTCATTCAGACCTTCCACCAGGTTTGGCACCGGTGTCAATTTTGAACCCGACGACGCGACGTTCAGGTCCGAGCCCGCCTGCGGACGGGTGAGGACGAAGGGCGGCAGCAGTGACGGGCCGCGTCCCATCAGCGGCGACTGCCGCGTCGCCTCCTCCGGCGAAAGCGCGGCGACCTGCTCGACCCGGGCGCGCAGGCGGGCCACGTCGATATGTTTCTCGGCGGTTTGATCGCTCATGTCATAGTCGGCGTAGTATTCGCCGTTCTGCGCGTTCGAGCCTCGACGGTGCACGGCGATGGGCCGGTTTGTTCCCGGCTCGATATGACGGAAGAAGTTGCGGCCGTCGCGGTGGGTCGACGCGGGGGCCTCCACCGCCTCCAGCCAGTCCAGCGCCTCGGGCAGCCGCGCCAGGAAGCTGCGGTCTCCGGTCAGGCAATAGAAGTCCAGCATCCGCTCGACCGCGTTGGACGTGACGTGCGGCGCGACGGCGGCGGGCTCGTAGGTTCGGCCCCACGCGGGCTTGAAGTCGTGGGTGTATTGCAGGGCCCAGGCCGGCGTCGGCTGCGGCTGCTGAAGATCGCGGTAGCAGGCCATGGCGCGCTGGATCGGCTCGCGTACCCGCTCGTCGCCCAGCTGCTGCAGCACCAGCAGCAGGAAGGCGATGTTCTCGTCCGCCACCTCGTCGTTCAGGGTGATCAGGCCGGTATAGTCGGGGCGGCCATGGTTCTTGAACTCGCCCGCGCGGGGCCAGCGCTGCGGCCAGCCCCCGGACTCCAGCTGGCTGTCCAGAACGAAGGCGATCGCGCGATCGACGGCGGCGCGGAAACGCGGCTCCTTCTTCTCGAGATGCAGGCGCAGCAGGAAGCGCCCGCACTCCACCGTGGCGTGGTCGTCGAAGGTGGCGTTGCCGTAGTAGTGCTGGAATTCCTCCAGCCGCCAGCCGTTCTTGCCGATGGTGGCGTACCAGCGGCGGATCGACTCCTCGCCGGCGGTGTCGATGATGTAGTTCCAGCCGCCGCTGGGGTGCTGGCCCCGGATCAGCGCGTCGCCCGCGCTGACGGCGGCGTCATAGTAGAGTTCCTCGCCCGTTGCCCGCCAGGCGTCGAGGAAGATCTGCCCCATCTCGGGCGTGCCCGGCGCCTGGGTCCAGATCATGCTGGGATAGGCTTCCATCTCCCCCCAGCGGCGGGAGAAGTCCGGCAGGTAGCTCCAGACATAGCCGCCCTCGGTCGACACCGTTTCGGTCATGAAGCGGGTGGCGCGTCGCATCGTCTCGCGCACCGTGTCGGCGCCGAGATCGGACGGCGCGCGCCATCCGGCGATGAGAGGCGAGGCGGCTGCGGCGAGCAGATAGAAGCGGCGCGTATGCATCGGCGGTCCTGTCGTTCCTCGGGCGCCGGTCTGACGCCGGCGTTCATGGGCGGCGAATAACCGCTGGACCTCGATCGTGCGATAATAATACAATTTCTACAAGATGGGAGGGTGATGCACATGCTGAACCGCATGGCGGCGGCGTTCGCGCTGGGCTTTTCGCTGACGGCGGCGCCGACTCAGGCCGATCCGCTGCAGGCGTGGATCGCGCCACGGATCGACTTCTCCCACGCGGGCTATCGCGGCGGGGGCGTGGCCTTGCCCGTTCTTACGGCAACCATTGTGGTCGAGCCCGCGCCCGGCGACGACGGCGAGCGGATCATGGCGGCGATCGACCTGGTCAGCCGTCTGCCGATGGATGCGCAGGGCCGTCGCGGCGTCGTTCATCTAGCGGCAGGCGACTATCAGGTGCAGGGGCAACTGCGTATCGCCGCCGGCGGCGTGGTCCTGCGCGGCGCGGGCGCGACCATCACCGCCACGGGACATGACCGGCGTACGCTGATCGTCGTCAGGGGGGAGCCCGTCCCGTCCACATCGAGGGACACCCGCGCCGTCCTCGGGGATGTGGAGGCGGGCGCCTTGGAGGTTCGGCTCGAGTCCGTCAAAGGGCTTTCGGCCGGTCAGCGGGTCAACGTGCGGCGACCCAGCACCGAAGGCTGGATCAAGGCGCTAGGCATGGACGCCTTCGTCGGCTGGCGGCCGGAATCACGGCTGAACTGGAAAGCGGGCTCCCGCGACATCGTCTGGGATCGCGTCATCACCGCCGTCCACGGCGACCGGGTCGTGCTGGACGCGCCGCTGACCACGGCGCTGGAGGCGGCTCATGGCGGCGGGGTTCTGGAAACCGCGCCGTCCACCGCGCGCATCGCCGAGGTGGGCGTCGAGACCTTGAGGCTGGTCTCCGCCCATGACCCCTCTCGCCCCGCAGACGAGGATCACAGCTGGACCGCCATCTCGCTGGACAACGTCGAGGACGCCTGGGTTCGCGACGTGGCGGCGGAAGGCTTCGCAGGCTCCATGGTCGATGTCGGAGCGAGCGCGCGCCGCATCACCGTGCAAGACGTGAACGCCGGCGCGCCGGTGTCGGAGATCGGCGGCCTGCGCCGACGGGTCTTCTACACCGCCGGGCAACAGACCCTGTTCCTGCGCTGCGCCAGCGAGGAGGGCGTGCACGACTTTGGTGTCGGCCATGCGGCGGCGGGTCCCAACGCCTTCGTCGACTGCATGTCGCGCGACGCCCACGGCGACAGCGGGACGCTGGAGAGCTGGGCCTCGGGCGTCCTGTTCGACGGGGTGAAGGTGCGCGGCGGCGGGCTGAACCTCACCCACCGGGGCCGTGATGGTCAGGGCGTGGGCTGGTCGGCGGCCAATTCGATTTTGTGGAACTGCGAGGCGACCGAGGTGGCGGTGATGAATCCCCCCGGCGCCCTGAACGCCGCCATCGGCTGCCGAGGCGAACTGTCGGGCGACGGCGTCCGCGAGGACCCGCGCGTCCAGCCCGGCCGCGACTTCCACCGCGCCGCGCCGCAGACGCCCGCCAGCCTCTATCGCGCGCAACTGGAAGCCCGCTTGGGCGCGGGGGCGCTCGCGGCGCTGGAGCCGGTCGCCGGGCCGGCGATCACGCCGGATGCGCCGCGCCTGACGGAGGCGCAGGTCGCCGATCACCGTGCGCGACACGCCGAACCCTCCGAGCGCCATCGGCTGACGGTCGAGAACGGCCGCTTCGTGATCGACGGACAGCCCGCCTGGCGTCGCCGGATCGGCTTCTCCTTCTTCCAGGCGCAGATGGTTCCCGCCCTCGCGCCGGCGGTCGGACCCTTCATCACCCGCTTCGCCCCGGGCTTGGAAGGCGTGGGCATGACCGATGACCTGGACGCGCTGGCCGCGTCGCTGAACACCGGCGACGTGGTCACCCACAACTACGGCCTCTGGTACGATCGTCGTCGCGTCGATCACGATTTCTACGGCTCGCCCGACCAGAAGGACGGTGAGGTCTGGGGGCCGTTCATGGAACTGCCCTGGGCGCGCAGCGGGCAGGGCCGTGCCTGGGATGGGCTGAGCAAGTTCGACCTGACCCGCTTCAATCCCTGGTTCTTCGACCGGGTCGCCGCCTTCGCCGACAAGGCCGAGCAGCATGGCGTGGTGCTGTATCACCGCCTTTATCTGCAGCACTGGCTGCTGGAGAGCCGGTCCCATTACGTCGACTTCCCCTGGCGTCCAGTGAACGCGCTGCAGGACACCGGCATGCCCAGCGAGGTCCCTACGGCCGAGACCTTCTGGGACGTGTCCGACCCGGTGCGGCGGGACCTGCACCGACGCTACATCCGCCATACGCTGGACAGTCTGGAGGGCCGGACCAACGTCGTGATCGGCCTGGATCCCGAATACACCGGCCCGCTGTCCTTCGTCCGCTTCTGGCTGGACGAGATCGCGGCCTGGGAAGCGGAAACCGGCGCCGATGTCCGGGTGGCGCTGGAGGCGCCGAAGGATCAGATCGACGCCGTTCTCGACGATCCCGCTCGCGCGGCGTCGGTCGACGCCATCGGCTTCCATCACTGGACCTATCGGCCGGACGGCGGGCTGTTCGCCATCCAGGGCGGGCTCAACAAGGCGCCGCGCGAACAGGTGGACGCCATCGCCCGGCCGCAGGACCTGTCGGCCGGCGCCGACGCGGGCGAGGTGCGACGCACGCTCTGGCGCTCGACGCCGGCCATGCGTTACCGGGCCTATCGCGAGTATCGCGACCGCGATGCGGACCTGGTGGTGCTGAACGCCGACGACGCCTTTCCGGACCTGAGCTTTGCGGTCGAGACCGCCTTTCCCGCCGACGCGCGAGCCGGGCTGCGGGCCGATCGGCCGGCGATCGCGCCGACCTCGGACGCATGGGGCTCGCGTCACACGGACGGAACCGTGCTGGTCTACAGCGTCGCGGGCGCGGCGGTCGAACTGCTGGAAGCCGCGACCCAAGAACGAAGCGTCCAGTGGGCGGCGAGCTCGAACCGCGCGCCGATCACCACGATCCTGCCGGCGGGCCAAACCCGGCTGGTTCCTCCTCCGGAAATCGCGGGCCTGCCATGGGCGGCCTGGGTGGGCGGCGTCAGCCGACAGCGGCTCGCCGTGATGCAGGAGATATCCTAGGATGGAACGCCGCCGGTCCTTGCACCTGGACAGTCAGGGTTTAGATCGCCTTCCATGACAACAGCCGACCTGTCGTCCGCCCGTCCGCTCGGCGTCGTCTCGAGCCACGACCAGATCGCCGGCGCCCTGGCGCGCGATATCCTGAGCGGCCGCTGGGCGCCGGGTGAAAAGCTGCCGATGGAGGCCGAACTGCTGCAGCGGTTCGGGGTGTCGCGCACCGCCCTGCGCGAGGCGCTGAAGACGCTGGCGGCCAAGGGCTTCCTCAGCGTGAAGACCCGGGTCGGCACCCGCATCACCGATCCCCTTCACTGGAACTTCTTCGACAAGGAACTGCTGTCCTGGCGCGTGGCGCTGGGCATGGGCGCGGGCTTCCGGCGCGATCTAGTGGATGTGCGGCGCGCGATGGAACCGGCGGCGGCGGCCCTGGCGGCCGAACGGCGGACCCAGGCCGACCTGGTCGAGATGCGCCGGGCGATCGCCGCCATGCGCGCCGAGACCGCTTCCGACTATGGCTTCGCGCGGGCGGACCTGGAGTTGCACGTCGCCATCGGCGCGGCGTCCCAGAACCCGATGATGCGCTCCTTCGCGAGCGTGATCGAGACCGCCTTGCTGGAAGCCTTCACCCTCAGTCCGCCGACGCGCACGCCCGATCTCCACCGCGACACGGTCGACGCTCACGAACGCATCATCAATCGCATCGAGGCGCGGGACGCCCAGGGCGCGGCGTCAGCGATGCTCGCGGTCATCGACGCCGGACACCATCGCGTCGAGGCGGAGCGCGAACGGGACTGAGCGGGTCTTCAGCCCAGTTCCCGATGGAAGAAGGCGCTGACGTCATTCAACACCGGCGCCTTCCTGCGGAACAGCGGTGAGAAGGTCGCGATTAGGTCGGCGTGGTTCAGGCCGGGATAGAGTTTCGCCTCCGAGCGTCCGCCGACCGCGCGCATGCTGGCGTCCAGGATCGTCGTGTCCTCGGCGTGGACGACGGTGTCGGCGGTTCCGTGGCCCAGCCAGAGCGGCGGCGCATCGGCGCGGGCGAAGGTGACAGGCTGCGTCTGCGCCGGGTCGGGCGCGCGGCCGAAGGCGTTTCGCGAGGCGGCCACGTCGAACGGCAGGAAGTCGTAGGGTCCGGCCAGACCGGCGGCGGCCTTGATCAGGTCCGGTCGCCCCACGGCGGCCATGTAGCGACGGTCCAGCGTGATCATCATGGCCAGGTGCGCTCCGGCCGAATGTCCCAGCACGCCGAGACGGTCGGCATCTCCGCCATGGGACGTCGCCAGGTCCGCCGCCTTCGCCGTGGCGCTCGCGGCGTCCTCGATGAAGGCGGGGAACCGCGCTTCGGGCACGATGCGATAGTCGGGGACGGCGACGACGAACCCCTGGGCGGCCAGGGCCTGCGCCGCCCAGCCATAGTCCTCGCGCGAACCGGAGTCCCAGCCGCCGCCGTAGAAGAAGACCAGCGTCGGGAACGGCCCGCCCGCGCCGGGGGCGTAGAGGTCCATCCGATGGCGTGAGTGTGGGCCGTAAGCCAGGTCACGGACCACCCGTCGCGCGCCCGGATCGCGCGGGCCGAGGCGGTTCAGCAGGGCCAGCGGCGAGCAGGCGGCGGCGACGAAGCCCAGGGCGGGCGCGAGAAGTCCTCTACGCGTCATGCGGCGTCCACATCTCGAGCCCTTGATAGATTTCGATCCTCACCGCGCCGAGGCGATCAGCCGGCCGCAGTCGGCGTCCTCGGCCAGGCCGGGATCGACGAAGGCGAACAGGGCCGTGACCGGGGCGACCACGGCGCCCAGCAGGCCCGCCAGACCGCCCTGGGTCACCACTTCGCCGACGTCGACGCCGATGCGCGGACTGGTCAGCGGCCCGTTGACCGTGATGGGGGCCCAGACGCGAAGGACACGGGGCTTCTTGCTTTCACCATCGATGCGCAGGTTCAGCGTCTCCGCGCCCAGGTCGATCGAACCGGAGCCCTGGGCCAGCACCACGTCGGTGTCGATGACAAAGGTCTTGGCGGTCGCCGTGCCGCCTGAGACGGTGAAGTCCGCCACGGCGCAGCGGATATCCGCCTTGGACTGGTCTCCGCTGAGCAGCTTCAGCAGGCCTGCGCTGGCATTGATGCCCAGCAGTTCGGCGAAGGCGGCGCGCATCTCGCCCTGGGGCACGACCACGCTGATCGACCCCTTGGACGCCGCCGCGAAATCATGGATCGAGGCGCCGGGACCTTCCAGCTTCGCCCGGCCCAGGGCGCGGCCGGTGATAGGGGCGGTTCCGCCGCGCGCCGGGACCAGCGATTCGAGCGGATAGCCCGACAGGCGGAAGTCGACGTTGCTGTAGGGCATGTCGCGCGTGGCGTTGATTCGGGCCGTGCCGTTCAGTTCGCCGCGGTTGAAGGCGAAGCTGACGGGGTCGAGCGCCAACACGCCGCCTTCCAGATCGGCGCCCAGGCTGACCGCGCGAACATCGAAGTCGTTGGCCTTCACCGAGGCCGCGCGGTACTTCAGCGTGCCGTCCATGGTGCGCAGGCGGTCTACCTGCAGGGTGGCGTCCGGCAGCAGCTTGCCGGGCCTGGTGGCCGTGGTTTCGGTGTCGGTCGCCGCCGCATTGGTCTGGGGCCGGCCGCCCAGCACCGCCAACAGGTCGTCCAGATCCAGGCGCCGCGACCTCAGGTCGGCGTCCACCCTCAGCCGCTCGGCCGCGTCGATGCGGACGTCGCCGGACAGGTCCGAGGCGCCGACGCGCCCGTCGAAGTCGTTGAAGGTCCAGATGCGGTCGTCCCGGCTCAGCGCGCCCGCCAGGCGGTAGCGCGGCGTGTTCGGCAGGGTGACGCCGGTCAGCAGATAAAGATCGGCGAGATTCTGGCCTTCCAGCGTCAGGGTGGCGTTGAAACGGCCCAGGTCGAACGGCCGGGTCACGGCCCCGTCGGCGGTCAGCCGTGAGTTGGCCCCGCTGAGCACCGCCTCGAAATTGTAGGGCCGGTCGCGGCGGATGTTGATGAAGGGACCGCCCTCGATCCGCAGGGTGAGCGGCGAATCATTGAGCGCCCCCCTGCCGCTCAGCACGAAGCCGGCTCCGTCATTGGCGGTCTCACGCGCCGTCACAGTGGCGTCAAGCGACAGATTGCGCCTCTGCTCCTCGAAACGGATGCGGCCGTCGGTGATCAGCAGCTGCTGGATCGGCGGCAGCTTCATGCCTTCGCCGGTGTCGGGCTTGTCGGGGTTCAGCTCCCAGCTCTTGCGCCCGTCTTCGGTGGCGATCAGCACGACATCCGCCTTGGTGATGCTGAGCAGGGGCATCTCGATCTGCCCGGCGAACAGCTTGCGCAGCCGCACCGACGCCTCGATGCGCTGGACGTTGGCGGTGTCCTCTTGGCGCGCCCACGCCGGGCCGCCGAACTTCAGGTCACGCACGATGACGGACGGCGTCCAGCTGAACAGATTGACGTCCAGATCGCCTCGCAGCGCGATCTCACGGTCATACTCGGCCGAGGCCCATCGCCCGATCGGCCCACGCAGCCAGTTCCAGTCGAACAGCAGCAGGAAGATGACAACGGCCAGGATCAGCAGCAGGGTGACCGACGCAGCCCATTTCTCGGCCGCTCCGGGATGACGGGCGGCCGCGTAGACCGGATCGTTGGCGCGGATCCAGTCCCGCCAGCTGCGCGCGCGGGCGCCGGCGGGAACCAGCGCCTTGTCACGCACGCCCGACCAGATGTCGTTCCATTTCAGCGTCCTGGCCAATCTCAGCCTCCATAGGCCACAGACAACGCTTCAGTCGGCGATTGGCGCCGAGCTTCGGGTTTGTCGCGGATTTGACGTCCGTTTGTCGCAAAATCTTTACATGCGTGAAGATCGGCGCATAATTCGTCAGGGTCCTGATCGAACAGGCCGCTGGAGGAAACCGAATGACCCGTTTCACCGCATCCGCCCTGGTCGGGCTTGCCTTCGCCGCAACCGCCTTGCCGGCCGCGGCCCAGACGCCGCACGCCGCGCGGGCCGAACAGGCCGTCGCGCGCCAGTCGGTGATGATTTGCGCGACCGATGTCGCCACGCGCCGCGCCTATCAGCGTGAACACGGCGTCCAGCCCGTCTTCGTGACCGCCCGCGAGACTGTCGAGGCTCGCCGAAAGGGCCAGACCTGGGACGCGCCGCGCTGCATGACCGAGCGCGAGTACAACCGCCTGGTCGCCACGACGAACACGCGCGCCGGCGTCTGAATGAAATAAGGGCGCGACCGACGGCCGCGCCCTTTCCGCTCGCGATGAGACAGCCCTTATTGCGGCTGGCCGAGATGCTTGTTCAGCCAGCCGAACACCTCGTTGTGCCATTGCAGGCTGTTCGCCGGCTTCAGCACCCAGTGGTTTTCGTCCGGAAAGACCACCAGCCGGCTTTCGATCCCGCGGCGCTGCAGCGCCGTGAAGGTCGATAGGCCCTGGGAGGTGGGAATGCGGAAGTCCCGGTCGCCCTGCACCACCAGCATCGGCGTGCGCCAGTTCTCGACATGATTGGCCGGGTTGAAGCGCTGGTAGTTCTCGGGCCTGTCCCACGGCGTGCCGCCGTTCTCCCACTCGGTGAACCACAGCTCTTCCGTGGCGAAGCCCATGTTGAAGGTGTCGAACACCCCGTCGTGGTTCACCAGGCACTTGAAGGCGTCGTTCCACTGGCCGGCGATCCAGTTGACCATATAGCCGCCGTATGAGGCGCCGAGCGCGCAGGCGTTGCGCCCGTCCAGAAAATCGTACTTCTCCTGGGCGAAGGCCCAGCCCTTCTTCAGGTCCTCCAGCGGCCGGTCGCCCCAGTGCTGGCTGATGGCGTCGGTGAAGCCCTGGCCGTAGCCGGTGGAGCCGTGGAAATCGATCATCACCACTGCATAGCCGGCTCCGGCGTAGGTCTCGGGGTTCCAGCGATAGGACCAGCCGTCGCCGAACGACCCCTGCGGCCCGCCGTGGATCAGGAAGGCGACCGGATACTTCTCGCCCTCGACGTAGCCGACCGGCTTGATGACGTAGCCGTGGACCGTTTCGTTGTTCCAACCGGGGAAGCTGAACTGCTCATATTCGCCGAACCGCTTCGTGGCGAAGTCGGGGTTGGCCGTGGTCAGACGACGCGGCATCTCGCGGCCGAGGTAGGTCTTGAAATAGAGGTCGCCCGGCTCGCGAAGGCTGTCCTGGGCGAAGACGAAGCCCGACGGCGTCTGCTGGAAGGCCGAGACGTGTCCGGGGCCGGTGATCGGGGTGACGACGCCGTTGCGGGCGTCCACCGCGAACAACCGCGTCGAGCCCACGTCGCCGGCGGTGGTGTAGAGGGTGTTTCCGTCCCGCGACCACTGGAGGGTGTCGGCCGAGCGATCCCAGTTGGAGGCGATCTCGCGCTTCTGGCCGGTCTCCACATCCATCAGCACGATCTGGAAGCGGTCGGCCTCGAAGCCCGGCCGGGCCATCGCGCGATAGGCCAGGGTGCGTCCGTCGGGGGAAAAGACCGGCCCGGCGTCCCAGGCCTCGTTGTCGTCCGTCAGATTGGTGAAGGTGCCGTCGCCGCTAAGCCCGTTGGTCTTCCACAGGTCGAAGTTGGTGCTCCACGGTTCGGTCTGCCCCGCCAGGCGCGCGGAGAAGACGATGGAGTCGCCGGCGGAGGTGAAGGTGAAGTCGCTCTCGTCGCCGAACGGCTTGGACGGGGTGTCCCCGTCGAACCCCTTGGTGACCCAGGCGGGCCGGCCCTGGGCCTTGCCGTCGCGGCCGATCGACTGGACGAACAGGTGGTTCTGGGTGTGGTCGTTCCAGGTGTCCCAGTGACGCACGAACATGCGGTCATAGACCTGGCCGGTCGTTTTCCGCTCCGCGACGGCCTTGCCCATCTCGATCGAGGCGTTGAGGTCCGCGGCCTCGGGATAGACCGCCAGCGAGACGGCGACCTTGTCGCCCGTCGGGCTGATCCGATAGGCGTTGACGTCCAGCGGCAGGTTGGTCACCTGCACCGGCGTGGCGGTGGGAGAGGCGACGCGCCAGACCTGGCTGGTCCCCGACTTGGCCGACAGGAAGTACAGGTTGCCGTCGCCGCCCCAGCGCGCGGTGTTGGCCCCCTGGCCGGAAATGGCCAGACGGCGCGGAGCTTGGTCGGGCGCGTCCAGGTCCAGCATCCACAGGCTGCCCGCGCGGCTGTTCGCCTCCACGTCCGTGGTCGTCACCGAATAGACCACATAGCGCCCGTCCGGCGACACGCGAGGATCGCCCAGCCGATTGGCGGAGATCATGTCCTGATAGGTGAAAGCGTCGGGCGTCGCGGCCGCGGCAGGGACCGGGGCGGGCGGAACCTGCGCCAGCGCGGGCGCGGCGGCCATCAGCGCGATCGCCGCGCAGGCGACGGACAGCAGGGAGCGGTTGGACATGGGGGCTTTCCTCGCAGAGCTTCTCGCCGCGAGGCGTAGCACCGTCGTCCGACGCGTCAAAGCGCCGCTCAGGCCTCCGGCGCCGTGTATCGGCCGACCCAGTCCAGGATCTCCTGCTGCCAGTCGACCCAGGTGCGGGGTTTCAGCACCCAGTGGTTCTCGTCCGGCACGTGGACGAAGCGGCTGGGCACGCCCTCGCGCTGCAGGGCCGAGAAGGTCGCCAGCCCCTGTTCCATCGGCACCCGGAAGTCCTTGGACCCGTGCAGGACCAGCATGGGCTTCTCCCAGTCGCCGGCGTAGGTCTCCGGATTGAAGGCGTCGTAGACCGCCTTCCGTTCCCAACTGGGGCCGCCGAACTCGTGGATGAAGTTGCCGATGTCCATGGCGTTCATCAGTTGGGGCACGTCGAAGACGCCGGCGTGGTTCACCAGGCAGCGCCAGGGTTCGTTCCATCTCCCGGCGATCATGTTGACCATATAGCCGCCATAGGAGGCGCCCAACGCGCAGGCGCGCTCGCCGTCGATCCAGGGATTGGCGGAGAGGGCGGCGGCCCAGCCCTTCTCTAGGTCCTCCAGCGGCCGGTCGCCCCAGTGGTTGTTGATGGCGTCGGTGAAGGCTTGGCCGTAGCCGGGCGAGCCGTGGAAGTTGATCATCACCACCGCATAGCCGGCGGCGGTGTAGACCTGCGGGTTCCAGCGGTAGGACCAGCTTTCGGTCCAAGGCGACTTCGGTCCGCCGTGGATCAGATACACCGCCGGATAGCGCCGGCCCTCGACCGCCCCGGCGGGCTTGAACACCCAGCCGTGCACCGGCTCATCGTTCCAGCCGGCGAAGGTGAAGGCCTCGCCCTCCGGCAGGTCCAGCCGCGCCAGGGTCTCGGCGTTGTGGCGGGTGGTCTGTCGGGCCTCGCCATCCTTCCGAACGAAAATCTGCGTGGGCGCCGTGAAGCTTTCATGGGCGTAGGCCAGGACCCCGGCGACCTCCTCGTAGGCGCCGACCGAGCCGTCGCCGGTCAGCGGCGTCACACGGCCGTCGCGCGCATCCACCGAGAAGATGCGGTTTTGGCCCTCGTCCGGCGCCGAGACCAGCAGCGACCGGCCGTCGGTACGCCACAGCAGTCCGCCCGCGCCGCGATCCCAGTCGGTCAGCTTGCGCGCGCCGGAGCCGTCCGCACTGGCGACCCACACCACCGCCTGATCGCCGCCGACGTTCTCGCGCGGCGCGGCCAGCCAAGCCAGCCGTCGTCCATCGGGCGAGAAGACGGGATTGCCGTCCGGTCCGCGTGCGCCTTCGGTCAGATTGACCGGCGCGCCGCCGTCCAGCGCCACGCGGAAGATGTCGCTGTTGTTGGTGAAGGGTTCGCCCGCGCCCTGCGTCTGAGCGCCGTACACAAGGGTGCGGCCGTCGGGCGAGATGGAGAAGCTGGAATCGCCCGCCGGCACGTCGGCGTCCAGCCCGGCCATCAGGTCGCGCGGCTCGCCGTCCGCCAGACCCGAACCGTTCAGGGGCTGCATGAACAGATGCGTGCGGCGCGTGTCCACCCAGTGGTCGAAGTCACGCAGCGGCAGTCGGTCATAGGCCTGGATCGTCGACTTGCCGCGTTCGTCCAGCCGCGTCCTGGTGCAGGCCAGGGTTTCGCAATCGACGAAGACCGAAAGCGCCAGCACCAGCGACCGGCCGTCCGGCGCGATGCGGAAACCGGACACGTCGAAGGGCAGGGTGGTGACCTGCGCCGCCGCCATGCCCGCGCGGTCCGCACGCCACACCTGGTTCGACCCGCCGCGCGACGACAGGAAGTAGATCGCCTGGCCGTCCGGAGCCCAGCGCGCGCCAGAGACGCCGCCTTCGGAAATAGCCAGCCTTCGCGGCTCGCCCCCGGCCACGTCGGCCAGCCACAGGCTGTTCGCACCCTTGTTGCCGTCCCAGTCGGTCGTGCGCACGGCGTACAGCACGTGCCGGCCGTCGGGAGAGACGCGAGGTTCGCTGACCCGCTCCATCATGGCCAGGTCGCGCAGGGACAGGCCGGTCGAGACGGGCGCGCTCGCCGTCGCTGGCGCGGCGTCCTGCGCCAGCGTCGGCCCCGAGGCCAGCATCAGGGCTCCGAAGGCGGCGGCCGCCATCCAGCGTGAACGCATCATGTGTAGCTTTCCCCACGGTTCGGGGCCCTTGATAGGGGCCCGGCTTCGTCTCGCCAAGCGGCGGGACGCCGCGCATCCGGCTTGCCCGCATCCCACGAACCGGCGACAAGCGGATTTCCATGGATTCCGCTTCGCTCCCCGCCCGGCGCCGGCCGCACATAGTCGACGTGCTGATCGCCGAACGCGCGCCGCGTCTGACCGCCTCGCCGTTCTGGCCGGTGCTGCGGCCGGGCCTCTACGGCGTCCTGGGCTATGGCGCGGCGGTGCGGATGGCCGATGCGATCCAGCCGCTGTCGGGGGCGGAGACGCTCGACTACGTGTCGACGCTGTTGCGGCTGAAGGTGACGACGAGGAACCTGGATCGTTTGCCTGCGACGGGACGCTGCGTCGTGGTATGCAACCATCCGACCGGAATCGCCGACGGGGTGGCGGTTCACGACGCCATCAAGCAGCGGCGCGGCGACGCCGTCTTCTTCGCCAACGCCGACGCCCTGCGGGTCTCGCCGCGCCTAAGCGAAACCGTCATTCCGGTGGAATGGGTGTACGAGAAGCGCACCCGCGAGAAGACCCGGGCCACCCTAAACGCGGCGAAGGCGGCCTTCGAGGCGGAACGCTGCGTCGTCATGTTCCCCTCCGGCCGTCTGGCTCGCGAGCAGAACGGCCTGCTGACCGATCCGGAATGGGCGCCGACCGCCGCCTCGCTGGCGCGGAAGTACGGGGCGCCGGTCGTGCCCATGTATGTCACCGGCCCCTACAGCCGACTGTTCCACCTGTTCGACCGGATCTCGCATGAACTGCGGGACGTGACCCTGTTCCACGAGTTGCTGAACAAGGCGGGCAAGCGGTTCGGGGTCGATGTCGGCTTGCCCATTCCGGCCGAACGGCTGGATGTGGACGCGACCAGGGCGACCGAGGCGCTGAAGACCTTCACCGAGCGGACCCTGGCGGCTGATCCCGATGCGGTGTTCGCATGAGGGTGGATTTGCCGGACGCCGACGCCACCACCCGCCTGGGTCAAGCCATCGCGCCGTTGCTGGCGGCCGGAGACGCGGTGCTGCTCCATGGCCAGCTGGGCATGGGCAAGTCGACGCTGGCGCGCGGCCTGATCCGGGCCCTGACCAAGCCGGACGAGGATGTGCCCAGCCCGACCTTCACCCTGGTCCAGTTCTATGAGAGCGACCCGCCCGTGGCGCATTTCGACATGTATCGCCTGACCCGGCCGGAGGAGGCGTTCGAGATCGGCTTGGATGAGGCCTTGGACGGCGGCTGCGTCATCGTTGAATGGCCGGAGCGGCTGGGCCGGGATCTCGCCCGGTTCCTCGGCCCCGACCGACTGAGCGTCGCATTCTCCGAGCAGGGCGACGGCCGCCTTGCGACCGTTTCCGGCGCAGGCCGGTGGGAACAGCTGATCGACCATGTCCATCTCTGATCGCGAACAGCTTCGCCTCGACTTCCTGAGCCGCGCGGGCCTGTCCGACGTCGCGCGCGCGCCGCTGGCCGGCGACGCCTCGACGCGGCGTTACGAGCGGCTGACCACGACGGACGGCGCGACCCTGATGCTGATGGACCAGGCGCCTGCGGCCGAGAGTTCGCCGGCCGATCCGTCCTGGAGCCCGGAACAGCGCCGCGCCGCCGGCTGGAACGCCGTCGCCCGCCTGTCGGCCGGCAGGATCGAGGCCTTCGCCGCCGTCGCCGCCCACCTGAGGTCGCTGGGCCTGTCCGCGCCCGGCGTCCTGGCTCTGGACGCCCCGAACGGCCTGGCGGTGCTGGAGGACTTCGGCGAGGACCTGTTCGCCCGTTTCATCGCGCAGGGCGCGGACGAGGCGCCGCTCTATCTCGCCGCCATAGAGGCGCTTGCGACGCTGCACGACGCGGGCCGACCGCCGCGGGTCCTGTCCGGTCCGGGCGGCGACTGGCCGTTGCTGACCTATGACGAGACGGCGCTGCTGGGCGGGGCCGACTTGTTCGTCGAATGGCTGCCCCGTCTCGACGACCGCGTGGCGTTCGACGAGGCGGCGGTCGCGGCGTGGCGTGAAGCCTGGACGCCGATCGTGGCTTCCGGCGCTTCGGGAGCCTCGGTCATCGCACACCGCGACTATCACGCCGAGAACCTGATCTGGCTGCCGGACCGCATCGGCCCGGCGCGCGTCGGCATGATCGATTTCCAGGACGCCGTGTGCGCCCACCCGTCGTGGGACCTGCACTCCCTGCTGCAGGATGCGCGTCGCGACGTGTCTCCGGAGCTTGAGGCCGAGGCTCTGGACCGGTACTTCGCCCTTCGACCGGGGGCGGACCGCGTCGCCTTCATGGCCGACTACGCCGGCCTCGCCGCGCTGAACGAGGCGCGGATCATCGGCATCTTCGCGCGACTGATCGCGAGGGACGGCAAGCCCCGTTATCGTCAGTTCATGCCGCGCATGTGGCGGCATCTGAACGCAAATCTGGAACAGCCGGTCCTGGCGCCCGTCGCCCGCTGGTTCGACCGCCACATTCCCGCGGAGGTCCGGGCATGACGTCTCCCAAGACGGCGATGGTGCTGGCTGCCGGCCTCGGTTCCCGAATGCGCCCGCTGACCGACGACCGCCCCAAGGCCCTGGTCGAGGTCCGGGGACGCGCCCTGATCGACCATGTGCTGGACCGGTTGACCGACGCGGGGGTCGAGCGGGCGGTGGTCAACGTCCACTGGTTCGCCGACCGGCTGGAACAGCATCTGAAGGCGCGCGGTCGCGGGCCCGACATCATCATCTCCGACGAACGGGCCGAACTGCTGGAGACGGGCGGCGGCTTGAGGAAGGCGCGCCCGCTGCTGGGCGACGAGCCGGTTTTCGTGGCCAACATCGACAGCATCTGGACCGACCAGGGCGATGCGCTGGGCGATCTTGTCCGGCTCTGGAACCCCGCCCTCATGGACGCCGCCTTGCTGCTGGCCCGACGGGAAGGCTCGATCGGCTTCGAGGGCGACGGCGACTTCTTCCTGGGCGACGACGGCCGACTGACCTTCCGCGGCGAGGCGCCCTGCGCGCCCTTCGCCTATATGGGCGTCCACATAACCCGGCCCGACTACGCCGACGGCGGACCGGAAGGCCCCTTCTCGCTGAGCCCGCTTTGGCGTCGATCTGCGGCCGACGGGCGGCTTTTCGGCTGCGTGCTGGACGGCGACTGGATGCACGTCGGCGATCCCGAGGCGCGAGACGCGGCCGAGGCGAAGATGGCCGGAGGGGCATGACCGCCTTCGATCCCTTCGCGCCGACCGGCCCCCGCTGGTACGCCGTCCCGGCGCACCGGCCATTCCTGGAGGATCTCGCCGCCGGCGTGCTGGCCTGGCTAGGAGAGCTGCCGCCCGAGACCCTGTCGGACGCCACCATCCTTCTGCCCAATCGGCGGGCGGCGCGCGCCTTCACCGGCGCCCTGTCGAAACTTTCGGGGGATCGCCCCGTGCTGCTGCCCCAGGTCCGTCCGCTGGGCGACCTGGAGGAGGACGAGCCGCCGTTCACCCCCGGCGCTCTGGGACTGGATCTGCCCCCGGCCATCGCCCCCCTGACGCGCCGCTTCGAGATGGCGCGGATGATCGTCGAGAACTTCGACAGCGACCTGGCGCCGATGCGGGCGCTGGATCTGGCCGATGCGTTGGGCGGCTTTCTCGACTCCTGCCAACTGGAGGAGATCCCCGATCCCCAGCGCATAGCGAGCCTGGTCGAGGGGGAGATGGCCGAGCACTGGGAACGGTCGGCCGCCTTCCTGGGCCTCGCCCTTGAGGCCTGGCCCAAGCGGTTGGCCGAACTGGGCCTGGTCGATCCGGCGTGGCGCCGCGCGACCCTGCTGCGCCGCCTCGCCGAGTTGTGGGACCGGGAGCCTCCGAGCCAGCCCGTCATCGCCGCCGGCTCGACCGGCACCGTCCCCGCCGCCGCAGACGTGCTGGGCGCCGTGGCCAGGGCCCCCATGGGTTGCGTGGTGCTGCCCGGTCTGGACCTCGATCTGGACGACCGGGTGTGGAACCAGATCGACGAAGACAACGAACAGCATCCCCAGCGCGCGCTGAAACGCCTGCTGGAACGCCACGATCTTCCCCGCCGCGCCGCTCGCCCCTGGTTTCGCCCGCCCGTCGCGCCCCAGGCCGATCAACGCGGCCTGGCTCGCCAGCGCCTGCTGAATGAAGCCCTGCGTCCCGCCGACGCCACGGGGGACTGGCGCGAGGCCATCCGCGACATCCGCGCCCGCGCCGCGGACGCCGGTCGCGCCGCCGACCCCATCGCCGAAGGACTTCAAGGCCTGTCGGTTCTGTCGTTGCGCCATGACGAAGAGACCGCCGCCGCCATCGCCTTGATGATGCGCGAAACACTGGAGACGCGGAATCCTGATGGAACGGCCCGGACCTGCGCCCTGGTCACCCCCGATCAGGCCCTGGGGCGTCGCGTCGCCGCCCGGCTGGAGCGGTGGGGGATCACGGCCGACGCCTCGGCCGGCCAGCCGCTGAACCGCATGGCGGCCGGCGTCCTGGTCGACCTGTGTGTCCGCTGGATGGCGGCGCCGACGGATCCCCACGTCCTGCTCGGCCTGCTGAAGCATCCGCTGGTGCGGCTGGACCTGGGCGAGACCGATGTCCATCTCGCCGCGACGGCGCTGGAACTCCTCGCCCTGCGCGGCCCCCGCCATTCCAGCTTCGACCAACTGCGCCGCAAGCTGGACAGGCAAGCCCGGCCGGTCCGCGACGGCGCCCCCCCTCCGGACGGCAAGCTGAAGCGTCTCGGCATGGCTCTGGCTCTGACCGACCATCTTGAGGTCGCCGTCGCATCCGCCCGCGCGTCGTTCACGCCGAACGCTTCGCTGGACGCCGCCGCGCGCGCCCTGACCATGCTGATCGAGAGCCTGGCCGGCCAGGAGGCTTGGGCTGGGCTGGATGGAGAGGCGGCGGCCGCCCTGCTGTCGAACCTGATCGAAGGCGGCGGCGCGCTGGGGGCCGTCTCGCCCGCCGATCTCGTCGAGTTGGTCCAGGGCCTGCTGGCCGACGCCGTGGTCCGCACCGGCGGGGCGACCCACCCGTCCCTTCGCATCCTCGGCGCCATCGAGGCGCGCCTGATTCGGGCGGACCGGATGATCCTGGCCGGGCTGGAGGAAGGCGTCTGGCCCCAAGGCGCTCCGGTCGATCCCTTCCTGTCACGCCCGATGCGAAAGGCGTTGGGCCTGCCCCCGCCCGAACGCCGCATTGGCCAGAGCGCCCAGGATTTCATCCAAGCCGCCTGCGCCGACGAGGCCGTTCTGATCCACACCGAGCGGCGCGGCGGCCAGCCGGCCGTTCGCTCCCGCTGGCTGTGGCGGCTGGACATGCTGACGCGAGGCGCGAACACGGACGAAAGCCCGGTCTCCGTCTCCGCGCCCGATCATGTCGCCCATTGGACCAGGGCCCTGGACGCCCCCGCCCGCGCCACGCCTGACTACGCCCGTCGTCCCGCGCCAAGGCCGCCGGTGGACCGCCGCCCGCGCGAGTTGCCGGTCACCGGGGTCGAGCGCTGGGTCCGGGACCCCTACGCGGTCTACGCCCGTCGTATCCTGGGGCTTCGCGTGCTCGACCGCCCCGGCGCCTCGGCCGAGGCCCTCGCCCGCGGCGACGCGGTTCATGAGGCGATCGAACGGATCGTCCGCACCTGGCCCGACGTCCTGCCCGACAACTGCGTCGACCAGATCGAAGGCTTCCTGCACGACGCCCTGGCGGAGGCGGGCTTCGAGGATGCGGCCCTTGCCCGCGAACGCCCCTTGGCGAAGAACTGCGCCCGCTGGCTGGAGCAGTTCGAGCGCGACCGTCGCGCGCGCGGCGCGACCCTGCTGATCGAGCAGTCCGGAAGCCTGACTTTCGATGCGCCCTACAAGCCCTTCACCCTGACGGCCCGCGCCGACCGCATCGAACTGCATGCGAACGGCGCCGCCGTTCTCGACTTCAAGACGGGCCAGACTCCGAGCCAGAAACAGGTCCTGCAGGGGTTCGCGCCCCAACTGACCCTGACCGCCGCCATTCTGGCGGAAGGCGGCTTTCCCGCCCCGCCGACGCCTGCGAGCGAGCTCCTCTATGTGAAGGTCACGGGCCGCAGCGAGCCCGGCAAGGTCGAGGATGTCTCGCGCCAGGGTCGCGGAAACAGCTTGACCGCCGCGGCGTTGGCGGAGCGAGAGTTGGAACGGCTGAGACGCGGCGTGGCCGCCTTCGACGACGAGGCGACGCCCTATACATCCTGGGTCGCCCCGCAGTTCATGGGCAACTTCGGCGGCAATTACGATCACCTGGCCCGCGTTTGGGAATGGCACGTGGTGGGCGGCGAGGACGAGGCGCCGGAATGACTGAACTCAACCCCGTGGCCATGGCCCGCGCGCATCAGGCCGCCGCCGCCGATCCGGCCCTGTCGGTCTTTGTCACCGCCAATGCCGGTTCGGGCAAGACCACCACCCTGGTCAGCCGGGTGGCCCGCCTGCTGCTGAAGCGTGTCCGGCCCGGCGAGATCCTGTGCGTCACCTACACCAAGGCCGCCGCCGCCGAGATGCAGGCCCGACTGTTTCAGCGCCTGGGCGAATGGGCCGTCGCCGACGACTGGGCGCTCGCCGGGGAACTCGCCGCCCTGAATGGTCGCGATCCCGCGTCCCTGACCGACGCGGAACTATCCGACGCCCGGGTTCTGTTCGCGCGCGCGCTGGAGACGCCCGGCGGCCTGAAAATCCAGACCATCCACGCCTTCTGCGAGAAACTGTTGCGCCGTTTTCCGCTGGAGGCGGGGGTGGCTCCTGGCTTCACCGTGCTGGAGGACCAGGCCGCCCTGAACCTGTCCCACGCCGCGCGCGAGGATCTGGCCCGCCACGCGCTGAAGGACGGCGACGGGCCCGTGGGCCGGGCCTATGCGCACTTCGCGGTGGAGCTGAGCTGGGAAGCGTTCCATTCGCTGCTGGACACCATCGAGGCGAAGCGCGAATCGCTGCTCAACTACCTCCAACGGATCGAGGCCGGGGCGGCGCCGGGGCCGCACGAACTGGTCGGCGTGAGCCGCGACGAACGTCCGGAGGACATCGAAGCCGGGTTCATGGCTTGGCTGAACGCCGCCGACTGGCTGGCGGCCGCCGACGGCTTCGCCACCGGGGGCGCCAACGACCAGAAGCTGGCCGGGCAGATGCGCGCCGCCGTTCCACCTGGGACGACACTGTCGGCCATGACGTCGATCTTCATCGATTCAAAGGGGGTGGCTCGCGACAAGTTCGGGACGTCCAAGGCCCCGCCGGGCGCCACGACCTATCTGGAGGACGTTTCCCTGAAGTATCTTTCGACGCTGGATCGCGTCCGCGCCGCGCGCGTGGCTGACGAGACGGAGAAGGTGCTGACCCTCGCCAGGGTCCACGCCGCCTTCTACGAAACCGCCAAGCGAAGCCAAGGAGCGTTGGACTTCACCGACCTGGTCGGCCGCACGGTCGAACTGCTGACCAGGCGCGCCACGGCGGCCTGGGTGCTCTACAAGCTCGACGGCGGCATCGAGCACGTCCTGATCGACGAGGCTCAGGACACGGCGCCTGATCAGTGGGATATCGTCCGCGCCCTGACCGAGCCCTTCTTCGCGGGGGCGGGCGCCGAGCGCCGCGACCAGGCCATCCGCCGGACGGTCTTCGCCGTGGGAGACGAGAAACAGTCGATCTATTCTTTCCAGGGCGCCCGGCCCGAACGGTTGCGTCAGGAAGCCCGCACCTATGACGCCTTGACGCGCGGGGCCGGGGCGGACTTCCGCGAAGTCCCGCTCGACACCTCCTTCCGCTCGACGGAAGAGGTGCTCCAGTTCGTCGACCTCGCCTTCGATTGCCCCGAACGGACCCGCGCCCTGGTCGGCGAAACCGGCGACATCGCCATACATCGCCCCGCCCGCCTGGGCCAGCACGGCTCGGTCGAGCTGTGGCCCCTGTTCGAGGATCCCGTCGCGCCCGAGCGCGAGGCCTGGAATGCGCCGGTGGACAAGGAAGACAACCGCAGCGCCCGTAAGCAGCTGGCCCAGGCCCTGGCCCGAGAGATCAAGCAACAGGTCGAGGACGGAACCGCCGTCTGGACCCATGACCGGCAAAAGGGGCCGGTCCGCCGACCGGTGCGCTACGGCGACTTCCTGGTCCTGGTGCGCCGTCGCGACGCCACGTTCGAGGAGATCATTCGCGCTCTGAAGACCGAAGGCGTGCCCGTGGCGGGCGCCGACCGGCTGAAGCTATCCAGCCATATCGTCTTCGACGATCTGATCGCGCTGGCGCGGTTCGCTCTCCTGCCGGACGACGACCTGTCGCTGGCGGAAATCCTGCGCAGCCCCTTCTGCGACGTAACCGACTTCGGGGATCCGCACAGCCTCTATCCCTTGGCGGACAAGGTCTCGCGCGAGGGGCGGACGCTGTGGCGCGAACTGCAACGCCGCGCCCATGAACAGCCCGCCTGGACGGCCGCCCGCGATCTGATGATGGAGCTGATCGCCGCCCGCGGCCGCGACCCGTTCGCCTTCTTCTCCACAGCCCTGAACCGCGTCGGCCCCGACGGCCGCTCGGGACGCGCCCGCATCCTGGAGCGGCTGGGTCGCGAGGCCGAGGAGGCCATCGACGAGACCCTGGCCCAGGTCCTTGCCGCCGAGGAGCGCGGCGGACGCGATCTGGAGACCTGCCTCGCCCTGCTGGAACAGGCCGACGTCGAGGTGAAACGTGAGATGGAGGGGGTCCGCGACGAGGTCCGGGTCATGACGGTCCACGGCTCCAAGGGGCTGGAGGCGCCCGTCGTCATCCTGCCCGACACCACCGGCAAGGCCAAGCCGCAGGGGCCGACCTTGATGTCGGTCGCCCTGCCCGACGCGGCGGAGGCCTGGCTCATGTGTCCCTCCAGCGCCAAGGCGGACTGTGGATTTTCCAGCAATGTCCGGAAGGCGCGGGGCGAGCGCACGGACGCGGAATCCCTGCGCCTGCTCTATGTCGCCCTGACCCGCGCCCGCGACCGATTGATCATCATGGGCCGCAAGACCCGGTCGCCCAAGGAAGGGTTCGAGGCCGGCAGTTGGTGGGATGTCATCGCCGGGACTTTCGAACGTCTGGCGCGAACCCGGCCTGACGCGGTCCGCACTCTGGACGGCGGCCGCCTGCGTTTCGGGGTCGATCCAGAGAGAACGCCCCGCACGGAGCCTGTCGCGACCGAGGCCGCCCGCGTTCCGGACTGGGCGGCGTCCCCGCCGCCGCCCGACGACGGCGCCCGCTTCGCCTCTCCGTCGAGGATGGAGGGCTCGATCCGCGTTCCCGCGCCGTCGCCGCTGGCGCGCAGCGCGGCCGGCGGGGCGTCGCTGGGTCGTTTCCGACGCGGCGACCTGGTCCACAGGTTGCTGGAGCGCCTGCCCGAGATTGCGCCCGCCGCCCGGCCCGACGCCGCCCGACGCCTGCTGGCGCGCGAGACCGATCTGGACGAGGCTCAGCGCGCCGAGATGATCGCCGCCGCCTTCTCGGTTCTGGACGACGCCCGGTTCGCCCCCGTCTTCGGCGAGGGCTCTCGCGCCGAAGTCGCCCTGACCGGCTCCGCCCCCGGCCTCCCGTCCGGGGTGGCGATCAACGGCCGCATCGACCGGCTGGTGGTGACGCCCGAGCGGATTCTGGTGATCGACTACAAGACCAATCGTCCCGCCCCTGACACGATCGACAGGGTCGACCCGGCCTATGTGCTGCAGGCCGCGGCCTATGTCGCCGTTCTTAAGCGGCTCTATCCCGACCGGCGGGTCGAGGCCGCTCTGGTCTGGACCGACGGGCCGAAGCTGATGCCGATCCCGGAAAAGATGCTGGAGGCGGCGCTGGCGGGCGGTCGTTGAATTGCGTCCGTTCCCGTCCCACATCTGACCCGACGCGCCGGAATCAGCTATTCAGACCGGCCATAAAGGAGATCTCCATGGCGACTGTGAAAGTCACCGACGAAAGCTTCGACGCTGACGTCCTCAAGGCGTCCACCCCCGTGCTGGTGGACTTCTGGGCTGAATGGTGCGGACCCTGCAAGCAGATCGGCCCGGCGCTGGAGCAGATCGCCGACGAACTGGGCGGCCAGGTCACGGTCGCCAAGGTGAACATCGACGACAGCCCCATGACGCCGTCCAAGCTGGGGGTGAAGGGCATCCCCACCCTGATGCTTTTCAAGGACGGCCAGATGACCTCGATGAAGGTCGGCGCCATGCCCAAGGGCAAGATCGTCGAATGGCTGGCCGAGGCGGGCGTCAAGGCCGAGGCCTGATCGTAGCGCTCGCTCAGACGAGGCCGTCGGTTTCGCCGGCGGCCTTTTCGCTGGCGGGGCGTCAGCGCATCGCCAGGTCGCGCGGCGGGCGTATCCTTCTCCAGCGCGCCTCCACGAAGGCGAAGGCGCCGAAGGCCATCAGGCCGATCGCCGTCAGACCCAGTATCCAGGACCCGCCGGGCTGCGCTTCGAGCGCGTCCAGGGCGACCGCGGTGGTGACGACCTCCGCCGAGCGGGCGTGCAGCCCCGCGAGCATCACGAAGATTCCCAGCGGGAGATAGGCGAAGCCGCGCGCGCCATAGCCGATCCGCGCCAGGACGCTGGCGGGGGCGCGGACAGCCTCGGGACAGGCCAGGGCGGAATCGAAGTCGTCCCTGAAGGCTCTGACGATGTTGCCGACCCCGACCGCCAGCACAATCAGCCCCGCCGCGACGAGCAACAGGCCGCCGAACGGCAGGCCCAGGATGACGGCGGCCTTCTCCTGGTTTTCCGCCACGCTCTCCGCCCGGTCGGAGGCCATGGACGTCGCTTCGCCGACCTCGTCCAGATACTCGAACACCCCGGCCGCCAAGACGCCGTAGAAGACGCCGCTGGCAGCCTGGCCCGCGCGGACCGCCCAGCCCTTGAGGTCGTCCCCCTCATGATCCGCGTCGAACACCGCCTGCAGCGCGCGCCATCCGACGAAGGCCCACAAGCCCGCGCCCAGCAGCACCAGCCAGACGCGGCCGAGCGGCTGCTCGGCCAGCCATCCCGCTGCGCCGCCGGTCCCGACCGCGGCCCCGATCCGGTCTGTCGCGGCCATCAGGGTCAGGGTCCCCGCCGAGAGATAGACGAAGCCGCGCGCGCCATAGCCGATCCGCGCGGCCCATTCGAGAAGGACGGATAGCCGGGGCGTGCGCCGGGCGAGGGGAAGACGGTCCCGTATCGCCTGCCCAAGGGCCGCGGCGGCGTGGCGAAACGGTTTGGAGGGCATGGGTTTTCCTTGCTGGGGGTCCTGCAACGCTCGACGCGGGCTTGCGGCTCCGTCTCCGTCTCGCGGGGTCTATTCCGGCCAGGTCTCCCGGCTCGCGCCAAGAACCTCTCCGGCGAGATAGAGCGAGCCGCAGATCGCCACGCGGCCGGCCCCGAACCGCAGCGCCATGTCCAGCGCCTCCCGAACCGAGCCCGCCGCCGTGGCGCCCAGCCCATGGCCGCGCGCCACGGCCGCCAGGGCGCCCGGCTCAGCCGCCGCGCCGTCGAAGCTCACGGTGAATACCGCCGCGCCGCTGGCCTTCAGCGCCTCGAAGAAGCCGCCCTGGTCCTTGTTCGCCAGCATGCCGCAAATCAGAGCCAGCGGCCGCGGCGCCCGGGCCTGGCGGTCGGCCAGGAAGGCCGCGAGCGCGCGCCCGGCGTGGGGATTGTGCCCGCCGTCGAGCCACAGCTCCGCGTCCGCCGCCCGAGCCGCCTCGCCATAAGGACCGGCGGTGATCCGCTGCAGCCGGGCGGGCCAACGCACGGTTCTCAGCCCTTGGGCGATCGCCGTCTCCGGCAGGTCCAACTCGAGCGCCGCCGCCACGGCGAGGGCGGCGTTGTCGATCTGGTGCCCGCCCGCTAAGGCCGGCGCGGGCAAATCCATGAACAACTCGGCCGTCTGGAAGGCCAGGCCTCCGCGTTCGGCCCAGGCGTCGAAGTCAACGCCCAGCACCGTCAGCCGCGCCTCCACGTCGGCGGCGCGGCGTTCGATGGCCTTCATGGCCTCTTCCTTCTGGCGCGCGATGACCGCCGGCGCGCCCGCCTTCAGCACTCCGGCCTTTTCCGAGGCGATCACGGCCAGGTCCGTGCCCAGGAACTCGGCGTGGTCGTAGTCGACCGGCGCGATGACGCTCAGCAGCGGCCGTTCGATGACGTTGGTGGCGTCCAGCACCCCGCCCAGCCCCACCTCGACGACGGCCAGGTCCGCCGGCGTCTCGGCCATGGCCAGGAAGGCGGCCGCGGTGGTGCTCTCGAACACGGTCGCCTCTCCGGCGACGGCCTCGATGCGGTCCAGGATGGCGTTCAGCCGATCGTCCTCGATCAGATGGCCCGCCAGGCGAATACGCTCGTTGAACCGCACCAGGTGCGGCGAGGTGTAGGCGTGGACCTTCAGCCCCGCCGCCTCGGCGATGGCCCGGATCAGGGCGACGGTCGACCCCTTGCCGTTGGTGCCGGCGACATGGACCACCGGCGGCAGCCGATGCTGTGGGTCGCCCAGCGCCGCGCACAGCCCCCGCATCCGGTCCAGCGACAGGTCGATGCGCTGGGGGTGGCGGGCGCGCAGGCGCTCGGAGATTGGGTCCACCGCCGTCAGGCCGCCTTGCGGCTTCCGCCCATCAGCATGGACAGGATCTGGCCGAGCACGCGCGGCAGATCGGCGCGGACGACCACGCGGTCGACCATGCCCTTCTCCTGCAGATATTCGGCGCGCTGGAAGCCGGGCGGCAGCTTCTCGCGAATGGTCGCCTCGATCACGCGGGGGCCGGCGAAACCGATCAGGGCGCCCGGCTCGGCCAGATGAACGTCGCCCAACATGGCGTAGGAGGCGGTGACCCCGCCGGTCGTGGGATCGGTGAGGACCACGGCGTAGGGCAGCTTGGCCGCCTTCAGCTCCTCGACGGCGAGGGTGGTGCGCGCCATCTGCATCAGCGACAACGCCCCCTCCTGCATCCGTGCGCCGCCGGCGGCGGTGAAGCAGATCATCGGAACATTGCGGGCCACCGCCTCGCGCGCCGCCTTGATGAAGGCCTCTCCCGCGGCCATGCCCAGCGATCCGCCCATGAAGGTGAAGTCCTGGACGACGACCACGGCTTCCTGGCCGCCCACCTCGCCGAAGCCGATCGCCATGGTGTCCTTGCGGCCCGCCGCCTTGCGCGCCGCGTTCAGCCGGTCCTTGTAGGACTTGCCGTCCGAGAACTTCAGCGGGTCCTCGGGCACGTCCGGCGTGTCCACGGCCTCATACTTGCCGTCGTCGAAGGTGAAGCGCAGGCGCGTCGGCGCGTCGATGCGCATGTGCCGGCCCGAGGGGGTCACCCACAGCGACGCTTCCAGATCCGAGCGGTACAGCATCTCGCCGGTGTCTGGGTCCTTGACCCAGAGGTTGTCCGGCGTGTCCCGGCGCGAGACGATCTTGCGGACGCCCGGCGCGAAGCGGCTCAGCCAGCCTCCGCGCTTCTCCTGTTGCGGCTTGTTCTTGTCGACCATGGGCGCGTCCTTAGAGCCTGATCCGCCTGAGGTGAAGCGCTTCGCGCGTCTATGAAGCGGCGAACGCGGCTCCAGGTTCATGCTGGACCTTGATTCCCGACCCAGCGGAACCGCGAAGCGATCGCCTCAGCCGATCAGGGTCTAGACGGTTTCCCCTAGGAAATCATCAGGCGGGCACGCGGACGGCGCGGACCGCGTCGGCCAGCGCCTTCACCTTGGCCAGGACGCGCGGGGCGGCGGGTTCGTTCGCCTCCAGGGCGGCGGCGACTTCGTCCACCAGGGCCGAGCCGACCACGACGGCGTCGGCGACCCGGGCGATCTCGGCGGCGCGCTCGGGCGTCTTCACGCCGAAACCGACGGCGACCGGCAGGCCCGACGCCTTGCGCACCCGCTCCACGGCCGGCGCCACCGACGCCGCCTCGGCTTCCTTCACACCGGTCACGCCGGCGACGGAGACATAGTAGACGAAGCCCGAGGTGCCGTCGGCGACGATCTTCAGTCGTGCGTCGTCCGATGTCGGCGTGGCCAGCCGGATCAACGAGATCGACACCTTGTCCAGCGCCTCCACCAGCGGCGCGGCCTCTTCCGGCGGACAGTCGACCACGATCAGGCCATCGATGCCGCAATCGGCGGCGTAGGCGGCGAAGGCGTCGTAGCCCAGGCTCTCGATGGGGTTGAGATATCCCATCAGAACGACCGGCGTGGCGTCGTCGCCTTTCCGGAACTCACGCGCCAGATCCATGGCGCCGCGCAGGCCGAAGCCGGCCTTCATGCCGCGCAGCGCCGCCTTCTGGATCGGCGGCCCCTCGGCCATGGGGTCGCTGAACGGGAAGCCCAGCTCGATGAGGTCGGCGCCCGCGCCCGGCAGGCCCCGCAGTATCTGCAGCGCCTCGTCGCGCGACGGATCGCCGCCCATCACATAGGCGACGAAGCCGGCCCGGCCCTCGGCCTTCAGCGCTGCGAAGCGGGCGTCGATGCGGGCGGTGGTCATTGGGGCGCGTTTCCAGCCGCTGCCGGCGGCGTCGCCGACTGAGCGCAGACGTCCCCCGGAATGGTGGCGAAGCCGAGATAGGCCGGGAGTTCAGCCACGGCGACCTTGGTGGTGTCGTAGAAGGCCACCATCTGCATGCCCTCGCAGCCGCCGGCCTCCCGGCGCTTGACGAAGACGACGCGGTTTTCATCGCCTCCCGCCGACAGCCAGCCCCGCGTCTGCAGTTCGGCGATGTAGGCGTCGGCCAGAACCCCGATGTCGCCCAGCGGCGCCGTCACGCAGAAGGCGCGGCCGGCCAGGTTGTTCAGTCCTCCGCAATCCACCGAGGCCTGGGCGTTCGGCAGTACGGGAACATCCGTCGCGGGGCCGCCCTGCGCCTCTTGCGCGTGAACGACCGTCGCGAATGTCAGGATGGCGCTCGCCGCCAGCAGCATGCGGATCACAGCTCGACTCCCAAATGTCTGGCGACCTGGAAGATGTCCTTGTCGCCGCGTCCCGACATCAGCAGGACGACATCGCCGCCCTTGCCGACCTCCTTCGCCACCTCGCCGGTTCGCGCCAGGGCGTGGGCGGGCTCCAGCGCCGGGATGATGCCTTCCAGCTTCGAGCACAGCTGGAAAGCCTCCAGCGCTTCGACGTCGGTCGCCGATCTGTATTCCGCCCGGCCGATGTCGTGCAGCCAGGCGTGCTCGGGCCCGATGCCCGGGTAATCAAGACCGGCCGAGATCGAATGGCCTTCGACGATGTTGCCGTCTTCGTCCTGCAACAGATAGGTGCGGTTGCCGTGCAGCACGCCGGGGCGCCCGCCCTTCAGCGACGCCGCGTGGTCCGGGGTGTCCAGGCCGTGGCCAGCCGCCTCCACGCCGACCAGGCGCACGCCCTCGTCCTCGATGAACGGGTGGAAGGCGCCGATGGCGTTCGAGCCGCCGCCGATGCAGGCCACCACGGCCTCGGGCAGCTTGCCGATCTGGGCGCGCGACTGGGTCTTGATCTCCTTGCCGATCACCGACTGGAAGTCGCGCACCATGGCGGGGTAGGGGGCCGGCCCGGCGGCCGTGCCGATGATGTAATAGGTGTCGGAGACGTTGGTGACCCAGTCGCGCATCGCCTCGTTCATCGCGTCCTTCAGGGTCGCCGCGCCGGCGGTGACCGGAAAGACCTCGGCTCCAAGGAGGCGCATGCGGAAGACGTTGGGCTGCTGCCGCTCCACGTCCACCGCCCCCATGTAGACGGTGCAGGGCAGGCCGAAGCGGGCCGCGACGGTGGCGCTGGCCACCCCATGCTGGCCCGCGCCCGTTTCGGCGATGATCCGCGTCTTGCCCATGCGACGGGCCAGCAGGATCTGGCCCATGCAGTTGTTGATCTTGTGCGCGCCCGTGTGGTTCAGGTCCTCGCGCTTCAGCCAGATGTTGGCGCCGCCGAAATGCTCGGTCAGCCGCTCGGCGAAATAGAGCGGGCTCTCGCGCCCGACATAGTGGGTCAGGAAGCCGTCCAGCTCGGCCTGAAAGCTGGGGTCCGCCTTGGCCTCGGCATAGGCCGCGTCCAGCTCGTGGATCAGCGGCATCAGGGTCTCGGCCACGAACCGGCCGCCGTAGGGGCCGAACCGCCCCTGTGCGTCCGGCCAGGCGTAGGTGTTGGGAAGCGTCGTTGCGGTCACGAAGTCAGCTTTCACACAGGCGGCGTCGGAATTACGACCGGCGCGCCGCCTTGATGAAGGCCGCGATCCGGCGGGGGTCCTTAACACCCGGTGCGCTCTCGACGCCAGAGGACACGTCCACCATCGGCGCCCCAGAAGTTCTGAGGGCTTCCGCGATATTTCCGGGGGTCAGCCCCCCCGCCAGGAACCAGGGTCGCCGAAACGCCCGGTCCGCCAGAAGGGTCCAGTCAAAGCTGTGGCCGACGCCGCCGGGCAGGACGCTGCCCTCCGGCGGCTTGGCGTCGAACATCAGGTGCTCGGCGTGGTGCTCCCAGTCGGCGGCGGCGGCGAAATCGTCGTGGCGCCGGATGGGCAGGGCCTTGATCACCTCCGCGCCCGTCAACGCCCGCACCGTTTCGGCCCGCGACGGCGTCTCGGAACCGTGCAGCTGGATGAAGTTCGGCCGCAGCGTGCGCGCGATCTCCTCCAGCAGCGCATCGTCCGGATCGACCGTCACCGCCACGACCGCGGCCCGCCCCCGCGCGCGCTCGAACAGCGTCGCCGCCGCTCCCGGCGCCATGTGGCGCGGGCTCTTTGGGAACACCACCGCTCCCACCAAGTCCGCCCCGCAGTCCAGCGCGACGTCCAGCGTGTCCGCCGTCGTCAGACCGCAGATCTTGATCGCCGTTGTCATGGGACCATCACGGTAAGGCCAAGGTCGCGGGCGACAGTCGCCATGTCTTCATCCGGGCTTGCAAGAATACAGCCATGCCGCGCCGCCACGGCAAGATGCAGCCCATGCGGCGCACTCACACATCGTTCCGACAAGACGCGCTTCCAGCATGTCGCCGTCAAGCACCGAGAGGATGACCCGCCCTTCAACCATTGGTCCAACTCCAACTCAAACCTGCGACGTTCCCTGTCGAGCAACTGCCGCATACGTGTCTTGACCGCCAGGGCCGACGAAAACGCCGTCAGCGCGCAACGGCTCAGGACGAAGGAATCGATCCCCACTATCCAGGGCGGCGCCCGGTCGGTGTGCTTGTCGTCTTGAAACAGCGACACCAGAACACTGGTGTCCAGATAGACGGTCAAGTCTCTTCCGTCCGCATCCGCCGGATGAGCGTGACCGAATCCATCGGCGCCTGGAACTTGATCCGCACCCGCTTCAACCATTCCATGTCGATGGGTCCTGATGTCGGCACGACTTCCTGCGCCGGCTCCAGTCGCGCCACGGGCACGCCTCGTCGCGTGATGGTCACGGCCTCGCCCGCCAGCATACGATCCAGCAGCTTGGGCAGGTTATTCTTGGCCTCGGCGACGGAGCAGCTGGACATGGCCATGAAGCTAGCCATCCGCGCCGTCAAGTCCAGCTAGGACGTCAGCCCGGTTCCGGCTCGAAGATCGAGGCGGTCTCCTTCGGGTTCAGCAGCCGCCATTCGCCGGGAGCCAAGTCGTCGGGCAGGTCCAAGCCGCCCAGCCGTTCGCGATGCAGCGACTCCACATGGTTGCCGGCTGCAGCGAACATGCGCCGAACCTGATGGTAGCGCCCCTCCGTCACCGTCAGCAGGGCTTCGGTCGGCGAAACGATCTCCAGCGTGGCGGGCGCCAGCGGCTTGTCGTCGCCCTCGAGCACCAGATCGCCTGAGGCGAACAGCGCCGCCTCGGTCCCCGCCAGCGGTCGCGCCAGACCGGCGCGATAGACCTTGGCCACATGCCGTCTCGGCGAGATCACGCGATGCAGCAGGTCGCCGTCGTCGGTCAGAAGCAACAGGCCGGTGGTCTGCTTGTCCAGTCGGCCGATGGTCGAGATCGCCGGTTCCCGTCGACGCCAGCGGTCGGGCAGGATGTCATAAACCAGCGCGCCCTCTTCCTTGTGCGAACAGGTCATGCCCAGCGGCTTGTTCAGCAGGATGACCAGGCCCTGGACGGGGTCGAGCGGCTCGCCGTCGATCTCCATCCGCGTCGGCAGGTCCGGGGTCACCGCGATGCGTTTGGACACATCCGTCAGGTCCGCGCCGTCAAGCACGATCCCGCCCGCCTTGGCCATCCGCGCCATCTCGGCCCGCGAGCCGTAGCCCATGGAGCCCAGAAGACGGTCGACGCGGGAGGTCGGGACTTTCTTCATGCGCTATCGTCCTTCGGGCTGCCTGAGCGCCGGTTCATTTCACCGCCTCGAACAGCTTGTAGCCGCCGGCGTCCGCGACCAGCCGCACTCGCCTGAACGCGGCGTTCAGCTCCGCCTCATAGGGCAGGTGCCGGTTGGCCACGATCCAGGCGACGCCGCCCTTCTTCAGCAACTCGGCCGCCTTCCTGATGAAGGCCTGGCCCAGCCGGCGATCCTCGGCGCCGCCGTCGTGGAAGGGGGGATTGCTGATGACGAAATCCTTGTCGCCCTGGGCGTCCAGCGTGCGTACATCGGCCCACCAGACCTTGGCGCGCGGGTCCTCGATGTTCTGGCGCGCGGCGCGGATCGCGCGACGGTCTATGTCGACCAGCTTCAGCTTCGTCACCGTCGATGAGCGCAGCGCCACTGTCGCCAGGGCGCCGTAGCCGCAGCCCAGATCGACCCCCTCGCCCTTCAGGGCGGGCAGGTGCTGGGCCAGCAGGGCCGAACCGGCGTCGATCCGATCCCAGGCGAAGATCCCCGGCTGCGACCAGGCCTCCAGCCCCGGCACGATCCGCGGTCCTCCGTCCTGGATGGCCGCCTCGATGGCCGGTTCGTCGACGATCTCGGGCCGAATGACGACGCAGCGGCGATGGTGCGCCTTGGCGGTCTCGGCGACGTCCAGACCGAACGCCTTCAACTCCTTGCCAAGCCTGGATCCGCCCTTGTCCTTCGGCGCCATGGCGTCCAGCCGACCGCCCGGCTTCAGGGCCTTGAGCGCCAGGGCCAGGGTGTAGCGACGTTCCAGCACGCCGGGCGGGGCGTAGATCATCACGGCGTCGGCCGAGCCGGGCGTCTGCGCCTCCAGCGCCGCGGAGTCGGGGATCAGCGGAGAGGTCTGGATCGCGTCGCCGGGCGGGTCGAAGACGACCGGCGGCCGGCCGTAGAGCAGCGTGGTCATGTCAGAAGCCGGCCTGCAGCAGCGCCAATCCCACCACGCCGACCACGATCCGCCACCAGGCGAACGGGGCGAAGCCGCGCTTGGACACGAAGTCCAGCAGGAACCGCACCACCGCCAGAGCGGCGACGAAGGCGGTGACGAAGCCGATGGCGATCAGGCCGAAGTCGCTGAAGTCGAGCACGTCGCGGTTCTGGAACAGATCGTAGGCCACGGCCGCGCCCATGGTCGGCAGGGCCAGGAAAAAGCTGAACTCGGCCGCCGAGCGCTTGTCGGTCTTCAGCAGCAGGCCGCCGGCGATGGTGGCGCCCGAACGCGATACGCCCGGGATCATGGCCAGGCACTGGAAAAGGCCGATCAGGAAATAGATGCGCATGGGATAGGCGCCGGCGTCCAGCCACCTTGGCCGCTTGTCCATCTTGTCCAACAGCAGAAGCAGGACGCCGCCGACGATCAGGGCGACGCAGATCACCTGCGGCGTCTCGAACAGCACCGTCTTGATGAAGTCATAGGCGAAGAAGCCGATCACCGCCGCCGGGGCGAAGGCGACGATCAGGCCGATCAGGAAACGGCGCGCCTCCTCGTCGAACGGCCACCTTGTCGCCAGCGTCCACAACTTCCGGAAATAGACGCTGATGATGGCCAGCAGGGCGCCCAGCTGAATGACGATTTCGAAGGTCTTGCCGGTGCTCTCGAAGCCCAGGAAGTGGCCGAGCAGCAACATGTGCCCGGTCGACGAGACCGGAATGAACTCCGTCAGTCCCTCGACGAGGCCCAGAAGGATCGCCGCCAGCCAGTCCGCCATGAAATCTCCAAAGGCGCTCGTGGGGATCAAGGCGTCCCCGGTCGGCGCCTCCCATAGCGCAACCAGGCGCGGCTAGGCGAGCCGTCAGTGGCGCGTTCAACCGCATGGAGCCAACCGGCCGGTCACCGGCTCAGCCCCGGCGGTCACGCCCTTGCCTGGGCTCCTGGCGCGGGAACGCCTTGGTTGGCTTTCGGCCGTGATTAGGCGAGAAGGGGCGGACAATGACGACGCCGTCCGCCTCCCTCGAAGACGCCCACCTGGCCACGCGGCGGATCACGCGACTTTCGGTCGCCGCCGCCGTCCTGCTCATCGCCCTGAAGGCGTTCGCGCTGGGCGCCTCGGGATCGGTGTCGATCCTGGCCAGCCTGGCGGATTCCGTGCTCGATCTCGTCGCTTCGCTGGGCGCCTTCTACGCTGTCCGCTGGGCCGCCGCGCCGCCGGACGAGGAGCATCGCTACGGTCACGGCAAGGGCGAGGCGCTGGCCGCCCTGGTCCAATCCGGCCTCGTGTTCGCCTCGGCCGTCTTCATCGGCTGGGAGGCGATCCAGCGCATCCTCGACCCCCGGCCGCTCGCGGCGGGCGGCTGGGCGGCGGGCGTGGTCGTCGCCTCCATCGTCATCACCGCCGGCTTGGTCTGGATGCAGACGCGCGCGCTGAAGAAGACCAGTTCGCTGGCCGTGGCCGGCGACCGCGCCCACTACGCCGCCGATCTGGCCGCCAACCTCGTGGTGCTGATCGGCGTGATCTCAGGTTCCTTCCTTTCCGCGCCGGGCCTGGACGCCGCCGCCGGCCTGGTGGTCGCGGTGTGGCTGTTCTGGGGCGCGATCGGCATGCTGCGCGCCGCCGCCGACCACCTGCTGGATCGCGCCGCGCCCGATGCCGATCAAGCCGCCATCACCCAGGCCGTGCTGGCCGATCCGCGCATTTCCGGCGTCCACCAGCTGCGCACCCGAATGGCCGGGCAGGTGATGATGATTCAGATGCATGTCGACCTGGATCCCAACCTGACGCTGGCGGCCGCCCACGACATCCTGGTGGAGGCCGAGCAGCGCGTGCTGACCCGCTACCCGGCCGCGGACCTGCTGCTCCACGCCGATCCCAGGCCTTGATCCACGCCCTGTCCCTTTCCGGCCTGACCCTGGCGCGCGGCGATCGCCTGCTGTTCCGCGAGCTCGACCTCGCCCTAGGCGCCGGCGAGGCGGTCGCCCTGACGGGCGCGAACGGCGTGGGCAAGACCTCGCTGCTGCGCGCGGTCGCCGGCCTGATCCGCCCAGAGGCGGGCAGGATCGTCTTCGCCGACGCCGACGGCATTGCGCTCGATCCGGCCGTCGCCCGCGCGCGCGCGCTTCATCTGCTGGGCCACCTCGACGGCCTTAAGGGTCAGCGGACCGCACGCGACGAACTGGCCTTCCAGTCGCGCTGGTTGGGCCGCACCCATGACGGAACCGAGCGCGCGGTCGCGGCCCTGGGGCTGACGCCTCTGCTGGACCTGGAGGTGCGAAAGCTGTCATCCGGCCAGCGTCGGCGGCTCGCGCTGGCGCGGCTGGTCGGTTCGCCCCGCGCCCTATGGCTGCTGGATGAGCCGCTTAGCCCGCTGGACGCGCGCTGGCGCGAGGCGGTCGGCGGGCTGATGCGGGCGCATCTGGATGACGGCGGCCTGATCCTGGCGGCGGTGCACGATCCCTTGCCGATCGCGGCCCGACCCTTGGCGCTGGAGGCGGCGCGATGAGGTATGCGCTCGGCGTCCTGTTCCGGCGCGAACTGGCCCTGACCTGGGGCGGGGGCGGCGGGCCGCTGCTGGCCTGCGCCTTCCTGGCCTGCCTCACCGCCATCGCGCCGCTGGCGGCCGGCGGCGATCCGCGCGTGTTGCGGCCGGTCGCCTCGGGCCTGGCGTGGACGGCGCTGGCGCTTTCGGCCCTGCTGTCCCTTGAGCGGCTGTTCGAGCGTGACCTGGAGGACGGGGCGCTGGATCTGCTGGCGACCGGTCCGCTGCCGCTGGAGGTCGTGGTCGCCGTCAAGGCCTTGGCCCATTGGGTCGCCACCGGCCTGCCCCTGGCCCTGGCGGCGCCGATCGCGGCCCTGGCCCTGGGCCAGCCGCCCGCCCTGCTGCCGCTCACCGTGACCAGCGCCCTGATCGGCGGCCTGGGCTTCTCCCTGACGGGCGCCCTTGGCGCGGCGCTGGCCCTGGGCGCGCGGCGCGGCGGCCTTCTGATCGCCGTGGTGGTCCTGCCGCTGTTCGTCCCGCCCGTGGTGTTCGGCGCCGGCGCGCTGGAGCGGGCGGCGACGGGCCAGTCGCCCGGCCCCGCCCTGGCCCTGCTTGCCGCCTACGTCCTGTTCGCCGCCCTTCTGACCCCTTTCGCCGGCGCGGCGGCGGTCCGCAACGCCCAGGGCTAGACCCGGCGCTAGGCTAGGAAGCGCCGGACGACCTCAAGGAAGCGGTCGGGCTGGTCGATCATCACCTGGTGCTCGGCGCCCTCGATGCGTTCGAAGCGGACGGGTCGGCGCAGCTCGCCGAATCCGTGGCGGAACAGCGCCTCCAGCCGGTTGCGGGGATTGCGGCTGTCGGGGCTCCAACCGTAGACCACCGTCACCGGCGCGGTCACCTCGCGCAGCCTCAGCCGCAGGTCGACCGTCAGCGCCTCGTATAGGCCCTGCGCCAGGACGCGGCGGTCGCCGCCCTGCAGGCCCAGGCCGTTGAACACCATGTCGCCCGCCAGGCCCAGGTCCCCGCCCAGCGCCGACACCTGGGTCTGCAGCGCCTTGTCCCCGAACAGCATCAGCGCCTGATAGCCCAGCCGGGCCAGCGGCTCGACCTGCTCGGACGTGGCGCGGGAATCGACCAGGGCCGGGAAGAAGGGCGAGGAATCGACGACCATCACCCGGCCGACCTGGTCGCCCATGTCGGCGGCGACGCGCAGCGCGATCTGCCCGCCCAGCGAATGGCCGATCAGCGCGGGGCGCGACAGGTTCCGTTCCTGGATGTAGCGACGGATCTCGTTCGCGGCGGGCCCGGACAGGCCGCCGGCCGCATTGGCGCCGATGTCGGTCCGACCGAAGCCCCGGAGTGTGACCAGGTGCACCCTGTAGCGGTCGTCGAGCCGGTCGGCCGTCGTCCGCCACGCGGCGCCGGTCGAGCCCAGGCCGGGGATGAAGACGATGTCGGGACCACGCCCGCGCGTCTCGACGATGATTCGATCGGACCGGAACACCGAGGTCTGAGCCCACGTGTCAGCGGGCGCGGCGACGGCGAGCAGGAAGATCAGAGAGATTAGAACGCGGATCATGGCCGCGCCCTAACGCCGGATCGGGGCCATTGGTTGACCCCCGCCCTCACCGCCGCTGGCAGGACGGGCAGTAGAAGGTGGAGCGGCCGCCCTGGACGACGCGCTTGACCACGCCGGCGCAGCCCTCGCCCCGGCACGGCTCGCCCTCGCGGCCGTAGACGTCGAAGCGGTGCTGGAAATAGCCTTGGCCGCCCTCGGCATTGGCGAAGTCGCGCAGGGTGGAGCCGCCCGCCGCGATGGCGTCGTTCAGGACCTCCCGGACCTCGGTCGCCAGCCGCTCCAGCCGGGGGCGCGAGACGGCGCCGGCGGCGATCAGCGGCGAAACGCGGGCCCGATACAGGGCCTCGCAGACGTAGATGTTGCCGAGGCCGGCGACGATGCGCTGGTCCAGCAGCGAGACCTTGATGTTCTGCTTCTTGCCGGCGAAGGCCTCGGCCAGATGCGCGCCGGAGAAGCCGTTGCCCAGCGGCTCCGGCCCCAGGCCCGCGAACCACGGATGCGCCTCAACCTCCCGCGTCGGAATCAGGCCCATGAAGCCGAAGCGGCGGGCGTCGGCGAAGCCGATGCGGGTGCGGCCGTTCCTGTCGGCGCAGGCGCTGAAATGCTCGTGCTTGCCGGCGATGGGCGCGGCCTCCTCGAACTCGCCCAGCTGGCGGCCGTCCAGGGTGAAGCGGCCGGTCATGCCCAGATGGGTGATCCAGGTCTCGCCGGTCGACAGCGGCATCAGCAGATATTTGGCGCGGCGGCCGATGCGTTCGACCGTCGCCCCCTCCAGCCGTTCGACGAAGCGGTCGGGGAAGGGAAAACGCAGGTCGGGCCGGTTGATCCGCACGCCCGTCAGCCGCGCGCCCTCCAGCACCGGCGTCAGGCCGCGTCGGACGGTTTCGACCTCGGGAAGTTCGGGCATGATTCCGTCCTAGCTCGCCGACGGCGCACGATCCAGCCGATCAGGCTCCAAGCTTTGTCAGAGCCGAGTGGGACCGTGTCCAACCCAGCCGATTTCGCTCTAGGCGCCTGCGACATTATGCGCTTACGGTCCCTCCGAACGTGGGGACTATCCGATGACTGACGCAAACGCGGCGCCCGCCAAGGCTGGGGGCAAGCGGCTCGAACTGACGCTCCGGGCCCTGGTGCTCGGCTGCCTGTTGGCGGTGGTGTTCACCGCCGCCAACACCTACCTCGGCCTGCTGGTGGGCCTGACCTTCGCCTCGGCCATTCCGGCGGCGGTCATTTCGATGGCCCTGCTGAGGACCTTCCGGACCTCAACCATCTGGGAAAACATGACGGTCCAGACCGTCGCCTCGGTCGGCGGTTCGATGAGCGCCATCATCTTCGTCCTGCCGGGCCTGGTGATGATCGGCTGGTGGATGGAGTTCCCCTTCTGGCAGTCGGTGCTGATCTGCAGCCTGGGCGGGGTGCTGGGGGTGACCTTCTCCATCCCCCTGCGCCGGGCCCTGGTGGTCAACGGCGGCCTGCCCTATCCCGAAGGCCGCGCCGCCGCCGAGGTGCTGAAGGTCGGCTCGCGCGGGGCCGAACAGTCCGACAGCGCGGTGCGCGAGAACAAGTCCGGCCTGTGGATCGTGGTGGCCGGGGCCGTCGCCTCGGCCGGCTATGCGCTGCTGGTCGCCGGTCGGGTGTTCGCCGGGGAGGCGGCGCGCTTCTTCAAGCTTCCGGCCGCCCTGGGCGGCGGGGCCACAGGCATGGGCTTCGGCATGCAGTTCGCCCTGCTGGGCGCGGGCCACCTGATCGGCCTGACCGTGGGCCTGGCGCAGCTGTTCGGCCTGGTGCTGGCCTGGGCCATCGCCGTGCCGATCCTGACCAGCCCGGACACCGTCGCCTGGCTGACGGCGCATGGCGTCCCCTCGATCGCCTCGACCCTGCCGGCGGGCGCGCCGGCCGAGGAGCTGGCGGGAACGGTGTGGAGCCGCGAGGTGCGTTTCATGGGCGCGGGCGTGATCGGCGTCGCCGCCATCTGGACCCTGCTGAAGCTGGCCGGGCCGCTGCTCGGCGGCCTGACCTCGGCCCTGGCGGCCAACGCCCGCCGGTCGCACGGCGAGGTTCTGGACCGCACTGAGCAGGACCTGCCGATCAAGCTGGTGGGCGCCATATCGCTGGCCTGCCTCATCGGCATCGCCGGCCTGCTGGCCTGGTTCGCCCAGAGCGCCCCGGCCCTGTCCGGTTCGACCGCCATGCTGGTCGCCGGCGGCCTGATCTATGTGGTGCTGATCGGCTTCGCGGTGGCGGCCATCTGCGGCTACATGGCCGGACTGATCGGATCGTCCAACAGCCCCGTGTCGGGCGTCGGCATCCTGGCCATCGTCATCGCCTCGCTGCTGATGCTGGGGGTCATGGCCATCGCGGGCGTGCCGGCGGATCCCTCGATCATCGCCTTCGCCCTGATCGTGACCTCGGTGGTCTTCGCCGTCGCCGTCATCGCCAACGACAACCTCCAGGATCTCAAGACCGGGCAGCTGGTCGAGGCCACGCCGTGGCGCCAGCAGACCGCCCTGATCGTCGGCGTCGGCGCCGGCGCCCTGGTGATCCCCTTCATCCTGAACCTGCTGAACCAGGCGTTCGGCTTCGAGGGCGGTCCGCCCGCCATCGTCGAGGGCGCACAGACCCTGGCGGCGCCGCAGGCCACGCTGATCTCGGCCCTGGCGCGCGGCGTGATCGGCGGCGACCTGCGCTGGGACCTGATCGGCCTGGGCGCGGTGATCGGCGTGGTGATCATCGTGCTGGACGTGGTGCTGGAGCGGGCGACCAAGGGCCGCGTGAAGCTGCCGCCGCTGGCGGTCGGCATCGGCTTCTACCTGCCCGCCGCCGTGACGACGATGCTGGTCATCGGCGCCGTCTGCGGCTGGCTGTACGAGAAGGCGGTGGAATCCAAGTCCTATGCGCCCGTCGCCAAGCGGATGGGCGTGTTGCTGGCCTCGGGCCTGATCGTGGGCGAGAGCCTGTTCGGCGTCTTCACCGCCGGCGTCATCGTCGCCACGCGAGACGACGCGCCCTTCGCCATGTTGCCCGACGGCTCGGCCTGGCCGGCCATGCTGGCGGGGATCGTCGGCTTCGCGGCGATCACCTTCGGCCTTTATCGCTGGACCCGAGGCAGGGCCGCCGAGGTCTGATCCGGAACGGTTGATCGGGGGGCTTCGGCCCCCCATCTTGCGTCATGACCGGGCGTCCCGCCGATCGCGGGGGACGAGGACCGGTCTTCGGTCGCTTCGACGAGGACCAGAATGACGACGCGTACGATCCTGTTCGACAGCCCCTTTCTGCTGGGCTTCGATCACACCCGCGCCCTGATCGACCGGGCGGCCAAGGCGGCGGCCGAGAGCTATCCGCCCTATAATGTCGAGCAGGTCAGCGAAACGGGCGTCCGCATCACCCTGGCGGTGGCGGGCTTCTCTCCGGACGAGCTGAACGTGACGCTGGAAGGCCGCCAGCTGACGATCGCGGGAAAGCGCGACGAGGCGGGCAGGGGCGAGCAGGCCTTTCTGCACCGGGGCATAGCGGCGCGCGGCTTCGTGCGCAGCTTCGTCCTAGCCGATGGGCTGGAGGTGCAGGGCGCGCGGCTGGAGCATGGCCTGCTGCACGTCGACCTGATCCGGCCCGAAGCCGAACGCGCCGTACGGCGCATCCCCATAACGGTCGGCTGATCCAGCGACCGGTGAACCGCCCGGCGATCCGGGCATTGGTATTGAGTAAGGAGGCGGTCCTATGACGCCGATGATGAGCAAGGAAGATTTCGCGGGCCTGGGCGCCCCCGACCTGGTCTATGTGCGCCAGGTGAAGGCGTCCGATCTGCTGGCCGACGCGGCCGATACGCAGGGGCTGGAGATCGACAGCGATCAGACCCTATATGCGGTGCACGGGGCCGACGGCGAGCGGCTAGCGGTCATGCTGGACCGCGACACGGCCTTCGCCGCCGCGGTCGCCCACGAGCTGGCGCCGGTTTCCGTCCACTAAAGGAAGAAGCGCGGCGGCTCAGGCCGCCGTGGCCGGCAGGTCGTCGCGCACGAACAGGGCGCGGACGGCGTCCGTCGTGCGGGCTTGGCGCAGCTGCTCGCGCAGTTCGGACGAGCGCAGGGCGCGCGACACCGCCGCCAGGGCGCGCAGGTGCTCGGCTCCATCCTTCGGCGGCGCGAACAGCGCGAACATCAGGTCCACGGGACGGTCGTCGACCGCGTCATAAGCAACGGGCGTGTCCAGGCGAACGAACACCCCGGTGACGCGTTCGATGCCCGACAGGCGGGCATGCGGAACGGCGACGCCGGAGCCGAGGCCGGTCGAGCCCAGCGCCTCCCGTTCCAGCAGGGCGTCGAACACCCGGCCCTCATCCACGCCCAGCGCCTGGGCCGCCGCCTCAGCGACGGCGTGCAGGGCCTGGCGCTTGGAAGACGCCCCGCCACGCAGCACCACGCCCTGGGGCGCGAGCAGATCACCGATGTCCATTTGGGACGTCCCGATTGTTCAAAGCGACAGGCGGTCGCGGGCGCCCCTTTAGAGACTCCCGCGACGAAGTCAAACTAGGCCGTGCCGGCGTGACCATTGGTCTTGGTGGTCCGTTCCGGGTCGATCCAGCCCACATTGCCGTCCGGCCGGCGATAGACCACCGACAGGCCGCCGTGCGCCGCGTTGCGGAAGAGAACGACCGGATAGCCGGTCATATCCAGCTCCAGCACCGCCCGACCCACCGTGATGGTGCGAATCTCGGCCTCGGTCTCGGCGATGACCATGCCCACCGGCGGCGGGCCGTCGTCGCCGGCGGAGCCGAAGGCTTCATCCTCGACGCTGTCGGGATCCCGCAGCACGATGCTGCGGGCGACCTCGCGGGCGGCGTCCTCGGTCTTCTCGGGCGACAGGCCCTTGGGGCCGATGTGGTGGTCCTTGAGCCGGCGCTTGTAGCGACGGACCCGAGTTTCGAGCCGCTCGAGGCTTTCGGTGAACGCCGAATGGGCGTCGCCGCCGAACCCGGTGGTCACCAGGGTCTGGCCGGAAGCCAGCCGGACCCAACAGTCCACCTTGAAGTTATGTCCGTCCTTCGAGACGACGACCTCGGCGTTCTCACCGCCGCGGGCGAAGTATTTTCCAACCCCGTCCTCGAGTTCCTGGGAGATGCGCGAGCCTAACGCTTCGCCGACATCCACGTGCTTGCCGCTGACTTGGACTTGCATGACCACAGAACGCTCCGGCCCGGGTTTGGTGTCAATCCGGATCACCGTTTTGTGGTGAGGCGATCAGCCGGTCCGGAGCAGGCGCCGCCGCTCCACCGAAGACGGAATCCGCAGGGCTTCCCGGTACTTGGCCACGGTGCGGCGGGCGATGTCGATACCCGCCTCCTTGAGGATCTCGACGATGCGGTCATCGGACAAAACGTCGCCATCGAGGCCCTCGGCCTCGATCATCGCCTTTATCCGGTGACGGACGGCTTCGGCCGAATGGGCGGCGGCCCCGTCGGTCGACTGGATGGCGGCGGTGAAGAAGAACTTCAGCTCGAAGACGCCTCGCGGGGTGGAGACGTACTTGTTGGAGGTGACGCGGCTGACGGTTGACTCGTGCATGCCGATGGCGTCCGCCACCGTCTTCAGGTTCAGCGGCCGCAGGAACTCCACGCCGAACGCCAGGAAGGCGTCCTGTTGGCGCACGATCTCGCTGGTCACCTTCAGTATGGTCTTGGCCCGCTGGTCCAGCGACTTGACCAGCCAGTTGGCCTGGGCGGCGCAGTCGGCGACGTAGGACTTCTCGGAATCCGAGCGCGCGCCGGTCTGCACCAGGCTGTGGTAGCGTTTATCGACCAGCAGCCTGGGCAGGGTGTCGGAGTTCAGCTCGACCTTCCAGCCGCCGGCCGGGTCGGGGCGGACGTGAACATCGGGGACGACGGTCTGGGCCGGCTCGCCGCCGAAGCCGGCGCCGGGACGGGGCGTCAAGGCCTTCAGCTCCGCGATCATCTCGGCCAGGTCCTCGCCGTCGACCCCGCAGACCTTGCGCAGTCCGGGCAGGTCGCGGCGCGCCAGTAGTTCGAGATTGTCCAGCAGGGCGGCCATGGCCGGGTCGAACCGGTTGCGCTCGATCAGCTGCAGCTTCAGGCATTCCGGAACCGAGCGGGCCATGACGCCGGTCGGCTCGAAGCCGTGGCAGACGGAAAGAACGGATTCGATCCGCTCCAGCGGCACGCCCAGCCGATCGGCGAACTCGGCCAACTCGCCGCGCAGGTATCCGCCCTCGTCGGTGGCGTCGATCAGGGTCAGCGCGATGCCGTGGTCCGCCGCCGACAGGCCTGCCGACGAGGCCTGGGCCTGCAGGTGCTCCCACAGGGTGAGCTCGTGGGTGTCGGGCCGCTCGGCGTCGCCATCGAAGGCCTGGCCGCCCTTGCCGGCGGAAGACCAGTCGGACAGGCCGGGTTGAGCCTCGTCCGTCATGCGGTCGCTGGTGCGTTCGCCAGGCGCGGCGTCGCCGTAGACATCGTCGGACCCCGCATCCATCGCGGCGACCGCCTCATGGCCGACGCCGTCGCCGAAGGACATTTCCCCGTCGGGCGCGGCTTCCGGCGCTTCGGGGCGGTCGGGCGCGTCGCCTTCCGGCTCGTCGCGCTGCAGCAGCGGATTGCGCTCCAGCTCCCCCTCGATGAACTCGTCAAGCTCGAGGTTCGACAGTTGCAGCAGCTTGATCGCCTGCTGCAGCTGGGGCGTGATGACCAGCCCCTGGCCCTGCCTGACCTCTAACCTCTGCCCGATCACGTGCGTTTTTCCCGCCGGAGCGCAACTGGCCCGGAACTTGCTGGGACAGGATGTCGTCCAAACGGTTAACGCCGCCCAAACGGCCCTAACCGCATGAGCGGCGCCGCCGGGGTGCGAGAGCCAGAGAGCCGGGACGCGGCGGGCAGGGTCCCTGAGGCGGGTCGCTCAGCCGGCGCCGAAGACCCTGTTGAAGATCACATCGACGTTCTTGGTGTGATAGCCGAGGTCGAACAGCGCCTCGAGTTCGGCGTCGGGCAGGGTGACGCGGGCGTCGGCCTTCAGGAAGTCGATGAAGGCTCCCTCGCCGCGCCACACCTTCATGGCGTTCTCCTGCACCGCCGCATAGGCGTCCTCGCGCGACACGCCCGCCTGGGTGAGGGCCAGCATCACCCGCTGGGAGAAGACCAGGCCGCCCAGACGGTCCAGGTTCTTGCGCATGTTTTCCGGATAGACGTTCAGCCGCTCGATCACGCCCGCCAGCCGGTGCAGGGCGAAGTCCAGGTGGATGGTGGCGTCCGGGCCGATGCCGCGCTCGACCGAGGAGTGGCTGATGTCCCGCTCGTGCCACAGCGCCACATTTTCCATGGCGGGGGTCACCGCCGAGCGGACCAGGCGGGCCAGGCCGGTCAGGTTCTCGGTCAGGATGGGGTTGCGCTTGTGCGGCATGGCCGACGAGCCCTTCTGTCCCTTGTCGAAGAACTCCTCGGCCTCCAGCACCTCGGTGCGCTGCAGGTGGCGGATCTCGACGGCCAGACGCTCGACCGAGGAGGCGACGACGCCGAGCGCGGCGAAATAGGCGGCGTGGCGGTCGCGCGGGATCACCTGGGTCGAGACCGGCTCGACGGCCAGGCCCATCTGGTCGGCGACGTATTGCTCAACGGCCGGATCGACGTTGGCGAAGGTGCCGACGGCGCCGGAGATGGCGCAGGTGGCGATCTCTTCGCGCGCCGTGATCAGGCGGCGCTTGGCGCGTTGGAATTCGGCGTGATAGCCGGCCAGCTTGAGGCCGAAGGTCACCGGCTCGGCGTGGATGCCGTGCGAGCGGCCCACGGTCGGGGTGTATTTGTGCTCCTTGGCGCGTGTCTCCAGCGCGGCTAGAACCCGATCGACGCCGCCCAGCAGCAGGTCGGTGGAGCGCGCCAGCTGCACCGCGAAACAGGTGTCGAGCACGTCCGACGACGTCATGCCCTGGTGCAGGAAACGCGCCTCGTCGCCGACGATCTCAGCGACGTGGGTCAGAAAGGCGATGACGTCGTGCTTGGTCGTGCGCTCGATCTCGTCGATGCGGTCGGCGTCGAACGTCGCGTCCTTGCCCTTGGCCCAGATGGCGTCGGCCGCGTCCTGCGGGATCACCCCCAGTTCGGCCATCTTGGTCGCGGCGTGGGCCTCGATCTCGAACCAGATCTTGTACTTGGTCTCCTGCGACCACAGGGCGACGGCGTCGGGGCGGGAATAGCGCGTGATCATGGGCGGGTCGTGTCGGTCGCGGGCGGCTGCGAGTCAAGGTTCGTCCTTGACTTCGGCCCCGCCTGTCCCAGATAGGCGGCGTCAGAGGACGACCTCTCCCTTCTTGGGCATGACCGCCGGGACGACCCGGCTCGCCATGCAAGGGAGCGCGTCATGGCCTGGATCTTTCTTCTTCTCGCCGGCGTCCTGGAGGTCGTCTGGGCCTTCCTGATGAAGGCCTCGGCCGGGTTCACCAAGCCATGGCCGACCGTGGGCATGGTCATCTTCATGATCGCCAGTTTCGGCCTGCTGTCCCTGGCGATGAAGACCCTGCCGCTGGGCACGGCCTACGCCATCTGGACCGGGATCGGGGCGGTGGGCGCCTTTGTCGTCGGCGTGGCCGTACTGGGCGAACCTCTGACCCCGCTCAGGATCGCCGGCGTGACCCTGGTCGCCTCTGGCCTCATTGTGCTGAAGCTCGCTTCCAGTCATTGATCGAGCAGCGGGAGGCGCGCCATGGAACTGATCATCGGACCTCGGACCTATTCGACTTGGTCCCTGCGCGGGTGGCTGGTGATGCGGGCCGCCGGCGTCGACTTCTCCGTCGTCGAGGCCCGCTACGACACAGAGGCGCAGAAGGCGGCGCTGCGGCGGGTATCGCCTTCGGGCTTCGTACCGGTGCTGCGGGTGGACGGCGAGGTGATCTGGGACACGCTGGCGATCGCCGAATGGGCCGCCGAACGCTATCCGGAGGCCAAGCTGTGGCCCTCCGATCCCACCGTCCGCGCCCTGGCCCGGTCGGCGGCGGCGGAGATGCATTCCGGCTTCGCCGCGCTTCGGACCTTCTGCGGCACGGGCCCGGACCATCCAATGGTGGGGTCCTCCCAAGCCGAGACGCCCTCCGATCCCGCGCTGGACCGCGACCTGGCGCGGATCGTCGCCCTGTTCCGCCAGATGCGCGGCCGGTTTCAGGCCGTCGGCCCGTGGCTGTTCGGAGAGCGTTCGATCGCCGACATCTTCTATACGCCGGTCGCGGCGCGCGTTCGCCACTTCCAGATCGACCTGTCGGCGCACGGCGACGACGGAACGGCGCGCACCTATGTCGAGGCGCTGTTGGCGCACCCTCACTTCAGGGAGTGGGAAGCGGCGGCCGGCGCTTAACCTCCGGCAACCATCCCGGATGACCTTCGGTTAAGCCGACGATGTTATCTGAGCCCGGCCGATCGAGACCGGAGACCTACGATGACGCCGCCTTCCCGTTCTGCGGGTTCAGCCCCCCGTCGCTTGTCGCCGTTGCGGGCTCAGGCCCTGGCGGCCACGGTCGCGGTGCTGGCCTGGGCGATGCTGCTGGCGGCGCTGCTCTGACCTACTGAATCGTTGCGATGGCCGGCGCCTGGGCGATCTCGACCGGGACGGGGGCGGGCGCCGTGTAGTCCAGAGAGATCGGAATCAATGGCGCGCCGGCGGCCAGAGCCTCCAGCGTCTTCAACGGCCCGCCAAACAGGCGCTGGTAGATCCAGTAGGAGGCGACGACCTTCTCGACGTAGTCGCGGGCCTGCGGCACGTCGATCGTCTCGATCAGCAGCAGCGGATCGGCGTCGCCGCCCAGCTTGCGGATGGCGCCCAGCATGGGGCCCGGCCCGGCGTTGTAGGAGGCGACGGCGCGCAGCAGGTCGCCGTGAAAGGCCGGCAGCTGCAGCATGCGGTTCACATAGGTCTGGCCCAACCGCATGTTGACGGCCGGCTGGAACAGCTTGGTCGGATCGCTGACGAAGGAGCGGTCGCCGGTCATCTCCGCCGCCGTGCCGGGCATGACCTGCATCATGCCATAGGCCCCCGCGCCCGACCGGGCGTTGGGGTTGAAGTCCGTCTCCTTGCGCGCCAGGGCGTAGACCAGCGCCTTTTCGACGGTGAAGCCGCCTTCGGGCTCCAACACCGGCATGGGATAGCGGCTCGCATCGATGCGGGCCGCCTCGGCATGGGCGGACGCGCCGGGCGCCATGATCCGGGCCAGGGCGTTCCACATCCGCGCGGCCTCGTTGGGGGCGGTGCGCACGCCGTGACGCAGCTCGCTCTCGGCCTCGCCGCGCCGACCGACCTCATAAAGGGCGACGGTGCGCCGGGCGCGGGGATTGTTCTGGACGAAGGCGTCCAGCTCGCCCGCGTCGACACCCGTGTCGGCGATGTAGGCGGCGCGCTGCAGCCGGGCTTCCTGCATGTAGGGGCGCGGGCCCAGGTTCTCGATTTGAGGCTCCTCGCCCAACTGGGCCAGGGCGATCTGGCCGTAGAAGGTGGCGGGCCATTGGGCGGCCAGGCGCAGGTGTTCGATGATGCGGTCCTGACGGCCCGACTGCCCGGCGGCGCGGGCGGTCCAGTAGGCGGCGCCGGCGCGGACCCAGGGGTCCTCGGTCGGATCATTGGCGACCCGGGCGAAGGCGGTGAAGGATTCGCTGAACCGGCCCAGCCGCCACTGCGCCAGCCCCACGGTCCACCAGTCGCCGATCTGCTCGCCGATGGCGACGGCGCCGCTCAGGTCGTCGGCGTTGTACGCCACGCGGGCGGCCCTGGCCGGGTCCACGCCGGGGGCGCCGGCGACCGCGGCGACGACGCTGTCCCAGGTCCGTCCCAGCAGGTTCGGCTTCTTCGGCTCGGGCGCGCCGTCCGGACGACGCCGCAGGGCCAGGTCATAGACGCGGTCGGCGCAGGGCAGATCGGCGTATTCGTCCAGCCACGCCCCCAGTTCCTCATAGGTGGCGACGTGGTCGGGGTGGAACAGGCGCTCGAACTCGACCTGGCCCAGCAACACGCGGTCCTTGGCCTGTCGGGCCGACACCCTCGCGGCCTCCAGGTCGCCGCGGCGCAGGGCGTCGAAAGCGGTGGTGTAGCTGAGACGGTCCGCCGGCGTAAGGGCGGTCGGCGCCGCCATGGCCGCGCGGCCGGAACCGGACCCGGCGCCGCTCATTCCCTCGTAGCCGGTTTCGGCGAGGGCCGAATTCGCGCCTGAAGCGAGCGCCAGGACAAGCGTCGACGCGAAGATCGCGCGGCGGATAGAAGTCATACGCGGCGGCCCCCCGTTGGCGTCCTTTGGCCCGTCTCGACTCGGGCGTGGATCGTGTGGCGTTCGGTCGTCAGCACGGAAATATGCTGAAATCAGTCGTGAAACTCAACCGAGTCCGTTTCAAGGCGGGACGCCAGGGAAAGCAGGTCCGCCCACACCTGCCGCTTGGCCTGGGGCTGGCGCAGCAGGAAGGCGGGATGGAGCGTGGGCAGGGCCGGAGCGGACACGGCGCCCTCCGCCAGCCGCCACTCCTTCCACTGGCCCCGCAGCTTCATGATCCCCTCGTCGGTCTGCAGGATCGACTTGGACGAGGCCGCACCGAGCAGCAGGACGAGGCGCGGCCGCAGGATGGCGAAGGCCCGCTCGACGAAGGGCGCGCACACGGCCTGCTCCTGCGGGCTGGGCGTCCGGTTGCCGGGCGGGCGCCAGAAGACGGTGTTGGTGATGAAGACCTTTCCGGCCAGACCGGCGGCGTCCAGCATCCGGTCCAGCAGCTTGCCCGCCTTGCCGACGAAGGGCTGGCCGGCGCGATCCTCTTCCGCTCCCGGACCTTCGCCGATGATCAGCACCGGCGCGTTGGGGTCGCCGCGCCCGAACACCGATTGGGTCGCGCCCATGCCGCGCAAGGGGCAGCCCTCGAAGCTGGCCACCGCCGCCGCCAGGTCCTGCAGCGTCGCCGCCCCCGCCGCCAGCCGGCGGGCCTCGGCCAGGGCTTCCCCCGCTCCGATAGCGGGCGGGGCGGCGACGACCGAGGCCGTGGCGCGCTGCACCGCCCTGACCGCCGGGGGCGGGGCGATATGCGTGTGGTCGACGGGCGCTTCGCCATAGCAGGCGTCGACCCCCGCATCCCGCCAGAAGGCGAGCAGGCTTTCGATCGCAGCGATGTCGTGGGGTTGCGCGTTCATGTCTCGACCCATCGATAAGCCTTGACCGCCCTCGCGTCACCTTCCGATAAGCGGCATAACCACACCAAGAACCGGGATCTCAGGGGAAGACATGGCCGAAGACGCCATTGAAGGCGGCGCCGAGAACGCCCGTCAGGAAGCCATCATCGACAACCTGCCGCCGCTCGAGGCGCTGACGGGCGTCGAGCGCGAGGTCATGGAATACGACGTCGTCATCGTCGGCGGCGGCCCCGCGGGTCTGGCGGCGGCCATCCGCCTGAAGCAGCGGGCGGAGAAGGACGGCAAGGAGATTTCGGTCGCCGTGCTGGAGAAGTCGGCCGAGATCGGCGGCCACGTCCTGTCGGGAGCGGTGATCGACCCCAGGGCGCTGAACGAGCTGTTCCCGGACTGGAAGGAGCGCGGCGCGCCGCTGGAAACGCCGGTCACCAAGGATCGCTTCCTGGTGCTGGGACCGCAGGGCGAGGCCGCGCTGCCGATGGCCCTTATGCCGCCCTTCATGCATAACCACGGCTGCTACATCGCCTCGCTGGGCAATGTGGCGCGCTGGCTGGCCGAGCAGGCCGAGGCCCTGGGCGTCGAGGTCTATCCCGGCATGGCCGCCAGCCATGTGGTTTGGGAACCGGAGACCGGACGGGTGAAGGGCGTGGTCGCCGGCGTCTTCGGCATCGACCGCGAGGGCCGGCCCACCAGCGAGTTCCAGCCGGGCATCGAACTGCACGGCAAGTACGTCTTCATCGCCGAGGGCGTGCGGGGCTCCCTGGCCAAGACCATCATCGCCCGCCACCGGCTGCAGGACGGCAAGTCGCCGCAGAAATACGGCATCGGCCTGAAGGAGTTGTGGCAGGTTCCGGCCGAGAAGCACCGGCCCGGCCTGGCCCAGCACTCTGTCGGATGGCCGCTGGACGAGGATGTCGGCGGCGGCAGCTTCCTGTATCACTTCGGCGACCGCTACGTAGCCATCGGCTACGTCGTGCACCTGAACTACAGGAACCCCTTCCTGTCACCGTTCGACGAGTTCCAGCGCTTCAAGCACCATCCGTCGATCGCCGAGCACCTGGAGGGCGGCACGCGCATCTCGTACGGCGCGCGGGCGATCACCGAGGGCGGGCTGCAGTCGATCCCCAAGCTGTCCTTCCCCGGCGGCGCGCTGATCGGCTGCTCGGCCGGCTTCGTCAACGTGCCTCGGATCAAGGGCAGCCACAACGCGATGAAGACCGGCATGCTGGCCGCCGACGCCGCCTATGAGGCGGTGCAGGCCGGGCGATCGGGCGATGAGTTGGTCGAATACCAGGCTGCCTTCGAGAAGAGCTGGGTCCACAAGGAACTGGCGCTGGTGCGCAACGCCAAGCCCCTGCTGTCGAAGTTCGGCACGAGCCTGGGCGGCGCCTTCGGCATGTTCGACATGTGGTGCCGCACCCTGCTGGGCGGCTGGTCCCCGATTCCGACGCTGCAGCACGGCAAGACCGACGCCGAGGCCACCGAGCCGGCCGCGAAGCACAAGCCGATCGCCTATCCGAAGCCGGATGGAAAGCTGTCGTTCGACAAGCTGTCGTCGGTCTTCATCTCCAACACCAACCACGCCGAGGACCAACCGGCGCACCTGAAGCTGCTGGACCCGTCCAAGCCGATCCAGGTGAACCTGCCCAAGTACGGCGAGCCGGCGCGGCTGTATTGCCCGGCCGGGGTGTACGAAGTGGTCTATGGCGACGAGGCGGCCAAGACGGATCCGCGCTTCGTCGTCAACGCCCAGAACTGCGTCCACTGCAAAACGTGCGACATCAAGGACCCGTCGCAGAACATCGTCTGGACGACGCCGGAGGGCGGCGGCGGCCCCAACTATCCGAATATGTGATCCTGCCAGGAGGGGGCGCGGCAGGGCGGTCTTCCGCCTTGCTCGCGACCCAAAAAGCGTGAAGGGTCCGGCCATGATCGCCTCTCCCCCGCGCCTGCTCGCCGTCTCCCTGCTCGCCCTCGCCGCCGCTTCCACGGCGCGGGCGCAGACGCCGCCGACGGAACCGGCGACGGTTCAGCTGCAGACGCCGCCCGAGGCTCCGCCGGCGCAGCCGACGCCCGAGACCCACCCGCCCGCGATCATTCTGGCTCCCGGCCAGCCGCCCGAGGAGGCCGCGCCGGGTGACGCCAGTGACGATGACGCGGGGGGCGATGACGGCGGGGACGATGACGTCGGGGATGGGGCGGATGAAGAGGCCCCGCCTCATGTCGTGATGATCGACGAACCCGCCGCCCCCGCCATTCCCGAGGTCTGGTCCCCCGTGCCGACCGACGCCGAGGGAAGCAGCGCCTACGGCCTGTATCTCGCCGGCAAGCTGGCCCTGATGCAGGGGCAGGGCGGGGCGGGCGCCGACTATCTAGCCCGCGCCCAGGCCCTGACGCCGGAGCAGCCCCGGCTGAAGGCGCAGGCCTTCACCTCGGCCCTGCTGTCGGGCGACCTCGACCAGGCGGCCCTGCTGGCCCCCGCCGAGGGCGAGGCCGCCCCGGCCATGGTCGAGGGCGGCCGGCTGGTCCGCGTTGTTCAGCAGTATGTGCACGGCGACGCGCGCGCGGCCAACGCCGCGCTCGCCCAGGCGCCGATCGCCTCGCCCCACGCCCGCGCCGGACTGATGGTCGCGTCCTGGATCGCGGCGGACGCGGGCGACTGGGATCGCGCGCTGCAGCCGCCGCCTCAGGGCGCCGATCCGCTGACCCTGGCCTTCGCGCGGCTGAACCGTGCGCAACTGCTCGAGCATCGCCGCCGAAACGAAGAGGCGGAGGCGGAGCTGAAGGCGCTGACGGAGACCCCGGTGGTCGGCGCGCTGTTCCATAGGCCCTATGGCGAGTTCCTGGAACGCCGTGGCCGCCGCGAAGAGGCGAGGGCGGCCTATGAGGCGGCCTTGGCCGGCGGCGCAGCCGATCTAGCCCTGGTGCGGGCGCTGGCGCGGGTGCGCGAAGACGGCCGGGCGCCGGCCATGATGACCTATCGCGAAGGCGCGGCCGAGGCCCTGACGAACGCCGCCGCCCAGGCTTCGGCCGAGCGGGGGCACGAGTTCGCGGCCGTCTATCTGCGCCTGGCGCTGAACCTGAACGACACCCCCGCCGCCCAGGTCGCCCTGGGCCAGGCGCTGGAGCGGGCCGGCCTGGATGCGGCGGCGCGGACCGCCTACTCCCGTGTCGGCCTTGAGGACCCGATGTTCTACGCGGCGGCCCGCTTCCAGCTTGCCGCCAGCCTGGAGGAGGACGGCCGCTCGGAGGACGCCCTGGCCGAACTGCGTCGCGCGGCCGAGGTCTCGCCCGCCGACCCGCGCGTCGCCCTGATGCTGGCGGGGCAGCTGATGTCCATGAACCGGAACGCCGAAGCCCTGGAAATCCTGAACGGCCCCCTGCTGAACCGCGTCGATCAGGGGCCGCGCGTGCACTTCCTGCGCGGGGCCGCCTACGAGGCCCTGGACCGGCTGCCGGAGGCGGAGGCCGAGCTTTGGGCCGCCGTGCAGGGCGCGCCGAACGATCCCGACATCCTGAACTACCTGGGATATCTGTGGGTTGACCGTGATCTGCGCGTCGAGCAGGGCGCGGAAATGATCCAGCGCGCCTTCGCGGCTGATCCCGACAACGGCAATATCCAGGACTCCGTCGGCTGGGCCCAGTACCGCCGGGGCCTCTACGACCAGGCGGTCGAGACCCTGGAGCAGGCGATCGACAAGGAGCCCGGAAACGCCGAGATCAACGATCACCTGGGCGACGCCTACTGGCGCGTCGGGCGTCGGCGCGAGGCCGAGTGGATGTGGAAGCGCGTCCTGGTGCTGGACCCTGACGCCGAGCGCCGCGCCGAGGTCGAGCGCAAGATCGAGCACGGACTGGGCGAAGCCGATCCGGTGCAGGGAATGTCGCGGTAGGCCATGCGGCTGGAGGGGCCGGCGCCGGCCAAGATCAACCTGTTCCTGCATGTCGGCCCGGTCGACGCGGAGGGTTATCACCCGCTTTCGAGTCTGGTCGCCTTCGCCGACATCGGCGACCGCCTTATCGTGGAGCCCGGCGATCGGCTGTCGCTGAGGATCGAAGGCCCGTTCGGCGGCGGGCTGGCGGGCGACGACAACCTGGTCCTTCGCGCCCTCCGCCGCCTGGGCGAGGCGACGGGACGCGGCGAGCCCAGGTTGAGCGTCGTCCTGGACAAGCGCCTGCCGATCGCCGCGGGGCTGGGCGGCGGGTCGTCCGACGCCGGAGCCGCGCTGCGCCTGGCCGCGCGCCTGCTGGAGCTGGAGCCGAACGATCCCGCGCTTGAGGCGGCGGCGCGCACAGTCGGCGCTGATGGCCCCATGTGCCTGCGCGCCCGCGCCGCCTGGGCTGAGGGAAGGGGCGAACGCCTGACGGCGGAGCCGCGCCTGCCCGCCCTGCCGGTGGTCCTGGTCAATCCGGGCGTCCCCTCGCCGACTGGGGCGGTCTATCGCGCCTATGACGCCGGCCCGGCGCGGACGGCGGACCGACCCGAGCCGCCGCTGAGCTGGACGCCGCGTGAAGTCGTCGCCTGGCTGTCCGCGCTGCGCAACGACCTGGAGCCTCCCGCCGTCGCCATGACGCCGGTGATCGCCACGGCCCTCGCCGCCGTGGCGGCGACGGACGGGGTGCTTCTCAGCCGCATGTCCGGTTCGGGCGCGACGGTTTTCGGCCTCTACGGCGACGCCGAGGCGGCGCGGGCGGCCGCCGGGACGTTGCGGTGCGCCAGGCCGGATTGGTGGGTTCGCTCCGGAGTTCTGAACAGCGCCGCCGCAGTCGAGTATTCAGGCGGAAATCAGGCCTGATTGTCTCATCGAAGGCGACGGCGGGGCGTTATCGCCCAGGTCTTCACAAAAGTTACCGCTTGTTTCAACGGCGCGGAACCGTACCGCCGGTTTTCGACTTTGCAGACCAGTTCCCAACACCGGAACGGATCGCTCTCCCCAGCGGCGATCCCCAGAAACGCAAGGAGGAAACAGCCATGCTTCGCGCCAAATTGCTTGCCGCCACCGCCGTCGCCACCCTGATGGCCGCCCCCGCCCTGGCTCAGGAAGCCACGCCGCCGGCCCAGACCACCGTGCCGGACGCCATGGCGCCGGCCGCGCCGCCGGCCCCGGTCCCGACGCCCGGCCAGACCACCCCGACCGAGACCACGCCGGCGCCCGCAGCCGCCCAGACCATGCCCGCCCCCGCCGCGACCGCGGCCCAGACGCCGGCAGCCTCGGGCACTGTCGTGGACGTGCTGCGCTCCAGCGGTCAGTTCTCAACCCTGCTGAGCGCCCTGGATCAGGCGCAGCTGACCGAAACCCTTTCGACGCGTCCGGCCATCTCGATCTTCGCCCCGACCGACGCGGCCTTCGCGGCCCTGCCGGAGGCGGAACGCACCCGCTTGCTGGACCCGGCGAACGTCAATGAACTGCGCCAGCTGCTGCTCTATCACGTCATCGTCGCCGACGTGACGCCCGACCAGCTCGAAGGCCGCAAGGGCGGCGTGCCGACCGCCTCGGAAAGCCAGATCCTGCTGGACGGCACCGGCGAGATGATCAAGGCCGACAACGCCAATGTGGTCAGCGCCGAGCTGGACGCCTCCAACGGCGCGGTCTTCCCGATCGACAAGGTGCTGAACCCGGCCCAGTCCATGGCCGCGATGGGCGACGAGGAAGCCGCGACCCCCGCAGACATGGGCGATGACGCCGGCGCGGCGGCCACGACGACCGACGGCACGACCGCCGACGACTCCGGCGACGCGGCGTCCACCACCACCGCTCCGGCCCAGCCGGGCGACACGGCGCCGACCGGCCAGCCGGCCGCGACCACCACGACCACGGCCGCGCCGCCGGTGCCGAACTCCACCGACGGTCAGGTGGACGACCCGTCCATGACCCCGCCGGTCCAGACGCCCGACGCCTCGGCTGACGGCGAAGAGGAAGGCGACCCGACCCCGCAGTAAGGGCGTCGATCCCGCGCCGCGTGACGGCGTGTTGAAGCGGAAGGCGGCGGGCCCTATGGTCCGCCGTCTTTTTCTGAGCCTTCCCCGAGCCCGCCTTGACCGCTTCGACCGAACCGCTCGCGTTTCAGGACCTGATCCTGACGCTGCACCGCTACTGGGGCGACCAGGGCTGCGCCATCCTGCAGCCGTACGATATCGAGGTGGGGGCCGGCACGCTTCACCCCGCCACGGTGCTGCGCGCCCTGGGTCCCAGGCCGTGGAAGGCCGCCTACGTCCAGCCCAGCCGCCGCCCCGGCGACGGCCGATATGGCGAGAACCCCAACCGCCTGCAGCATTACTACCAGTATCAAGTAATTCTGAAGCCGAACCCGGACGACCTGCAGGCGCTGTATCTCAAGAGCTTGGAGGCGATCGGGATCGATCCGAGGCTGCACGACATCCGGTTCGTCGAGGACGACTGGGAGAATCCCACCGTGGGGGCCTGGGGCCTGGGGTGGGAGGTGTGGTGCGACGGGATGGAGGTGACGCAGTTCACCTATTTCCAGGGCGTCGGCGGAATCGAGGTCGACGTAGTGTCGGGCGAGCTGACCTACGGGCTGGAGCGTCTGGCCATGTACGTCCAGGGCGTCGACAACGTCTACGACCTGAAGTTCACCAAGGAGGGCGTGACCTACGGCGAGGTCTTCCTGGAGAACGAGCGCCAGCATTCCGAAGCCAACTTCCACGGCTATGACGTGGACGGGCTGAAGCGCCGGTTCGAGGACATGGTGGCCGAGGTGTCGCGCCTCTTGGCCATGACCGGGCCGCAGGGCCAGCCGCTGGTGCTGCCGGCCTATGACCAGGTGCTGAAGGCGTCCCACCTGTTCAACCTGATGGACGCCCGCGGCGCCATCGCCGTCGCCGAACGCCAGAGCTACATCGGCCGCATCCGCGAACTCTGCAAAGCCTGCGCCCTCGCCTACGTCGAACAAGAGCGGAAAACCGCCTGATGCCCCAGCTGCTCCTCGAAATCTTCTCCGAAGAAATCCCCGCCCGCATGCAGCAGGGCGCCGCGCGCGACCTGGAGCGGATGGCGTCCGAGCGGCTGAAGGCCGCCGGCCTGAGCTGGGACGCGCTGACGACCTACGCCGGGCCGCGTCGTCTGACGCTGGTGGTCGACGGCCTGCCCGCCGCCACGCCCGACCGCGAGGAAGAGGTGAAGGGGCCGAAGACCTCGGCGCCGGAACAGGCGCTGGAAGGCTTCCTGAGGAAGACCGGCCTGACGCGCGAGCAACTGGTCGAGCGCGACGGCGTGCTGTTCGCCGTCATCAGCTCCAAGGGCCGCGCGACCCCCGACCTGATCCCCGAGATGGTCGAGCAGATCGTCCGCACCTTCCCCTGGCCCAAGTCGATGCGCTGGGGCTCCGGCTCGCTGCGCTGGGTGCGGCCGATCAAGCGCATCCTGTGCGTCTTCGACGGCCATGTCGTGCCGTTCGAGATCGACGGCATCCGGTCCGACGCCCTGACCGAGGGACATCGCTTCATGTCCAGTGCGGGCGGCTCCGGCGCCCCGTTCCCCGTCAGCGACTTCGTCGACTATCGCCAGAAGCTGGAACGCGAGCACGTCCTGATCGACGTGGCGGACCGCAAGCTGCGCATCCTCGAACAGGCCAAGGCCGCCTGCGCCGCGCGCGGCCTGACGATGGTCGACGACGACGGCCTGCTGGACGAGGTGGCGGGCTTGGCCGAATGGCCGACGCCGATCCTGGGCGACATGGACCCGCAGTTCCTGTCGCTGCCGCCCGAGGTCGTGCGCCTGTCGATGAAGGTGCACCAGAAGTATTTCGCCGTGCGCGATCCGTCGCGCGAGGGCCCAGATTCTTCAGGAAAATTGGCGCCCAACTTCCTGGTCGTCGCCAATGTCGAGGCGACCGACGGCGGCAAGGCCTTGGCCGCCGGCAACAGCCGCGTCCTGTCCGCCCGCCTGAACGACGCCCGCTTCTTCTGGGACGAGGACCAGAAGGTCGGCTTCGACGCCTGGCTGAAGAAGCTGGAGGGCGTGACCTTCCACGCCAAGCTGGGAACCATGGCCGAGCGCGTCGAGCGCATCGCCGCCCTGGCCCGCGAGATCGCCCCCCTGGTCGGCGCCGATCCGGACCAGGCCGTTGAGGCCGCTCGCCTGGCCAAGGCCGACCTGGCCAGCGGCATGGTCGGCGAGTTCCCGGAACTGCAGGGGATCATGGGCGGCTACTACGCCCGCCTGGCCGGCCGGCCCGACGCCGTCGCCGACGCCGTGCGCGACCACTACAAGCCGCAGGGACCGGCCGACACCGTCCCGACCGCGCCGCTGACGGTCGCCGTCGCCCTGGCCGACAAGCTGGACACCCTGGTCGGCTTCTTCGCCATCGACGAGAAGCCCACGGGATCGAGGGATCCGTACGCGCTGCGCCGGGCGGCGCTGGGCGTGATCCGGCTGGTGCTGGAGAATGACCTCCGATTTGGACTCGTCACCGACGCCTTCTCGCCAGCGAAGGCCTTCCTCGATCGGAGCGGTAAAGTTCAGCGCCTAGTGGATGAACTGGCGCTGGAAGCCGAGTTCAGAAACTTCTTCGCCGACCGCCTGACCGTCCTCCTGCGCGACCAAGGCCAGCGGCACGATCTCGTCGCGGCGGTCTTCGCGCTGGGCGACGACGATCTGGTCCGCATCGTGCGCCGGGTGGAGGCTCTGGCCGCCTTCCTCGCCACCGACGACGGCGCCAACCTGCTGGCGGGGTACAAGCGCGCCTCCAACATCCTGCGCGCCGAGGAGAAGAAGGGCCCCCTGCCGACCGGCATGGTCCGGACCGGCCTGCCGAACCAGCCCGAGGAAGAGGTCGCCCTGGCCTTCGCCGTCGGCGCCGCCCGCACGGCGGTGGAGACGGCGCTGGACAAGGAGGACTTCGCCGCCGCCATGTCCGCCCTGGCGGGCCTGCGCGCGCCGGTGGACGCCTTCTTCGAGGGGGTGATGGTCAACTCGGACGTGGCCGAGGAGCGCGAGAACCGGCTGAAGCTGCTGGGCCAGGTCCGCGACGTGATGGGCAAGGTCGCGGATTTCGGGCAGATCGCTGGATAGGTTCCCTCTCCCGTTGGGAGAGGGCTTGAGCGCACGGCGGCGCAGCCGTCGTTCTGGCGCGAAAGGGTGAGGGTTCGATCGTGCGAGTTGGCCCACCGGCCGACCCTCATCCGGCCCTGCGGGCCACCTTCTCCCAACGGGAGAAGGGACGGGAATTGCGCTAGACCCGACCCGTCACCGGCACCAGCGCGCCCGTCATCGCCCGGCTTTGCGGCGAGGCCAGGAACAGGATCACGGCGGCAAGATCATTCGGGGCAACCCATTGCGCCGGGTCCGCATCCGGCATGTCCTTGCGGTTCGCCGGGGTGTCGATGATCGACGGCAGCACGGCGTTGACCGTCACCGAGGTCGCCTTCAACTCATCCGCCAGCGCCTGGGTCAGGGCGTGCACCCCCGCCTTGGCCGCGCCATAGGCCCCCATGCCGGCGCCCGCCTTCAGCGCGGCGGCCGAGCCGACGTTGACGATCCGGCCCTCGCCCGAGGCCTTCAGGTGGGGCAGGGCGGCGCGGCTGGCGTTCAGGGCGGTGGTCACGTTCAGGGCGTGCATCCGGTCCCAGGCGGGCTCGGCGTCGTCGGTGGTCTGCCAGACGAAGCCGCCGGCGATGTTCAGCAGGGCGTCCAGCCGGCCGAAGCGGCCGATGACGGCGGCGATCGCCTGGCCCGCCTGCGCCGGATCGGTCAGGTCCACGCCGCCGACCTCCAGCACGCCGTCGGGCGTCGCATGGCCCATGGCGTGGTCGATGACGGCGACCTTCAGCCCGTCGGCCATCGCCGCCTCCAGCACCGCGCGGCCCAGCACCCCGTGACCGCCCGTGATGGCGATGATCCGATCCGTCATGTGTCGATCTCCCTGATCCCATCCTAGAGCGGGTGTGGTGCGGATCAACCGGCGGCGAACACCTTGGCCATCAGCCGCTCCAGCGCCTGGGCGTCCACGGCGTCGAAGGCGGCCTTCGTGGTCGCGTCCACATCGAACACGGCGATCAGGGCGCCCGAGGCGTCCAGCACCGGCACCACGATCTCGCTGGCCGAGCGGCTGTCGCAGGCGATGTGGCCGGGGAAGGCGTGCACGTCCTCGACGATCTGAGTCTGCTTCGTCGCCGCCGCCGCCCCGCACACGCCCCGTCCGAAGGCGATGCGCAGGCAGCCCAGCGTACCCTGGTACGGCCCGACCACCAGCTCGTCCGCCCGCTCGGGCGCCGCGACGTAGAAGCCGGTCCAGAAGAAGTCCTCGAACGCATCCGCCAGCATGGACGACACCGTGGCCATCCGCGCCGTCACATTGGGCTCGTCGTCCAGCACGGCCAGGATCTCCGCCTCCAGCTCGGCGTAGCGGGCGGCCTTGTCGGCGGGGCGGTCGTCGCGGGCGACGTAGGCCATGAAAAGCTCCTTCAATTCGTCGCCGATATAGGCGCGGCCGGCGACGTGCGCGAGAGCCGCTCGAGCCGGGCGGCAGGATGCTGATCGACGGCAACCATTAGGGCGACCCACCGTTCGTTCCGGCATATCGCAGATAGCCGGAAAGACGCGCCATGACCTCATCCCTCAAGCTCGCCCTGATCGCCACGACCGCCGCGACGGTCTTCGCCGGATCGGCCGCCGCCCAAACCTCCACCAGCGGCCAGACCAATCAGGACCGCCTCGGCGCCGTCGTCGGCGCCCTGTTCGGCGATCGCCTGGGGCTGTCGGCCATGGATCAGGCCTGGCTGCGCGGCGCCCGCCCGCTGAGCGAGGGAAGGACGCAGTTCACGTCCCGCGTCGACGCCAGCCTGCGTTCGGGCGCCATCTCCAGTTCCGCCGCCGCCCGGCTCCGCGCCGACTATGACGCCCTCGTCACCCTCGAAAGCCAGTACGCCGGCGACGGCCGGTTCTCGACAGAGGAGCGCGCCGACCTGAACACCCGCTACACCACCCTGACCCAGACGCTCGACGCGGGCGCCGCCGGCTATGGCGACGCCAATCAGGTCGCGCAGGGGCGGGCGGACTTCGAGGCCCGCGTCGACGCCGCCGTCGCCGCCCGCCGCATCACCCGCCTGCAGGCCACGCAGCTGAAGACCGACTATCAGTCGCTGATCCAGGTCGAGACGGGCTATCAGGCCGACGGATCGATCAGCGCCGCCGAACGGACGGACCTCGACACGCGTCTCGACGCCCTCGACGCACGGGTCGGCGATGGTCCAGCCGGCCAGACGCCGACGACGCGACCGGCCACCATCCAGTCGCGGCTGAGCAGCCTGGACGCCGCCGTGACGACGGCCGAGCGGTCCGGTTCGGTCACCCGGGCGGAAGCCGCCGACATCCGTGTCGAGCTGGGCGATCTCGTTCGACTGCAGGCGGCCTACGGCCGTTACGCCGCGACCGCCGACGACACCGCCTATCTGGAGCGCCGCGTCGGCGAACTGGAAACCCGCGTGCGGCGCTGAGGCGGAAGGGGGTGGTAGGCCCGGAGGGACTCGAACCCCCAACCAGACCGTTATGAGCGGTCGGCTCTAACCATTGAGCTACGGGCCCCCGAGACGAGGAGGTTCCGCCTAGCAGGGGCGGGCGCGGCTTGCCAAGGGGGCGTGGCCTTTCGGCGAATTCACGCCGATGAACGGAACCTGACACAGGGCGTGCGGCGTTCATTCAGGCGCTAACGGTCAAGGTGCGCCCCATGGACGGCGCGCACGCCGGCCGGATCGTCTCACGGAGAACTACATGACCCGCACCTTGACCGCCCTGTTGAAACCCGCCGCCCTGGCGAGCGCAGCGGCCGCCGCCGTGGTGCTGGCCGCCGGCGCCCCGCCCGCCATGGCCCAAAACGTGGCCCAGACCGCTGTTCCCATGACCCAGATGCAGCCCGCCCCCTCCCTGAACCTGTCGGCCCATGGCGAGGTGAAGGCGGCGCCGGACATGGCCACCATCACCTTCGGCGTGCAGACCGAGGCCCCGACCGCCGAGGCGGCCATGCGCGCCAACGCCGAGCGGATGAACCAGGTCATGACCACCCTGCGCCGCGCCGGCATCGCCGAACGCCACGTGCAGACCTCGGGCCTGAACCTGTCGGCCCAGTATGACTATCAGGAGAACCAGCCGCCCAAGCTGCGCGGCTATCAGGCGGTCAACCGCGTGACCGTGCGGATCGAGGACCTGACCAAGGTCGGTTCGACCGCCGACGCCGTGGTCGCCGCGGGCGTCAACCAGATCGACGGCATCGGCTTCGGCCTGAAGGATCCGACCAGGGCCGAGAACGAGGCGCGCCAGGCGGCCGTCCGCGCCCTGCAGGAGAAGGCGGCCCTGTACGCCCAGGCGTTGGGCGTCCAGCTGGGCGGCGTGCGCACCCTGACCGAAGGCGGCGGCTATTCGCCCCCGCCGCCGATGCCGGTGATGTACGCCCGCGCCGCCATGCAGGACTCCGCCGGCTCCAGCCCGGTCTCGGGCGGTGAACTGACGGTCCGCGTCGACATCAACGGCGTCTACGACATCATCCGCTGACGGCTTGACGTCGCGCCCCCGCGTTGCTCCGCTCTCCGGCGGGGCGACGACGGGGGATGCCGCGGTGAGCGACGCCAGACTGGAGATCGCGGCCGGCTTCGCCACCGCGCGCGGCCCCAAGGCCGACAACCAGGATTTCGGCGGCGTCCATCTGGGCACGCCGGCCGAACAGCGCGAGCACGGCGTGGTGGCCGTCATCGCCGACGGCGTGTCGGGCTCCAAGGCCGGACGCACGGCGGCCGAGCTGGCGACGCGCAGCTTCATCGACGGCTATCTGGACCAGAACCCGCTGAACGGCGTGGCCGTGAACGGGGTGAAGGCCCTGCGTGGCTTCAATCGCTGGCTCCACGCCAAGGCCCGATCAGACCCGGCCATGCAGGGGGCGGCGACCACCTTCACCGCCCTGGTGCTGCGCGGGCGGGAGGCGGTGGTCCTGCATGTCGGCGATAGCCGCGCCTGGCATTATCGCGACGGCGTCCTGACCTGCCTGACCGAGGACCATACGCGCGCGGTTCAGGGGTTCAGCAACGTCCTCTATCGCGCCGTCGGCATCGAGGCGGACGTGAAGCTGGACGTGCGTCACGCCGACCTGAGGCCGCACGACCGGCTGCTGCTGACCACGGACGGGGTGCACGGCGTCGTCGACGAGGCGGCGCTGGCGGGTGTGCTGGGACGGCGGAGTTCTCCGGACGCCGACGCCCGCGCCATCCTGGAGGCCGTGGAGGCGGCCGGGCCGCGTGACAACGCGACCGCCATCGTCATTGATGTGGTCCGCATCGGCGCACCCGACTGGGAGGCGATCACGGCCGAGGCCGAGGGGCTGGCGGTGCAGCCGCCGCCGGACGTGGGCGACGCGGTCGACGGCTTCCAGCTGCAGCGGCTGGTGGCGGACGGGCGCTACACCCGCCTGTTCCTGGCCAGGGACACGCTGGGCGACCTGGGGCAGCTGGTGCTGAAGTTCCCCAAGACCGCCGTCGTCTCCGAACGCGGCGCGCGCCTGGCCTTCCTGCGCGAGGCCTTCATCGGGCGACGCATCGACAGCCCCCATGTCGGCAAGGTGCTGACGCTGGAGGCCGGGCGCCAGAGCCGGCTCTACATCGCCCAGCCGTTCTATCCCGGCGTGACCCTGCACGCGCGCCTGGCCGACGAGGGGGCGTTCGAGATCGCCGAGGGGATCGGGATCGCGCTGAAGCTGGCGCGCGCGGTCGCGGCCCTGCACCGTGCGGGCGTGACCCATCGCGACATCAAGCCGGACAACGTCATCCTGGAGAAGGACGGCGGGCTGAAGCTGGTCGACCTGGGCGTCGCCCGCCTGCGCCGCGCCGAGGAGTTCGCCGAGGCCGAGGCGCCCGGCACCGCCGGCTACAAGGCGCCCGAGATGTACGACGGCGAGAGCGGCGACGCGCTCACCGACCAGTTCGCCCTGGGCGTGACCCTGTACCGGCTGTTCACTCGCGCCTATCCCTGGGGCGAGGTCGATCCCGACGATGCGCCGCGCTTCGACAGGGCGCGTACGCCGCCGACGCGCCATCGGCCGGACATGCCCGCCTGGCTGGAGGCCGCCATCCTGCAGGCGACCTCGCCCGACCGCGCCGGTCGCTTCGACGACGTCGAGGAGCTGATCCATGTGCTGGAAACCGGCAACGCCGCCGCCGCCCCCCCGCCGCGCCCGCTGTCGCTGATCGAGCGGGATCCGGTGCGGTTCTGGCAGGGGGTGAGCCTGCTGCTGCTGCTGGCGCTGCTGGTCTCCCTGGCGACGCGCTAGGGGCCGCGCCTCAGGCGCGCCCGCCCTGGCTGGACAGCATGGCGGCGTCGACGCCCAGCTGGGCCAGGGCGCGGGTCCATTTGGTCTCGTGGTCGGCGTCGAAGATCAGGTCCAGGTCCGCCTCGGCGGTCAGCCAGACGTTCTCCGCCAGCTCGTCCTCCAGCTGGCCTTCGCCCCAGCCGGCATAGCCCAGCAGCAGGGCCGAGCGCCGCGGACCGGCGATCGCGTCCGTCATGGCGGCCAGGGCCTCGCGCGTGCCGGTCATGGCCAGGCCGTCGCCGAAGGGCAGGCTGTCGCCGCCGGTCATCCAGTCGTCGGTGTGCAGCACGAAGCCGCGCTCGCGCTCGACCGGGCCGCCCATCAGCACGGATCGACCCGCCGCCTGGTCGGGCGCCGGCGCGTCCAGCTTGTCCAGCACGGCCTTCAGGTCGACGCCCGGCGCGGGCCGGTCGAGCCGCAGGCCCATGGCGTGATCGGGCCCGTGGGCGCAGATCAGGATGACGGCGTGTTCGAACCGGGGGTCGCCGATGCCGGGCATGGCAACCAGGAGGCGACCGGTCAGGGAGGAGGCGTCGCTCATGATGCTCTTATATTCGGGTGCGAAAGCGCCTTGCGCAAGCGGCCTTGCGCTTGCGGTCCCCGCCGTGGCGTCTATCTGTCGCAAGCGCACGCACCTTTCACACCATCCCGCGCGGAGACACCCCATGACCATCCAGATCGGCGATCGCATTCCCGCCGCGACCCTCGCCCAGGCGACCGCCGAGGGGCCGAAGCCCGTCTCCACCAGCGAAATCTTCGACGGCAAGACCGTGGCCCTGTTCGCGGTGCCAGGGGCCTTCACCCCGACCTGCTCGGCGCGCCACCTGCCGGGCTTCAAGGACAATCTGGAGACCTTCAGGGGCCAGGGCGTCGACACCGTCGCCTGCATCTCCGTCAACGACGCCTTCGTGATGCAGGCGTGGGCGGACAGCCAGGAGATCAAGGACGGCGACATCCTCATGCTGGCCGACGGCAACGGCGAGCTGACGAAGGCGCTGGGGCTGGTGCTGGACGGTTCGGGCTTCGGCCTCGGCGAGCGGTCGCAGCGCTATTCCATGTTGGTCAAGGACGGCACGGTGACCCAGCTGAACATCGAGCAGGGCGGCGAGTTCAAGGTGTCCTCGGCCGAGCACCTGCTGGCCCAGCTCTGACGTTGGCGCGATCCCCGCTTCGCCGCCTGGGCGGGGATCGCCCATGACCGACGTCTTCACGCCCGAGAAACGCAGCGCCGTGATGCGCCGGGTGAAGGGGCGCGACACCTCGCCCGAGCTGGCCGTGCGCCGCATCCTGCGCGAGGCGGGAATCGGCTATCGGCTGGGCGGCGTCGGCCTGCCGGGCCGCCCGGACGTGGTGATGCAGGGGCGGCGCGTGGCCCTGTTCGTCCACGGCTGCTTCTGGCACGGCCACGACTGCCCGCGCGGGGCGCGCCAGCCGAAGGCCAACGCCGCCTATTGGACCGCCAAGATCGCCCGCAACCGGGCGCGCGACGTGGCGGCCCGCGCGGCCCTGGAAGCCGAGGGCTGGCGCGTCGTCACGGTGTGGGAGTGCGGGATGAAGGCGCACGACTTCGCCCCGCGCCTGGTCGCCGACGTGCGGGGTCAGGCCGCTTCCGACGCGCCGTCCTGAGCCTCTTCCAGCACGTGCTGCAGGGCGCCCAGCAGCGCCGGCGGCGTCAGGGGCTTCGGCACGAAATAGGCCATGCCCGCAGCCTTGCAGGCCGCGATGTCCTCCGGCGCGGTGTCCGCCGTGACGGCCACCACCGGCGTGGCGGCGTTCGGCCCGTTTCCGGCCCGCAGGCGGCGCGTGGTCTCCCGCCCGTCCAGCTCAGGCATGCGCACGTCCATGAAGATGACGTCGAACGCCGACTCCGCGCAGCGGTCCAGGGCGGCGACGCCGTCGGCCGCCGTGACGATGTCGCAGCCGAGCGGCTGGAGGATCAACTGCACCGCGCGCCGATTGATGTCGTGGTCGTCGACCACCAGCAGCCGCAGGGGGCGGCCTTCATCCTCATCCGCCGGCGGCTCCGGCGCAACCGTCCGCGGCAGGGCCGGCGGCGCGGCCGTCGGTCCGGCGTCCGGCTTGGCCCAGGGGGGCTCGGTCCCGCGACGGTCCGCCAGGGCGCGGGCGACGGCGAGGCGGCTGTCGTCCAGCGTGGGCTCGACCGCCGGAACGATCCGCTCCGCGCGAGGCATGAACAGGGATACGGTGAAGAAGGAGCCTCGGCCGGGCATGCTGCGCGCCGTCAGCCGGCCGCCCATCAGCTCGACCAGGTTGCGGCTGATCGACAGCCCAAGGCCGGACCCGCCGTAGCGGGCGCTGACGCCGTCGGCGGTCTGGTCGAACGGCTTGAACAGGCGCGCGACCTGGTCCGCGCTCATCCCCGCGCCCGTGTCGGCCACCTCGATCAGCAGGCAATAGCCGGACGGCTCCTCGGCCCAGGCGTTGAGCCGCAGGGTGATCTCGCCGGTTTCCGTGAACTTCACCGCGTTCGACATCAGGTTGTTCAGCACCTGGCGCAGGCGCATGGCGTCGCCGTGCACGGCCGAGGGGATGCGGCCGGCGCCTTCGATGCGCAGCCGGACGCCCTTGGCCTCCACCGCACCGCGCCAGAGGCGCAGCGTCTGGGCCAGCAGGGCGCGCAGGTCGAAGTCCGCGGTCTCGATCTGCATGCGGCCGGCCTCGATCCGCGAATGATCCAGCAGGTCGTCCAGCAGCGACTTCATCATCCGCCCGGCGTCGGTGATCAGGTCGGCGTTCTGGCGCGCGTGGGCGTCGCCGCCGCGCAGCTCGGCCGCGCCGCTGAGGATCGCCCCGATGGGCGTGCGCAGGTCGTGGCCGATCGCGGCCAGGAAGGCGCTCTGGTCGCTGAGGGCGCGGGCGGCCCGGGCGCTGTGCGCCTCGGCGAGCAGGCGGTCGTGCTGCTCGCGTCGGGCCCGCTCGGCCAGGCTGCGCCAGACCGTCAGGCAGTAGATGGTGAAGATGGTCACCGCCGCCGCCGCCGTGATCGCCGCCGCCGGCGCGGCGCCCAGTCGGATCAGCAGGAAGGGGAAGGCCGCCATGTACAGGATCTGCGGCGTCACCGCGCAGGCCAGAACGGCCAGGGAGCGGGGGGCGTTGACCATGGAATAGACCATGGCCGCGGGCAGCATGATCGCCGCCGACACGCCGCCGGCGACGCCCCCGTACATCCACAGCAGCAGCGACAGGGCGCCGTACAGGCTCGTGTTGGCGAACATCACCACGCCCCCGGCGATGTTGCGCGCCCGCGGCATGGACGGGACCTGACCGTTGTTCAGCGGGGCGAAGGCAAGGGTTTCGACGGCCTGGATCACCATATAGGCCACGCCCCACGCGCCGGCGACCCGCCAGCCGACCAGCGGCGTCGCGGCCAGGGCGCTGGCAAGGCCCACCGCCACGCGCTGCATCAACGCGCCACGGCGTTGCCGGACCGCGAAGACCCAGCCGCTGACGGTTTCAACGCTCTTGGTGTCCGGCATGCGTTTCCCCGACGCGCATCGCGCGCATTTCGCGGGACCATGCCTCAGCCGAGGCTAACGCTCCGTCAACGGGCCGCGCCGACCGCCTCGGAAACAGTGGAAAACCCGTCGGCGCGCAGGCGCTTCGCCAGGTCCTGCTTGATGCGGCCGACCAGGCCGGGCCCCTCATAGACCAGGGCCGAATAGATCTGCACGGCGCCGGCCCCCAGGCGGATGCGGGCGTAGGCCTCCGCCCCCGAGTCGACGCCGCCCACGGCGACCAGGGGCAGGCGACCTTCGGCGGCCTCGGCGGCGGCCCGCAGCGCCTTTTCCGCGAACGGCCGGATTGGCGCGCCGGACAGGCCGCCGGCCTCGCCCGCGAAGCGGGAACGCAGGGTCTCCGGCCGCTCCAGCGTGGTGTTGGCGACGATCAGGGCGTCGATACGGTGGGCCAGGGCGGCCTCGACGATCATGGCGATCTCCTCGACCGCCAGGTCCGGCGCGATCTTCAGGAAGACGGGGACGCGCGCGGCCTCGCCCTGCGGCGGCCGGGCCGCGTCGATGCGCCCGAGCAGGTCGTCCAGCTGTTCCCGCCCCTGCAGGGCGCGCAGGCCGGGCGTATTGGGCGACGAGATGTTGACGGTGAAATAGGAGGCGAGCCCCGCCAGGCGTCGAAGTCCGGCGACGTAGTCCGCCGCCTTGTCCTCCGTGTCCTTGTTGGCGCCGAGGTTGGCGCCCACGGTCACACCGGCGGGCCTTCGCCCGAGCCGCGCCGCAAAGGCCTCCAGCCCGTTGTTGTTGAAGCCCATCCGGTTGATGACGGCCCGGTCCTCGGCCAGGCGGAACAGGCGGGGCCTGGGATTGCCGGCCTGCGGGCGCGGCGTCACCGAGCCGCATTCGACGAAGCCGAAACCCAGCCGCGACAGGCCGCGCAGCGCTTCGCCGTTCTTGTCGAGGCCGGCGGCCAATCCGATCGGATTGGCCAGCTCCAGCCCCGCCAGCCGGGTGCGCAGCACCGGATCGTCCGGCTTGGGCGCGGGAAGGGGAGCGAGGGCCAGGCCGCGCAGGGCCAGGCCGTGCGCCTGTTCCGGTTCTATGTGGCGCAGGACGGCCGCGCCCAGGTCCGACAGGCTCATGTCGTCTCCTCGACCGACATCTCGCCGTCGCCGGAGACCGACAGGCGCCGGCGGGCGGTCACGGTCGAGGTCGGCAGCGGCGCGTGGAGATGCGGGAACAAGGCCCCGCCGCGCGACGGCTCCCACACCAGGTCGTCGCCCAGCGCCGTCAGGTCGACCGTCAGCAGCATCAGGTCGTCGCGCCCGGCGTAGTGCCGCCGCGCCGTCTCGGCCAGCTGGGCCTCGGTGGACATGTGGATGTAGCCGTCCGCGAGATCCGCCGCCGATCCCGCATAGACGCCCTCGGCCAGGGCGGCGCGCCATTCCTCGGTCGCCACGATCTTGTATGCGACGTCGGTCACGCGGCCCCCGCCATGCGCGGCGTCAGATAGCCTTCGTAGACGCAACGACCCGCGACATCGACGGTGAAGACCGCCGCCGCCCCCGTCGGGAAGCCGCCCGACAACCGCTCCAGCACGGCGGGCGAGGCCGCGCTTTCGCTCAGATATTCCACCGCCAGCACGTGGACGCCGGGATTGTGCGCCAGCACCAGCAGGCAGCCCGCCTCATCCTCGCTGGCCTCGACCAGCCGGCGGATGGCGTCGGCGGAGGCGTTGTAGAGCGGCGCCAGGTCGCGCACCTCCACGTCGCCGAAGGCCTCGTGCATGCCGTCCCAGGTCTCACGGGTGCGCGCGGCCGTCGACACCAGAGCCAGGTCCGGTTTCAGGCCGCGTTCGGCCAGGGCGCGGCCCATGACGTCGGCCTCTCGCCGTCCGAGCGCCGACAGGACGCGCGCGGCGTCCCCGCCCGCGGCCGACGGCTCCGCCTGGGCGTGCCGCATGAGGATCAATCGATGCATGGGCCTCGCCATAGGGCCGTTCGCGCGTTCCGACCAGCGGGCAAGGCGGTCAACTCCGCGTCAGGCGCGAGACCGGGCGCGGGGCCGGGCGCGAGGTCAGGGACGCGGCGGGCTGCGGCGTCAGCGCCGGCTCGGCGACCCGCTGGGCGTGGCCGCTGGGGCGGATGCGGGCGTAGGCGTGGCGCGACGCCTCCAGCAGGATCAGCCCGGCCGTGCCCGGGGCGATGCGGCGTCCGACCTGTTCGAAGCCGTCGGCCAGCGGCAGCAGCGGTCCCCACGGCGGGACATAGAGGGTCTGGGACCAGGCGGACGGCTCCAGCCCCGCCTCGCGCACCAGCCGCTCCAGCTGGCGGCGCGAGAACGGACGGCCATAGCCGAACGGGGTGTTCTCGGTCCGCGCCCACAGCCCGCCGCGCGCCGCCGCGACCAGGATGATCCGCCCCGCCGGCGCCAGGGTCCGCACCGCCTCCAGCAACAGGGCCGCCGGATCATCGGCCTCCTCCAGCGCATGGACCAGCAGGATGCGGTCGAAGGCCCCTGCCGCGAAGGGCAGGCGCCGCTCGTCCACCAGGGACGTGCGGTTGCGGCCCGCCGTGGGCCATTGCTCGACCCCCTGGCCGCCGGGCATGGCCGCCACGATCCGGCGGGCGCCGACGAAGGCGTCGAGCCAAGGGGTGACATAGCCCAGCCCCAGCACGTCGCAGTTCGCCGCCTCTCCCCAGGCGTCCTCCAGCCTGCGCGCCAGCAGCCTGCGCGCCAGCACGCCGGTCGGCTCGCCGTAGAAGGTCCTCAGGTCGTCGATGCTGCGGCGCATGGCTTCACCATAGCTCCGAGAGGGGCGGTCCTGCTAGAATGCGCGCATGAGCCTTGACGTTCGCCTGTTCCCTTGTCGCACCGACAACTACGGTTTCCTGGCGCGCGACGCCGAGACCGGAGCGGTGGCGGCCGTCGACACGCCCGACGCCGCCCGCATCCTGGAGACGCTGGAACAGTCGGGCTGGGGAAGGTTGGACCTGATCCTGAACACCCACTGGCATCCCGACCACACCGAAGGCAACGAACGCCTGAAGGCGGAGACGGGCTGCGAGATCGTGGGGCCGGAGGAGGTGCGCCGGGTCGCGCCGCTGGACCGCGTCGTCGATCACGGCGATGTGGTGGAGCTCGGCGGGATCCGGTTCGAGGTGACGGCCACGCCGGGGCACACCCTGGGCCATGTGGTCTATCACGCGGCGGACCAGGGGCAGGCCTTCGTCGGCGACACCCTGTTTGCGCTCGGCTGCGGCCGGCTGTTCGAGGGCACGCCCGAACAGATGTGGGAAAGCCTGCGCCGGCTGGCGTCCTGGCCCGACCGGACGACGCTGTGGTGCGCGCACGAATACACCGCCTCGAACGCCCGCTTCACCCTCAGCGTGGATGACCGGCCGGAAACGGCGGCGCACGCGGAGGCGATCTTCGCCGCCCGGGAGCGGGGGCAGCCCACCGTTCCCACGACCCTGGCGATCGAGCGGCGCTTCAATCCTTTTCTGCGGGCCGGGGACGCGGATGCGTTCGCCGCACTTCGCCGGGCCAAGGACGCGTTCGCGGGCTGACGCCTCAGTCGCCCGCCAAGGTGCGGATGACCACGGCCGACGAAGGACGGCCGACGACGCCGCGCGAGGGATCGACCACGACGCGCAGCTCGCCGCGCGCGAAGGTCACAGAGGCGCGGTTGCCCTCCACGATGCTGATCTTGCGCAGGCGGTTGACCGTCGACCGCGTGCTGGGGTTCCGCGCCAGGCGGACCACGGCGTCGGTGGTGACGATCAGGGCCTCGACGCACAGGGCCTCGGACTGGCTGCCGTCCAGGTCGATGGAGATCAGCCGGCCGACGGCTTCGGAGACCAGATTGCTTCGCCGCGCCATCAGGTTGAACAGCTGCACCGGCCCCAGGTTGGGCGTCTGCAGCGGCTGGCCTGCGCCCGCGCGGGAGACGGGCGAGCCTTGCGGGGTGCGGGTGGTGTAGAGGGTGATGCCGCCGTCGGCGGTGACGCGCAGGATCTGGTCGCCGTTGTCGTTGCGATAGATGATGTCGCCGCGCGGCGCCGGCGTCGGGCGCAGCACCCAGATCTCTGCCGATTGGTCGAAGCGCAGCAGCGGCCGCGCGCCCGAACTGTCCAGCACGAAGGCTTGGCCGGCGTCGGAGACGTAGCGGCCGGTGGTCGGCATGGCCCGCCGCGACTGGGCCTCGGCGGCCGACGCGGACAGCAGCAGGAGCAGCGACAGGATGACGGACGCGAGGGCGGCGAGCGCCATCGCGGTCATTCGCGGCGAATTTTTCGCCCTGACCTCTTCCGTCAACTTCATGAGAGCGTGGATGAAACCGGCGCGCGGCGGATTTTTGGCGAAGCGGGTCTCAACCGACCAGGTACTGACCGCCGTTCAGCGAGAGCGTGCAGCCTGTGACATATCCGGCACGCTCGCCCACCAGCCAGGACACCATGTCGGCGATCTCCTCGCCCTTGCCCAGGCGGCCGACGGGAATCTGGCTGACGATGCCCTCCAGCACCTTGGGATCCATGGCGCCTACCATCTCTGTGTCGATGTATCCGGGCGCGATGCAGTTCACGGTCACGCCCTTCCTGGCGTTCTCCAGGGCCAGGGCCTTGGTGAAGCCGATCATGCCCGCCTTGGCGGCGGAATAGTTGGTCTGGCCGATCTGGCCCTTCTGTCCGTTGATCGACGAAATGTTGACGATCCGGCCGTGGCCCCGATCGCGCATGCCGTTGATGACCTGACGCGTCATGTTGAAGACGCTGTCCATGTTGACGCGGATCACGTCGGACCACTGGTCGTGGCTCATCTTGTGGAAGAAGCCGTCGCGGGTGATGCCGGCGTTGTTGACCAGGATGTCGACCGGGCCCAGTTCGGCCTCGACCTCCCGCACCGCGCGGGCGCAGTCGTCGAAGCTGCCCACATTGCCCTTGACCACCATGACCCCCAGCGCCTTGGCGGTGGCCTGGGCAGCCTCGTCGTTGCCGGAAAAGCCGGCGGCGACGCGGATCCCGTCCTCGCTGAGCCGTTGGACGATCGCCTTGCCGATGCCCCGGGTTCCGCCGGTCACGAGAGCCACACGCGCCATAATCGTTTCCTGTCCCTGTTCCCGGCCGATGCAAGGCCTTGTCGGATTTCAGGATTAACGACCGGAGCGGCGCGCGCAAGCGTCGTTTCCGCGACGGAAGCCTGCCGTCAGGCGGCCAGCCTGTCGATGTCGATCACGAAGCGGTAGCGGACGTCCGACTTCTCCATCCGCTCATAGGCCTCGTTGATCTGCTCCGGCGCGATCATCTCGATGTCGCAGGCGATGCCGTGCTCGGCGCAGAAGTCCAGCATCTCCTGGGTCTCGCGAATGCCGCCGATCAGAGAGCCCGCCACGCGGCGACGCCGCCACAGCAGAGGCATGGCGTAAACGGGCATGCCCTCGGTCGACAGGCCCAGCATGACCATGGTGCCGTCCTTGGCCAGCAGCTGCAGATGGCCCGCGATCTCGTGCGTGGCCGAGACGGTGTTGATGATGAGGTCGAACGTCTCGGCCGCGGCCTGCACCGCCGCCTTGTCGGAGTTGATCAGGAAGTGTTTGGCCCCCATCCGCTCGGCGTCCGCGCGCTTGCGGTCCGAGGTCGACAGGACGGTGACCTCGGCCCCCATGGCCGCCGCCAGCTTGACCGCCATGTGGCCCAGGCCGCCCAGGCCGACCACGGCGACCCTCGAGCCCGGGCCCACGCCCCAGGTCTTCAGCGGCGAATAGGTGGTGATGCCGGCGCACAGCAGGGGGGCCGCCGCATCCAGCGGCAAACTGTCGGGGATGCGGAGGACGAAGTCCTGATCAACGACGATGGCGGTGGAATAGCCGCCCTGGGTGATCTTCTGGCCGACGCCGGCGCCCTTCTTGTCCGGCGAGCCGTAGGTCTGGGTCATGCCGGGCACGCAGTATTGTTCCTCGCCCTCCCGGCACGGCTTGCACTGGCGGCAGCTGTCGACCATGCAGCCCACGCCCACCCGGTCGCCGACCCTGAAGCGGGTGACGTTCTCGCCCACCGCCGTGACGACGCCCGCGATCTCGTGGCCCGGCACGATGGGATAGGTGGTGTTGCCCAGGTCGTTCTTCACAATGTGAAGGTCGGAGTGGCAGACGCCGGCGTATTTGATCTGGATCGCCACGTCATCGGCCCCGGGATCGCGCCGCTCGAAGCGGTAGGGCGTCAGCGGCTTGTCGGAAGCGGTCGCGGCGAAGGCGCGGGTGGCGATCGGCATGGGCGGTCCTCGGGCTTTGCGGTGAGCAGGCGTCAGATGTGGGGCGCGCCCGTCGCCCGCAAGGCGGGGCGCCTATTTCAGCTTGGCGATCAGCGCCTGCGCCGCCGCCGGGTTCCGCACCTTCGCGCCTGAGATGAAGTAGGCGAAGACATCGCCGCGTTTCGCCCAGGCCTTCGCCTGTTTCGCGACGCCGTCGAGCTCGGCGGCGGTCATGCCGGTCGGCTCGTCCTCGCGGCTGGACATCAACCGCGCATAGGTGAAGTCGGCGGTGTCCTCGTCGATCTGGGGCCAGGTCGGCTCCTCGTCGTCGACGGCGTAGACGATGGCCACGCCGTATTTCCGCGCCAGATCGTAGAATTGCTCGGTGGCGAAGGTCGGATTGCGCACCTCCAACGCGTGGCGCAGGCGCAGGCCATCCTTCTCCTTCGGCAACAGCTTCAGGAAACCCTCGAAGTCCTCGGGGTCGAACTTCTTGGTCCCCATGAACTGCCAATTGATCGGTCCCAGCTTGTCGCCCAGCTCGGTCAGGCCCTGGGACAGGAACTTCTCGAAGCTCTCGCCGCCCTCCGACAGCACCTTGCGATTGGTGCAGTAACGGCTGGCCTTGACCGAGAAGACGAAGCCGTTCGGCGTCTCGTCGCGCCATTTGCGCCAGCTGTCGGGCTTGAAGGTCGAATAGTAGGTGCCGTTGATCTCGATCGAGGTCAGCGCGCGGCTGGCGTATTCCAGCTCCCGCTTCTGGACCAGATCGTCGGGATAGAAGACCCCGCGCCACGGCTCGTAGGTCCAGCCGCCGATGCCGATGTGGATGGGGTGGGTCATGGTTGTTCCCCTTCGTCGCTGTCGCCTTGCGGATCGGTCTGCCAGTCTTCGTGCCCGTGTCGGACGCGCTGGATCAGGACGCCTTCCGGCTCTTCGTCATAGATGACCACATGAGCCTTGAAGGTGAAGACCCGAATGGGCGGATCGTAGTCGGTGCGCAGCCGAGCGACGCCGGGTGATGCCGCCAGTCGGTTGAACAGGGTTTCCAGTTCGTCCTGATATCGGTCGGTCTGAAGCGGGCCGAACCGATCGTGACCCTGGATATAGATGGCGATGAGATCCTCGCTCGCCTCGACGGACAGCCGATAGCGGCTCATCCCGCCTTGCGCCGCTCAGCGATGCGGGAAAGAGCCTCGGCGCGAATATCGGCCATAGTCCTGTCGCTGATGCCGCTAGCTCGGCCCTCGTCGATCAGCCGCTGCATGTTAGCGATCTTGTCGGCCTTGACCTGTTCGCGGCGGATCAGGTCGCGGACGACGTCGGAAGTATTGGCGTAGCGGCCGGATTTCGCCTGCTCCTCGACCCAGGCCTTCATCGGATCGGGCAGAGAGATGTTCATCGTCGCCATGGTCGGTCTCCTCCCTTGAAGAGTGGAGCTTTGGCAAAGATTGTCAATGACGGCGCGATTTCAGACTCGGACCGCGAAAAGGCCAGTGTGAATAGTCTGAAATCGTCCACGTCCGGTCGTCGGGAGGAGGCGTCAGCACAGCGCTCCGTCGCAGCCGGTCGCGGGTTCAGTAGGCGAAGTCGGCGTAGAGGCGTTTCACGTCGCCCTGCCAGGGGCCGTGGTACAGGTCCAGCAGCCGCTCCGCCGGGGTGACGCCGCTGTCGGCGATGTCTTCCAGTTCCGACAGGTAGCCGCGCTCATCGACCATGCCGCCGGAGAATTTGGCGCGGTTCTTAAGGCCGTGCCGGGCGATGTCGACCATGTCGACGGCGATGTCGCGGACCGAGCGGCCGGCCACCTCGGCCTTCAGGCCCAGGCGGGTCACGTCGCGGCGCAGGCGCTCGTGGTCGGCGATGTCCCAGCCCTTGCACAGGTCCCAGGCGGCGGCCAACGACGGGGCGTCGTACAGGATGCCTGCCCACAAGGCGGGCAGGGCGCAGATGCGGCTCCACGGCCCGCCGTCCGCGCCGCGCATCTCCAGATAGGCCTTCAGCCGCACCTCGGGGAAGAGGGTGGTCAGGTGGTCGTTCCAGTCCTTGAGGGTCGGATACTGGCCGGGCAGGGCGGGCAGCTTGCCGGCCTGGAAGTCCCGGAACGACTGGCCCGACGCGTCAACGTACTTGCCGCCGCGCTTGGCGAAATACATCGGCGTGTCCAGGGCGTAGTCGGCGTAGCGCTCGAAGCCGAAGCCGTCCTGGAAGACGAAGTCCAGCATGCCGGTGCGGTCGGCGTCGGTGTCGGTCCAGACGTTGGCGCGGGCCGAAAGGAAGCCGTTGGGGCGGCCTTCGGTGAAGGGGCTGTTGGCGAACAGGGCGGTGGCGATCGGCTGCAGCGCCAGAGAGGTGCGGAACTTGGCGACCATGTCGGCTTCGCTGTCGAAGTCGAGGTTCGCCTGGATGGTGCAGGTGCGCAGCATCATGTCCAGGCCCAGCGTCCCGACCTTGGGCATATAGGCGCGCATGATGTCGTAGCGGCCCTTGGGCATGACCGGGACCTGTTCGCGCGTCCACAGCGGATCGAAGCCGACGCCCAGGAAGCCGACGCCGATCTGGTCGGCGACCTGCTTGACCTCCATCAGGTGCTGGCCGGTCTCGTTGCAGATGTCGTGGATGGTCAGGAGCGGCGCGCCCGACAGTTCGAACTGGCCGCCGGGCTCCAGGCTGACCGAGGCGGTGAAGCCCTCCGCGTTCGGACGCTCCAGCCCGATGATGTGGCCGCCTTCCTCCACCGGCGTCCAGCCGAAGCGCAGCAGGCCCTCCAGCATGGCCTTGATGCCGTTGGGGCCGTCATAGGCGGGGCGGGCCAGGGTGGCGCGGTCGAAGCCGAACTTCTCGTGCTCGGCCCCGATGCGCCACTGATCCTTGGGCTTGGCGCCCTTGTCCATGACCCCGATCAGGGCTTCCCGGGTCAGCGGCGCGTTGTCGGACATGCGATAGGCCCCCTCCGGCGCAACCATCGCGACGGCGTGTCGCGGCTAGATGGGCGAGGTCAGGGCCGCGCTCAAGAGGATGAGCGGAGGTTTTACCGCTCCCAATCGCCAACCGCCGCCTGCCACAGGGTCATGGCGGCGATGGCGGCGGTGTCGGCGCGCAGGATGCGGGGGCCCAGCGAGACGGCGGTGGTGAAGGGCAGGGACCGCAGCCGGTCCCGCTCCTCCGGCGAGAAGCCGCCTTCGGGTCCGATCAGAATGGCCCAAGGCCCGGAAGATCCTTCCCCGCCCCTCGCGCGGGAGGGGGGCCGCGAAGCGGTGGACGGGGCGGATGCAAGACCGGTGTCCGGGGTCGCCCCCTCCACCACGCTTCGCGCGCCGCTGCCCCGTTCCGCTTCGCTCCACGGGGGAGGAACAAGGGCCCTCATCGCCGGCGCGCCGCCGGTCTCGTCGCAGAACATCAGGCGGCGGCCGGCGTCCCAGCCGTCCAGCAGAGCGTCCAGCTTCACCGGATCGTCGACGACCGGCACGTCCATGCGGCCGGTCTGCTCGGCGGCCTCTTCGGCGATGGCGTCCAGCCGGTCCAGGCGGATGCGGTCTGTATTGGTGCGTTGCGTCCGGACCAGCCGCACCCGGCGCGCGCCCAGCTCGGCGGCCTTCTCGACGATGGTCTCGACCCGGGCCTTCTTCACCACGGCGACGATCAGCTCAAGGTCGGGGCCATGGGTCTGCGCGCGCACCTGTTCCTCCGCGCGCAGGATCACGCCCTTCTTCAGCACCTCGGCGACCGACGCCCGCCACTCGCCGTCGCGGCCGTTGAACACCAGCAGCTCGTCCCCGACCTTCAGCCGCATGACCTGGGTCAGATAGCGCGACTGGTCGAGCGTCGGGGCGATGGGGGCGGCGGCAGCGAGGGGAGAGGTGACGTGGAGGCGGATCATGCTCATCCCTAGACCGTTATGCCGGGCGTGTTCCACCGCTTCATGGAGGCCAAACCATGCCATGGCTGAAGACCTGGGCCGAGAAGGGCTTGAGCGCCGAGGCGGCGCTGGATGCGTTCGACGGACTGCCGGTGATCACGCCGGAGGAGATGATCGGGAGCTGGCGCGGCTCGGAGCTGCCGACGGCGCACCCGCTGGACGGGCTGCTGGCGCTCTATGGTTGGCGCGGCAAGCGGTTCGAGGATGCGGAGCGGGTGCATCCGTTGCTGTTCGAGCACCACGGACGGACCGTGGCCGTTGATCCCGCGCGCCTGCCGCTAGGCGTCGCGCTGAACCTTCCGCACCTGTCGCGGACGGACAAGGCGGTGGAGCTGTTCAGGGCCTCGCTGCCGCTGTGGCGGACCCGAAAGCCCAAGGCGCGCCTGCGGGCGGTCGAGCATCGCGGGCTGGTGTCGGCGGCGATGATCTATGACGACCTGCCGATCATCGACCACTTCCGCCGAGCGGATGAGGGGCGGGTGTTGGGGCTGATGGACTTCCGCCGCACGCCCCGGCCGTTCTTCTTCCTGCTGGAGCGGGAAGGCTAGAGCGTCCGCGCGATCAGCAGCTTCATGATCTCGTTGGTGCCGCCGTAGATGCGCTGAACCCGCGCGTCCTTGTAGAGCTGGGCGATGGCGTATTCGTTCATGTAGCCGTAGCCGCCGTGCAGCTGCAGCATCTCGTCGATGGTCTCGCCCTGGATGTCGGTGACCCAGTATTTGGCCATGGAGGCGGTGGCGGCGTCGAGCTTGCCTTGCAGGTGCAGGCCGATGCAGTGGTCGACGAAGACCTTGGCGACGGTCAGCTTGGTCTTCACCTCGGCCAGCTTGAACTGGGTGTTCTGGAAGTCGATCACCCGCTTGCCGAACGCCTTGCGCTCCTTGACGTAGGCGAGGGTGGCCTCAAGCCCGCGCTCGGCGGCGGCGACGCCCTGGACGGCGATGTTCAGCCGCTCCTGCGGCAGCTGCTGCATCAGCTGGACGAAGCCCTGGCCCTCGGTCCCGCCGATGATGTTGTCGCCGGGAACCTGCACCTCGTTGAAGAACAGCTCGGAGGTGTCGTTGGCCTCCATGCCGATCTTGTGCAGGTTGCGGCCGCGCTCGAAGCCTTCGGCGCCGTCGGTCTCGACCACGATCAGGCTGGTGCCCTTGGCGCCCTCGGCCGGGTCGGTCTTGGCGACGACGATGATGAAGTTGGCCAGCTGGCCGTTGGTGATGAAGGTCTTGGAGCCGTTGACGACATAGCCGTTGCCGGACTTCACCGCCGTCGTCTTGACGCCCTGCAGGTCCGAGCCGGCGCCCGGTTCGGTCATGGCGATGGCGCCGACCAGCTCGCCCGAGGCCAGACGCGGCAGCCAGCGGGCCTTCTGCTCCTCGGTGCCGTAGTGCCAGATGTAGGGGGCGACGATGGCGTTGTGCAGGCTGATGCCGAAATGGTCCGCGCCCTTCCAGCCCAGTTGGCGCATCAGCACCACCTCATGGCGATAGTCGCCGCCCATGCCGCCGTCGGCCTCCGGCATCGACAGGCCCAGCAGCCCGTCGGCGCCGGCCTGGGTCCACAGCTCGCGCGGGACGGAGGAGTTCGCGATCCATTGCTGGACCTTTTCCGGCGGCGCGTGCTCGTCGATCCACTTGCCGACGCTGTCGGAGAAGAGGGTGATCTCTTCTTCCTGCATGAAATCGGGGTCGGGGCTGTTGAGGATGTTCATCGGTTAGCTCCGCTTTTCGACACCCCCTCCCAAGGGGAGAGGGCTTGAGCGCACGGCGGCGATAGCCGTCGTCCTTGCGCGAAAGGGTGAGGGGTTCAGTGGGAGCCGGTGAGGGAGAACCCCTCACCCTTTCGGCTTGCGGATCGCTGCGCTCTCCGAGCCTCAAGCCCTCTCCCTCTGGGAGAGGGTGGCTCTAGAACGCCTCGGCCGGGATGGCCATCAGCACGTCGGCGCCCGTCTTCAGCTTGGCCAGGTGGGCGTCCGTGTCGGGCAGGATGCGCTCGACGAAGTAGCGGCCGGTCTGCAGCTTGGTGGCGTAGTAGGGGTCGGTCGAGCCGGCCTCGATCTGCGCCTGGGCCGCCTTGGCCATCTGGGCCCACATATAGGCCAGGGCGGTCAGGCCGAAGACGTTGAGATAGTCGGTCGAGGCGGCGCCGGCGTTGTCCGGATTGGCCATGCCGTTCTGCATCAGCCACATGGTGCCGTCCTGCAGCTTCTTCTTGGTCTCGGCCAGCCCGTCGACGAAGGGCTTGATGGCTTCGTTCGCGCCGTTCTCGGCCACGAAAGCGTCGATGTCGGCGAACCAGCTCATGACGGCGCGACCGCCGTTGGCCGGAAGCTTGCGGCCCACCAGGTCCAAAGCCTGGATGCCGTTGGTGCCCTCGTAGATCATGGTGATCCGTGCATCGCGCAGATACTGCGAGGCCGGGAAGTGTTCGGTGTAGCCCGACCCGCCGTGGACCTGCATCGCCAGCGAGGCGACGTGGAAGCCCTTGTCGGTCAGATAGGCCTTCAGCACCGGGGTCAGCAGGCCCATGTAGTCCTTGGCCTTGGTCGCCACGGCCTCGTCTTCCGACTTCTCCAGGTCGGCCTGAAGCGCGGTCCACAGGATGAAGGCCTGGCCGCCTTCGACGAAGGCCTTGGCCTCCAGCAGCATGCGGCGCACGTCGGGGTGGACCATGATGCTGTCGGCCGGGCCGTCGGGGTTCTTCGGTCCGGTCAGGCTGCGGCCCTGCAGGCGATCCTTGGCGAACTCGACGGCGGCCTGATAGGCGGCCGTGCCGATGGCCAGGCCCTGCAGGCCGGTGCCCAGGCGGGCCTCGTTCATGACCACGAACATGTTGTTCATGCCGCGGCCTTCTTCGCCGATCAGCCAGCCCTTGGCGCCGTCGTACTGCATCACGGCGGTGGCGTTGCCGTGGATGCCCATCTTGTGCTCCAGGCCGGTGCATTCGAGGCTGTTGCGCTCGCCCAGCGAGCCGTCGTCATTGACCAGGAACTTCGGCACCACGAATAGGGACAGCCCCTTGATCCCCGGGACCGCGCCCTCGACGCGGGCCAGGACGGTGTGGATGATGTTCTCGGCGAAGTCGTGCTCGCCGGCCGAGATCCAGATCTTCTGGCCGGTGATCGAATAGGAGCCGTCGCCGTTCGGAACCGCCTTGGTGCGCACCATGCCCAGGTCGGTGCCGCACTGGGGCTCGGTCAGGTTCATGGTGCCGGTCCATTCGCCGGTCGCCATCTTCGGCAGGTATTTCTGCTTCAGTTCTTCCGAGGCGTTGGCGTGGATGCCGGCGTAGGCGCCCGCCGTCAGGCCCGGGTACATGGAAAAGGCCGCCGAGGCGCCGGCGGTCATCTGACCGAAGGCGGACGAGACGATCGAGGGCATGCCCTGGCCGCCGTACGCCGGGTCGGCCGCAAGCGCCGGCCAGCCGGCCTCGACCATGGCCTTGTAGGCCTCTTTCCAGCCCTTGGGCGTGGTGACCACGCCGCCTTCGGCCCAGTGGCAGCCCTCCTTGTCGCCCGGATTGTTGATCGGGGCGATGACCTCGTCGGCGAACCTGGCGCCCTCCTCGAGGATCTGGCCGACCAGGTCGGACGAGACGTCCTGAAAGCCAGGCTGGTTCGTGTAGCGGTCGATCTCCAGCACCTCGTTCAGGATGAAGGTGAAGTCGCGGACAGGCGCCTTGTAGGCCATGGATTACGCTCTCGCTTTGAACGGGTGGTGGTCGTGGTTGAGCCGGGACTTGAGCACGCGCTCATAGTCTTCGGCGCCCGGCAGCAGGTCCGGGCGGTGTTCGGACAGTTTCGATTCCATCCAGGCGCAGGCCTCTTCGGCCGTCTCGATGGCGCCTTCGATGTCCTCGAGCTGCTGCTTCAGCGCCTCGATCTGGGCGCGGTGGCGCACCAGGGCCACGGCCATCTGGTGGACGTTGTGGTCCTTGCGGTCATAGAGATCCATCATCTCCTGGATCTCCTGCAGGGTGAAGCCGATGCGGCGTCCCCTCAGGATCAGCTTCAGCCGCGCCCGGTCGCGGGCGTCATAGACCCGCGTCTGGCCCTTGCGGGCGGGCGTCAGCAGGCCCTTGTCCTCATAGAAGCGCAGGGCGCGGGCCGTGGCGCCGAACTCGCGGCACAGCTGGCGGATGGAATAGGTGCGATGATCGTCGGCGGTCGCCATGCGCCCTTCATATCTTTACGTGCGCGTAAAGGGAAGCGTCTTTACGCGCACGTAAGGGTAAGCTTTTCCTATCTGGTCTTCGGCGCACGAAAAAGGCCCGGAACCTGGGGGAAGGTTCCGGGCCCGGACGGCGCCGCCGGCTGGGGGAGATCAGGCCTTGCGGCGACCCAGCAGCACCGGAACGGTGATGGCCAGAAGGATGGCGTTGACGGCCGCCAGGCCGATGTCCTGGCTGAGCGCGTGGATGGTCAGCATGACCGCCTCGAGCACGATCAGGCCGACGGCCGAGGTCAGCAACACCGGCCGGAAGGCGCGCCACGAGATCAGCGGCGTCAGCACGCCCAAGGCCAGCACGATCTCGACGACGCCGAGGCCGCGCACCATGTTCTCGGGCGCGACGACGGGCCAGCCCATCAGGGTGACGAGATTGGTCATCGGCTCGGTCAGCTTGGCGTAGCCGGCGGCGATGAAGAACATCGCCAGCCAGCCCTGCAGCGTCCACAGGGCGATGTTCTTGTAGGCGGCGCGGGAGCGCGCCCGGGGGGAGGAGACGGGGAGGGTCGTGGTGGTCATCTGGAGAGCGCCTGGAATTCGCAACAGTGGCGATATCGGATTGCGCCTCGCCCTGCGCAAGAGGGTGTATAGCGGCGCTCTCCAGCTTTGTCATCGTGCGATGACATCAGCTGATGACATAAGCTGATGACTTATTGTTTCAGTCCGGTGAAAGCTCCGTTTCCGGGTGTGGGCCGGGGGTTTGAATGATCAGGTCGCCGGGCTGGCAGGCCAGTTCGCGGCACAGGGCGTCCAGGGTCGAGAACCGCACGGCGCGGGCCTTGCCGGTCTTGAGGATCGAAAGGTTGGCCATGGTCACGCCGACGCGGTCGGACAGTTCGGTCAGGGACATGCGCCGTTCGAGCAGCAGGCGGTCCAGCTGGATCATGATCATGACGCGCGCCTCAGACCGTCGTCAGCTGTTCGTCGCGCATGGCCGCACCCTGACGGAAGACCTCGGCCAGGATGAAGACGACCAGGATGCCCAGCCAGGAGCCCAGGCCGAACTCATAGTCAGACGCGGGCTGGCCTATCGCACGGGGCGCGACCAGCGACAGCATCAGGGCTGTCAGCTGGATGCCGAGCAGGCCGAACCCGACGGCTTGGAGCCGTTTGACATTGGCGAATTCGAAGGCGTCGCCCTGGTTCACCGCCAACAGGATGCGTCTTAGACGGTTGATGATCCACCAGGTGAAGCCGCAGGCCAGAAAGGCGCCGAGTATGGTCAGCCGTTCGGCTAAGCCCAGGGGCGTGTCGGAATCGCTCGGCGCTCCCCTCACGCCGTCGATAAAGCCTGCGGCGAAGGTCGGAGAGACAAGGCTGACGACCAGGCAGAGACCCATCACCAGGGCCGCCAGCATGACGAAGACGTTGCCCACTCCCATGAACCAGCGCAGGACGCTGGCGACGGAATATTCGCCGACGAGTTTCATTCGATCGCCCTCTCGCACCGCCCTCCGCGGAGCCTTCGCGACTATCGATATGGATTCATCGAATAACGAACAAGAAAAATATCGATAAACGAGATGAAGCTTTCGTAAGGTTCCGCGCCCGCCTTATACCGACAACCCCCAGGCTTCGCGCGCGGCGTCCAGCCGGGCCAGCTTGGCCTCGAACGGCCCCCAGTCGTCATCGGCGTCGATCGCGGACCAGATCGCCTCGACCTCTTCGATCAGCATCTCCTCAGGCTCGCGGGCGGCGAACATCGGGTGCTCCAGCCGGTCGATGCGGTCGGGCTCGTGCTCCATCAGGGCGAAGCGGAAGGCGTCGAAGGCCTCGCCCTGATAGGCCTTGGCGCGCGGTCCCGAAAGGGCGCGGGCCGAGGAGGCGAAGCCGCCGAACCAGTCGAAGAACAGCGGCTCCCAGCGCAGCGCCTCCCCGCCTTCCCGAAGCAGGGCCAGCGTCGTGTCCAAGAGACGCTGGTCGGCCGCCTCGCCCAGGCTCAGCACCCCCAGCCGCATCAGGAAGGCGGCGCGCAGCTCACGGATATAGGCGGGCCCGAAGCCGTTCAGCGCGTCCGTCAGCGGCTGGACGTCGGCGACCAGCTTCAGGCAGCCGGCCAGCTGCGTCAGGTTCCAGAACACCGCCTCCGGCTGGCGGGCGAAGGCGTAGAGGCCGGTCTGGTCGAAATAGGCGGCGGTGAAGCCGGGCTCGTAGCGCGGCAGGAAGCGCCAGGGGCCGTAGTCGAAGCTCTCGCCCGTGACGTTCAGGTTGTCGGTGTTCAGCACGCCGTGGACGAAGCCGGCGGCGATCCATCGCGCCGTCAGCTTCGCCGAGGCTTCCACGATGGCGCGCAGCAGGCCGGGCGCGTCGCCGGCGGCCACATGCGGGTGATAGAGGGCGCGGACGTGCTCGACCAGGGTCTCGATCTGGTCCTTGCGGCCCAGATAGGCGGCCCGCTGGAAGGTCCCGAAGCGGACGTGGCTGTGCGACAGGCGCACCAGGACGGACGACCGGGTGGGGGACGGTTCGTCCCCCCGCTCCAGCGCCTCGCCGGTCTCGATCAGGGAGAAGGCGCGGCTGGTCGGGACGCCCAGCGCCTCCAACATGGCGGGGGCCAGCGCCTCGCGCACCCCGCCCTTCAGCGTCAGCCGACCGTCGCCGCCGCGCGACCAGGGCGTCTGGCCGGAGCCTTTCGTTCCCAGGTCGAGCAGGCGACCAGGGGCGCTATCGCTCGCGACGCGGTCGCTCGCTGCTTGAGCGCGCGGATTTTCCCACATCTGCGCCGCCAGGAAGCCGCGCCCGTCGCCGAGGTCCGGGTTGTAGGTGCGGAACTGATGGCCGTGGTAGCGCATGGCGATCGGCCCGGGCTGGCCCGGCAACGGCTCGAACCGGCCGAAGGCGGCGATCCATTCGGCGTCGCTCAGGGTTTCCAGCCCGACGGTCGCGGCGGCGCGGTCGTTGCGGAAACGCAGGACCGTCCGCGGGAAATCCGCCGGGCGGACCGCATCGGCGTAGTCGGGGCCCAGGTCGAAGAAGCGGGGCTCGGGGCGATAGGCGGGGGAGGGCGGCATGTCCGTCAGGTGCGCATCGCGGCGCCGAAGCGCAATCTTTCTTTCGTCATTCCAGGTCTGCGCCCGAATGACGAAAGGGACGGTTGAACCCTCGCATCGGTATTCGTATTCTTGTTCACAGAGATCAGGTCGCTTCGGCGGCCAGGCCGGCGTCTTGATGGCGAATCCGGTCCGACGTCCGTCGATAACCTGGCGTCACGACAGCATTCCTTTTTCGACTGGAGGCCGCCGTGGCGCGCAAGATCACGCTCGATTTTCTGAAGACCGAGGCCGCCTCGGGCGCGGCCCTGGGACTGGCCGCCCTGGCCGCCCTGATCGTGGCGAACTCGCCCTGGAGCGGGGACTATTTCGCCTGGCTGAAGAGCTATCACGCCGTGCAGATCGGCCCGATCCGGCTGGAGGAGACCATCTCCGACTGGATCAAGGAAGGTCTGATGGCGATCTTCTTCCTCCTTGTCGGCCTGGAGATCAAATACGAGATCCTGCGCGGCGAGCTGAGCGACCCCAGGAAGCTGGCGACGCCCGTGCTGGCGGCGGTGGGCGGCATGGTCGGACCGGCCGTCGTCTATCTGGCCCTGACCGGCGCCATCGGCGCGCCGCACCAAGGCTGGCCCATCCCCCTGGCCACCGACATCGCCTTCGCCCTGGCCGTGTTCGGCTTCGTCGGCAAGGGATTGCCGTCGTCGCTGCGCGTCTTCCTGCTGACCCTGGCCATCGTCGACGACCTTGGCGCCATCGCCCTGATCGCCCTGCTGTTCAGCCAGGGCCTGAACTGGACGCCCCTGCTGTGGGCCCTCGGCCTGCTGGCGATAGGCGCGGTGATGTCGCATCGGGCGCGGATCACGGCGCCCTTCTGGGTGCTGGGTTTCGGCCTGGTCTGGTACCTGACCGTGCTGTCGGGGCTCAGCACCTCGCTGACCGCGGTGGCCTTCGCGATGATCGTGCCCCTGAACGCGCGCAAGGAGAACCGCCAGAGCCCGCTGAAGGAGGCGATGCACGAACTGCACCCCTGGAACGCCTATCTGGTGCTGCCGCTGTTCGCCTTCGCCAAGGCCGGCGTGTCCTTCGCCGGCCTGTCGCTGGACCAGGCCTTGGCCCCGCTGGTGATCGCCATCGCCCTGGGGCTGTTCCTCGGCAAGCAGGTCGGGGTGTTCGGGGCCGCCTGGCTGGCCTCGGCGCTGAGGATCGGCGCGCGTCCCACCGGCGCGACGTGGATGCAGGTCTACGGCGTGTCGCTGCTGTGCGGCGTCGGCTTCACCATGAGCCTGTTCATCGGCGTGCTGGCCTTCCCCGGCGCCGTGGATTCGCCCGAGCAGATCGAGGTGAAACTGGGCGTGATCGGCGGATCGATCCTGTCGGCGGTCGCCGCCGCATTCGTGCTCGGCCTGGCCAGTCGTCGCCGCGAGGTCGATCCGGCCGCGGCGGCGCCGGAAGTCGCCGCCCTGGAGGGCGAGAGCGCGCAAAAACTGACCTAAGGTCAGGATTTTCTGTCGCTTCCTTGTCACAGCGGAGGCCTGCTGGGGCGAAAAATGGTCGCGGCGAACAACGCTCGCTTGTCGGTCGCGCCGAAGCGGGCTTAGCCTCGCCTTATTGAACCCGTCCCCACGTAGGGCCGGGTCGCTTGGGAACAAGGAACGCCGCGGTCGCCTCCGCGCGACCGGGCCTCAGCCGGGAGGACCGCTTCATGCGCCGCATGCAACATCTCAGGACAACCGTGTCCGCCGCCGTCGTCGGCGCAGCCGCCTTCGGCCTGGCCGGGGCCGCCGCGGCCCAGAACGCGCCCCAGACCGTCGACGACATCATCGTCACCGCCCAGCTGCGCGAGCAGAGCCTGCAGGAGGTTCCCGTGGTGGTGACCTCCCTGTCGCAGGAGGTGCTGCAGGACGCCGGCGTGCGCGACATCAAGGACCTGCAGATCCTGACGCCGGGCATGACCGTCACCTCGACCCAGTCGGAAGCCTCGACCACCGCCCGCATCCGCGGCGTCGGCACCGTCGGCGACAACCCCGGTCTGGAAAGCTCGGTCGGCGTCGTGATCGACGGCGTCTATCGCTCGCGCAACGGCGTCGGTTTCGGCGACCTGGGCGAACTCAGCCGCATCGAGGTGCTGAAGGGCCCGCAGGGCACCCTGTTCGGCAAGAACACCTCGGCCGGCGTCATCAACATCATCACCGCCCAGCCGTCCTTCACCCCGGGCGCCCAGCTGGAGGCCACGGCCGGCAACTACGGCGCCTGGGGCGTCTCCGGCTCGGTCACCGGGCCGATCACGGACACGGTCGCCGGGCGCCTGTACGCCGCGACGCGCAAGCGCGACGGCTTCTACGACGTCGACACCGGTGACGGCCCGCGCACCACGACCGACGACGCCAATCAGGACTTCTGGACCGTTCGCGGCCAGCTGCTGATCCAGCCGTCGGACACCGCCTCGGTCCGCCTGATCGCCGACTATTCCAAGCGCGACGAATATTGCTGCGTCGGCGTGGTCACCCGCTCCAGCCCGACCGCCGGCATCATCAATCTGCTGACGGCGCCGAACGGCCCCGGCACGGCGGCGCAGGGCTCCGGCGACGGCCGCGTTCCCTTCTCGCGCCAGGCCTACGCCAACCGCGACACCGACCAGGTCATGGAGGACATGGGCCTGTCGGCCGAGGCCAACATCGACATCCCCTCGTGGAACGCGACCCTCACCTCGGTCACCTCGTGGCGCGACTGGTCCACCATCAACGGCCACGACATCGACTACACGGGCGCCGACATTCTCTATCGCCCGCCGAACGGCGAGTACGGCTACGACCTGTCAAACCTGACCCAGGAACTGCGCCTGGCCGGCACCAGCGACAAGTTCGACTGGCTGGTCGGCCTGTTCGCCACGAAGGAGAACATCGGCCGGGACGACACCTTCTATCTCGGCGCCGACTACAACCCGTTCATCTCGCTGCTGCTGACTTCCAGCCTGGCGGCGCGGACGGGCGGCGCGATCGCGCCCAGCCCGGCGCGGCTGGGCTGCTTCTCCAGCAACTACGCCCTGCTGCCGGCCGCCTTGCGGTCCCAGTACTTCCTGGGCTGTCTGACGGGCGTCGCGGGAACGCCGCCGCTGCCCGGCGCGCCGGTCAACATCGTCGGACAGGGCGTGGTCGACCACTACAGCCAGAGCTCCAAGTCCATCGCCATCTTCACCAACAACACCTGGCGCCTGACCGATCAGCTCGAGCTGACGTTGGGCCTGCGCTACACGATGGACGACAAGCGCCTGCTGGCGTCGCAGGACAACATCAACGGCAACGGCGCCGCCTGCGCCGCCGTCCTCGGCAACCAGGCCGTGATCGCCGGCGCTTTCGCCGGCGTCCTGGGCAGCGCCGAAGCGGGCGCCAACGCCGCCCGGGACGTCATCGGGCCGCAGTGCCTGCCCTGGAACAACGCCCTCTACGACAACCGCGCCATCAGCGAGAACTACGACGACGGCGAGCTGTCGGGCACCGTCAAGGCCGCCTACCGGATCAATGACGACGTCATGGTCTACGGCTCCTACGCCCGCGGCTACAAGGGCTTCGGCTACAACATGGACCGGGTGCAGACGGGCGTGATCCCTGACGCCTCGCTGTTCTTCCCGGCCGAGACGGTCGACAGCTACGAAGTGGGCTTCAAGAGCACCCTGTTCGACGGCGCCATGCTGTTCAACGCCACCTACTTCAATCAGAAGTTCGAGGACTTCCAGCTCAATACCTTCCTGGGCACGGCGTTCGTGGTCGAATCCATCCCCGAGCTGAAGACCCAGGGCGTCGACGCCGACATGCTGTGGTTCACCCCGCTGGAGGGGCTGACCCTTTCGGGCGGCGCGACCTACACCGATGCGGAGTACGGCGACTTCACCGCCGCCGACCTGACCAGCCCCGGCCGCTTCCCGCAGCTGTCGCTGCTGCCGGGCGCGCGTCCGTCGTTCGCGCCCGAATGGTCGCTGTCGGGATCGATCAACTTCGACCGCTCGCTGGGCGGAAATCTGCGCGGCGGCTTCGCCCTCTCGGCCAAGTATCAGACCGAGTACAACACCGGCTCGGACCTGATCCCGTTCAAGATGCAGGACGCCTACACCGTCGTGAACGGCCGCATCTCGATCGGTACGGAGGACGAGCGCTGGACGGTCGACCTGTGGAGCCAGAACCTGCTGGACGAGGAGTATGTGCAGGTCGCCTACAACTCGCCTCTCCAGGGCACGGCCTTCCAGACCACGGCCCAGCCGGACGGCACCTTCTACAATCAGGCGCTGGACACCCAGGGCATCAGCGCCTTCCTGGGCCAGCCGCGCACCTACGGCGTGACGCTGCGGGTTAAGTACTGATCGGCGACCGCCGGCCTCGGCCGGCGGCGTTCCGCATCGTGAGAAAAAGGGCCGACCGGCGATCCGGTCGGCCCTTTTTCTTTCCTCCCCCGAGCAGCGCAGCGGAGCGGAGCGGGGGAGGCGGACCTGTCCACGCCGCGACCAGACAAAAGGGCCGGCCGGTCTCCCGGTCGGCCCTTTCTCAACCTGCGTCCGAGACCTTATTCCGCCAGCCTCGGCTCCTCACGCTCACTGGCCAGGCGGCGCTGGCCGGCGGTCATCCGGCTCAGCCGGCGGCGGGCGAACTGGGCCACGTCGTCGACGATGGTGAAGATCGCCGGGATGTAGAGCAGCGACAGGAAGGTCGAGGAGATCAGCCCGCCCAGCACGGCGATGGCCATGGGGGAGCGGAACTCGACGTCCGCCCCGATGCCCATGGCGATCGGCACCATGCCCGCGCCCATGGCGAAGGTCGTCATCAGGATCGGCCGGGCTCGCTTGTGCGCCGCGTCCATGATGGCCTCGTGGCGCGGCATGCCGTCCTTCTCGGCCATGATGACGTAGTCGACCAGCAGGATGGAGTTTTTCGCCGCGATCCCCATCAGCATCAGCACCCCGATCAACGCCGACATGGAGAAGCTCTTGTCGGCGATCACCAGGGCGATGAAGGCGCCGCCGATGGCCAGCGGCAGGGCCGCCATGATGGTGATCGGATAGGCGAAGCTTTTGAACAGCAGGGTCAGCACCGCGTACATCAACAGGATGCCCGAGGCGAAGGCGATGGCGAAGCCGGTCAGCATCTCCTGGATGAACTCGGCGTCTCCGGCCGGCACCTGACGCACGCCCGCCGGCAGGTTCTGGACCGAAGGGAGCTGCTGCACCGCCTGGCCGGCCGCGCCGGTGGTGATGCCGTCCAGCTCGGCCGTGATGGAGGCGATGCGCGAGCGGTCCTGGCGGCTGACGGTCGCCGGGCCGGCGCCGAACTCGATGTCGGCGACGGCGCTCAGCGGCACCTGGACCCCGTTGTTGGCCGGCACGCGCAGGCTCTCCAGCACCGACAGGTCCTCTCGGGCCTCCTCGGTCAGCTGCAGGCGGATCGGGATCTGCCGGTCGCCGAGATTGTACTTGGGCAGGTTCTGGTCGACGTCGCCGATGGTGGCGACCCGCACCGCCTGGGAGATGGCGCCCGCCGAGACGCCGGCCAGGGCCGCCTCGTCGGGACGCGGCGTGACCAGCACCTCCGGCCGCGCGATGGCGGCGGTGTTGACGACGTTGGCCAGGCCGGGGACGCCGCGCATCTCGGCCTCGACCTTGCGGGCCGCGGCCTCCAGCATGTCCGGATTGTCGCCCAGGATGGAGAAGGTGTAGCTGGTGCCGTCTCCGGGTCCGCCGCCCTGCTGGGCGATGCCGGCGCGGATGCGGGCGCCGGGAATCTGCTTCAGTTCGTCCACCATGACGCGGGCGAACTCCTGCTGGCTCAGCTCGCGGTCGCCCTTGGGCACCATGTCGGCGTAGACGTTGGCCTGGTTGACGTCCTGGCCTCCGATGGCGGCGTAGACCGAGGTGACCTCGGGCCGGGCCTCCAGACGCCGGGTGACTTCCTCGACGATGGCGTCGGTCTGGCGCAGCGTCGATCCCGGAGGGGTCTCGATCTGGAAGGCGGCGCGCGCCTCGTCGCCGGGCGACATGAACTCGAACGACATCCGCGACACGATTGACAGGCCGACCGATCCCACGAGGAACAGGATGCCCAGGATGAAGACCTTCCAGCGGTTGCCCAGCGACCAGCGCAGGGCCCGCAGATAGCCGGCCATCCAGAACGGATCCTTGTCCTCATGCTTGGTGTGCTTGAGCATGTAGGCGGCCATCAGCGGCGTCAGGGTCCGCGCCACGACCAGCGAGAAGAAGACAGAGATGCAGGCCGCCAGGGCGAAGGCCTTGAAGAACTGGCCGATGATGCCGGGCATGAAGCCGACCGGCGCGAACACGGCGATGATGGTCGCCGTGGTCGCCACGACCGCCAGGCCGATCTCGTCGGCCGCCTCGATCGCCGCGTCGTAGGGCGCCTTCCCGTCCCGCATGTGCCGGACGATGTTCTCGATCTCCACGATGGCGTCGTCGACCAGGATGCCGATGGTCAGCGACAGCGCCAGCAGCGTCACCACGTTCAGCGACTGGTCCATCGGCGCCAGGATGGCGAAGGTCGGGATCAGCGACATCGGCATGGCCGTCGCCGCGATGAGCGTCGCGCGCCAGTCCCGCAGGAAGATGAAGACGACGATGACCGCCAGCACGGCGCCCAGCAGCAGCGCCTCCAGCGAGGCCAGATAGCTCTCCTCGATGTATTTCACGCTGGAGGTGACCTGTTCGATGGTCAGTTCCGGGTGCGCCTCATCGATGCGGGCAACCTCCTCGCGGACCCGTTCGGCGACCTTGACCTCGCTGGCCTCGCGCGAGCGCAGGAAGTTGAAGGTGACGGCCTCCTGGCCGTTGTAGCGGGCCAGCCGGCGCGGCTCGCTCCACTTGTCCTCGACCGCGCCCAGGTCGCCCAGGCGCACGGTCTTGCCGTCGCCCAGCGGCACCAGGCTCTCGCGCAGCTGCTCGACGGATCCAGCCGCGCCCAGGGTGCGCACCGCCCGCTCCGAGCCGGCCAGGGTCACCCGCCCGCCGGGCAGGTTGTTGTTGACGTTGGTCAGGGCCTGGCTGACCTGGGCGGCGGTGACGCCGTAGGCCGCCAGCCGCTGCGGATCCAGCTCGACCCTGATCTCGCGATCCACGCCGCCGGAACGGTTGACCTCGCCGACGCCGCCCATGGCCAGAAGCGCGCGGCTGACCTCGTTGTCGATGAACCAGCTGATCTCCTCCGGCGTCATCGTCGGGGAGCGGACGACATAGGTGATCAGGGCGTCGCCGGTGATGTCGATGCGCTGGACCGTCGGTTCCTGCATGTCCTGCGGCAGGCTGGCGCGCACGCCGCTCATGGCGTTGCGGACGTCGTTGGTCGCCCGCTCGGTGTCGGTGCCCAGCTCGAACTCGATGGTGGTCGAGGACACGCCGTCGGTGACGTTGGAGTAGATGTGGCGCACGCCCGACAGGCCGGCGATCGAGTCCTCGATCACACGGGTGACCTGGACCTCCATCTCGGCCGGGGCGGCGCCGGGCCGAGCGGCGGTGACGGCGACCAGCGGGAAGTCGATGTCGGGGTTGTTGTTGATCCGCATCCCCATGAAGCCGGTCACCCCGCCGAGCGTCAGCAGGATGAACAGCAGGATGATCGGGATCGGGTTTCGGATCGCCCAGGACGAGATCTGGTTCATGGCCGGGCCTTACTTGCCGGCCGGCGGGGTTGCGGCCGTTGCTGGCGGGGTGGCGGGCGGGGTCGCGGCTGGCGCGGCTTGGCGCTGGGCGGGCGCCGGGGCCACGGTGACGCGGTCTCCCTCGTTCAGGAAGCCCGCGCCCTGGACGATGACGCGCTGGCCGGTCTCCACCCCGCTGACGGCCGTCCGGGCGTCGGTGCGCGACAGCACCGTCACCGGCTGGAAGCGGACCGTGCTGTCGTTGTTCAGGATGAACACCCCGGCGCGATTGTTGCGGTACAGAAGCGCGGCGGTGGGAACCGTGGTCGCCGGCTGGTCGCCCACGGCGATCTCGGCGCGCGCGAACATGCCGGGCCGCAGCTGACTGCCGGGCGACAGGGTGATCCGGGCCACGCCCAGCCGGGTTTCGGCGTTGACCTCGGGCGTGACGATGCGCACCGTGCCGGTGGTCTGGCCGGCTTCGCTGGAGGTCACGGTCGCGGTCTGCCCCGCGCGGATCAGCGGCAGTTCGGTCTCGGGCGCCTGGGCGTCCAGCTCCAACCGGCCGTCGCGGACCATGCGGAACAGTTCGGCGCCGGCGGCGACGATCTGCCCCTTGGTCACGCTGCGGCTGATGATCAGCCCGCTCACGGGCGCGCGGATGGTGGCCTGGGACAGGCGCGTCTGGGTCTCCGCCAGGGCGGCGCGCGCCGAAGCCAGGTTGGCGGCCGAGGCCCGCTGATTGGCCAGGGCGGTGTCCAGCGACGCCTGGCTGAGGAAGCCGCGCTCCTTCAGCTGCTGCGCCCGATCCAGGGCGGCGTCGTCTCGGGCGACATTGGCCTCGGCGGTCTGCACCGCCGCCTGCTGCTGGCGCACCTGGGCGTTGAGCAGGGCCGTGTTCATCTGCACCAGCGGCTGGCCCTGGCGGACGTAGGAGCCCTCGTCGACATAGACGGCGGTCGCCACCAGGCCGCCGGTCTCGGCGCCCACCGGCACCTCCTCCCAGGCCGAGACCGTCCCGGAGGCGGTGACCGAGCGATCAAGGCTGGTCTGCGTGACCGTGGCGACGGTGACCGTCTGGCGAGAGGCGCCGGCCTTTTCCGGGCCCTTCTCCTCGCCATGGCCGCCGCAGGCCGCCAGCAGCATCACGCTCAGCGCCGCGCTCAGCGCCAGGCCCGCTCGGGAGGTCGTCCGGGCGGCCGTTCGGTTCGTCTTGGACACGGAGTCTATCCTCGGTTTCAGTCGGGGCTGACCGCCGGAGGGGAGCCGACGGGTGCAAGTCTGCTCCATACCGCGTCCGAAAGGCGGCCTCAAACGATCAGAAGGTTTATTGCAAAGGCTTAATCTGGCACCGGCGGAGGCGCCGATCGCCGCGCCGCTGGCCCCGGACCCCCGCGCATGATAGGGGCGCGCGAATGACGACTCCCCCCATCGAGAACATCCGGAACTTCAGCGTGGTCGCGCACATCGACCACGGCAAGTCCACCCTGTCCGATCGCCTGATCCAGTTCACCGGCGGGCTGACCGCGCGCGAGATGAGCGAGCAGGTCCTGGACAACATGGAGATCGAGAAGGAGCGGGGGATCACCATCAAGGCGCAGACCGTGCGCCTGAACTACAAGGCGCGCGACGGCCAGGAGTATGTCCTGAACCTGATGGACACGCCCGGCCACGTCGACTTCGCCTATGAGGTCAGCCGGTCGCTGGCGGCGTGCGAGGGCTCGCTGCTGGTGGTCGACGCCTCCCAGGGGGTGGAGGCCCAGACCCTGGCCAACGTCTATCAGGCCATCGACAACAACCACGAGATCGTGCCCGTCCTGAACAAGGTCGACCTGCCGGCCGCCGAGCCCGACCGCGTCCGCGCCCAGATCGAGGACGTCATCGGCATCGACGCCTCCGAGGCCGTGCTGGCCAGCGCCAAGTCCGGCCTGGGCATCGAGGAGGTGCTGGAGGCGATCGTCACCCGGCTGCCGGCGCCCAAGGGCGACGCCGACGCGCCCCTGAAGGCCATGCTGGTCGACGCCTGGTACGATCCCTACCTGGGCGTCGTCGTGCTGGTGCGCGTGTTCGACGGCGTGCTGAAGGCCGGCATGCGGGTCAAGATGATGCGCAACGGCTCGACCCACCTGATCGACCGGGTCGGCGTCTTCCTGCCCAAGAACACCCCCGTGGACCAGCTGGGCCCGGGCGAGGTCGGCTTCATCACCGCCCAGATCAAGGAGGTCGCCCACGCCGCCGTCGGCGACACCATCACCGACGAGAAGAAGCCGACCGCCGAACCGCTCAAGGGCTTCAAGGAGGTCCAGTCGGTGGTCTTCTGCGGCCTGTTCCCGGTCGACGCCGCCGACTTCGAGGACCTGCGCGCCGCCATCGCCCGCCTGCGCCTGAACGACGCCAGCTTCACCTATGAGATGGAGTCGAGCGCGGCCCTGGGCTTCGGCTTCCGTTGCGGCTTCCTGGGTCTGCTTCACCTGGAGATCATCCAGGAGCGCCTCAGCCGCGAGTTCAACCTGGACCTCATCGCGACGGCGCCGTCGGTGGTCTACAAGATCGGTCTGCGCGACGGGACCGAAATGGACCTGCACAACCCGGCCGATTTGCCCGACGTGATGCAGATCGAGACCATCGCCGAACCCTGGATCAAGGCCACCATCCTGACGCCCGACGAGTACCTGGGCGGGGTGATCAAGCTGTGCCAGGACCGTCGCGGCCAGCAGCTGGAGCTGTCCTACGTCGGCAGCCGCGCCATGGTGGTGTATGAGTTGCCGCTGAACGAGGTCGTGTTCGACTTCTACGATCGGCTGAAGTCGATCTCGAAGGGCTACGCCTCGTTCGACTACGAACTGACCGAGTACAAGGTCGGCGACCTGGTCAAGATGAGCATCCTGGTCAACGCCGAGCCCGTCGACGCCCTCTCCATGCTGGTCCACCGTCAGCGCGCCGAGACGCGCGGCCGGGGCATGGTCGAGAAGATGAAGGAACTGATCCCGCCCCACCTGTTCCAGATCCCGATCCAGGCGGCCATCGGCGGCAAGATCATCGCCCGCGAGACCGTGCGCGCCCTGCGCAAAGACGTGACCTCCAAGTGCTACGGCGGCGACGCCACCCGCAAGAAGAAGCTGCTCGAGAAGCAGAAGGCCGGCAAGAAGCGCATGCGCCAGTTCGGCAAGGTGGAGATCCCGCAGGAGGCGTTCATCGCGGCGCTGAAGATGGATGAGGATTGAGTCCTTCTCCCCCTCCTTGATGGAAGAACAGCGGCGTGCCCGCCCGCGGGGGAAGTGCATGCCACAGCAACCCGACAGCCGCACCCTGATCGCTGACGCGACCCTTCCCTGAAGGGAACGCACTTCGACATACGTCGTCCCAACCAAGGCCGAAAGGCGGCGCGGCTCTGGCGTCCTCGAAACGGGGACGCTATAGCCGCTGTCACAACCGACTCTCGCCGACCAAAGAGACGCGATTCATGGCCGACGCACACGCCGCTCCGCACCACGACTATCACCTGGTCAACCCCAGCCCCTGGCCGCTGGTGTCCTCGATGGCCGCCTGCATCATGTTCATCGGGGCGGTGGTCTGGATGAAGGGGCTCGTCCCGGCCGACGCCGGTCCGATCGCCGCCAACTTCCTGGCCGAGGGCAAGAAGGGCCTGTTCTTCGCCGGGCTGGCGGGCGTGCTGGTGTCGATGTTCGGCTGGTGGTCGGACGTGGTCAAGGAATCCAAGGCGGGCGACCATACGCCGGTCGTCTCGATCGGCCTGCGCTACGGCATGATCCTGTTCATCGCTTCGGAAGTGATGTTCTTCGCCGCCTTCTTCTGGATGTTCTTCGACATGGCCCTGTTCGCCGAGTCGCGCGCCCTGACGCCGGAGATCGGCGCCTGGGCCGACACCGCCAAGGCCTGGTCGACCTGGCCGCCGGCCGGCGTCGAGGTTCTCAGCCCATGGCAGCTGCCGCTGCTGAACACCGTCACCCTGCTGCTCAGCGGCTGCACCGTGACCTGGGCCCACCATGCGCTGCAGGTCGGCGATCGCCAGGGCGCCAAGATCGCCCTGATCATCACCGTGGCCCTGGGCGTGCTGTTCACCTGCGTGCAGGCGTACGAGTACCACCACATCGTCCACGAGAACCTGTTCTTCAACGAGGAGGCCCTGAACTCGGGCCTGTACGGGTCGGTCTTCTTCCTGGCGACGGGCTTCCACGGCTTCCACGTCCTGGTCGGCACCATCTTCCTGACGGTCTGCCTGATCCGCCTGCTGCGCGGCGACTTCACGCCGGAGAAGCATTTCGGCTTCGAGGCGGCGGCCTGGTACTGGCACTTCGTCGACGTGGTGTGGCTGTTCCTGTTCGCCTTCGTCTACGTCGTCTTCGGTTGATCCAAGGCCTTCACGACACGGTTCAGGCGGCGCGGGGCGAGGGATCGCCCCGCGCCGTCGCCGTTTGGCGATCCTCCCCCGTTCCGCTGCGCTGCGCCGGGGCGGATTCATGAGACGCTTCCCCTGGGTCCTGACCGTCCTGACCGCCGCCGCGATCGCCGTGCTGATCGGGCTGGGCGTGTGGCAGGTGCGGCGGATGCAATGGAAGGAAGGGCTGATGACGGCGGCCGAGGCGGCGTCGGCCCGCCCGCCCCAACCGCTGGACACGGTGCTCGCCGGCGGGGATGTCGAGTTCCGCAAGGCCATGATGGTCTGCCCCGGCCTGGCGACCGCGCCCTACGTCGAGCTGCAGAGCATCCATGACGGCCGGGCGGGCGTGCGGCTGATCTCCGCCTGTCGTCCGGTCGGGCGCGACGACGTGCTGCTGGTCGACCGCGGCTTCGTCGCCGACGGGCAGGCGGCGCGGCCGCGCGTGCTGGCCTCGACCCTGCCGCTGGTGCTGATCGGCGAGTTGCGCCTCACCCCCGCGCCCGGCGCCCTGACGCCGCCGCCCGCCAACAACCGCTTCTACGCCCGCGACAACGCGGCGATGGCGAAGGCCCTGGGGGTCCGGGAGCCGGTGCGCCCGGAGACGGTCTTCGCCCTGACCGCGATCAATCCGGAGGTTCCGGCCCTGCGGCCCTCCGCGCCGCCGGCCGCCTTCTCGAACAACCATTTCGGCTACGCCCTGACCTGGTTCGGACTGGCGATCGCGCTCGCCGGTTTCTATGTGGCCCTGCTGCGCCTCCGACTTAGGAAAGACACCCCCTGACCGCTTCCCTGCACACTTTGTCGAACGGCGTCCGCGTCGTGTGCGATCCCATGCCGGGGTTGAAGACCCTGGCCGTCGTCGTGGCGGTGAAGGGCGGCGCGCGCTGGGAGCCGGAGGACCGCTCGGGTTGGTCGCACCTGCTGGAGCACCTGGTGTTCAAGGGCGCCGGCGACATGGCGGCGCGCGAGATTGTCGAGCGGATCGAGGCCGAGGGCGGCACGATCAACGCCGCCACCGGCTATGAGCGGACCAGCTTCGAGGTGCGCGGGCTTGACGGCTCGCTGCCGCTGGCGATGCAGGTGCTGTCGGACCTGGTGTTCCGTCCCACCCTGGACCCCGCCGAGATCGAGCGCGAGAAGGACGTGGTGGCGCAGGAGATCGCCGAAGCCTTCGACACGCCCGACGACCATGTGTTCGAGATGGTCCAGACGCGGGCGTTCCGGGGCCAGCCGCTGGGCCGGCCGATCCTGGGCTCGGTCGCCAGCCTCAAGCCGGCCGACCGCGCGGCGGTGGAGGCCTGGCGCGCGCGGCTCTATTCGCCGGACCGGATGGTGGTGGCGGCCTCGGGCGCGGTGGACGAGGCCGAACTGCTGGCCCTGGCCGAGCGGTGGTTCGGCGATGCGAAGGCCATGCCCGCCGACGCGCCCGCGACGGCGGCCTTCGTCGGCGGCCATGCGCGGCTGAACCGCAGGATCGAACAGGCCAATCTGGTGTTCCAGCTGCCGGCGCTGGGCGCGACCGATCCGCAGCTGCCGGCCATGCGGCTGTTCAGCGAGATCCTGGGCGGCGGCATGGCCTCGCGCCTGTTTCAGAGCGCGCGGGAGGAGCGCGGCCTGGCCTACGCCATCGACGCCTATCAGGAACCCTATGCCGACACCGGCGTGCTGGGCATCTACGCCGGCGCGGCGGCGGACCGGGCGAAGGAGCTGGCCCAGGTCTCGGCGGCCGAGGTGCGGGCGCTGGCCGAAGCCGGGCCGAGCGCGGCCGAGATGTCGCGGGCCAAGGCGGTGATGAAGGCGGGCCTGTGGATGTCGGACGAGAACCCCATGAGCCGCGCGGGCCGCAACGCCGCCCAGACGCTGATCTTCGGCCGGCCGCTGACCAGCGAGGCCATGACCGAACAGCTGGAGGCGCAGACGGTCGAGGACGTCCGCACGGTCGGCGCCCGGCTGATCGAGAGCGGCAAGGCGGCCAGCGCCGTGCTGGGACCCAAGACCGCCGGCGGCGCCGGCGAGGCGTTCGAGGCGGCGCTGTTCGGCTAGGCGAAACCCTTTCCCGCCACGTCGGTTGATCCAGCGCCTGAACCGGGAGAGAATCTGATGTCCGTCCGTGTCGCCCTGATCGTCGGCAGCCTGCGCCAGGGCTCCTATTCCCGCGCCCTCGCCATGGCCGTCAAGGACCTCGCGGCGCCCGGACTTGAGGTCGTCCCGGTCGAGATCGGCGACCTGCCGCTTTACAATCCCGATCTGGAGGATCAGGTCCCGGCCTCTTGGGCGCGGTTCCGCCAGGCGGTGGAGGAGACGACGGCCGTGCTGTTCGTCACGCCGGAATACAACCGCTCCATCCCCGGCGCGCTGAAGAACGCGCTCGACGTCGGCTCGCGCCCCTATGGCCACAGCGTCTGGCAGGGCAAGCCGGCGGCGATCGTCAGCGTCTCGCCCGGCGCCATCGGCGCGTTCGGCGCCAACCACCACCTGCGCCAGCCGCTGGTCTTCCTGAACATGCCGACGATGCAGCAGCCGGAGGCCTACGTCGGCAATGTCGAGACGTTGTTGGAGGACGGGGTGCTGAAGAACGAGGGCACGCGGGCGTTCCTCAAGACCTTCGCCGACGCGTTCGCGGAGTGGATCGAAAAGACCAAAGCCTGATCGCGAACGCGCTGGGCGCTCGTTCTGCCGAACCTCGGCGCGTCTGCCGCCAACGTCTGCGGAGCGCTTCGGCGGCCCGCATGTCTGCTGTTGGCCGCGAAGGCTGCGACCGAAATCGACCCGTTGCCGACACTTGAGATGGCCGCTTGCAGGTCGCGGACCGATGGCTAGGGTTGCCTGATGAACTCGCCTCGCCTCCGATACCTCGCGATTTCCGTCGCCTGTAACGCCCGATGACTTCGCAGCCGGAGCAGACGGTCCGTCCAACCTTTTGGCGCGATTTGACCGGTCAGACCGAGCGCTGGGCCCGAACCCTGGTGTTTGCGGTGGTGGTCGGACGTCTGTCGCTGGTGGCGTTGGGCATCGCCATCTTGCTGGCCGCCGGCGAGGGAGCACTGGATCAGTTCAGCGGACTGACCGATGTCCCGACTTCCGAATGGGTGTTCATCGCCCTGGTGTTCGCGCCTCTGACTGAGTCACTCGCCATCCGCTTCGTCGTCTGGCTCCTTGGCAGCGGTAGCGTTTGGAAGTTGCCGGTGTGGGCGACGGCCATGGTGTGCGGGGCGCTCGCCGTTCCTCTCCATGGGCTTAGCCCGGTGTCGCTGGCCGTAGCGCCGTTCTTCGCCCTGATGGCGGCGATCCAGCACCACTGGATGAACCGGGGCCGGGGCTGGGCAGGCTTCTGGCTGATCGTGGCAATCCATCTCGTGGCTAATGCAGTCGCCGTGTGCGGTATGGCGTTGATTGGGCCACATGACGGGTAAATCGCAGGGTGAGCTCGGGTCTGCGTGAAGCCCGTTGCCTCATAGTTGAGTATCGCGGGATCCACTCCGGTGCCCAATGACCGCTTTCCACCCTTAGCGGACGCCTGTTGCGTCTGCGCCTTGGAAACTGACGCCCAGGCGCGGAGTTCTCCGCCGGGCGCCTCTGGAACATGCCGTCGGCCGCAGCGTTGCGGTTCGGGCCTGTCCAGGAGAGGTGATCGCATGCGGATGTATTTGAGCTTGGCCGCGGTGGCGGGATGCGGGCTGATCGCCGGCGGCTGCGCCACGACGGACGGCTACGCCTCGCAATGCGAGCGCGACTATGCGCAGAACCGCCAGTATGCGACGACCAGCGGCGCGGCCCTGGGCGCTCTGGCGGGCGCCGCGCTCGCCGGCGACGGGGATCGGGAACAGGGCGCGGCCATCGGCGCGCTGGCGGGCGGCCTCCTGGGCAACCAGCTGTCTGAACGGGACGATCCCTGTGGATACGGCTTCGGCGGCTACAACCGCGACGGTCGCTACGGCTACACGCGCGTGCCTCGCCGGGGCGACTACGGCTATTACTGAGCCCTGCGCCGGCGGGGCGACCGTCTGTTGATCATCGGCCCAATTGAAAACGGCGGCCCCTTCAGGAGCCGCCGTTTCCGTTCGGACGTAAGCTGAGATCAGCCGACGGTCTGGAGCTGGCCAGCCGATTCCTTGCCCGAGCGCTTGTCGCGCTCCAGCTCGTAGGAAACCTTCTGGTTTTCGTCCAGGCCGCGCAGGCCGGCGGCTTCCACCGCCGTGATGTGGACGAAGACGTCCTTGCCGCCGTCGTCCGGCTGGATGAAGCCGTAGCCCTTGGTCGCGTTGAACCACTTAACAGTGCCGGTAGCCATTATAAGACCTCCGTTAGAAATTGACCGAGGGAACGTCCCTGCGGCCTGTCGGGTCTGAATGGATCGGCCTGGACTCGTGCGTTCGCAGAGAGAGTGGGCGTTACGCAGAGAGATCGACAGGGGCCATTGCGCAGGTCTTGGCGGAAAACGCAAGCGTGGCCGCAGGGAACGGCAAAGGTGGCGAAGCGTTCTTAAGGTCAACGGGAGATCCAGAATGAACCAGACGCACATCGTGGAGCGCGCCTACCAGCTGGCCCGCACGCCGGCCTGCGGCAACACCGGCGACGTGGTGAAGGCGCTCTCCGCCGAAGGCTACTCCGGCGCCGAGATCGCCCACCTGCAGGGGGCGGCCATCCGCGCCGACCTGAACCGCCTGTGCAAGCTGCCGGCGGCGGCCGAATGATCACCGCTTGAAGGTGTCGCCCACCGCCTCGGCGTCGGGACCGTCAGGCCCGGCGCTGCGGCGCTCCTGCTCGCCCGTCTTCTTCACTTCCTTGTCCGACGTCGAGGCGTCGGGCCTGCCCGCCGGAATGGCGCCGTTGTCCTCGCGGCCTTCGGTTTGCCTGTCGCTCATGTGCACCTCCTGACTGCCTAGCGGATCGGGAGGCGAGCGGTTCCCGCGCGCCTCAGCGCGCCCCGGCGCCTTGCGGCAGGTGCTGCTTCTCGAACCGGCCGACGCGATCGACCAGGGTGCGGGCCGCCTGGTTCATGCCCGTGACCGCCACCTCGGCGCCCTGGCGGCGATAGCGGAACACGACCTTGTCCACCGCCGCCACCCCGGTCAGGTCCCACAGATGCGCCTCGCTCATGTCGATCTCGACGCGCCGGGGCTCGCCGTGATGCTCGAAGCTGGCGGCGAACAGGTCGGCCGAGGCGAAGAACAACTGGCCCGTCACGCGATAGCGCAGCACCCCGTCCTCCGGCGTCTCGATCTCGGTCACGGTCAGGGTCTTGCCGACCTTGCGCATGAAGAAGACGGCGGACAGCACCACGCCCAGGACCACGCCCTTGGACAGGTCGTGGGTGGCGACGACGGCGGCCGTGGTGGCCAGCATGACGATCGACGACTGCAGCGGCGTCGAACGCAGCTTCAGCACGGAGCCCCAGTCGAAGGTGTTGACCGACACCATGATCATCACCGCCACCAGCGCCGCCATCGGGATCCGGGCCACCCAGTCCTGCAGCACCAGGATCAGGAACAGCAGGAACAGCCCCGCCCACAGGGTCGACAGCCGCCCGCGCGCGCCCGATCCGACGTTGATCATCGACTGGCCGATCATGGCGCAGCCGGCCATGCCGCCGAACAGGGGCGACAGGATGTTGGCGATCCCCTGGCCGCGCGTCTCGCGGTCCTTGTCGGACGGCGTATCGGTGATGTCGTCGATCAGATTGGCGGTCAGCAGGCTTTCCAGCAGGCCGACGAAGGCCAGGGTCGCCGAGACCGGGGCGATGATGACCAGCGTCTCCCACGTCAGCGGGACCATCGGCAGGTGGAAGGCGGGCAGGGCGGTCGGCAGCCGGCCCATGTCCCCGACCGTGCGCACGTCCAGCCCGGTCATCATCACGAAGGCGCTGATCAGGACGATGGCGAGCAACGGCGACGGCACGGCTTTCGTCAGGCGCGGGAAGCCGTAGATGACCACCAGCCCCGCCGCGACCAGCGCCCAGGTCTGCCAGCCGGCGCCGATCAGTTCGGGCATCTGGGCCAGAAAGATCAGGATGGCCAGCGAGTTGACGAAGCCGGTCATCACGCTGCGGCTGACGAACCGGATGTAGCGCCCCAGCTTCAGCAGGCCGACGACGATCTGGATGACGCCGCACAGGATGGAGGCGGCGAACAGGTATTCTATGCCGTGGTCCCGCACCAGCCCGCCCATCAGCAGGGCCATGGCCCCGGTGGCGGCCGAGATCATCGCCGGTCGTCCGCCGACGAAGGCGATGGTCACGGCGATGACGACGCTGGCGTACAGGCCGACGGCCGGATCGACCCCGGCGATGATGGAGAAGGCGATGGCCTCGGGGATCAGGGCCAGGGCGACGACGGTTCCCGCCAGCAGGTCGCGGCGCGGGGAGGCGAGCCATTGCCGGCGCGCGGAGGCGATGACGGACATTGGATTTTCATCTGGATGAGCCGACTGCGCGGCTCGGTTTCCCGGCGGATCGGCGGCCGGGATAGCCACCCGTCGCCTGCGAGCAGGGCCGGGTCCGAGGTGATGGCGTCCTGATGCGGCCTCGCGGCGCGGAAATCAAGTTCGCGTGGCGCCCGTCGCCAATCGCCGTCTCGCGCGTTAGGTTCGCGTCATGGCGCTCCTGGACTGGATGAGCGATGCGGCCGGACCCGTGGTCCGGGGCGACGGCGTACGGCTGCGTCCGCCGCGCGGGGCGGACTATGTCGCCTGGTCCGAACTGCGGGCGCGGTCGCGCGACTATCTGCAGCCGTGGGAGCCCGCCTGGCCCGAGGACGACCTCACCCGGGCGGCCTTCAAGCGGCGACTGGCGATCTATGCGCGCGAGATGGAGCTGGGCAACGCCTGGCCCTTCTTCGTCTTCAGCGACGACGACAGGACGTTGGTCGGCGCCGTGACCCTGTCCAACGTCCGCCGCGGCGTCGCCGAGACCGGCTCGATCGGCTACTGGATCGGCCAGCCTTACGCCGGCAGGGGCTTCGCCACGGCGGCGGTGCGGGCCCTGGTGCGCTACGCCTTCGACAGGCTGAATCTGCACCGGCTGGAGGCGGCCTGTCTGCCGACCAACGAAAGCTCGCGTCGTGTGCTTGAGAAATCCGGTTTCCGGCGTGAGGGATACGCTCGTGCTTATTTGAAAATTAACGGGGAGTGGGCAGACCATCTGCTGTTCGGCCTTGTCGAGGACGAGATCGATCGCGGCGGCCGAATGTCGTCCTGAGGGGGCCTGAACGCCTGTGAACACGCGATCCAGATCGCTGGCCTGGGACGCCACGACCGCCATCGAGGCGCTCGCGGCGGCCGACACCGCGCTTTGGGTGTGGACCCCCGCAGAGGATCAGATCCGCTTCACCGGCGCGACCCGCTCGCTGGGCCTGGGCCCGCTGGCGCCGGAGTGTTCGGGCGCCGGCTTCGTCGCCTCGGCCCTGCCGCAGGACCGTTCGCTGGCCGAGAAGATGCTGAAGCCGCAGGAAGAAGGGACCGAGGTCGCCGTCCGCCTGCGCATGCGCGGCGCCGAGACCTGCTTGTGGCGGGGCGTCTGGCTCGAGGACGGGCTGCGCGCCGCCGGCGTGGTGGCGCTGGAGACCAGGCTGGCGGGCGGCGATCGCGACAATCTGACGGGTCTGCTGGACCGGCGCGGCTTTCTCACGCGGGTCGGCGAGGTGCTGATCCAGCCCGGCGAATACGAGATGGTGGTCGGCGACGTCGACCGGCTGCGGCGCTTGAACGAGGCGCTGGGCCATGAGCGCACCGACCTGGTGCTGTCGGCGCTGGGCTCGCGCCTGGCGGCCGCTTTTCCCAAGGACGCCTCGCCCGCCCGCATCGGCGAGGACGAATTCGCCCTGATCGTGCCCAAGGGCGCCAGCCACCCCAGCTACCGCATGCGCGAGGCGCTGGAGCAGCCTCTGCGCGTGGCGGGGTTCGACATCTATCCGACCGTCTCGATCGGGGCGGTGGTGGTCGAGGGCGGGGCCGACGCCCCGGATCCGGCCGAGATACTCCGCCGCGTCGAACTGGCGGTGGAGTCGGCCAAGGGGGCGGGGCGCGGCGGTTCGGCCGCCTACGGCCGCGCGCTGGAATCCGACTCCCTCAGCCGCCTGGCGCTGGAGGCCGATCTGCGCAACGCCTTCCTGCGCGGCGAGATCACCCCCTTCTTCCAGCCGATCGTGAACCTGAAGACCGGCGCCGTCGCCGGCTTCGAGGCCCTGGCGCGCTGGCGCCACCCCCGGCGCGGCCTGGTGCCGCCGGACGAGTTCCTGACCCTGACCGACGAGCTGGGGATGATGAACGATCTGGGCCTGCTGATGATGACCCAGTCCGCGCGCCAGCTGGCCGAATGGCTGGAGCGGCATCCCATGGCCGGCAAGCTGTTCTGCAGCGTCAACCTGTCGGTCGGCGAGATCGAGCGCCGCCACCTGGTCGAGGACGTCGAGCGCATCATCAAGGAAAGCAATCTGCCGCGCGGCGCCCTGAAGCTGGAGGTCACCGAGGGCGACATCATGCGCGACACCACGCGCGCCGCCGAGGTGCTGCAGTCGCTGAAGGCCGTCGGGGCCTCGCTGGCGCTGGACGATTTCGGGACCGGCTTCTCGTCCCTCTCCTACCTGGCCCGGCTGCCTTTCGACACGCTCAAGATCGACCGCTACTTCGTGCTGACGATGAACAAGGACGAGGGCTCGGCCAAGATCGTTAAGTCGGTGGTCAACCTGGGCCGCGACCTGGCCCTGGAGGTCGTCGCCGAAGGCGTGGAGAACGCCGAGCTGGCCCGCCTGCTGCTGGACGCCCAGTGCCACTACGGCCAGGGCTTCGGCTACGCCCCGGCCCTGCCGGCCCAGGAGGCCGAGGTCTATCTGGCCGAAAGCCTGGCCGACGGCACGGCGCCGCTGAAGCAGCGGTCGGCCTAGACGCGAACCGCGTGTTGTTTCCTCGTCATCCTCGGGTCAAGCCGGAGGATGACGGAACAGAGGGTTCAAGCCGCGCGCTTGATCTCGTTGCGGTCGTCCAGCAGGATCACCGTGGGGTTCCACTGGCGCGCTTCTTCCTGTTCCAGCTGGCCGTAGGTCACGACGATCACCTTGTCGTTCTTCTGCACCAGGCGCGCGGCGGCGCCGTTGACGCCGATCACCCTGGAGCCGCGCGGCGCCTCGATGGCGTAGGTGGTGAAGCGCGCGCCGTTGGTGATGTTCAGCACGTCCACCTGCTCGTTGGGGAAGATGCCCGCGGCGTCCAGCAGGTCGCGGTCGATGGCGATCGAGCCCTCGTAGTCGAGATCGGCTTGCGTCACCGTGGCGCGGTGCAGCTTGGACTTCATCATGGTGACCAGCAAGGCGGGTCTCCCGGACAACACGCGGGGCGATAGCCCCCGCTCGCAGGCGGCTCATATAGGGATTTCGCGCCGCCGCATCAATCGCGCCTGCTGCGACGCAGCGAGACCTATGGTGCGGCGCGAAGGCTGAGCCCACATTGCCGGACGTTCATTTGACCGAAGCCGGAGCCCCATTATGCTGAGCCGGCGGCCGCCACGGCCATTCTGCGGGACTCCCTTCCTTGAAACAGTTCTTCCTGACGGTTCTCGGCGTCTTCACCGGGCTCGTGCTGTTCCTCGTCGTCGTGCCGGTGGTGCTGCTGACCTTCGCCATCGCCGCGAGCGCGTCGCAGACGACGACCCCGGCGGCGGCGGTCCTGGAGCTGGACCTGCGGGAAGGCCTCAGCGACCAGCCGTCGACCGATCCGTTCGCCGTGTTCGCGGGGGGCGGCCTGTCGGTGACCCAGGTCGTGGACACCCTGATCCAGGCCCAGACCGACGACAGCGTGAAGGCCCTGCTGATCCGCCTGCCCGAAGGCGGCATGACCCCCGCGGCGGCCGACGAACTGCGCCAGGCCGTGGTCCGCTTCAAGGCGGCGGGCAAGCCGGTCATCGCGCACAGCCAGGGCTTCATGCCGGTCGGCGCCTCGGTCTCGTCCTACATGGTGGGCGCGGCGGCGTCGGAACTGTGGATGCAGAACACCGCCGGCTTCCAGGCCACGGGCCTGGCGACCAACAACGTCTTCCTGGGCCGGGCCTTCGAGAAATACGGCGTCCAGGCCGACTTCCAGCAGCGCTACGAGTACAAGAACGCGGTCAACGAATACACCCAGAGCGACTACACTCCCGCGCACCGCGAGGCGCAGCTGGCGTGGATGACCTCCCTCTATGACAGCGCCGTGGTCCATGCGGCGCGCGACCGCAAGATGGAGCCCGAGGCGCTGAAGGCGGTGATCGAGGCCGGCCCCTACACCGCCGAACAGGCCCGCGCGAACCGGCTGGTGGACAAGATCGGCCAGGTCGAGGAGGCCGAGGCCGAGGCCAAGCGCCGCGCCGGCGGCCGCTCGGAGATCGTCGAGTTCGGCGACTACGCCTCCGACAAGGGGGCGCGCGAAGGCTCGGGCCGCAACGCCGTGGCCATCGTCGGCGGCGAGGGGGCCATCGTCACCGGCCGGGGCGGCGGCGGCGGCCCCTTCGGCGGCGGCTCGATGATCCGTTCGGACGATACGGCCGAGGCCATCTACGACGCCATCGAGGACAAGGATGTGAAGGCCATCGTCTTCCGCGTCTCCTCGCCCGGCGGCTCTCCCGAGGCGTCCGAGCAGATCCTGGCGGCGGTGCGCGCCGCGCGCGCGGCGGGCAAGCCGGTGGTCGTGTCCATGGGCGACTACGCGGCGTCGGGCGGCTACTGGATCAGCTCCGAGGCCGACTGGATCGTGGCTCAGCCCTCGACCCTGACCGGCTCGATCGGCGTCTTCGGCGGCAAGTTCGCCGTCTCCGAGGCGCTGGGCCGGTTCGGCGTGGACATGCGCGGCCTGTCGGTCGGCGGCGAATACGCCGACGCCTTCTCGCCGACCCAGCCGTTCACGCCCCAGCAGGAGGCCGCCTTCGCGGCCTCAATGGACCGGATCTACGAGGACTTCATCACGCGGGTGGCCACGGGCCGCAAGCTGCCGGTCGAGCGCGTGCGCGAGATCGCGCGCGGGCGGGTCTGGACCGGCGCCCAGGCGCTTCCGCTGGGCCTGGTCGACCAGCTGGGCGGGCTGAGCGAGGCCATCGCCAAGGCGAAGGAACTGGCCAAGCTGCCCGCCGATCAGCCGGTCCGCTTCAAGCGCTTCCCCAAGGCGCAGTCGCCTTGGGAGGCGCTGTCGGAGGCTTTCGGCGTGCAGAGCGAGGCCGCGCGCGCCCTGGTGACGCTGGGCGGGATCATGGGCGATCCTCAGGCCCAGGCGGTGATGCGCCGCATCCAGGGCGAGCGCATGCGGGCCCAGGGCGCGGTGGTCCTGGCCGATCAGCCGGCGTTCTGACGCCGTCTCGGCGCCTGGGACGCGGCGATCGACCGCACGCACCCGTGACCCCCGCCGCCATTGACCCGGCGGGGGGATGGACCGACATTGGAAGTTCGGCGTTCAAGCAGCGCCCATGAGGACCCGCCATGTTCCAGCCTGAACGTCTCGCCGCCATCGGTTTCGCCGCGCGCCGCCGCCCCAACGGCTTCGTCGCCTCGGTGATGTGGCTGGGCGGCCTGGTCGCGGGCGCGGCGGCGCTGGCCGTCGGCGCGCTGCTGGCGATCTTCACCGCCGCCGCCGTCGCCGTCATCGCCGTCATCGCCGGGGTCCTGGTCTTCCTGGCCGGCCTGGCCCTGCGCGCGCGCCGCACCATGATCCTGCGCCGCCGCGCGACCGACCCCGAGGTGATCGAGGCGCAGAAGGTCGGCGACACCTGGGTCGCCTACGGCTGGGAACGCCACGGCCGCTGACGGCCGTCACCCGATGATCGACCTCGTCCAGGCGCCGTCGCCGAATTTCGATGCGCGGCGCGGGCCCCCGGACATGCTGGTGCTGCACTACACCGGCATGCAGACGGGGGAGGCCGCCCTGGCGCGGCTGCGCGACCCGGACGCCGGGGTCTCGGCCCACTATCTGGTCGAGGAGGACGGCCGCGTCTTCCAACTCGTACCCGAGGAACACCGGGCCTGGCATGCCGGACGCGGCGTCTGGCGGGGCGAGGACGACGTCAACGCCGCCTCCATCGGGATCGAGGTCGTCAACCCGGGCCACGAGTTCGGCTACCGCCCCTTTCCCGAGGCCCAGATCGCCGCGTTGACCGCCCTGGTCGCCGCCGTCCGCGACCGCTGGACCATCCCCGACAATCGCATCATCGCCCACTCCGACCTGGCGCCGGACCGCAAGGCGGACCCCGGCGAACTCTTCCCCTGGAAGCGGTTGGCAGAGGCCGGCCACGGCCTGTGGTTCGAGCCCGCCGCCGAGCGGGTCGCCGCCCTGACCGGCCTGCTGCAGACGGGCGACGAGGGCATCGGCGTCATGGTCCTGCGCGCGGGCCTGCACCGCTTGGGCTACGGGCTGAAGCCGGGCCCCGACTACGACGCCGAGACCGAGACCACCGTCCGCGCCTTCCAGCGCCACTGGCGCCCGGCCCGCGTCGACGGCGTCGCCGACGGCGAGACCCGCGCCCGCCTGGTCGGCCTGCTGCAACTCGCCAGCGTCGAGAGCGTGACCGGGGTGCTGGATTGACGTCACGCGTCGCAGCGCGCATCTAGCCCGCGTCAGACGGCCGGGCGGTCGCGGCGGGGGCTTGCTCCCGTCGAGGAAAGTCCGGGCTCCACGGTGAGAAGGCGGCGGATAACCTCCGCCCGGGGCGACCCGAGGGATAGCGCCACAGAAAGCAAACCGCCGTCCGTTCGCGGGCGGCAAGGGTGAAAGGGTGGGGTAAGAGCCCACCGCGTCGGCGGCAACGTCGGCGGCATGGCAAGCCCCGCCTGGAGCAAGACCAAATAGGGACGTCGCGCGGAGCCAGGATTCGTTCTGACTTCGCGGGGTTCACCGCCCCAGACGTCCGGGTAGGTCGCGAGAACCGTCCAGCAATGGGCGGTCCAGAGGAATGATCGTCGCCGCTCTCCAAGCTTCGGTTCGGGGACGGAACAGAACCCGGCTTATAGGCCGTCTGGCATTTTTCTTGGCCTACCGCGCTTCGCGCTGCTTGAGGCCGAGATTTCTTTTGGCCTATCGCGCGTTGCGCTGTTTGAGGCCGTTTGATCCCCAATTTCCGCCGCCGTCGAGGGCGTCCACAGGCGGCTCCGCCGTTAACGCCTTGTCCGCATTGGCGGGTCCAGAAACCTGCACAGGCTGTGAATACTTATCCTGTTCTGTGTATGTTCCAGAAGCGCGCCAGTGTTGAGGGCGCCGCGGACCTGCAACATGGTTAAGTAGAGTTACCAATCCCATTGAGACCCATTCTGTCCCATGGTATCCCATCCGCCATGAGACGGGGCTGAGAGGCGTGCGCGGTGGGCGTGCGTCCCGGCGTCTAGGGACGGGCCGACGGGCTCGATGGGGCAGGGCGTGTTTCTCTCGACCTACGAGAAGCAGCTGGACGGCAAGCGCCGTCTCCTGATCCCGAACGACTTCCGCACGGCCGAAAACGGCGCCGCCGGCGGGGTCTTCCTCTTCCCTTCGATCGAGGCCGACTGCCTGGAGGCCGGCGGAGACCGGCTGTTCGCCGTCTATGCCCAGATGATCGAATCCCTGCCGTTCGGCTCGGCCGAGCGCTCGGCGCTGGAATGGCAGGTGATGGGCGAGCAGGTGCGCCTGGCCTTCGATTCCGGCGGCCGCATCACCCTGCCCGAGGCCCTGTGCGAAGAGGCGGGCCTGGGCGATACGGTGGTGATCGTCGGCCTGAACGATCGTTTCCAGATCTGGGACAAGGCCAAGTGGGCCGCGCGCCGCGCCGAACAGCGCGCCCTGGCCAAGGCCGGCATGGCCCAGATCGGCGCCCTGAAGCTGCAGGCGCAGATGAAGCTGGCGGGGGGTGGTTCGTGAATCCGTCCGCGCCTCACGCCCCCGTGCTGCTGGACCAGGTGCTCGACGCCCTGAAGCCGGGCCCCGGCGACGTCATGATCGACGCCACCTTCGGCGCGGGCGGCTACACCCGCGCCATCCTGAAGACCGGCGCCGAGGTCATCGCCCTGGACCGCGATCCCACGGTCCAGCCGCACGCCGACGCCGTGGCCGATGATTTCCCCGGCCGGTTCCAGCTGGTCCGCACCCCGTTCTCAGGCCTGGCCGAGGCCTTCGCCGACAGCGGCAAGGCGCGGCTGGACGGCGCAGTGTTCGACATCGGCGTCTCGTCGATGCAACTGGACCAGGCAGAGCGGGGCTTTTCCTTCATGCGCGACGGCCCGCTGGACATGCGCATGTCGGATGAGGGGCAGACCGCCGCCGACATCGTCAACACCTGGGACCACGGTCCCATGGCCCATATCTTCAAGCTGTACGGCGAGGAGCGCCAGTCGGGCCGCGTCGCCAGCGCCATCCTGCGCCGCCGCGCCGAACAGCCCTTCACCCACACCCTGGACCTGGCCGAGGTCGTCGAAAAGGCGCTGGGCGGCCGTCGCGGCGCGCCCATCCATCCGGCCACGCGCGTGTTCCAGGCGCTGCGCATCGCCGTCAACGACGAGCTGGGCGAGCTGGAACGCGGGCTCGCCGCCGCCGAGGCGACCCTGGCGCCCGGCGGCCGCCTGGCGGTCGTCACCTTCCATTCGCTGGAAGACCGCATCGTCAAGGCCTTCCTGACCGAACGCAGCGGCAATGCGCCCGGCGGATCGCGCCACGCCCCCGCCGCCGTCGAGACCCGCAAGCCCAGCTTCGTCCTGGCCTTCAAGGGCGCCCGCGAGGCGACCGACGAAGAGCGCGCCGCCAACCCGCGCGCCCGTTCGGCCAAGCTGCGCGCGGCGATCCGCACCGAGGCCCCGGCCTGGAGGGCGGCGGCATGACGACGGCCGGCCCCTTCGCCTACCGCAAGACGGTGCTGCAGCGGCTCATGGACTGGAAGGTCCGCGGCGTGCGCTGGATCGAGATCATCGGCGTGGCCCTGGTCGCGGTCATGGTCATGTCGGTCTATGTCGCCAAGGCCGGCGCGGCGCGCGAGAGCGCCCGCATCGCCCAGCTGGAGCGCGAGATCCGCGAGAACGCCCAGCGCGTGCGCCTGCTGAAGGCCGAGGCCGCCCGACTGGAACAGCCGGCCCGGCTGGAGGCCCTGTCGCGCGAGATCGGCCTCGGTCCGGTCGACGTGAAACGCCAGGCCGACGCCGACGACCTGCCCGAGCTCAAGGTGGAGGCGGCCCCGTCCGCCCCCCGGCCCGCGCCATCGCCGACATCGCCCGCCGCCCCGCCCGGGGAGGCCGCACAGTGAGCGTCCAGGACCAGGATCACCGCGCCTATCGCCCCCAGCCGAACGTCGACCTCCAGGGTCGACTTTCGCCGTTCTGGCGCGGGCTGTCGGAACTGGTGCTGCGCCTCGAGCACGGCTTCGAGCGCGCGCGCGCCGATGCCCGGCCGGAAGACGACACCCGCGTTCGCATCTTCCTGATCATGATGGTCTTCTCGGCGGTGTTCGCGGCCCTGGCCGTCGGCGCCGGCTATCGCGCCCTGCTGGCCGAAGCGGGCGGTCGCTGGGCGGGCGCCGACCCCAACGCCCTGGTGCGCGGCGACCTGACCGATCGGAACGGCCAGCTGCTGGCGGCCAACATCATCCACTACGGCCTCTACATCGACCCCGCCGAGGTGTGGGACCGGGATCTGGCCTATCGCCAGATCCGCCGCGCCCTGCCGCGCGTCTCGGACGCCCGCCTGAAGAAGGTCCTGGGCGGCGAGCGGCGGCTGGTGGTCCTGAACGGCCTGACGCCGGGCGAGAAGGCGGCGGTGCACGACCTGGCCCTGGGCGGCGTCACCTTCGAGCCCGAGGACCGCCGCGCCTATCCGCTGGGAACCTCGGCCGTTCACCTGATCGGCGACGCCGATACCGGCGGCGTGGGCGTATCCGGCGCCGAACTGGCCTTCAACGACGAGATCCGCGCGGCCGGCCAGCGGGGCGAAAGCTTCCCCCTGTCCATCGATCTGCGCGTCCAGGGCGTGCTGGAGAACGAACTGGCCGCCGCCGCCATCGAGAACCAGGCCAAGGGCGCGGTCGGCATCGTCACCGACGTTCAGACGGGCGAGGTCCTGGGCATGGCCAGTTGGCCGACCTTCACCCAGCAGAACCGCGCCGCGGCGCCGGACGGGGCGACGCTGAACCGCGCCGTCTCGGGCCACTACGAGATGGGCTCGGTGTTCAAGACCTTCACCGTCGCGGCCGGGCTGGACCTGGGCCTGGCGGACATGAACACCCTGTTCGACGCCTCCCAGGCGCTGCAGATCGGCAACCGCAAGATCAAGGACTTCCACGCCCAGAACCGGGTCATGACGCTGGAGGAGGTCTATCTGCACTCCTCCAACATCGGCACGTCGCAGCTGGCGCTGCAGATGGGTCCCAACCGGATGCGCGACTATTTCGAGCGGCTGGGCCTGCTGGACGCCGCCTCGATCGAGCTGAAGGAATCCGCCCGCCCGGTCGTGCCGCGCAACTGGAGCGACTCCACACTGGCGTCCCTGTCCTTCGGCTACGGCGTCATGGTCACGCCGGCCCAGGTGATCCAGGCCATGGGCGCCCTGACCAACGGCGGCCGCATGGTGCCCCTCAGCCTGCGTCGCGGCGGCGCCCTGAACGCCCAGCCGCGCCAGATCGTCACCGAGGACACCTCGCGCACCCTGCTCGACCTGCTGCGCCGCAACGTCGTCAAGGGGTCGGGTGGTTTCGCCGACGCGCCGGGCCTGCGGGTCGGGGGCAAGACCGGCTCGGCCAACAAGCTGGTCAACGGCCGTTACGACCCGACCCACGCGGTCGGCTCCTTCGCCGCCGTCTTCCCGGTCGACGGCCGGCTGACGGCCAGGCGCTACGCCATCCTGATCGTCATGGACGAACCCGGGAAGTACCCGCGCACCGGCGGCTATGTCGCCGCGCCCGCCGTCGGCCGCATCGCCGACCGGATCGCCGGCTTCCTGGGTGTGGAACGCCGCGCCGATCACTGGCGCACGGCCGACGGGCAGAAGATCCCCGAATACCAGGACGTGGAAGGGGACGGTCAGTGAGCGCCGTTCGCCTCTCCGACCTGTTGCGCCGCGACGTCGTCTCGGACCCGGTGATCACGGCGGTCACGGCCGACAGCCGCAAGGTCGGGCCGGGCGCCCTGTTCGTCGCCCTGCCCGGAACGGCGGCGGACGGCCGGGCCTTCATTCCCCAGGCGCTGGCCCAGGGCGCGGCCGCCGTGCTGGCCCCGGCCGACACTCCGGCGGAGGCGGCGCCCGTGCTGGTCACCTCGGGCGACGTGCGCCGGGCCTACGCCATCGCCGCGCGCGGCTTCTACGGGACCCAGCCCAGGACCTGCGTCGCCGTCACCGGCACCAACGGCAAGACCTCGGTGGCGACCTTCTGCCGCCAGATCTGGGCCGCCGTCGGCCACAAGTCGGCCAGCATGGGCACCCTGGGCCTGATCGGCCAGAAGGGCGACAAGACCTACGCCCTGACCGGCCCGGGCCTGACCAGCCCCGACGCGGCCGAGGCGGCGCGGCTGATGGCCGAGCTGGCGCGCAAGGACGTCACCCATCTGGCGCTGGAGGCCTCGTCGCACGGCATCGACCAGCGGCGCGTGGACGGGGTGGCGCTGAAGGCTGCGGCCTTCACCAACCTGACGCAGGATCACCTCGACTATCACGGCGACATGGAGGCCTATCGCGCCGCCAAGCTGCGCCTGTTCGACACCCTGCTGCCGCGCGGACGCACGGCGGTCCTGAACGCCGATTCCGGGGCCTATTCGGCCTTCGCCTCCGCCTCCATCATGGCCGGGCTGGGCGTGATGGGCGTGGGCGAGCGGGGGCGCGACCTGACCCTGATCGGCCGCCGCGCCGTGCCGGAGGGCCAGCGACTGACGCTGGACGCGCGCGGCGATATCCATGAGGTGCTGCTGCCGCTGGCCGGCGCCTTCCAGGCCTCCAACGCCCTGGTGGCGGCGGGGCTGTGCATCGCGGCGGGCGACCGGCCGGACGCAGTGATCGGCGCGCTGGAAAGCCTCAGCGGCGCGCGCGGGCGGCTGGAGCGCGTCGGCGGCGGCGAACGGCGCGGCGGCGAGGTCTACGTCGACTACGCCCACACCCCCGACGGGCTGGAGACGGTGCTGACCGCCTTGCGCCCGCATGCGGCCGGAAGGCTGATCGTGGTGTTCGGCGCCGGCGGCGACCGCGACCGGGGCAAGCGACCCCAGATGGGCGCCGTCGCGGGCCGTCTGGCCGACGTCGCCATCGTCACCGATGACAATCCGCGTTCGGAAGAACCCGCCGCCATCCGCGCCGAGGTCCGCGCCGGCTGCCCCCAGGCGCTCGAAATCGGCGATCGCCGCGCCGCCATCGCCGCCGCCGTGGAGATGATGCGCGACGGAGATGTGGTGGTGATCGCCGGAAAAGGGCATGAGCAGGGTCAGATCGTCGGCGGCGTGACCCACCCGTTCGATGACGTGTCCGTCGCGTCCGAGGCCCTGTCGCTCCATGCCTGAAACCGCCGCCGCCCGCCCGCTCTGGACGGCCGCCGAAGTCGCCGCCGCCACGGGCGGCGCGCTGCACGGCGACGACCGCCCCATCGGCGGCCTGACCTACAACAGCCGCGAGATCGTCCCGGGCGACCTGTTCCTGGCCCTGAAGGGCGCGCGCGACGGCCACGACTTCGCCGCCGCCGCCTTCGCCGCGGGCGCGTCCGCCGCCCTGGTCGAACGGCCGGTCGAAGGCGGGGCCTATGTGGTCGTCCCCGATGCGCTGCGCGGGCTCGAGGCGCTGGGCGTCGCCGCCCGTGAACGCGCGCCTCATGTGAAGCGCGGCGCCGTCACCGGCAGCGTCGGCAAGACCAGCGTCACCCAGGCGATCAAGGCCGGTCTCGACCTGGCCGGGCGGCATGATGGAGGCTTGGCCCACGCCTCGATCAAGAGCTACAACAACCACATCGGCGTGCCCCTGACCCTGGCGCGCATGCCGGTGGAGACCCGGCGCGCCGTCTTCGAGATCGGCACGAACGCGCCCGGCGAGATCGCCCCCCTGTCGCGCTTCGTCGCCCCCCACGCCGCCTGCGTCACCACCGTCGGCCCGGTGCACATCGAGGCCTTCGCCGACGGCGAGGCCGGCGTCGCCCGCGAAAAGGCCTCCATCTTCGAAGGCCTGGTTCCCGGCGGCGCGGCCGTGGCCAACGGCGACGTCGCCTTCTCCGGCCTGCTGTGTGACGCGGCCAAGCGGCAAGGCGCGCGGCTGCTCACCTTCGGCTCCGGTTCCGGCCACGACGCGCGCCTGCTGGACTTCCGCCCTGACGCCGAGGGCGCGACCGTCTCCGCCGAGCTGTTCGGCAAGCCGCTGGAATACCGCCTGGCCCAGTCCGGCGCCCACTGGGGCCTGAACAGCCTGTGCGTCCTGCTGATGCTCGACGCCCTGGAGGTGTCGCTGGAGACGGGGCTGCAGGCCCTGGCCGGCTTCCAGCCGCTGGCCGGTCGCGGCCAGACGCGGACGGTCGCCATCGCCGGCGGCGCCTTCACCCTGATCGACGAGAGCTACAACGCCAATCCGCTGTCGATGGCGGCGGGGTTCAGGAGCCTGGGCGCCCGCCCCGCGTCCGGCCGCCGCGTCGTGGTCCTGACCGACATGCTGGAGCTGGGGGACCAGAGCCGCGCCCTGCACGAGGGCCTGGCCGCGTCCATCGACGCCGCCGGCCTCGACCTGGTCCACGCCGCGGGGCCGCAGATGCGCTGGCTCCACGAGGCCCTGCCGGTCTCCCGGCGCGGCCTGTGGCGCGAGACCGCCGCGGAACTGGCGGCCGAGGCGGCGATGCTGGTCGCGCCCGGCGATATCGTCATGGTCAAGGGTTCCAACGGGTCGAAGGCGTCGCTGATCGCCGAGGCCTTGGCCGACCTGAACAGCGCCGCCCCCTCAAACAGCGGCGCGCCGCGCGCGACGCGATAGGGAAACCCCGATGTTTTATCTCCTGTATCTCTATTACGCCGACATCGCGCACCAGTATCCGCTGCTGAACCTGATCCAGTATCAGACGGTGCGCGTCGCCCTGGCGCTGGCCACGGCCATGATCGTCGCGGTGGCCATGGGCAGCCGCTTCATCAACTGGATCCGCGCCAAGCAGGGCCGGGGCCAGCCGATCCGCGACGACGGCCCCGTCAGCCACCTGTCCAAGGTCGGCACCCCCACCATGGGCGGGCTGATGATCCTGGCCGGCATCGGCGTGGCGGTCTTCCTGTGGGGCGACCTGACCAACCCCTACATCTGGATCGTCAGCTTCGTGACGGCGGCCTTCGGCGTGCTGGGCTTCATCGACGACTACGCCAAGGTGACCAAACAGACCTCGGCAGGACTGACCTCGAAACAGAAGCTCGCGGCCCAGACCGTGGTGGCCGTCGTCGCCGGCGTGCTGACCGTGCTGTGGATGACCCGGTCGCCGACCTCGCCGGGGCTGGAGACATCGATCGCCTTTCCGTTCTTCAAGGCGGTGCTGCTGAACATCGGCTGGTTCTACGTGGCCTTCGCCGCCTTCACCATCGTGGGCTTCTCCAACGCCGTGAACCTGACCGACGGGCTGGACGGCCTGGCGACGGTGCCGGTGATGATGGCCGCCGCCGCCTTCGGGGTGATCAGCTATCTGGCGGGCAACTTCGTCTTCTCGGAATATCTGCAGATCCACCACGTGCCCGGCTCGGGAGAGCTGGCCATCTTCTGCGCCGCCATGATCGGGGCGGGGGCCGGCTTCCTCTGGTACAACGCCCCGCCCGCCAAAATCTTCATGGGCGACACCGGCTCGCTGGCCCTGGGCGGCGCGCTGGGCGCCATCGCCGTCACCACCAAGCACGAGCTGGTGCTGGGCATTGTCGGCGGCCTGTTCGTGGCCGAGGCGGCCTCGGTCATGATCCAGGTCGGCTACTTCAAGCTGACCGGCAAGCGCATCTTCCTGATGGCGCCGGTCCACCATCATTTCGAGAAGATGGGCTGGCCGGAATCGACCGTGGTCATCCGCTTCTGGATCATCGCCGGGGCGCTGGCGCTGGTCGGCCTCTCGACGCTGAAGCTGCGTTGACGCCATGATCCCCGTTCCCGGCTTCGAGGGCAGGCGGGTCGCGGTCTTCGGCCTGGGACGGTCGGGGATCACCGCCGCGCGCGCGCTCCAGGCCGGGGGCGCGATCCCCATCCTGTGGGACGACGGCGTCTCGGGCCGGATGCAGGCCGAGGCCGAGGGGTTCGCCGTCGAGGACCTGACCGCCGCCGACTGGTCCGGCTTCGCCGCCCTGGTCCTGTCGCCCGGCGCCCCCCTGACCCATCCCAAGCCGCACTGGACGGTCGACAGGGCGAAGGCCGCCGGCGTCCCCGTTCTCGGCGACGTGGAGCTGTTCGCCCGCGCGATCGCCGCCCTGCCGCCGGCCCAGCGCCCCAGGGTTGTCGCCGTCACCGGCACCAACGGCAAGTCCACCACCACGGCCTTGATCGGCTGGGTGCTGAAGTCGGCCGGCCTGGCCGTCCATGTCGGCGGCAACATCGGCATCGGCGTCCTGGCCCTGCCGGCCCCCACGGCCGGCGCCGTCTATGTGATCGAGGTCTCCAGCTATCAGCTGGACCTGACCGACACCTTCGCCCCCGACGTCGCCATCCTGACCAACATCAGCCCTGACCACCTGGACCGCCACGGCGGCATGGACGGCTATGTCGCGGCCAAGCGGCGGATATTCCAGGCGCAACGACCGGATGCGGTGGCGCTGGTGGGCGTGGACGAGCGCTGGGGACGGGAGATCGCGGAGGCGCTGCCTCAGCGTGTCATCACCATTTCCTCCGCTCATCCCGGCGAAAGCCGGCACCCAGTGCTTTCGTCAGAACACGATGTCGGGGATCAGCGCTCTGCCGCATCTAAACCGTCGGAACGCCCAAAGGACTGGGTCCCGCCTTTCGCCGGGATGAGCGGAATAGAGGTCGAGCCAGGATACCTACGGTCGGCAGGCGCGATCCTGGCCGACCTCACCGCCGCGCGCTCGCTGCCCGGCCGTCACAACGCCCAGAACGCCGCCTTCGCCTACGCCGCCGCCCGCGCGCTGGGCGTGCCGCATGACGCCGCCGTCCAAGGGTTGATGACCTTTCCCGGCCTGGCCCACCGCATGGAGGCCGTCGGCCGGATCGGCTCCGTCCGTTTCATCAACGACTCCAAGGCCACCAACGCCGACGCCGCGCGGCAGGCCCTGTCCAGCTACCCGTCCGTCTTCTGGATCGCCGGCGGAAAGCCCAAGGACGGCGGCATCGGCGACCTGGCCGACCTCTTCCCGCGCGTGACGAAGGCCTATCTGGTCGGAGAGGCGGCCGAGGCCTTCGCCGCCACTTTGGGCGATACGCCGCACGCCATCGCCCACACCATCGACGCCGCCGTCATCGCCGCCGCCGCCGATGCGACCGCTGCCGGCGGTCCCCAGATCGTCCTTCTCTCGCCCGCCTGCGCCAGCTTCGATCAGTACCCCGACTTCGAGGCGCGGGGAGAGGCCTTCCGCGCCGCCGTCCTCAACCTCGGCGCCACGCCGGAGACCGCATCATGAGCGCGTCCTACGTCCCCGCCTTCTCGCGCAACGACCAGAGCCTGGTCGCGCGCTGGTTCTGGACCGTCGACCGGGGCCTGCTCGGCGCGGCCCTGGCGCTGATGGGGCTGGGCGTCGCGCTCAGCTTCGCCTCCAGCCCGGCGGCGATCCTGGCGGACGAGTCGATCACCGATCCCTTCCACTATTCCTGGCGCATGATGGTCTTCGCCGGCGCCGGCCTGGTCGCCATGCTGGCCGCTTCGCTGATGTCGCCGCGCGGCGTGCGACGCATCGCCTTCCTGGCGCTGCTGGGCGCCATCGTCGTCATGATGGCCCTGCCGTTCATCGGCGACACGGTGAAGGGCGCCGCGCGCTGGGTGAACCTGGGCCCGTTCAGCCTCCAGCCGTCCGAGTTCGCCAAGCCCGGCCTGATCGTCTTCGCCGCCTGGATGTTCGCCGAGGCGCAGAAGGGCCAGGGCGTGCCCGGCGTCACCATCGCGTTCGGCTTCTACGCCCTGACCGTCTGCCTCTTGCTGATCCAGCCCGACATCGGCCAGACCCTGCTGATCACCACCACCTTCATGGCCGTCTTCTTCATGGCCGGGGTGCCGTTCAAGTGGATGGCGGTGCTGGCCAGCCTGGGCATGGCGGGGCTGGTGTCGCTCTATTTCGTCTTCGGCCACATGCGCGACCGCCTCAGCCGCTTCTTCTCGCCCGAGAGCACCGACACCCACCAGATCGACGCGGCGTCGGAGGCCATCCGCGCGGGCGGCCTGCTGGGGCGGGGGGTCGGCGAGGGGGTGATGAAGCGCCACGTCCCCGACCTGCACACCGACTTCATCTATTCCGTCGGCGCCGAGGAGTTCGGCCTGGTGCTCAGCCTGGCGATGATCGGCCTCTACGCCTTCATCGTCATTCGCGGGATGCGCCGGGCGATGAAGCTGACCGACTCCTTCGAGCAGACGGCGGCGGCGGGTCTGTTCATGCTGATCGGGCTGCAGGCCAGCATCAATGTGGCGGTGAATCTGAACCTGATCCCGACCAAGGGCATGACCCTGCCCTTCATCAGCTACGGCGGCTCCTCCATGGTGGCCATGGGCCTGACTATGGGCTTCGCCCTGGCCCTGACCCGCCGCCGCCCGGGCGCCTATGAGCCGGGCGCCAGCCTGCCGGGCCGGCGCCGGCGGCTGCTGTAGCCGCTCCCATCATTTTTCGGCTGATGAAGTCGAGGCAAATCAACGCTTCCGCGTCTCTGATCAGCCTTTTGCCTCTCACGCTTCCAAACAGTGCGATCATTGTCCGGCCGGCCCCTCCGTCATCCTCGGGCTTGGACCCGAGGATCGGGCGAAGGGCGAGACAGCCGTCCGGTTCAATCGCGCGCGGCGGACCATCCGATCCTCGGGCCGAGCCCGAGGATGACGACAGGAGAATACCGACCACCCGATTTCAGACAATTCACACCATTCAGACTGTCTTTTCCGCTCCCCCGTCCGGATTTCAGACGATTCACACTATTCAGACGGTGTTTTTCCCGGAGACCTCCATGTCCAAGCTCTGCGTCGTCGCCGCCGGCGGCACCGGCGGCCATATGTTCCCGGCCGAGGCCCTGGCGCGCGAGTTGGCGACGCGCGGCTGGCGCGTGGTTCTGGCCACCGACCATCGCGGCCAGCAGTACGCCCACGCCTTTCCGGCCGAGGAACGGCTGGCGCTGGACGCGGCCACGGGCTCCGGCCCGCTGGGGCTGGTCAAGGCGGGCGTCGCCATCTTCAAGGGCGTGATGCAGGCCCGCGACGCCTTCGAACGGCTGGGCGCCGACGTGGTCGTCGGCTTCGGCGGTTATCCGTCCGCGCCGGCCCTGGTCGCCGCCGTCACCGCCCAGCGGCCGACCGTGATCCATGAGCAGAACGCCGTGCTGGGCCGCACCAACCGCATCCTGGCCCCCTATGTGAACCAGGTCGCCTCGGCCTTCCCCACGCTGGAGCGGGCTCCGGACAAGGCCCAGGGCCGCCTTCACGTGGTGGGCAGCCCGGTGCGCGCCGACATCCGCGCCCTGTTCGACCGCGCCTACGCCGCGCCGGTCGAGGGCGGTCCGATCCATGTGCTGGTCACCGGCGGCAGCCAGGGCGCCCGCATCCTGTCCGAGACCGCGCCCCGCGCCCTGGCCGCCCTGCCCGAGACGATCCGCCGTCGCCTGAAGGTCCAGCAGCAGTCGCGGCCCGAGACGCTGGAAGCCGCCCGCCAGATCTATCTCGAGGCCGGGGTCGAGGCCGAGGTCGCCCCCTTCTTCCGCGACATGGCCGACCGGCTGTCGCGCGCCCATCTGGTCATCGGCCGCGCCGGCGCCTCGACCTGCGCCGAGCTGGCGGTCGCGGCCCTGCCGTCGGTGCTGATCCCGCTCAAGATCGCCACCGACGACCACCAGCGCCTCAACGCCAAGGCCCTGGTCGACGCCGGCGCCGCCGAGATGATCCTCGAGGACGACTTGACCGTCGACGCTCTGACGGCGAGCCTGGCGGCCGTCCTGCCCGATCCCGTCCGCCTCGCGGCCATGTCGGCGGCGGCCCGCACCGCCGCCATCCCCGACGCCGTCCGGCGCCTGGCCGACCTGGTCGAGGCGACCGCGCGGCGCTGACGGGTCAACTCGAACGGTTCTGGAGCGTTAGGCGCGGATGCCTCCTGAAATCACCAACCTGACCCGCGAGGTTCTCGCGCTGTGGCGTCGCTTCGACTGGCTGCCTGAATGGGCGGTGATCGCCCTGGTGCTGCTGGTCTTTGTCGGCGGCGGCTGGCTGACGCACAAGATCGCCTTCGCCGTCCTACGTCGGGTGGTGAAGAACAAGGACGTCTTCTGGCGCGGCGTGGTGGAGCGGGCGCGGTTGAAGCTGCGCATCCTGATCATCATCATCGGCGTCGGCATCGGCGTGACCGTCTCGCCCATGGACCCGGCTCCGTCCGAGGACATCCGCGACGTGCTGCTGTTCCTCTTCATCCTGACGCTCGGCTGGCTGGCCTCGGGCGTGCTGGACATGTGGACGGTGATGCACCTGAAGCGGTTCAACATCGCCACCGAGGACAACCTCGTCGCCCGCAAGCACCTGACCCAGACCCGCATCCTGCAGCGGGTGGCCAAGGTGGTGCTGTTCATCGTCACCGTCGGCCTGGCGCTGATGACCATTTCCGGCTTCCGCCAGTGGGGCGTCAGCCTGCTGGCCTCGGCCGGCGTGGTCGGCATCATCGCCGGCCTGGCGCTCCAGCCGATCCTGACCAACATGGTCGCCGGCATCCAGATCGCCCTGACCCAGCCGATCCGCATCGACGACGCCGTCATCGTGGAAGGGGAGTGGGGCAATGTGGAGGAGATCACCTCCACCTATGTGGTGGTCAAGCTGTGGGACTGGCGGCGCATGGTCCTGCCGCTCAGCTACTTCATCACCAAGCCGTTCCAGAACTGGACGCGCGAGAACGCCCGCCTGATCGGCACGGCCTTCTTCTATGTCGACTACGAGGCGCCGATCGACCGGCTGCGCGCGGCCTTCGAGGACATCGTCAAGGCGTCGAAGCTGTGGGACGGCGAGGTGCAGGTGATGCAGGTCACCGACATCACCGAGCGGGTGCTGCAGGTCCGCTGCCTTGCCAGCGCGCGCTCCGCCGGCATGGCCTTCGACCTGCGCTGCGAGATCCGCGAGAAGCTGATGGCCTTCATGCGCGACCACTGCCGCGAGGCCCTGCCGCGCGACCGGCTGGAATGGGATCAGGGTTCGTCTTCGCCGCGCGCTCCGGCCGCGCGCTCCGACATCCCCATGGCCACCCCCGGCGGCAGCCCGGACGCCGGCGACGCCTGATCTCAGGGGGTCAGCGCCGCCTGGCCCCGACGGATCGCCTCGTCCAGCGACAGCGTCTCCGTCGCCGGCGTCCCCCCGCAGGCGACCGCCAGCAGCTCGGCCGCGTCGCCACCCGGCGCGGCGGGATAGGCCGGGGCGGGATCGGCCATGGCCGGCCCCTCGCCGCCGTCGGCGCGCAGGGCGGCGAAGTCCAGCCGGTCCGCCGTCGCCGTCGCGCAGTCGAAGGCCCACCACGACCAGCCGCCGACATAGGCGACGCCGCCGACCTCGAACCCCTGTTCCGCCACCTGCAGCCCGCGCATCCGGGCGCTGTCGCCTTGCCGCTCGACCGAGGCCGCATCCGCGAACACCGCGAACCGCCCGACCCCGGTCTCGACCAGCTGGGGCTCCGCCAGGACGGGCGAGGCCGCCAGCAAGGCCGCGACGCCCCAGACCCTCCACCACGCTGCGCGCGGTCCCTCTCCCCCGTTCCGCTGCGCTCCTCGGGGCAGGATCGTCACGCGACCAGCTTCTCGGCCTGGTGCAGGTCGACGCTGACCAGCTGGCTCATGCCGCGCTCGGGCATGGTGACGCCGTACAGGCGGTCCATGCGGCTCATGGTCACCGGATTGTGGGTGATGACGATGAAGCGGGTGTCGGTGCGGCTGCGCATCTCGTGCAGCATGCGGCAGAAGCGGTCCACATTGGCGTCGTCCAGCGGAGCGTCGACCTCGTCCAGCACGCAGACCGGCGCCGGATTGGCCAGGAAGACGCCGAAGATCAGGGCCGCCGCCGTCAGGGCCTGCTCGCCGCCCGACATCAGGCTCATGACCGACAGCCGCTTGCCGGGCGGGCAGGCGTAGATCTCCAGCCCGGCCTCCAGCGGATCGTCGCTCTCGACCAGCTTCAGCTCGGCCTGGCCGCCGCCGAACAGGGCCTCGAACAGGGCCTTGAAGTTGGCGTTGATCACGTCGAACGCCGCCACCAGCCGCTCGCGACCCTCGGCGTTCAGCTCGTCGATGCCGTCGCGCAGCTTGGCGATCGCCTGGGTCAGGTCGATCCGCTCGGACTTCATGCTCTGCAGCCGATCGCCGTATTCGACCGCCTCGTCCTCGGCGCGCAGGTTCACGGCGCCCAGCGCCTCGCGCTCGCGCTCCAGTGCGTAGAGAAGGCTCTCGGCCCCCGCGGCGTCGGGCGGGCGGGCGATGGCGTCGTCAGTCAGTTTCCGGCCCAGCTCTTCCGGCGACATCTGCGCGGTGTCACGGACCGTCGCCTCGGCCTCGGCCAGCTTCTCGGCGGCGGCCTCGGCGCGGGCGGCCAGGCCGGCGCGGGCCTCGCGGGCCTGGGACGCGGCCGTCTCGGCGGCGCGGGAGGCGCGGTCGGCCTCCATCGCGGCCGTCTCGGCCTCGGCCATGGCGTCGGACGAGGCCTGCTTGCGCTGCTCGGCCGTGGTCAGCGCATCCAGCAGCCTGCCGCGCTGCTGGGAGAAGCCTTGCGGGGCCACCTCGGCCTGCTTCAGCAGGGCGGCGGTCTTCTCCGCGTCCCGGGCCAGGGCGGTCAGCCGCGCGGCGCTGTCCTTGGACCGCGCGACCCAGCCGTCACGGGCGCGGGTGAGGCTGCCCAACCGCTGCTCTCGACCCTGGCGGTCGCGGGCCTCGGCGTCCCGATCCGAGCGGGCGGTCTGGGCGGCGGCGCGAGCCGCGTCGGCGGCGGCGCGGGCGGCGGTCAGTTCGTCCCGCAGGCCGGCGATCGTCTCCGACGGCGCCGCCACCGACTGGGCCGCGTCCAGCGCCGCCTGGGCCTCGACCACCTCGGTCCGAAGCCGGGCCACGGTGTCGTCCAGCGCCTGGGCGCGGGCCTCCCGGCGAGCCTGTTCACGGGCCAGGGCCTCGACGCGATCGCGGGCGGCGGTGACGACCTTGTCGGCGGCGAAGGGCCTGAGGCGGGCGGCCTTGACCTCGTCCTCCGCAGCGCGGAAAGCGTCGGTCGCGGCCTTCTGCGTCGCCTGCGCCTGCTCCAGCGCCGGCTTGCCCTTGTCGATCTCGGCCTCCAGCTCGGCCAGCCGCGTGCGCTGGGCCAGACGGACGGCGGCGGGGCGCGGCGCCTCGGCGCGGCTGACGAAGCCGTCCCAGCGATAGAGGTCGCCCTCGACCGTCACCAGGCGCGCGCCGGTCGGCAGGGATTTCGCCAGTTCGGCCGCCTGGGAGCGGGGTGCGACGCCGCACAGGGCCAAACGCGCCGCCAGCTGGTCCGGGGCCTGGACATGAGCCGCCAGGGGCTCGACGCCGGCGGGCCACGAGGGCGTGGTTGCATCGGCCCCGCCCCAGTAGGCGGCGGCCTTCGGGTCCAGCGCGGCGTCCAGATCGTCGCCAAGGGCGGCGGCCAGGGCGGGCTCATAGCCCTTGTCGGCGCGAACCTTGTCCAGCGCGGGCGGATGGTCGCGCTTGCCGGTGACCAGCAGCTGGGCCAGGCCGCGCGCCTCGGTCTGGATGCGGCCAAGCCGATCCTCGGCGGCGCGGGCGGCGGTGCGGGCCTCCTGCTCGGCGCGGGCCAGGTCCCCGCGTCGGGCCTCGGCCGCCTCGACGGCTTGGCGTGCGGCGGCCAGGTCCGTCTGCGCCGTTTCCAGCGCGGCGCGAGCCGCCTCCAACTCGGGGATTTCCAGCGGACCCAGCGCGTCCCGTTCGCGCGTCGCCTGGTCGAACTGGCCGGCGACACGCGCCAGCCGCGCCTCGGCCTCGCGCTTGCGGGCGGTCTCGGCG